>JBGPUE010000015.1:0-52592 GCA_041491005.1 Binataceae bacterium (SeqCode) | reverse complement strand
GAGCTGGTCGAGCTGTACTTCGACCCTCTCAGCGGGCGCGTCGGGCATCAGCCGTCCGATCACCTGCGGCTCGAGCATCGCCGCGCTCTTCGCGGCGCCGGTCCAGTCGCTGATCGCGGCGATCTTGCCGCCATTGTCCTTAAGCTCGATCCGGGTGGGTGCGAAGCGCTGCGCGCCCAGAGCAAACCCTCGCGCATAGATAGTGAGCGCGCCCGGTGTCTCGGCGTACTCGCCGGGATTCGCGATGCGATCGACCTTGATGTAGCCCAGCCGCTCGAGCCGCTCGCGTAACCGCAGCTGATCGAGGTCCGCCCCCGGCTCAAGCGTCAGCGGCGCGGAGTAGATGGACGAGGTCAGCGCGCCGGCGCGCTGCTCGATCATCGCGGAGATCTCGACGTAGAGCTGCGCGAGGTAGAAGCCGAGCGCGAAGGTTGAGACCAGGAATGTGCCGACCGCGATCCCGCGCCAATGCCGGCGCGCAGTCGCCAAATATCTCCGGACTCTCGCCTTGTTCCCGCGCACACCCATCAGCCGCTCACTCGTACCCGCCGATCCCTCGCGGGCCGAGTCGATTCTATCTTGTGGCGGCCTGGCGGGCGACTGAAGGCGGCGCGGCGCTGGCGGAGACGGGACTATTGCTTGTAGCCGAAGCGCCGCAACATCGCGTGGCGCTCGGTGCGTTCCAGCTCGCCTTCGATGCCGAGCGGCGAACTGCCATCGATCACTCCCAGCACTCCGCGCCCGTCATCCTCGATCGCGACGATCGCACTGACGCGATTGGCGGTGGCGCAGAAGACACGGCATACCTCGGGCACCCCCTTAATTGCGTTGAGCACATTGATCGGGAAGGCGTTGCCCAGAATGATCACGAAGAGATGGCCGGCGCCGATCGCCTGGGCTATGCCGATCGCGGCCTCCTCCAGCCCGGCATCCGTGCCGGTATGGCGGATCAGGCAGGGTCCCGACGCTTCACAGAACGCGACACCGAACTTGATCCCCGGAACCGATTGGACCAGCGCTTCGTATAGATCTTCGACGGTCTTTACAAAATGCGCCTGGCCAAGAATCAAGTTGGTGTCAGCGGGTTTCTCGATCGCGATGGTTTTGAGTTCCATTTTCGCGGCGCCGGATGCGAGCAATCAGTCAGCCTAATGATACGAAAAAAAGGCCGCGCGTTGAAAGCCGGCTTCCTGCTGCGCGCCCGCACGCCGCACTTGACGCTTGCATACGGGTGCCGATAGTTTGGCGCGCTGATTAAGGCGTCGAGGCTTCTGTCAATATCGGAAAGCGGGAGCATCGAACGCTCGGCGGATTTCGTGGGAATTCTGGAGAAAATACGCACTTCGATCTCTGCGGAGGCCCGCCTGCTGGCGACGCTCGCCGCGGTCGCAGGTGACTCGCAGGGGCTCATGGAGCGGCTGCGCCGTCACGCTGCGCGTTGCCGCTATGCGCAGATGAAGCCGGTGATCGAGGAGATCGCGGACAAAGAGCATCAGCACCATCGCAGCCTCAGCGCGATTCTCGCCGAGCATCGCGTGTGGGCGAAGCTGCCGCAACTGCCGGTTCACGAAGGATCCAACGACTGGGAGCGTCTCAGCGCCGATCTCGGCCTACTCTCGGAAATCGGCATGACGCTGGGCAAACTCGCCTCGAGATGGGAGCGCACCAACGCCGCAGTGACCGATCGGCTGCGCGCCATCGCCGAAGAGGACGCGGAGCTCGGCAGTACGCTGCGCAAGCTCGTGCTCAAGTGCGATCCCCAGGCGCTCGACTAGCGCCATCTAGGCGGCGTCTCCGGCCGCCGACGGCGAGATTCATAGATAGCGGTGCAGACCGCCGCGCGCGAGCTCGTCGGTCACGCGGCGAACGTCCTGCGAGCGCGAGCGGCGCGCGATCAACAACGCGTCCCCGGTATCGATCGCGATGAGATCTTCGACCCCCAGGATTACGATCAGGCGATTGTCGGCACGGGCAAAGATACCGTCGGAATCAAGTGCGAGCACGCGGCCGGCAAGTACGTTGCGCTGATCGCCGCGCATCGCCTCCCACAGCCCCTCCCAACTGCCGACGTCATGCCATTGGAACCCGGCGCGCACCGCCAGCGTGCCCGCGCTCTTCTCGATCACCGCGCGATCGAATGAGTCGAAACGCAGCCGCGCGTAAAGCTGGCGGGCGCCCGACGCGGAAGCACTGAACTGGCCCATAGCCGCGGCCAGCGCCGGGCAGTGCTCGCCCAGGCGCGCGGCCAGCGTCTGGCTGCTCATCACGAACATCCCGGCGTTCCACAGGAATCGGCCCGATCGAATCATCCGCCGCGCAATCCGGATCGAGGGCTTTTCGACGAAGCGCACGACGCGATAGCCGCCGTCCAGCGGTGCCCCGATTTGGAAATAACCGTAGCCGGGATCAGGACGCGCCGGACGCACGCCAATCAATGCGATCGTGCGGTGTCGGCTCGCCAGCTTCAGCGCCGTGCGCAGCGTACGCCTGAAGGCGGCCGGCGGCGCAACGTAGTGATCGGCCGGCATCACCGCGAGCATCACCTCGCCCAGCCGCCGCCGAATCAGCGCGCATCCGTATGCGATCGCGACCGTCGTGCCGCGCTCCTCGGGCTCGATCAGCAGGTTGCCGCGTGCGAGTACGCCGCGCAGCGCGCGACGGAAGAAAATCGCTTGCGAGCGCGGAACGAGCACGAAAATGCGCTCGCGCGGAACCAGCGGCTGGTGGCGCGCGATGGTCTCTTCGATGAGTGAGCGGCGGCCGCTCAGGCGCAGCAGCGGCTTGGGCCGCGTGACGCGGGTCTCCGGCCACAGGCGAGTGCCGCGGCCGCCAGCGATTATCAGCACTGCGGCCTGCGCGCCGAAAGGATGCGCCCGCCGCGACGAACGCCTCAAATCGCGCCGAACTCCCTGAGCTTGTCCTCGAACAGCGTGCGGATCTCCCCCAGCTTCGCATCGTCGCCGGCTTCAAAACGCATCACCAGCGCCGGTTGCGTGTTGGACGCGCGCACCAAGCCCCATCCGTCAGGGAAGTTGACGCGCACGCCGTCGATCTCGATTACTTCGTAATGCGCGCGGAAGTATTCGGCAGCCCTGCGCACTACTTCGAACTTGCGATCGTCGGGGCAATCGAGCCTAATCTCCGGCGTGATGCGGCTCTTGGGCAGATCGGCGAGGATCGCGCCGAGCCCGCGACCTTCGCGCGCAATGATCTCGAGCAGCCGGAAGGATGCATAAATCGCGTCGTCGAAGCCGTAGTAACGATCGGCGAAGAACATGTGCCCGCTCATCTCGCCAGCCAACGCCGCATGCTCCTCCTTGAGCTTGGCCTTGAGCAGCGAATGGCCGGTCTTCCACATGATCGGGCGGCCGCCATGGCGCGCGATATCATCGTACATCTTGCGCGAGCACTTGACCTCGCCGATGATCGTGGCGCCGGGCTTCTCTTTGAGGATCGCACGCGAGAAGGCGATCAGCAGCTCGTCGCCCCAAACAATCTTGCCATTCTCGTCGACCGCGCCGATGCGGTCGGCGTCACCGTCGTATGCGATTCCGACGTCGGCCTTGTTGGTCTTCACCGCGGCGATGAGGTCCTGCATGTTCTTCTCGACCGTCGGGTCCGGATGATGGTTGGGGAAGCGGCCGTCCATCTCGATGAACAGCTCGATCGTCTTGAGGCCCATCTCGCGCATCAGCGGCACGGCCACGACCCCGCCGGTTCCGTTGCCGGCATCGACTGCGACGGTGAGCGGGCGATCAAATCTAAAGTGATTCTTGATGTATTCGCGATAGTCGGGCAACACCGGACGTGAGGTCAGCGTGCCACGGCCTTTGCCGGTCGTGAACTCGCGGCGTTCGAGGATCCCGCGCAACTCCTGGATCTCCGCACCGTAGATCGTCGAGGGCCCGACGCCGAGCTTGAAACCGTTGTATTCCGCGGCGTTGTGGCTGCCCGTGATCATCACGCCGCCGTCCATGTTCCAGTGCGCCACCGAGAAGTAGAGCAGCGGCGTAGCCACGATCCCGACTTCGACCGCGTTGATTCCGGCGGGCAGCAGTCCTTCGAGCAGCAGGTTGAAAAGGCGATCGGAAGAGAGGCGGCAATCGCGGCCGACCGTCACCGTCTTCTTGCCAGCGCGATGGAGAATCGTCGCGTAGGCGCGGCCAAGGTCGACGACGAAGTCGTCGTCGAAGTCATCTTCGACCACGCCGCGGATATCGTACTCGCGAAAGACCTGCGGATTCATGCGAGACTCCTGCCGCCCATCTGCAACCGCCGCTTGCGCAGTGACTATCACGGCCAGTTTGTGCGAGATGGTGGATCGGCGCAAGACTGAAGCCTCCGGCAATGGCACGCGAGCCGATGGCAGAAGACGATAAACCGCCGGTCGCGGTCGTCACCGGCGCGGGGCGCGGGATCGGGCGCGCGATCGCGTTGGAACTCGCGGCGCACGGGTTCGACTTGTGCCTCGCAGCGCGAACCAGCGTGGAGCTTGCGGAAACTCGCTCCCAAAGCGGGCTTGAGGCGAAGCGATCGCTAATCGTGCTGGCCGATCTCGCCGATGAAGACAGCGCCGATGCGCTAATCGAGACGGCGCTGGAGCACTTCGGCCGCATCGATGTGCTGGTTAACAATGCGGGATGGGCGCCGGCGCGCACACCGCTGGCGAAAATGGCGCTCGCGGACCTTGATCGCATCATCGCGGTCAACCTGCGCGCGCCGATCGTGTTAGCGCGGCTCGCGCTGCCGCAGATGATCAAGCGCGGCGCGGGCGCGATTGTGAACATCGCCTCGATGGCGGCACGCAACAATGCGCCGGGCGAGGCCGCCTACGCCGCCGCGAAGGCGGGTCTGATCGCGTTCACGCACGCGTGCTTCGCCGAGGTGCGCGACGCTGGCGTAAAGGTCGCAGTCATCGTTCCGGGGCTCGTGGACACTTCCTTGATTCCGAACAATAAGCGCATGGATCGCAGCCTCATGCTGCGCCCCGAGGAAGTTGCGCGCGCCGTGCTTCAGGTGATCGACGCGCCCGCCGGCGTCTGCCCGATCGAACTCGCGATCGAGCCGCAGCGCACGCCGATTCGCTAGGCTTTGCCGCGTTCAAGTGGCGGCGGCGTGCGTCGCGCCGGCACGAGCCGGAGCCGGGCCGGGCAGCCCGTCAAAGATCAGCGCGCGGCCATCGGAATGAAAGCGCATCGCGGCCAGCAATCCGACACGCGCCGAGGTCAGCGCTGGGCAGCCGTCAATCGTCGCGATCGTGAGCTTGGGCTTCATCGCCATCAGCGCGACGAGCGCGGCGCTGAACGCCTCATCGTCGACTTCCCCCAGCGTGATCAGATCGCGGCCCGCCAGGCCGAGAACCACCCGCCCTGTGCGGATCACGATCAGATTGGCGGCGTCGCGCGCGATGCCGCATCCGGGCAGCAACGCGCCGTATGCGTTGGCCGGATCGGCGGCACTCAGGGCGATTGGCCGCTCGCGCGCCGGGTTGAGTGCGCGCGCTTCGCGCAGCATCTGGATCGCTTCCGGTAGCGCGTACTGCTCGCCCGACAACGAGCGCACGAAGTAGCCGCGGCGGATGGTGCCGGCGTATTCGAGACGGCGCAGCGCAAAGCTGAGGTCATGCCATGAGAACGGCTGCGATTCGAGCGCAAGCATCTCGCGAGACAAGATGCCGTTGCGTGCCAACAGCATCATGGCCGCCTCGCGCGCCGGATCGGCGCCGTCAGCCACGCCGCGAGCCGCCGCAACGATCGGCGACCATCGTCCGGCGAGACTTGATTTGAGCCGCGCGCGGATGGCCGCGTCATGCTTGGTCGAGACGCGGCGTTGCGGATGCTCGAGTACGCGCTGGGCTTCGGGCGAAGAACTGAGAAATCGCAGCGGGCCGAAGCTATCGTTGGTGGCGCGTCCGGCCGCGGCCAGACGCCACAACGACCGCAGCGCATCGCGCTCCGAGATTGCGGCGCGATCCGCGAGTTCATCGAGGAATTGCGCGCCGCCGCCGCGCAATGTTTCGAAGACGGCCTCGTCCTTCGCATCGACAGCGGCTGGCGCGGCGACATGAGATGGGCGTAAGGCTTGCCTGCGTGCGACGAAGGCGACGCGCGAGGGGAATTCCGCGGCACCGCCGTCTTCCGGCACGGCTACCCATTGCATGCGTCCGCTGACGCACAGCAGGTCGAGATATTCGTGGCGGTAGCCGGCGATGCGGGCCGGCAAAATCGCGCTCTCCCAGAAGTCCGGGGCAAACGCGACGCCCGTAAGCTGTTCGAGCACCTCCGCGATGCCATCGGCGCCGGGCGCAAGTCCCGCACCGCCCGCATGCTGCCATCTGAGACGAAACGCCGCGAATTCATGATCGGCGCTCGGTTCGATCTCGGCGCGCACACGGGCCAGCGTCAGGCGATGAATCCGTTCGAGGTTGTAACGCTCGCACCATTGTTCGCGATCAGCGCGCGTGAAGCGGCCGCGAAAGATCGCACCCTTCACTTCGAGCGAGGCCAGCGCCGCTTCGATCAAGGCCAGCGGCAATTGGAGCCGCGCCGCGATTTCGTCGGCTAGCACGGGACCCGAAGTCTTCAGCGCGCGATGGACGATTTGTTCGCGGGCGGCATCCGGATCGATCGCGTCGGCACTCGCTTGAACGAAAGAGATCGCCGCATCGGGATACGCCGCATGGAAGAGCGCAGCGTCCTCGGTAGCGATCAGCATCTCGGGAGCGGGCCCCTGAAGTAGTATGCGAATGATGCGCCGTGATGATTCGAGCGCGGCGAGCATCGATTGGCCATCGCCGGCCACGCGGTCGGTAATCCCGCCTGGAGCCAGTGCCCCGTGCGCGCGGATCAGCTCGTACAGCTCGTCAGCGTCGCGCGCGCGCCGTCCCGGCGCCAGCCCGGTTACCTCGGCCGCGACCTGATCGACGACTTCGGCCGCGAGCAGTTCGGACAGATCCTCCTTGCGAAAGACGTCCTCGGCCATCCCGCGGTTCATCTGCACCGTGCGGCTGCGGCGGTTGGCGCGCTCGCCGTCGTCGAGGAACGAGTAGTCCCAGGCGAGCAGCAAGCGATGCGCGAAAACCGACGGCGAGATCGAGTCGACGCAAAGCGTGCGCACTTCGCCGCGCTCGATCGCGGCCAGCATTGCGCGAACGCGCGGCAGGTCAGCCGAGGTTTCGAGGCATTCGCGCACGGTCTCGCGCGCGATGAAATGATCGGGCACTTCGACGACGGGCGGTTTGTTCTCAAAGCACGCCTGCTGGCCGGGGAAGATCGCAACCAGCAGATCCTGCGCGCGCAGCCGCTGAATCCAGGCCGGCACGCGCTTCCCGCGCATGTTGCGCATCACACCCAGTGCGCGCGTCGCGACGTGTCGGAAGCGGACTTCGAACATCGGCGCGTTCAGCATCGCCTGCGTGAGCACTCCCTCGACGGTGCGCGAATTGAGCATCGTGAAGACTTGCTCGAGTGGAAAACTGTGGCGCGAGTTGAGCGCAAGCAGCAGCCCGTCGTCGATGGCTTGGGCTTGGATCTCGAAATCGAATGACTGGCAAAGCCGTTTGCGCAGCGCCAGCCCCAGTCCGCGATTGAAGCGGATGCCGAAGGGCGAATGGATCACTATCTGGGTGCCGCCGAGACCGTCGAAGAATCGCTCGGCGATGATGGTGCGATGGTCCGGGATCGCTCCCAAAGCCTCCAAGCCGCGGCGGACGTAATCGACCACTTGGCGCGCCGCACTCGCATCGAGTGCGCATTCGGCCTGGAGCCATGCGGCGGCGCTTGCAGGATCGTTCAGCCGCGCGGCGATTTCGTGGCGCAGCTCGCAGGTCTCCGCCGATAGCGCGGGCGAACGGCCGCCCGCCTCGGTCTGCCAAAACGGCAGCGACGGGGCCATGCCGGGGGCCGCTTCGACCATCAGGCGTCCGCGCGAGATGCGCTGGATTTGCCACGGCATCGAGCCGAGCGCAAAGACATCGCCGCGCACCGATTCCTGCGCGAAGTCCTCCTCGACGTCGCCGATCTTGCGGCCGGTCGATTCGATCACGACGTCGTAGTTGCCGCTTTCGGGGATGGTGCCGCCCGATGTGATCGCCGCCATCCGCGCCGCGCGCCGCGCCCGAATGCGGCCGCTGCTGCGATCACGAAAAATCTTCGGCGCCGCACCCATGATCCGTTCGGGCAATTCGGCCGCCAGCTCGTCGAGTAGCTTGCC
This sequence comes from Binataceae bacterium (SeqCode), assembly GCA_041491005.1. GTDB lineage: Bacteria > Desulfobacterota > Binatia > Binatales > Binataceae > JBGPUE01. The sequence goes on along the minus strand of JBGPUE010000015.1, from coordinate 44,381 downwards.
GAGCTCGCATTCAGTGAGATCGGCGAACGTATAGGTACGGCGCAGAATGCCGAGCAAGTCATCCTCGGCGATCTCGCCCTCCTCCGCTGCAATCGCGACGATCTGCTGCGCCGCAACGTCGAGGCAACCGGCGGGGATTTCGACCTCATCGAGATGCCCGCGGCGAATCGCGCGCACCGCGGCAGCGCATTCGATCAGGTCGTCGAGATTCATCGCGAAGAACCGCCCCCGCGGGGTCGCATCGAGCGTGTGGCCGGAACGCCCGACTCGCTGGATCGCGGCGGAGATCGACTTGGGTGAATCGATTTGGCAGACCAGATCCACTGCGCCCACATCGATGCCCAACTCCAGCGAGGCGGTCGCGACCAGCGCCTTGAGTTCTCCGCGTTTCAGGCGCTGCTCGGCCTCGAGGCGCTCCTTGCGCGCGAGGCTGCCATGATGCGCGAGGACCGCGTCCGCGCCGAGCAACTTCTGCAGATTAAGCGCGACCCGTTCGGCCCATCGGCGGCTCAGCGTAAAGATGAGCGTGGTGCGATGCTCGCCGACCAGCCGCGCGATCTCCTTGTACATCGCGTCCCAATGCTCGTGGCTCGCGATCGGGCCGAGCTCGGGGCCCATCGCGAGCACCTTGAGATCCAGCTCGCGGCGCGCATCGTCGGCGCGCACGATCTCGAATGGCCGCGGATGGCGCGCTCCATGCGCATCGAAGTCGCCACCGAAAAGGAATGCGCCCAGCCGCTGGATTGGATTGAGCGTCGCGGAAAGTCCGATCCGCACCGGACGCGGAGCTCCCGACTGCAGAATCATCCGCTCCAGCCGCTCCAATGTGACGATCAGATGCGCGCCGCGCTTGTTGCCCGCCAGCGCGTGCAGCTCATCGACGATCACGTAGCGCACCGCGCGCAGCTTCTCGCGGAAGCGCGACGAGGTCAGCAAGATGAACAACGACTCGGGCGTCGTAACCAGGATATGCGGCGGCCGGCGCAGCATCGCGCCCCGTTCGTTCACCGGCGTATCGCCGGTGCGCAGCCCGGCCCTGATGTCCGCGAGTTTCACGCCGCGCTCGGCCGCGATGCGCCGCACACCTTCCAGCGGCTCCTCGAGATTCAACCGAATATCGTTGGCCAGCGCCTTGAGCGGCGAGACGTAGAGCACCGACACTTCGTCGCTGAGCGCACCCTGTGCGGCATCATGCACGAGGCGATCGATCGCCCACATAAAGGCGGCGAGGGTCTTGCCGCTGCCGGTCGGCGCGCAGAGCAGCACGTCGCTGCCGCTGGCGATCACCGGCCATCCCAACTCCTGGACGCGCGAGGGTCGCGCGAAGCGGCTCTCGAACCATTCGCGAACTATGGGGTGGAAGCTGGCAGGAGGTGCGGGCATCGTCTAACCTATAACATCGCGCGGACCGATCAGGCACGTCCGCAGGCGGCTGGTCCGCTCCGGATCGGCGCTGAGGAGGGGTGGCGGCTGATGAGGAGTGATTCCCCCGGATTCAGGTGCGTGCGGATCGCGGCGGTGATGACCGCCATGCTGCTGAGCGCTGGAAACAGCGCGGCTCACGGGTTGGCACCCGCATCCGCGCCCGCCGCGGAGAGTTCGATACTGATGACGCCGCCGATCTCAAGCGATGGGAGTCGGGTCAAGGTCACAGTCGGCATCTATGTGATCAATCTGATCGACATCGACGAGGTCGAGGAGCGATTCAAGTTCGACGCCTACCTGTTCGCGAGATGGTCCGATCCGCGACTCGCATTCACGCCTCGCGATCAACACGACCGCGTGCATAACTACACAGCCGATCAAATCTGGCGGCCCAAGTTTGAGTTCACCAACGGCGTGCAGCCGCATCAACGCTACGATACCGAGGTGCGCGTGGCCCCGGACGGAGCGGTGGATGAGGTCTATCGTTTTGACGTGACCCTCTCGACGACCTATCGCTTGCGGCCATTTCCATTCGACAAGGAGATGCTCGAGGTCTATCTGCAGCCCTTTATCAGTGACGCTGATCACATCGAGTTCGCCGGCGACAGGGTGCGCAGCGGGATCAGCAAGGAATCATATGCGGGGCTGGCGCAATGGAACGTCAACGGTCTGGATTTCGAGGGCCGCCAGGCGCAGTTCGACAACACCAGCCGGATGCTGCCCGAGCTGCGCTTTCGCATCTTCGTGACCCGCAAATTCCAGTTCTATATCTGGAAGATCTTTCTGCCACTGCTGCTGATGGTGGTGCTGTCGTGGACCGTTTTCTGGGTCGACCCCGCGGACCTCGACAATCAGATTCAGATCTCGATCACGACCATCCTGACCGTAATCGCCTTCGCGTTTTCGATCTCGTCGACCTTGCCGCGCGTGCCTTATCTGACCTACATCGACGCGTTTTTTCTGACCTGCTACGTGTTCGTGTTCCTGTCGGTCATCGAGTTGATGACGGTGCATGTGGTCGCGCGGCAGCGGGGCGAGCCGGCGGCGTTGCGGATTCGGCGCAACTCGCGATGGGTCCTGCCGCTGGCCTTCTTGTGCACCAACCTGACGTTGCTGGCGCGATTCTTTTCTCCGTAGCGCAGCCGCTACTGGAGTTCAGCCGCGCAGGAACTCGCCGAGCCGCGCGGTGAACTCTTGGCGCGAGAGCGTCAAATCGAAGCCGGCCGCACGCGCCGCGCGCAGCGGCTTGAGATCGACATGCGAGGCGAAACCAATCAGGCGCGCTGCGGGAGCGGCCGCGCGCATCGTCTCGGCGATGGCTGAGGCGGGGAAGGCGGCATCGGACAGGTCGGCAAAGACAACCGCCGGCGCGCCGTCGGCACATCGCTCGCGCGCCTGCTCGAGGCTTGACGCGTAGACGATCTCAGCGCCCGCGGCCGCCGCGACCGCATCGAGCTTCGAGCGGAAAAAAAGATCGCGCAGGATACCCAGCGCGCGAATCGATGCCATCAGCTTGCCTTGCCCGCCGCGCCGAAGCGCGCCGGAGAAAACGGCGCCAGATCCATCTCGAGACGGCGGCCGAGCACCATGTTGGCAATCAACTCGCCGGTCAAAGCCGAGAGCAGGATGCCGCTGCGAAAATGACCGCCCGCGTAGAAGACGCCGGGAAGGCTCGGCGACGGACCAAGCACCGGCAGGAGGTCGGGCGTCGCCGGCCGCAACCCCGCCCATGCCTCGCGAAACGGCGTGTCAGCAAGGCCGGCGACCAGCGACCGCACGCCGTGAACGATTCGCTCCATGCCGTCCATGGTGACACTCTTGTTGAAGCCGGCTTCCTCGCGCGTCGAACCGGCCAGGATGCGGCCGTCGCGCCGGGGCACGAGGATCCCGCGCATCGAGAATATCGACGGACCGAGCAGACCGGGGCGCGCTTCGAAGCAGATGATCTGCCCGCGCACCGGGCGCATCGGAATGCGGTCGGCTTCCAGACCGCGGATTTGGGCCGCCCATGCGCCGGCAGCATTGACGATCGCATCAGCGCGATGTGTCGATCCGTCGCTGAGGCGCAGCGCCGGCGTCCCGCCGTTCGCGGCAATCTCGTCAACCTGCGCGCCCTCGACGAATTCCGCCCCCGCCCGCATCGCGGCGTTGACGTAGGCCTGCGTCAGCTTGCGATTATCGAGCCGGCGGTCGGTCGGAAAGCTGAGCGCGTAGATCACCTCGGGAGAGAGCACTGGCGCCAGCGCGCGGGCCTGCGCACCGCTGATTTCATCGACACTCAGCCCCGCCTCGCGCTGCCATCGGGCGCGAGCAGCGAGTTGATCGCGCTCGTCAGCGTTGAGCGCGACATAGAGCATGCCGGCATCGTCGTATTCGGGATCGATCCCGCTTTCAGCGCGGAGCCGATCGAGAATGGCTTCCAGAGCCACCCGTGCGCGGACGCAATAGTTGACGAACGGTCCCGGGCCTTCGGCCTCAGCCTGCGGCGCGATCATCCCGGCCGCGGCCCATGAGGCCTCTTGTCCCAGACGGCCACGCTCGAAAACGGTGACCTGCGCCTTCTCGCTCGCCAGTCGCCATGCGATTGCGCTGCCAATGATTCCACCGCCGATGATGAGGACTCTCATGCCGTCGCCTGCATGCCTCCATTGCGCTTCGAACATCGCTAGCTTAGCGACGCCCATGCAGCTGTGAAACCCGAGCCAGACTCTTGTCGCCAGGGCAGCGGCGCCCAGTGGTGGAGCACGCTCTGGAAGTAGATAATCGGAGCAAGCCACGATCGTCGGCCGCGCGCCCAGCGCGAGAAGGGCGGCGCCCACGCAGGAAACGTCGATGACCAAACCGATGAGCCGAATCGAGACTCGCGTCATCCATGCCGGCGAGCCGGAACCGAAGATTGGCGGCGCGGTCGCGATCCCGATCTTTCAGTCCTCGACCTTCGAGACGGTCGATGGCACCGGCTACCACGACCAGCGTTACATCCGGCTCAACAACACGCCCAATCACATCGCACTGCATCAGAAGCTCGCCGCGCTGGAGAACGCGGAGGCAGCGCTGGTCGCAGGCAGCGGGATGGCGGCGATTTCAACCGCCCTGCTTACCGTGCTGGGCAGCGGCGACCATTTTCTGGCGCAGAGCTGTCTGTATGGTGGCACGCACGATCTGCTCACCAAGGATTTCCCGCGCCTGGGAATCACGTTCGACTTCATCGATGCGGACCGTCCGCAAACCTGGAACGACAAGCTGCGTCCGAACACCAAGGCGATCTACGTGGAGTCGATGAGCAATCCGCTGCTCGAAGTGGCCGACCTCAAGGCGATCGCCGGCTTCGCACGGGCCAATGGCCTGGTCTCGATGATCGACAACACCTTTGCCAGCCCGATCAACTTCCGGCCCTGCGAGCTCGGCTTCGATCTGTCGCTGCACAGTTGCACCAAGTATCTCAACGGCCACTCGGACATCGTGGCGGGTGCGGTGATTGGGCGCGCCGAACTGATTCGCGAAGTCACGCACAAGCTCAATCATCTCGGCGGCACGCTCGATCCGCATGCCTGCTTTCTGCTCCATCGCGGAATGAAGACCCTCGCGGTGCGCGTGCGTTATCAAAACGAGAGCGCGCTGCGGATCGCACGCTTCCTTGAAGATCATCCGGCGGTGATGAAGGTGAACTACCCGGGGCTGGAGAGCCATCCGCGCCATCAGCGGGCGCGCGAACTGTTCGAAGGATTCGGCGGAGTGCTCAGCTTCGAACTGAAGCAGGGCCTCGATGCAGCCGAGCGATTAATTTCCGCATTGCGATTGCCGCTGAACGCGCCAAGCCTCGGCGGCGTGGAGAGCCTTGTCACCCGCCCGGCGCGAACCTCGCATTCGGGGATGCCGCCCGATGAGCGGGCCCGCGCCGGCATCGGAGATGGCTTGGTCAGGCTGTCGGTCGGTCTTGAGGCGACCGAGGATCTGATAGAGGATATCGGTAGCGCGCTGGAACGGTAGGCGGCGGCTACGGGCCGTCTGGAGCGGATGGGGGTTGGGGTGGGCGGTGGTGCTTAGTTTCCTTTCCTCTAGATGCATATCCAGCATAGCGGAGCGTGTTTGGCTTCCCCCGCGTTCAGGTCGGGGCTCGTACGCTCGCTTGTGCCGAGTTACGGCGGTTTCGATGGCCCCAAGATTGCTCATCCTCTGGGGTATGAAGGCCGCAACAGCTCTTACGCTCGGAATGGCGCTCACCATCTGCGCATGCTCGCAACGGAACTTCGTCCGCGACGATCTCGCCGCGCAGGACTCGGGCGTTAGCGGACGGCTCGTCCATACCGCGAAGGAAGGTTTGTCGATCAAGCCGACCACCCCCGCCTCAGGCACGGTATACGTGCAGACTGCGGATCGCACGCAGCTCGCCGCGGCGAGCACCACCGATGCGGACGGCCGCTTCACGGTGGCGCTGCAGCCGGGGCGATACTACGTATATACGGAGGGGGAGGATTACGGGCAGTTCGGGCGCAGAGTAACGGTCCAACCGCGCAATTTTAGCCAACTCGAACTATATCTGCCCCCCGGCCGCTGACGCGGCGCCCCACCCGCGTCAGCGCGCCCGCCCCTTAGGCGCTCGCGAGCTTGTGGCCGTGCTCGCCCAGCGCCGCGAGACTGAGGCCGGAGAAGGCAGATTCCGCCGCCGCCATGTCGGCGAACACGGCCTCGGCGGTGTGCGCGCGCTCAACCTCGTCCAGCGCGTGGCCGAGCCGTTCAATGACTTCGATGGCCGACATGGCTTGCCCCGGTGGATCGAAGGCCTTGTGAACGCGCTGCACGTCGCCCTGAAAATTGGTGAAGCTGCCATCGAGCTCGGTATATGCTGCGATTGGCAACACTTGATTCGCCATCTGCGCGGTCTCTGTGATGTCGCTATCAAGCACGATCAGATAGTCCAGTGGGCCGAAGCGCTTGACGAACTCGGCCTCGCCCATTGCGCGCACGAGGTCAGTGCGCAGCACGATCAGCACCTTGAGCGCGCCCGATGCGATCGCTGCGGACAGGCGCTCAACGCCATCGAGCGAGAGACCCATTGCGGCCAGGCCGCGCGTGTTCGGATTCTTGTTGGCGCGGATCAGCAGATTGTCGTCGCCGCTGGCGCCCGGCTGTGAGTAGCTCATTGCGCTGACATGGTCGGAGCCAATGATTTCCTTGATGAAGCGCTTGAGGGTGAAGATCTCCTCATTGGTCGCCTGCGCGCCGATCAGCGCGCCGATCGCGTTGGCGCCTGATCGCCCGCCATACTCGCGGATCACGTCCGCGGCACGCCGGATCGCCGCTGGATACGCCTCGGGAATCATCTGGTCGCCGGACTGAAAGAGCGGCGCGATCGCACGATGCTCGGTCTGCAGCGCGGGGAAGCCGTGGCGTCCCTCGTCGCACATCCAGTAGCTGTTTACCTCGGGATTCAGGCGCGGCTTGAAGCGATAGATGCGTCCGCGATGGTGATAGATGTCGATCGAACAGCCGCGCTCGCATCCGCCGCATACCGACGGTGTCCGATGCAGATACCACACGCGCATCCGGAAGCGGAAATCCTTCTCGGTAAGCGCGCCGACCGGGCAGATATCGACTACGTTGCTGGCATACTTGTTGTCGATCTTTCGCCCGGGGAAGGTGTCGATCTCACAATGATCGCCGCGCTCGAAAATCGCCAGCTCGCCGGTATGCGTGACCTCATCGAAGAAACGCGTGCATCGCGCGCATAGTACGCAGCGCTCCTGATCGAGCATGACTCCGGAACCGACATCGATCGCCTTGCGTTTGCGGACTTTCTGGCCAAGCGGGAAACGTGAAGGCTGCCGGTCGTAGTCCATGTAATAATCTTGCAGCTTGCACTCGCCGGCCTGATCGCACACCGGGCAATCGATCGGATGGTTGATCAGCAGGAACTCGAGCACCGCCTTCTGCGCCGTCTTGACGCGCGGGCTCTCGGTCTCGACCACCATCCCATCGGCGACGCGGGTATTGCATGCGATTTGCAGCTTGGGGACTTTCGCGACCTCGACCAGGCACATCCGGCAATTGCCGACGATGCTGAGTTCCGGATGGTAGCAATAGTGCGGAATCTCGATGTCGAGGCGTTCGGCTGCCTGGATCAGGTTGATCCCGTCGGGTGCGTCGAGTTCTTTGCCGTTGATCGTGACTTTGGGCATGGCGATTGGCGCTCGGGTTGACCCTCACCCTAACCCTCTCTCTGAAAGGGAGAGGGGAAAGACAGACTCGATCATCGGGCGGCTGCGGATTCAGCGGAGGCCGCCAGATAGGGGCATCCCTTCTGCGTGACGTGCGCGACGAATTCGTCGCGGAACTTGTTGATAAAGCCGCGCGTCGGCATCGAAAGACTGTCGGCGAGCACGCAGACCGTGTTGCCCTCCATGTTGTTGGCGATCTCGATCAGCAACTGCAGATCCTCCATCCGGCCGCGGCCGGCTTCGAGATCAATGAGCAGCTTCTCGATCCATCCGCAGCCCTCGCGGCATGGCGTGCATTGGCCGCATGATTCGTGATGGAAGAAATGCGCGATGGTCTTGAGCACATCGACCGCGCAGGTGCCCTCGGCAATCACCATCACGCCGGCCGTGCCCATCAGCGAGCCCGCCGCGCGCACCGAGTCGAAATCCATGTTGACCTTCTCGGCTTCCTCCGCGGTGAACGGCGGGAATGATGCGCCGCCGGGAATGACTGCTTTAAGCTTGCGGCCGCCGAGGATGCCGCCGCCGATGTCATAGATCAGATCCTTGAGCGGGAAGCCCATCGGCAATTCGTACAGCCCCGGCTTGTTGACGTGGCCCGAGAGACAGAAGAGTTTGGGTCCCGGGCTCTTTTCCGGTCCGATCGAACGATACCAATCTGCGCCGCGCTTGATGATCCACGGCACGTTGGAGAGCGTCTCAACATTGTTGACGACGGTCGGGCATCCGAACGCTCCCTGAATGGCGGGGAACGGCGGTCGATTGCGCGGATAGGCGCGCTTGCCTTCGAGCGATTCCAGCAGGCCGGTCTCTTCGCCGCAGATGTACGCACCAGCGCCGCGATGAGTGTAGATCTCGACCCCATAGCCGGAGCCCATCAGGTTCGCCCCGACGTAGCCCTTTGCGCGCGCCTCCGCGATCGCCGCATCCATGCGACGCTTCTGCAGCGCGAACTCGCCACGCAGGTAGACGTAGGCCGCGCGCGCGTTCACAGCGCGGCACGCGATCAGGACGCCCTCGAGCACCTGATGCGGATCGCCTTCGAGCTGGTAGCGATTGGCGAAGGTGCCCGGCTCGGACTCGTCAGCGTTGCAGATTACGTAGACTGGCTTCTTCGAATCCTTGGGGATGAAGCTCCACTTGACGCCGGTGGCGAAAGCAGCGCCGCCGCGCCCGCGCAGATTAGAATTCTTGACTTCGTTGACGATCTGCTCTGACGTCATCTCGAACAGCGCCTTGCGCAACGCCTGATAGCCGCCGTTGGCCTCGTACACCTCGAGGCGGTGCAGGTCAGGGATATCGAGCCAGCGCGTGAGGATTCGTTCCATCGGGCGGGGCGATTGCCGTCAGCGGCCCGAGGCGGAATCCGGCAGGCGCTCTTCGATGCGCGTGACGAGCTTCTGCTTCTGCCCCTGGATCTTGCGCTGCAGCGCCATCAGCGCGTCCAGCACGCTCTCAGGACGCGGCGGGCATCCGGGGACATAGACGTCCACCGGCACGATGAGGTCGATGCCCGGCAGAGTCGAGTAGTTGTCGTAGAAGCCGCCCGTCGAAGCGCAGGCGCCGAATGCCATCACCCACTTGGGCTCGCACATCTGATCGTACACGCGGCGTAGAATCGGTCCTTGGCGAACGGTTACGGTGCCGATCACCATCAGCAGGTCGGCTTGGCGCGGAGTGAAACGTGGCAGCAACGCACCGAAGCGATCGATGTCATACGGCGTGGTCGAGAGCGACATGTACTCCATCGCGCAGCATGCGGTCGCGAACGGATAAGGAAAGATCGAGAACTTGCGCGCCCAGCCGATCGCCTTGTCGACTCGCGTCAGGACGGCGGCATCGCCGAGCAGCGCCTGCTCACCCTTGCTCACGCCCGCGGCTTGCGTCGCTTCAGCCATTGATGCTTCGACTCTCTCCCCTTGATGCTCTCTTCAATCGAGACGCTAGCAAGCGCGATTGCGCTGGGTCAATTGGCTGCTAATGATCGATGCTTCCGGGATAAGCGACCCTTCTGCGCTTGAACGCTGCGGAGTTGGGTACACGAGCGGCGGGACGATCCGATCCGTTTTGATTTCCGCGACTCGCAAAAGGTAGTCTGCGCCGCTATGAGCAGCAATCGGCGCGCAGCCGCGAGCGCAGTGGCCGAACGTGAGTTAACCCGCTTCTCGCTCTTCGCGATACTCGCGATATGCGCCAGCTTCGCTCTTGTCACGACGGTAGCGGGATGCGCGCCTAAAGCGGCTCCCGCCAGCACATCGGATGCGCCCAAGCCGCAAAATCTCGACGAGTTGCGCAAAGCGATCCAAGACATCCTGACCCGAAGCCACATCCCCGGTATCGGGGTGGCATTGGTCAACAAGAATGGCCCGGTCTGGGCGGGTGGCGTCGGCAAGGCCGACCTCGCCACTGACCGCGACGTTACGGCCGATACATTGTTTCGCGTCGGCTCGATTACGAAGAGTTTCATCGCGTTGGCGCTGCTCAAACTGCAGGAAGAGCACAAGATCGATCTCAATGTGCGCGTGCAGGATATCGCGCCGGAAATCGCAATCGAAAATCAGTGGGACGCGACCGATCCGGTCCGCGTGGTGCATCTGCTCGAGCATACGGCGGGCTTCGACGACTTCGCGCTGGCGGGCTTTTACAACTTCGGCGCACCGCCCGAGATGCCGTTGCGCAACGTGTTCGCATTGTTCCCGAAGCCGCAACATGTGCGATGGCGTCCCGGGACGCGCGCAGCCTACTCGAATCCCGGCTACGGGCTGGCCGGTTACGTGATCGAGAAAGTGACTGGCCGTCCTTTCGAGGACTATATCGAGGGCAATATCCTGCTGCCGCTGGGAATGACGCGTTCGGCGCTGCAAATCACGCCGGTGGTTGAAAGCGGCATCGCCGAAGGCTATGAGGGCAATCCGCCGCATCCGGTGGGTTACCGATCAGTTTATATGCGCTCCGCAGGCGAGCTGAAATCGTCACCGGCCGAGATGGCGCGATTCGTCCAGATGATGCTCAATCGCGGGTCGCTGGGCGACGCGCACATCGTGAGCCCGGAATCGCTTGCGCGTATGGAGACCCCGGGCACCCCGCTCATCGCGCGCGCGGGCCTGCGCGACGGCTACGGACTGGGCAACTACGCCAGCCTCGACCATCGAATCAAGACGCACGGCCACGATGGCGGCATCGACGGATTCCTGTCGAACTATGCGTACATGCCCGAGCAGGGCGTCGGTTACTTCTTCTCGATCAACAACTCCGACGCGGGCGCCGCGCCGATGGGCGGCTCGTCCTGGAAGCAAATCGACGACTTGCTGTTCGATTACGTCACGCGCGGGATAGCCGCGCCTGCGCCGGCTCCGCGCGTCGCGCTCGAGCCGAACATGAGTGAGTGGACCGGCTATTACAAATTCGACTCGCCGCGCAATGAGGACCTGCGGTTCATCGGCTTGCTGATCGGTGGACAGTGGATCTCGATCAGCAACGGCAAGCTCTACAGCCGGCCGATGCTCGGTCGCAAGCAGGAGTTGATCCCGGTCGGCGGCAATCTCTTTCGCACCGAAAAGGAACCCGCGCCCAGCCGCGTCTTTTGCATCGGAGAAGACGACAGCCGCGCGGTGGCGGGTGCGCTTTTATACTTCAGGAAGCAGAATCCGATCTGGCCGGTGACGCGGCTGGGACTGATCGCGATCGGCCTGCTGCTGATGGCCAGCTCAATCCTGTTCGCACTGGTCTGGGTACCGCGCAAGCTGATGGGACGGATGTGGGCTGAGCGCCATCTTTGGGTGCGAGCGCTGCCCCTGGCGGCGGCGCTGACCTTCACCGCGATGCAGTTGCTACCGTTCGGAATGCCGCCGATCGAACTGGCGACCGCGAACTTCCGCACCGTGGGCTTCTGGCTGGCGTCGTGGCTGTTCGCGATTCTGTCGCTGGGGAGCCTTGCCGCATCACTATGGGCATCGTCGGTCGACATGAACCGATGGGCGCGGCTGCACACGATGCTGGTTTCGATCGCATGCTGCGGCATCGCGGGTTACATGACGTGGTGGGGCGTGATCGGCCATCGGTTCTGGATCGACTAGGAACGCCTCAGTCGCGGCGGTGGCGGGATTGGTCTACTTCCGGTCAACGCTTTCGCGAAGAAATCGCGCAGATCCGACCGCAACTTGCCAAGCGCGATGCCCATGTGACGCGCTGGCAGCGGATCGAGTTTTGCGCGGGCTTTCGCATACAACGATCGCGCACCATCGAGATTGCCCCGCTGCGCATGAAGAATCGCGACTGCCGCCTGGATGAGTCCCTGATAGAAGAGTTTCTCCGCGCCGGCGCTGCGCTTCCATACCTCCTCCCACGCTTCGTGGCATTCGAAGAACAGCCCGCGGTTGAAGAGCTCGATGCCTTCTTCGTAGAACTCATCGACGCTCGGCGATTCAGCGCCGCGTCTCGGCGAAGGTTTGCGGCTTGTCACGACCGGCGTTCCGGCCAAAAGCTATCCCTTGCGCGCGCCGGGTTCGAGCTCGACCTTGAGCGGTTCGAGAATCCTCACCACCGCGTTGTAGAACGCGACGTTCTGGACCAGCTCGAGGATGCGCTGTTTATCGAGAAATGAGCGCAGTGCGTCAAACGTCGCATCGCTGACGCGGACATTGCGCGTCGCCTCGGTCGCGTAGCGAATCACGGCGCGCTCCTGATCGGTAAAGTGCGGCGATTTCTCATAGTCGCCCAGATGTTCGAGCTGTTCGCGCCGCACGCCCGCGCGCAACGCGAGGTTCCAGTGATGCGTGAATTCGTATTGGGCGTCGGCGAGCAGACCGACCGTGCAGATCGCAAGCTCGCGCAGCTTGGGATCGATTTTGGTCGCGTTGCGCAATTCGCCGCCGAGCGCGAGAAAGCTCCGCAACAGCCGGGGCGCATGCGCCAATGCGCGAAAAATGTTGCCGACGGGCGTGCCGCGCTGTGCGATGAGGTCGTCAAAGATCGCGCGATGCTCTTCGGGCAGGTCTTCTCGATTGAGATATGGTACACGCGCCATCGGTCCGCCCTCAGCCCTTGGTTATCCCGGTTTCGAGATCGACCTGCAGCGGTTCTAAGATCCGTACCACCGCGTTGTAGAACGCGACGCTATGGACCAGCTCAAGGATGCGCTGATCGTCGAGAAACGATCGTAGCGCGTCGAACGTCGAATCGCTCACGCGGATGTTGTTGGTCGCTTCGACGGCATAGCGGATGACGGCGCGTTCTTCGGCGCTGAACAGATTAGAGGTTTCATAGTTGGCGAGCTGTTCGAGCTTTTCGCGCGGAATGCCGACCTGGAGCGAGATGTTCCAGTGATGAGTGTACTCGTAAGGCTGATTGGTCAGCCGCCCGACAGTGGTGATCGCGAGTTCCCGGAGCTTGGGATCGAGCGCGGTCTTGCCGAGGATCTCCCCGCCGTGTTGCGCGAAGCGTCTTGCCAGATTGGGCGCATGCGCGAGGGTGCGGAACAAGTTGGTGCCGGCCGCACCCGGCTTCGGAATGAGCTTGTCGAACATCTCCCGATATTCTTCAGACAAGTCCTCGCGATTGAGGTATGGAAGTCGCGCCATTGGATGACCTCTCTTTGAGTACAGGCCCGCGTTGGCCCCACCCTAGCGGTTCAACCCTCGCGATCGCAAAAGGACGGCTGACTTTCGATGTCATTCTGAGCGAAGCGAAGGATGACAAGGGGGGCCGCGCCCCGCACGTCATTCGGAGCTCAGGCTGCCGAAGCGAGGAATCTCAAGCCACCTCCCTAAAAAACGTCATCCCGCGAGCGGAAAGACCCGCATCGGTAGCCGGTCGCCAAACATGCGGCCAGGCGAGAACTCGGTGGCATGAGATCCTTCGCTTCGTTCAGGATGACAAGGGAGGCGGCTCGCTCAGGACGACAACCGGTGACTGCGCGCGGCAGCCGCGCCTCGTTATGCGAACAGCATCTCGGACATCGCGCCCCCGGGCGGAATCATCGGCATCACCGCTTCATCCTTGGGGATTACGATGTCGATCAGCACCGGACCGGGCGTGGCGAACGCTTCCTTCATCGTGGCGGCGAGGTCCTTGGGCTTCTCGATGCGGAAGCCATGCGCGCCATACGCTTCGGCGAGCTTGACGAAGTTCGGCACCGACATCGCCGAGTACGAGTAGCGTTCGTTGTAGAACTTCTCCTGCCATTGGCGAACCATCCCGAGGAAGTAGTTGTTCAGGATGATCACCTTGACATCGACATTGTACTGAACGGCGGTGCCGAGCTCCTGGATGTTCATCTGGATCGAGCCGTCGCCGGAGACCACGACCACCTTGCGATCGGGCGCGGCGAACTTCGCGCCGATTCCGGCTGGAAATCCGTAGCCCATCGTGCCCAGCCCGCCCGAGGTCAGCAGCGAGCGCGGCTTCTCGAAGGGAAACATCTGTGCGACCCACATCTGATGCTGCCCGACGTCGGTGGCGACGATCACGTCGCCCTTGGTCAGCGTGTGCATCTCTTCGAGCACGTTGAGGAAGGAGATGTCCTTGCCGTTGCGCTTTTCGTAGAGCGGCTTCTCCTTCTTCCATTGCAGAATCTGGTGATGCCACTTGGTCCACGCGGCGCGGCGTTTGGCGATGCCCTCGCGGGCCTTCACGACCTGCAGCAGGTCGGAAAGCACCGACTTGATATCGCCGACGATCGGAATGTCCACGCGCACATTCTTGGAGATCGATGACGGATCGATGTCGATGTGAATGATCGTCTTGGCGTGCGGCGCGAAATCGGCGATGCGCCCGGTCACCCGATCGTCGAAGCGCGCGCCGACCGCGATCAGGCAATCGGTGTTGCACACCGCGGTGTTGGTGCCGTACGACCCATGCATCCCGAGCATCCCGAGCGCCAGCGAATCCGAGGCGGGGAACGAGCCCAGCCCCATCAGCGTCTCGCAGACAGGAATCCCGAGTCCGCGCACGAGCTGTGCAAGCTCGGGCGCGGCGCCCGACCATTGGCATCCGCCACCCACGTAGAACAGCGGCTTCTCCGCTTGCTCGATCGCCTCGACGGCGCGCTCGATCTGGCGCGGATTACCCTTGATGGTCGGCTTGTAGCCGCGGATCTCGACCTTGTCGGGATACTTGAAGGAGTGCTCCTTCTGCTGCACATCCTTGGGCAGGTCGATAAGCACTGGGCCGGGCCGGCCGGTTCCAGCGATATAGAAAGCTTCTTTGATCGTGCGCGCGATATCTCTGACGTCCTTGACCAAGTAGTTGTGCTTGGTGCACGGGCGCGTGATGCCGACGATGTCCGCTTCCTGGAACGCGTCGTTGCCGATCAGCGTGGTGTTGACCTGCCCGGTGATCACGACCAATGGAGTCGAATCCATGTAGGCGTCGGCGATGCCTGTCACGGCGTTGGTCGCGCCGGGCCCCGAGGTGACCATCACGACGCCAGGCTTGCCGCTGACCCGCGCGTATCCTTCCGCCATGTGGGTCGCGCCCTGCTCGTGGCGGACGAGGATGTGCCGGATCTTCGAATCGAGCAGCGCGTCGTAGGTCGGCAGGATGGCGCCGCCGGGATAGCCGAAGATGGTGTCAACGCCCTCGGCAAGAAGGCTCTCGATAACGATCTGCGCTCCCGTGATCTTCTTCATCTGGGAAAGTGCCTTGTTCCTCCGCGAGCCGCCTAGTGAAGCAAAATCATTGTATCATTGAAAGCTGGAGTTCGAAGCCTCAAAGCCCAGACCGAGCCGCCGGCCGAATCAGCGCCGACGGCTCCACCCTGCGCAAACCGGCGACAAGAGCAATTTAGCTTGCGGAAACTTGCGCGAGCGAGAACTTGCCGACGCTAATAGTGCTTCGGCGGGGCTGACAGGCCAAGGCCGGGAACCACCTCGGAGATTGCGAAACTGCGCGAGCCGAAGCTGAACAGCCCTTGAACGGTCACCGTCTGGCCCGGCTCGAGTTCTGCAACAGCGGTGCCGTCACCGCCGCGGACCGTCATCATCGGGCGGCTCGACTGGACATGTCGCCAGACGTCGAGCCCCATGGTGAAGCCGACGGGGTCCTCTGCGTAGATGTCACGAAGGACGTAATAGTAGGTCTTGCGGTCGATCGCGATACTGAGAATTTTGGCGTTGTCACCGTAGCGCTTGCCCGCGAGCACCTTCTCCAACGACATCGTCGTCGGTAAAGGTAGCATTGTGCCGCCTCCACCGCCGCCGACGGCACCCTGTGCTTTCGCCGAGGCCGCATAAGTCAAGAGGGCGACCAGCAGAGCGATCGTAGGCACGGCCTTGATCATGATCGTGACGCTAGGACCGCGTCGCGCGGAGATCAAGCTGGAATCGCTAGTAGTGCTTGGGCGGTTCTGAGATGCCGGTGCCCTGGTCGACTGCGTTGATTTCGAACGTTCGCGTGATCGGCAGGTAGATGCCGCGCACCGTCACGGTCTGGCCGGGGGCGATCTTGGCAATCTCTCCGCTCATCTCCCCTTGCACCAGCATGTTAGGCCGTGACAGCTGGACCTGACGCCAGACGTCGTTCCAGATGATGTTGCCAGCCTGATCATCGACGTAGGCGTCCTTCAGGATGAACTTGTAAGTGTCCATCTTGTAGCCCAACTCGATCACTTGCGCATCCCCGAAGGTCGCATTGGGCGCAGGTTTCGCCACCACCATCGTGAGCGGCAATGGCAGCCCGCGCGGCAGCTGCGCCCACGCTGCGGTCGACGATGAAAGCACAAGGGCGATCGCAAATCCGGCCAGTTGCCTCATGGGTTGAATCTAGCATCCGCATAGCGCCGCGAACATGCCGAGAAGTCATGTGGGCGACGTTTCGACTTCACGCCGTGTTCTCATGTAGAGTCCGTAGCTCAGAACCGAGTTCGGAAGGGAGAGCATACGTGGCAAAACCACTCGTCGCGATCCTCGCGGTCGCGCTGGCGCTGGTAGCTCCGGCTACGGCCAAGTCGGAAGTGCAGCCGGGCGATTCCATTACCAAAGACAACGCCAGCAAGGTCGAAGGGCTGGTCAGTCC
This sequence comes from Binataceae bacterium (SeqCode), assembly GCA_041491005.1. Classification (GTDB taxonomy): domain Bacteria; phylum Desulfobacterota; class Binatia; order Binatales; family Binataceae; genus JBGPUE01. The sequence goes on along the minus strand of JBGPUE010000015.1, from coordinate 27,726 downwards.
AGGGAACCTGCTTCTGGTCAAGCAAGGGATGCAGATCCAGGTTGTCGCGCCCCAGCGAATCGAATGGCCGCCGCCATACAAGGCCGCCACCGAGAAATATTCCTCGCAGGTCTCGATCGACAATGGCGGCAATCTGAAGAACTTCGTCGCGGGCCAGCCGTTCCCGCTGCTCGATCCCAACGATCCCCTGATGGCGACCAAGATCATGTGGAACTTCAGCTTCCGTCCGATGTACACGGACGACGTTGATGTCCGTTATCCTGAAGTCGGCACTTACAAAGCGGGCTCTAGCGCGGGCGTGGGCGACGCGTCCGGCTACTTCACGGTCGGGCACTTTGCCTTCTACAACAACATCGGGCGCATCGAGGTGCCGCCGGTGCCGACCGACCTGGGTGGGTCCGATCAAGGGATCCGATATCGGTTCGGCTTCTATCCATTCCTTGAACCGTCAGGACTGCGCGGCTATGGAATGATCCGCTATCGCCATACCGACCCCACGAAGGGAGACAACACCTGGGTCTTCAATCCGCAGAGCCGCCGGCTCAGGCGCGAATCGCCGTCCCTGCTGTCTGACGCGATCGGCGCGATGCCCGGCTTCGCCTCGGCTGCGGGTGGAGGAGGAGGCAATGGCGGTGGCGGTTCCGGCGTAGGCGGCGGCGGCGGCGGCGCCCCGTTCGTGAACAATATCGATCCGGATTCCTACTTCGGATTCGCCGCCAAGGTCGAAGACTTCACCTACAAGTTCCTGGGCGACAAGACGATGCTGGCGTGCGTGCATGCGAAGAATTCGCCCGCATCGCCCTGCCCGACCGATGGCGGGCGTACGATCTGCCCGGAAGATTGGGAGATGCGTCATCTGTACGTTGTGCAGGCGGACGCCAAGCCCCGCACCGACTTCTCGATCATTCGGCGCGTGCTCTACATCGATTCAGAGGGCTGGTTCATCACGGCGTCGGATCAATATGATCGTGACGGGCAGCTATGGAAGACGCTCGCGTCGTTCCATACTTATCGTGACCGGCCGGTTCCCGACGCCAAGATCGCTATCTACCCATACAAGCGGATCTTCCAGGTCGCGCTGGCCGACGAGGACGTGCAGAGCGGGATGTCATCGGTGGTCTATATGCCCGGGCCGCATTCGCCCGAGCGCGAGTCCTGGTATATCGACATGGGCGTAGTGGACAAGAACTTCTTCGTGCCACAGGCGCTGCAGAACGCGGGTCACTGAACCGCTTCAACTATGCGATGGGATCAAGCGGCGCGAGGCGCATGGCTCGCGCCGCTTTTGTTTGAGTCGAGTCTCGTGAACTCCACGTCGGCGAAGCCCGCTGTGCCGGCTAGCTACATCCGCAACACGAACGAGATGTCACCCAGCCGCAGCTGGCTGCCGCCGCGGACCATCGTGGAACCGCGCACCGGCTGGCTGTCGACATACGTGCCATTGGTCGAATTGAGGTCGGTCAGCTCGTAGCCGCCATCACGCCGGACCAGCCGCGCATGAACGCGCGAAACGCTCGCGTGCGGCACGACGATATCGTTCTCTTCGCCGCGCCCCAGCGACATCTCGTCCTTGAGCAGGGTGTACTCGCCGGGCACCGGATCGGTCGGCGTAAGGGTGACCAGTCGCGCCCGGCTGATACTGCCGCCAGCCGCGCCCGCCGAAACCGGCCGAGGGGGGGCGGGCACCGCTTGGGCCGGGCGCATTGGAGTGGCGACAGAACGCGGCACCGGCTGATTTTGCGCGGCGATCGCGGCCTTCAACTCATCCTGCGAGACCCCGAAGCGCGCGCGCGACAGTCCAAAAAGTCCCAGCAACGCGATCAGCGGGACCGCGAGGTTCCACCATGCGAGGCGGATCTGGCTCAACCCGTTGCCCTCGGTATTGCTGCCGGCCGGGCCACCGTCATCCGGTACGTTGATCGCGGCGCCGCCAACGCCGCGCACCTGATAGGACGTCTCGGCGGCTGCGCTCTGCCCATCGTATGCGAGCTTCAACTCGACCTGCCGCTGGGTGCCATCCTCGATCGGACGCGGCGTACGATAGGTGAGCGAATAGAGCGTCGCGATCGAATGGCCGATTTCGCGCACCAGTTCAGAGAAGCGCCCCTCCTCGGTCACGATGTTGTACGAGCGCCCATGTGTCTCGCGCACCACTTCGGCGTACTCGGGCGCGATGAACGGCGGTGGGACAACCGCATACAGGGTGAGGCTCTGCTTCTTGAGCATCTCGGCGACCTTGGCGCCGGTCAGATCCGTCACGTCGGTATCGCGCGAATGATGGTCCCAATAGGCCTGGTCGTGCTGCGAATGAGCCGACCCGTCGCCGACGGTATGCGGCGGCGCGTCAGTGACCAATATGATGATGCCTTGCGCTTCCGGACGAAACGGAAAGGTCGAGGCATAGGCCAGCGCGTCGAGTTGATCCTCTGGAATGTCGCCGCCGCCGCCCGCATGCAACGCGCCAATCCAATCAGTGAACTCCTTGACGTTGGAAGTCATCGCCATCTTGTAGGGCAGTGGGGGATCGTTGTCCTTCGAGACCACGTAATCCTCGAACGTCACCAGTCCGAGACGGTAGTCACGATTGTTGCCAGCCAGGTCTTTGACGAACGAGATCACGTTTTGCTTGACCGCGTCGATGTAGGGCTGCATCGACTCCGTGATGTCGAGTACGAAGACGATATCGACCGGCCGGCCCTGTCCCTGTCCACGGAAATCGACGATCTTCGCCTGCTTGCCGTCCTCGAAGACCTGCACGTTGTCTGGGCGCAGATTGCCGACCGGCGCGCCGTTGTTGTCGGTTAAGCCGAAGTCGAGTTTGACACCGCCATCGCTGTCGAAATGCTCGAGGCTGGGATTGCCGACCGAAAGCGCCAGCGAAGCGTGCGCCGTTGGCACATGCGCCAAGATCAGCGCTATCGACGCTGTCAGTACAATCCATCTGGACGCGGGACTCTTCATAGGCTGGCTGATTTTCCGGATTCTCGCGCCATGCAGTCAAGGCGAATCGATCCCGCTCGCCCAAGAGGCGCGGGTAGCCTCAAGCGAATAACTGCTTGCCTTCGTGGGGAGCTTGAGTTATCTCCCGAAAACCCGATTTGCATCATCATGGAACACGAGTGAAGCATTTACCGGTCCTTCGAGCAGCTTGTGCGCTGCTCGCCCCCGTCCTGATCATTGCCGCTGTGACGTTTGTGCCGCTGACGGGCTGCGGCGGGGGTGGCGGAGGCGCGCCCGCGGGTACGCCCACGATGGGAAGCGTAGTGGTCGCGTTGACCGACAGCCCCTCGGCGGGCTTCCAGCATATCCTGCTCAACGTCGTCTCGGTACGGCTCAATCAGAGCACAGATCCCACCGTCGGGGACGCCGATCCAAACTGGGTGACGATCCCGGTTCCGGCCGGCGCGGGAGCCGCCGGCGGCGATCTGCAAATCGACCTCAACGAATTGCAGGGCAACGTCCAGCTCTTCAACACCGGCTTGGTCACCGCACAGACGTACCACCAGCTTGAGCTGCAGATCGACCAGAATATCCTCGGCACCGTCGTGCCGTCGTGTCCCTCGCTGTCCTCCACGGAAGGATGCATCAGCTACCCGATCGCCTTCGGGTCCGGAAGTTCGGCCTTCATCCGAACAACCATACCGGGCGGCCTGAACGTGACAGCCAATGGCGTGACGCCACTGGTGATCGATGTGACAGCTCCCCCTCCTTCGCCGCCCAGCAGCTCGTCGGGCTTCTACACGGTCTCGCCGACAATCTCGGTGCCATCCGCGTCCGCCTTTCTCGGCGCAATCACGGGGATCGCGGGCCAGGACCAGACCGTAACCGCAGTGCTGTCGGGCACCAGTACGGTCATCGCTAGCACCACGCTGGTGAGTAGTAGCTATACCTTGCAGCTGCCGGCCGGTCCCACGGGCACGCTTTACGACATCTTTTCTGGAGGCGGCGGCTTGTCCACCGTTGCCATTAGAGGGGTCATGGTGACGCGCGGCGGAACCGTGTCCGGACAGAACGTTGTCGGTACGGCAACGACGCTCGGATCGTTGACGGGCAATATCAGAGCGCTGACCGGCGGCGCAGCCATTCAGGGGGCGACGCTGAATCTGTTGATCCCGCCGACTAGCAATCCCGGGGCAATTTGCACCACGACGCCATCCAGCTGCGTGGCGGTGGCGACCTCGTCAACCGACAACTCCGGCAACTTTCCGCTGCCCGGAACCGCGTTCATGCCTGCCTCGTTCACTACGCTGGAGATCCGGGGATACGCACTGCAGGTAATCGCTTCGGGCTTCACGACGCTGCTCACAACTGCGACTGCTGGCAATGCATCCACGCCCGGAACGTGCCCCACTAGCAGCTCACCCTTCAACTGCAGCGTGAGTCTCTCCAGCTTCACGATCTCCGGTACGGTGACGGTCGATGTGGCGCCGGCCATCGGTTCGAGCACGCAGGTGCTGATCGCTGCGGAGGATACCGGCACGAACAATCTCGAGAGCGTCACACTGGTTACGATCCCGGCGGGTGCGATCTCGCAGAACTTCACGATCAATGTGCCGTCAACGGCGATGTTCGATCTGATCGCCAGTGCCCAGGATCTATTTCAGGGCAACCCGAGTCCCTTCCCCGGCCACACTTTGGCAGTGGCAAGCGGTATCGCAGGCGGCAGCACCGGCGTGGCGCTCGGCATTGTCGGCTGTTCGGGCCATGGCAGCGTCTTTGGTACAGCGGTCAATCCGACCTCGAGCACTAGCGTTCTCCTCTCGACGACTACCGTACCGCCAGTCCAGCTCAGCCAAAGCGTCGTCACGACGCCAGGCGGCGCATTCTCGTTCTGCGTTCCGCCGGGCATGTACACCGTCCAACGTTTCGAAGGCACCGTTGCGGGAGCGGCCGCGCCCGTCACCATCCCGGTACCGTCGCCCCAGATGACGCCATGCCCGACGATCAGTAACTGCGGCACTCCGTCGTCGTGTCCCGGACCGTGTGTGAACACACCACTGGGCAGCAATCTCTGAGGCCCGGTGCGCCGATGACAAGGCGTTCTCCACGACGGCCGGTGTTGTTGACGGTCTTGTGCGGGTTGTTGGCTGCGGGATGCAATCCACTGGGCGGCAGCACCATCGTAGCGCCCAACATCCCGCCGCAGACTAGCTTCCAGATCGTTGGCACGCCAGGTACGCCGTTCATGGCAACGATCTCGGACACGCGCGCCTCCTACAACTTCACGGGCGTGATACCGCTGTCGGTCGTGATCATCAACAATCTGCCGCCGGTCCGCATGGTCGCCGTCAAGCTGGTGAACACTCGCGCGCTGATGAGCCTGGAGATCGTCTCGGGATTCACCCCCTTCGCCGTCAGTTCGACCAGCGAACCGTTTGGGAGCGCGTCCGTTCAGCTGGGCGGAACGCTCGCAGCCTTCGCACCGGCCACGAATCCCGACGTGCGATTCTATGTCAAGGCGCCGCCGGGGGAACTGTTCACGGGGTTGATCGAAGACCAGAACACAGCCTATGCAATCCAGGCAACGGCGCCGACGCTGTTTCTGTTCGAGTCGCCGCAAGGCAGTTTCGATGGATTCTTTCAGCAGGCGTTCAACCTCGGGAACTTCGTCATCGATCTGAGCGTCAACGGCGCCGTGATCGCCACCGGAATCGGCGGGCCTACTATCACGGTCCGCTAGTAGTCGGGTTACGGATGTCACAAGCGCCGCCTATCCTGCCGTAGCAGTCTGACACTGCATTGTTTATGATTGAGGTTCAGCGAGCGTCTTGACGATGGCCTCGATTCGGGCCGCGACCTACTTCTTGGCGACCGCGCTCATTTGAGCAGCCGATGAAATCGATCCTGGTTCGGCGGGCCTTGGTGCTGGCCGCAATAATCGCGCTCGCGGTCTTCGCACTCCCAGGGCTGCGCTACTACCGCTACGTCTCCAACCATGTGACCACCGACGACGCCTACGCCGACGGTACGGCGGTGCTGATCTCTCCGCGGGTGTCGGGCACGGTCACGGAGCTGTTCGTTCAGGAGAACTGGATAGTCAAAAAAGGTGACGTTCTGCTGAAGCTCGACCCGCGCGACTTCCAGGTTCGCGTCGAACAAGCCCAGGCGCAGCTGGCGCGGACGCGCGACACGGTCGACCAGTTGTTCCTTGAAATCTCGGCGGCCGAAGCCGGCCAGCGCCTAGCCCATTCGCAGCTCGACCAGGCACAACTTGATTTCAGACGCGCCAAAGAACTGGAAGCCTCGGGCGTGGTATCGCGCGATTACTTCGACCAGAAGCAGACCGCGCTGAATATTGCGACCGCGAGCACCGCGCTGGCCAGCCGCGAAGTCGAGCGGGCACGGGCCGCGCTGGGCACCTCAAGCCAAGACCATGCACGCTACCAGCGTCCGATCGTTCAACAGGCGCAGGCCGCGCTGGATACGGCGCGTCTCGAACTCGGCTATACCGAAATTCCGGCGCCGGTAAATGGGATCATCACGCACAAAACCGTGCACATCGGAAACCGGGTGCAGGTGGGGCAGCCGCTGTTGAGCATCGTGCCGATCGACAGCCTCTACGTCACCGCCAACTACAAAGAGACCCAGCTAACCTACGTGAGGGTGGGCCAGAAGGCGGACATCGAGGCCGACATATATCCGGGCTACGTATTTTATGGCCACGTCGATTCGATCGGCTTCGGCACCGGCGCGTCGTTCTCGATCCTGCCGCCCGAGAACGCGACCGGCAACTGGGTCAAGGTCGTGCAGCGCGTGCCGGTCAAGATCGTCATCGACGATCAGATCCCCGCTGACAAGCAACTGCGCGTCGGGCTCTCGGTCACAGCCTCGATCGACATCCGCGACTCGCGCGGTCCGCTGATCTCCTCCGCGCTGCAGCGCGAATACGAGCGGCTCAAACCGATCCGGCGCCGGCCGCTGATACATCAGAGCAACTGAGCCGCGGGCCGGCTCAGGCGCGCAGCAGCTCGCGCAACGTGTACGGCAGGATGCCGCCGTGCCGCATGAACTCGGCGTCGTCGGGCGTATCGACGCGCGCGATCACGCTGAACTCGCGCACCTTGCCGCCTTCCTCAGCGCGCACGAGAAGCCGCTGGCCCGGCTTGATGGCGGCGGCGAGTCCTTCGATCGTGTAGAGTTCGCGGCCGCTGAGTTTCAATGTCTCGCGCGTCTCGCCCGGCATGAACTGCAGCGCGAGCACGCCCATCCCGAGCAGGTTGCTGCGATGGATCCGCTCGAAACTCTCGGCGATCACGGCGCGTACGCCGAGCAACTGCGTGCCCTTCGCTGCCCAGTCACGCGACGAGCCAGTGCCGTACTCCTTGCCTGCGATCACGATCAGCGGCACGCCCTCCTTGCGGTACAGCTCGGCGGCTTCGAAGATCGTCGTCTGTGCGCCGTCCGGCAGATGGATCGTGAAACCACCCTCAACGCCCGTCACGAGCTGGTTGCGCAGCCGGATGTTGGCGAAGGTGCCGCGCACCATCACTTCATGGTTGCCGCGGCGCGCGCCGAACGAGTTGAAATCGCGCGGCTGCACCCCGAGCGCGATGAGATATTTGCCGGCCGGTGTGTTGGCGGGAATCGAGCCTGCCGGCGAGATGTGATCGGTCGTTACGCTATTGCCGAGCATCGCGAGCACGCGCGCGCGGCGGATGTCTTTCATCGGCGGCGGCACAGGCGTCACATCGTCGAGGAAAGGCGGCGCTTTGACATAGGTGGAGCGCGAATCCCAACTGAACAGGCTGCCTTCGGGAATCGCGAGCCCAGCCCATCGCTCATCGCCGTCGAACACGTGCGCGTATTCGTCGCGGAACATCGCGGGGTTGACGGTGCTCGAGACCGCGGCTGAGACTTCCGGCTGACTTGGCCAGATATCGCGCAGATGGACCGGCTTGCCGTCCTTGCCGATGCCGATCGGCTGGCGCGAGAGATCGATATCGATGGTGCCCGCCAACGCGTAGGCGACTACCAACGGCGGCGAGGCGAGATAGTTGAAGCGCACCACAGGATTGATGCGGCCCTCGAAGTTGCGATTCCCACTCAGCACCGCGGCACCGACGAGATCATTCTTCGTGACCGCCGCCGCGATCGCCTCATCGATCGGCCCGCTGTTGCCGATGCAAGTGGTGCATCCGTAGCCCACCAGATTGAACCGAAGTTGTTCCAGATACGGGAGGAGGCCGGCGCGTTTGAGATATTGCGTAACGACCTTCGAGCCGGGAGCAAGGCTCGTCTTCACCCACGGCTTGACGCTGAGGCCTCGCTCTACCGCCTTCTTCGCGAGCAGGCCTGCGCCGATCATCACGGAGGGATTCGAGGTGTTGGTGCAACTCGTGATCGCGGCAATCAAAACCGCACCGTGGCCGAGCTCGAATGAGGCCGTACCATCGCCGACGCGCACCTTATGGCCGAGATGGCCCAGATGCGCGGGATCCGGATGACCATGCTGCAAAGGCTGTGCGCTGCCACCTTCCGCAATGAACTGTTCGACGACACCCGGTGCGGGCTTGTTCTTATGATCGGAAAATTCCTTGGCGAGTTCGGCGCGAAATTCGCGCTTCGCGCCGCCCAGCGCGACGCGATCCTGCGGGCGGCGCGGCCCCGCGAGGCTCGGCTCGACCTTGCCGAGATCGAGTTCGAGCGTTTCGGTGAAGACCGGCTCGGGCGACGAAGCGGTATGAAAGAGCCCCTGCTCTTTCGCGTACGCCTCGACGAGCTGCACATTCTTGTCGGGCCGGCCGGTCAGCTTCAGGTAGTTGAGCGTCTGTTGATCGATCGGGAAAAACCCGATCGTCGCGCCGTACTCCGGCGACATGTTGGCGAGCGTCGCGCGGTCGGCGACGCTCAGACTGGCGATGCCCGGCCCGCAATATTCGACGAACTTGCCGACCACGCCCTTGGCCCGCAACATTTGGGTAACCGTGAGCACCAGATCAGTCGCAGTCGCGCCGGCTGGCAGCTCGCCGCTTAGGCGAAAGCCGATCACCTCAGGTATTTGCATCAGGATCGATCGGCCGAGCATCGCGGCCTCGGCCTCGATTCCACCCACGCCCCATCCGACCACTCCCAGCCCGTTGACCATGGTGGTATGCGAGTCGGTGCCGAGCACCGTGTCGGGATAGGCCTCGCCATCCGGGGTGGTGAAGATCACAGGCGCGAGGTACTCGATGTTCACCTGATGCACGATTCCGGTGTCGGGGGGCACAACGCGGAAGTTGTCAAACGAGCGCTGGCCCCATCTGAGGAACAGGTAGCGCTCCTGGTTACGCTCGAACTCGAGCGCCGCATTTTGCGCGAAGGCATTCGCAGTGCCGAATGCATCGACCTGCACCGAATGGTCGATGACGAGGTCGACGGGGATGAGCGGATTGATTCGCCTGGGGTCGCCGCCCAGGCGCTTGACCGCATCGCGCATCGCGGCAAGATCGGCCACCACTGGCACGCCGGTAAAATCCTGGAGCAGCACGCGCGCCGGCATGAACGAGAATTCGCGTTCGGCGCTGCCTTTGCCCCAGCGCGCCAGAGCCTCGACTTGATCGGCGGTGACGATGCGGCCGTCTTCACGGCGCAGCACGTTCTCGATCATCACCCTGATCGAATACGGTATGCGCGAAAGCGCGAAGCCGCGCTTCTCGAGCGCATCGAGCCGATGGATCGTGTAGCTGTGGCCCGCGACTTCGAGCTTTGCGCGGGCGCCGAGACTATTGCTGGTCTGGGTCTGAGCCATCGTCGGGATTCGGTCCTCTCGGCTGCGATCGATTTGGCGGTGCACCGCACGGCGCCTACTTCAAATTAGCGCGCAGGCGGAGCTTCGGTCCATGGGCGTCGAAAGGGACACGCGAATCGGAGATAATCGCGGCGCGATGTTCGGCCTGCGCGTTGCTCTATTGATCGTGATCGCCGCTCTCGCGGCCGCGATGCTCGCGCCAATCGCGGCGGTCGCGCTGGCTGCGGCAGGCTTCCAAGTGCCGTTCCCGCGCATCTTCGATCGCACGATCACCGTCACGCTGCTGGCGGCACTCGTCCTGGATGCGAGGCGGCTGCGGTTAGCGGCGCGGCTGCGACGCGCCTTCGCGATCGAGGGTGGACGAGCCCGGGCGCTCACGGCAGGCGCGCTTGGATTCGCAATCTCGCTGGCTGGAATCGGCGTGCTGTGGATGATCGCACTCGCGCTGGACGGCGCTGGACGCTGCACGCCAGCCGATCTCGCGCCGCGCTTGCCCGGTTTCATCCTCTCGACGCTGGCGATCGCGATGTTTGAGGAAGCGTTCTTTCGCGCCTTTCTGCTGGGCGGGCTGAGTGGCGACTTCGGCGCGCGCAGCGCGCTGGTCGCGAGCGCGGCAATCTATGCGCTCGCCCATCTGGTGCGTTCGCCCGCGCGCTTCTATCTCACCGGCTATGCGCCGCTGGCCGGCTTTCAGGTATTGGGCGCGAGCCTCGCGCACATGATGAGTCCCGCCGCGATACCGGCATTGATCGGTCTTTTCCTGCTGGGCCTGCTGCTGGGCGAGGCGTTTCTCGCATCGGGCGCGATCTATCTTTCCATCGGGCTGCATGCGGGAGTCGTGGTCGGCGCGAAGTCCTGGCGCATCGTTGCGCCGGCCACTGACGCGATCCCGCGATGGCTCAGTGGCTGGGGCGACACGCCGCTCATCAGCGGCGCAGCCGCGTGGCTGCTAATCGTGGTATTGCTCGCTCTGATCGGCCGGCTGGGCCGCGCGGCGCGGCCATCGGACGCCAGCGAAGCGATTTGATTCGAATCCGTACAATCCGGTTTGCCTCCATCAGGTCGATAACCTATAAGGACCGGTAGTCATGGCAGGCGGCAATCTTTCATCGTCGACGCACGCCGCGAGCGCATCGATTCGCGAGATTCTGGATCGCGCGCTGAACGGCGATCGGCTGGGCGAAGCTGACGCGATCGCGCTGATCGAGTGCGACGCCCGCGATCTGCCCGAAGTGATGGCCGCAGCGTCCGCGTTGCGCGATCGCATTCATGGCCACGATGTCACCTACTCGCGCAAGGTCTTCCTCCCGATCACCAATCTCTGTCGCGATCGCTGCACCTATTGTACGTTCCGCAAAGATCCCGGCGATCCGGGCGCGTGGACGATGATGCCGCACGAAGTCAGCGAATGGTCGCGGCGCGGGCGCGAGTTGGGATGCAAGGAAGCGCTGATGTGCCTGGGCGACAAACCAGAGGCCGCCTTCAAGGAATACCGGCAGACTCTCGACGCGCTCGGCGTACGCACCACGATCGAGTACGTGGCGCGCGCATGTGAACTGGCGCTCGCCGAAGGCCTGCTGCCGCATACCAACGCCGGCGTCATGACCTACGACGAGATGCGGATGCTGCGACCGCTCAATGCGAGCATGGGTCTGATGCTTGAGAATATCTCGCCGCGGCTGCGCACGCGTGGCGGAGTCCATCAGTGGGCACCCGACAAAGATCCGACACTGCGAATGAAGGTGCTCGAGGACGCCGGCCGGCTCAAGATTCCTTTCACCACTGGCATCCTGCTGGGTATCGGCGAAACGCCCGCCGAGCGGGCGCAGAGCCTGATCGCGATCCGCGATGTGCATCAGCGCCACGGTCACATCCAGGAAGTGATCATCCAGAACTTTCGCGCCAAGCCCGAAATTCCGATGGCCGATGCGCCCGAGCCCGGCGCGCTGGAAATGGCGCGCGCAATCGCGACCGCACGGCTGGTGTTGGGCGGCGCGATGAGCGTGCAGGCCCCGCCCAATCTCTCGCCGCACGAAATCGAGCTGTTCCTCGATGCCGGCATCAATGATTGGGGCGGTATCTCGCCGCTGACGCGCGACTACGTGAACCCCGAAGCGCCATGGCCGCATCTGGAGCAGCTGGGCGAGCGATGCGCACGCGCGGGCTTTCATCTTGGCGAACGTCTCGCTATTTATAACGGGTACATAGACGAAACTTGGGTCGATCCCGCCGTTCGACCCGCCGTCGATCGCCTGTCCGCAGGCTTAGGCCGTATAACGGAGGTGGATCGTGAATCTGTCGGAACTTCGCAACTACGTAGATGACATCGAGGCGACCCCGGCCCAAGCGCTTCTCAGCAAGGCGTCGCCGGCAGTCCGATCTGCGCTAACCCGCAGCCTCAACCGGGAAGAGCTGACCCCCGAAGAGGGATTCCTGCTCTACACCGCCGATGGCGACGATCTGCGCGCGACGGTCAAATGCGCCGATCTCGCGCGGGCCGAGGATGTTGGCGACGAAGTCACATACGTCGTCAACCGCAACATCAATTTCACCAACATCTGCTTCGTGGGATGCCAGTTCTGCGGCTTCAAGCGCCAGAAATGGGAGTCCGACGCCTACGACCATGACGATGCCACCGTGCTCGCCAAGGTTGCTGACGCACTGGCTCGCGGCGCGACTGAAGTATGCATGCAGGGCGGAATCAATCCCGAGATGCCGGCGTTTAAGTATCGCGACGTCCTGATCGCGATCAAAACCGCCTACCCGCAGGTCCATATGCATGCGTTCTCGCCGATGGAGATCATGTACGGGTCGCGGCGCACCGATATGCCATACGCAGAGTATATCGGGATGCTCAAAGCGCACGGCTTGGGTTCGATTCCCGGCACCGCCGCCGAGATTCTCGACGACAGCGTGCGCGAAGTGCTGAGCCACAAGAAGGTCGATGTCGCGACCTGGGTCGATATCATCACGACCGCGCATGCGCTGGGAGTGCCGACCACTTCGACCATCATGTACGGGCACATCGAGAGCCCGCGCCATGTCGTCAATCATCTCAATCTGATCCGCGATATCCAGAAGCGCACGCACGGCTTCACCGAATTCGTGCCGTTGCGCTTCATCCATCAGAACACGATGCTGTTCCGCAAAGGCCTGGTCTCACCGAGCGCCAAAGGGCTGAATGACTTCCGGATGTATGCGTTCTCGCGACTGTTCCTGCGCGGGCAGATCAACAATATCCAGACCTCGTGGGTCAAGATGGGAGTCGAGTTCGCGGCGCTGACGTTGAAGACCGGATGCAACGACTTCTCGGGCACCCTGATGGAGGAGAGCATCACTGCGCAGGCGGGCGGCGACGCCGGCGAATTCGTGCCGGTCGACGTTTTCGAGGAGCAGGCCCGCGCGATGGGCCGGACGGCCGTCGAACGCACTACGCTCTACCGGAAGCTCTATGGCAAACGGGCTCCCAATGGCGCGCGACCAATCCAGCCGGCTCAGAGCGCATCGTCCGCAAGCGCGGATAGCCATGCTTGCGGGGGGGGTGGGGGCAGCTAAGTTCATCCGCGGGCTGACCCGCATCGTCGATCCCGCGCGCCTCGACATAATCGTCAATACCGGCGACGACGAGACCTTCTATGGTCTGCACGTCTCGCCGGACCTCGACACCATCACGTACACGCTGGCCGGCGTGGTCAATCGCGCGCGAGGATGGGGGCTCGAAGGCGAAAGTTTCAACACGCTGGGGGCGCTCGCGCGTTACTACGGTAAGCCTTGGTTCAATCTCGGCGATCGCGACTTGGCGACTCATCTGTATCGCACGCAACGGATGGCATCGGGCGCGCCGCTGAGTGCGGTGACTGCGGAGATCGCGGCGCGGCTGGGCGTGCGTTCGCGGGTGATGCCGATGAGCAATGATCGCGTCCGCACCTTCGTAAAAGTGCGCGGCCGCGCCGCGATGCCATTCCAAGAGTATTTCGTCCGTCGGCGCTTCCGCGGCGTGGTCGAACGGATATCGCTGCGCGGCGCGCGCACCGCGCAGCCGTTGCCTGCGATGCTGCGATCGATTCGCAGCGCGGCGGCTATAGTTATCGCGCCGTCCAATCCGTTCGTATCGATCGGGCCGATCCTCAGTCTCAAGGGCGTCAGGGCGGCGCTGGCTTCGGTGCGCGATCGGGTAGCCGCAGTAAGCCCAATCGTCGGCGGGAAAACGATCAAGGGGCCAGCCGATCGAATGCTGCGCGGACTCGGCCATCAGGTGTCGCCGCTGGGAGTGGCGCGGATCTACCGCGACGTCGCGGGGCTGTTCGTAATCGACCGGGTCGACGCGCACTACCTCGAGCCGATCCGCGCGTTGGGGATGCGCGCGATCGCCACCGACACCATCATGGCTACGCCCGCGCGCGCCGCGCGCCTGGCGAAGGTGGTCCTGCGAGCGCTGGACGTGTAGGCTTTGATCCGATGGCGCTGCGTCCGATAACGCTCACCGCGATCGAGGGCGTCCCGATGATCAAGACCGGCGACAATCTCGCCCGGCTGATTAAGCATGCACTCGACTCCAATGGTCTGAAGCTCGAACGCGGCGACATCGTCGTCATATGCCAGAAAGTGGTATCGAAGTCGGAAGGACGTGTGGTCAGCCTGCGCGATGTCGAACCCTCGCAGATCGCGCGCACAATCGCCGAGCGCTGGGAAAAAGATGCCCGCGTGGTCGAGCTGGTGCTGCGCCAGACCAACCGCATCGTGCGCATGGATCGCGGCGTGATCATCGTCGAAACCGGGCCCGGATGGATATGCGCGAACGCGGGTCTCGATGAATCCAACAGCCTCACTGACGAGACGGCGATTCTGTTGCCGGTCGATCCCGACGCTTCCGCCGCGCGAATTCGCAAGGAGCTGATCGCGATGGCCGGAGTCGAGGTCGCGATCCTGATCACTGACACATTCGGCCGGCCGTGGCGCGACGGATTGACCGAAGTATGCCTTGGTATCGCGGGCATCGATCCGATGCTCGATCTGCGCGGCCAGCACGACCTTGGCGGGCGCGAGTTGCATCATACGGTGGTGGCGATCGCCGACGAGCTTGCATGCGCGGCGGGCCTGTTGATGGAGAAAGCCGCGGCGATTCCCGCCGTGCTGGTGCGCGGCTACCGCTACGAGCCATGCGAGGCCAGCGCGAAAGTCCTAATCAGGCCGGCCGAAGCTGATTTGTTTCGCTAGCTTGCTCCTGTGAAGAGCCGCAAAGCCCTCAAGATCGCCACCCCTGCACCGCCGCATGCCGGCGCGCCGGCACAGGTGATCGAAGCCGACCTGCAGGCCGCCGAGGCCAAGCTGCTCGGCCTGCTCGATTCGCGCGAAGGCCTGATCGCAGAAATCTGCCACTACCTGATCGATGGCGGCGGCAAACGCCTGCGGCCGATATTCATCCTGCTGGTATACCGCGCCGCGGGCGGCGGCGACGCGAAGATCGACGACGCCATCGATGCGGCGATCGCGCTCGAATTGATCCATTCGGCCACGCTGCTGCATGACGACATCATCGATAGCGGCACGCTGCGCCGCGGCAAGCCGTCGGCCTACACCCGCTTCGGGCTGGGACCGACGCTGGTCGCCGGCGACTATCTGTTCTCGCGAGCCTTCGAGTTGTGCGGCCGCTTCGACGAGCGTCTGGTGCGGGTCGCCGCCCAGGCATGCATCCAGCTCACCGAGGGCGAGGTGATGGAGGGCCGCTTCCGCCATCGGGCGGGCGTCAGCCTCAAGGATTATCTCGCGGTGATCGATCGCAAGACCGCTTCATTGTTCGCAGCGGGCGGACGCGTGGCTTCGGATCTCGCCGGCGCCACTGGGCCGACCATCGGCGCGATGGCGGAGCTCGGAACTTCGATCGGGCTCGCCTTTCAGATGATCGACGATCTGCTGGACGTCATCGGGCCTGAGGACAAAATCGGCAAGCCGGTGGGATCGGATCTGCGCGCGGGAATCCCGTCGCTGCCAGTCGTGATCGGCCTCGAACGCGATCCGGAATTGGGCCGGCTGTTCCGCGCCGGCATCGCACTGGATGGCGCGAACTTCGAGCGCGCGCTTGAGCTGCTGCGCAGCCCTGCGATCGTCGGCACCGCCCGCGCGATGGCGCGAACGCAGATCGACCGGGCCCGTGCGATACTCGCGCAGCTGAAGCCCTCGCTCTATCGCGATAGCCTTGCCGCGTTGATCGCCGATCAGGTCGACCGCGAGGTCTGATTCAGCCCGCTAATCCAGCGGCAAGGAACTGCCGGGAGGGGGAGCTGCGAGGATGGCGCAGGTTGTGATCGTTGGCGCCGGCCCGGCCGGAGCGGCACTCGCATTCATGCTCGCGCGCCGGGGCATCGGCGTCACTCTTCTCGAACGCCAGACCGACTTCGAGCGCGAATTCCGCGGCGAGGCGCTGATGCCCAGCGGCATCGACGTACTCACGCAGATGGGACTGCGCGAGCGGCTCGATGCCCTGCCCTACACGGGCGTTGCCGCACTCGAGGTGTTCCGCGGAG
Organism: Binataceae bacterium (SeqCode); assembly: GCA_041491005.1. Taxonomy (GTDB): domain Bacteria; phylum Desulfobacterota; class Binatia; order Binatales; family Binataceae; genus JBGPUE01. Next base: position 11,472 of record JBGPUE010000015.1, on the reverse strand, counting down.
CCCGCCGTGTGGCGCGCGTCGAGCTGGCCGGTCTGCCCATCAGCGGCCTGCGGGTCGTCTCGCAGCCCGCGATGCTCGAGATGCTGGTCGAAGAGGCGGCGCGCTTTCCCTCCTTCCGGCTTCATCGGGGCGCCACGGTCCGCGATCTGATCTGGCAGGATGGCCGCGTCGCGGGTGTGCATGCTGACGGCCATGACGGCTCGCTTGAAGTGCGCGGCGATTTGGTGATCGGCGCCGATGGGCGCGCTTCGGTGATTCGCAAGCGCGCCCGTCTCGATGAGATCAGCACGCAGCAGTCGTTCGACGTGGTGTGGGGCAAAGTCGCCTACCCCGCCTTCATGCCGCCGGCAACCGCGCGCGTCTATCTCGGACGCGGCCACGCCGTGCTGTGCATCCCGTCGCATGGCAACAAGCTGCAGATTGGATGGATCATCGACAAGGGCGCGTTCGGTGAACTGCGCCATCGCGGATTCGAAGAATGGATTGGCGACATGACGCGGCACGTCTCGCCGGACTTGGCGGAGCATCTGCGAGCGAATCGCGGATCGCTGACCCATCCGTTTCTGCTCGACGTCGCATGCAACCGGCTTACGCGCTGGAGCATCCCGGGCCTGCTGCTGCTCGGAGACGCAGCGCATACGATGTCGCCGGTCGGCGGCCAGGGGATCAACATCGCGCTGCGCGATGCGATTGTCGCTGCCAATCATCTCTGTCCGCTATTGATGCGCGGCGCCGGGCTGGAGGAGCTTGATGGCGCAGCAGAGAGCGTGATGGAGGAGCGGATGCCGGAGGTGGCGGAGATTCAGCGGCTTCAGCAGGCGCCGCCTCGTTTGCTCTTCGGCCACACATGGTGGGCCCGAATCGCGCAGAGCGCGCCGATGCTGACGCTGCTATGGCTGCCGATGCTGCGCCTGCCAGTTTTGCAACGAACGCTCGCTAGCCGGATTGCGAGCTTCGCGAACGGCGTTGCCAAGGTCCGGCTTGCCGTCTAGCTCCGCTTGCGGTCGAGTCTGGCGTTTCTACTCGGCAGGTTGCTGTAAGCGTCACTGTCCGCCGGGAAAGAATCCCAGAATTTTCCAATTGACAGGGCGATTATCCGGATGTGACACCACGGATAATTCGCCCCTATCGTGGCCTACGGACAGGCCGGTGGATCATCCTAGTTTGCATAGTTGTAGTCGCCTGGACAGGCCGAGAGTTGATCGAGCTTGGGCGGAGTCCTCGTAGGCTGATCAGACGGAATCAATTTGAAATGTTCGCAAACCCTCGTCTTGTACCTCAAATGCTCACCGTACTTGACCTCGATGACAGCAAACGCAACACCTCCTCCGCTGTTGAGGTCGAGCATGTCGCCTTCAGACAGGACTTGGCTTTTGGCCACGAATGTTTCAAGGGGTTGGTTGGAGAAAACGAATCTCTGTTCGTGCTCCATGAATTTTTTAAGCTCGGTCAAAGCAGGTATGGTGTCGTCTTTTTTCCAAACAACAGCACTATTGATGAGCGCGTAGGTGGGCAGCTTTTCCAGTGTTGTTGACCGTAAAATGAAGACTCAGCCGCTTCTTCTCAGATTGGGAATATTCGAAGGTCGAAAAAGAATCGGGGTTCAACGCCACTGCAACAAGTGGTCGCGTTTCATTCTCAACGCCTATAGCGGTCAGCTCATTGGTTCGATGAGCTTCACAGGCGTACCAGAAAACGCCGACCATCGTGAGAGTGAGTACTACAAAGGTGAAAAGGTCCAGCACAGACTTACGGGTTGGATACTCGTGGCGCTGTGGGTTGCTCGTATCGGTTTCATGGGTCTCGGCCTCTGGCATCTGGATTATCCCCACCAAATATAACTTCTGCTTTGGCCTTTTGGCATCCATCTTTGTTGTTCATCGGTTTTCGGAGCCGTACTTGCGGGGATTTTGTGTATGGGGGGCCCGTTCCGTTCGACCGCCTTTGCCTTGGGCATTCGTATGAACGGAAAAGCGCCCGCGAAATTCCGTTTGACATAGACGAAAGAAAAGCGAAAATAGCTGCGTGGGTGCGGCTCTTCAAATCGCTTCTGGAGAATCGATTCAAGACTGTTTACAAAACAAGTTATCCACAACTATAAAATTACCGCAACTGACTGAAATTTCAGGAGTTTTTAAGGGACGTGAGCTGACTCGCAAAGATCGCCGACTAGCCGCCAATCTCGCACCTGCAGACCTCCTCCTTGGCGGCGGAATCGCACGGGGCCGAATTAGCGAACTAATCGGCCGCTTCACCTCCGGCAAGACCTCCACCGCCGCCGCCTTCGCCGCCAGCGCATCGCAGCGCGGCGAGGTGATCGCATGGGTGGATTCCAGTGGCGCCTTCGACCCGGCCAGCATGGCGGCGGCCGGCGTCGAGTTGTCGCGCGTGCTCTGGATTCACGCATGCGCGCCCGCCGCCGAGCCTTGGCGCTCGCGTCATCGCGACGGGACCAACCGCATCCTGCGCGCGGGCGAGATGGTGCTCGAAGCGGGCGGCTTCGGCCTGGTGGTGCTCGATTTCGGCGCCGATGCGCGCATGCTCACCAACAGCGCGGCGTTGCGGATCGCGCGCATGGCCGAGCGCAGCGGCGCATCGGTGCTGATTCTGGCCGAGCGCAGCATTTGCGGCACCTTCGCCGCGCTGAGCCTGACGCTGAGCACCGGCCATCCGCTCTTCAACGCCCGCTCCGTGCCACGCATCCCTCATGCTGTCAGGCCATCGGCGATGATGCTTGATGGCCTCGTGATCGAGGCGCGCGTCGCGCGCAACAAGCTCGGCGCGGGCGCTCATGTTGGCGCCCAAGCGCGATGGCATGCGCTGATCGATTTCACGCAAGCGCCGCCCGCGCCCGCCATCGATTCGGATCACATGCGCGTCGAGCATGAACTCATCCGGAGCGCGCTTTGATGCGCGAGCACGCCGATGGGCCGAATCGCATGCATCCTGGTCGCCGATTTTCCGCTCGCCGCAACCGTCCGCGCCAATCCTGAACTGCGCGAGCAACCGCTTGCGGTCAGCCGCGCACAGGGTCCGCGCGCCGAACTAGATTACGTCTCGCAACCAGCGGCGCGGATGGGTGTGCGACCGGGGATGACTGCGGCGCAGGCGATGGCGATTGTGTCCGATCTCACGGTTGTGCCGCATTCGCCCGCCGCCGAGCGCTCGGCCGCCGATGCGTTAATCGATGTCGCCGAATCGCTCTCGCCGATCGTTGAGGAAAGCGCACCCGGGCTGGTGTTTGTGGATCTCGCCGGACTGGCGAAGCTGCACGGCGCAGAAGATGAAATTGCGGCCGAGCTGTGGCGGCGCGTGCGCCGGGTCGGACTGGAAGCCGCGATCGGAATCGCGGCCAGCAAGGAAGTTGCGCATCTGGCGGCGCGATGCGGCGGGCGGCGTGTGATCCAATCCGGCATGGAGCGTGAGTTCCTGAGCTGGCTGCCGCTGGACCTGCTCGAAATCAACGCAGAGATCCAGCAGACGCTCGCGCGCTGGGGTATCCGCCGGCTGGGCGAGCTGGCGCGGCTTGACTTGCGCGAGGTCGGCACGCGGCTGGGAAGCTGGGGCGTCGAGCTGGTGCGGGTCGCGCGCGGCGAGAGGTCGTCGCCGCTCGTGCCGCGCCCGCAGGCCGAATCGTTCGCCGAGAAGATCGAGCTCGAATATGGAATCGAGCTGCTCGAACCGCTGGGCTTTGTGATGCGCGCGATGCTCGAACGCCTCATCGCGCGGCTGGAGCTGCGCGGGATGGTCGCCGGCGACATCCTGTTGTCACTGGAGCTCGCCGATCGCCGGCGCGATCAGCGGCGGGTGGCTGTGGCGGCGCCGAGCAATGAGGTCCGTTCGCTGCTCACATTGATTACGCTGGCTCTGGAGGCCATGCCACCAGCCGCAGCGATCGAGGCGATCAGTATCGCAATCTCACCGCGCGCGCCGCGTCCCGCGCAGGCCGATATGTTTTTGCCGCCCGCGCCCGCGCCCGATCGGTTGCATACCACGCTGGCGCGGCTGGCTGCGTTATGCGACCCCGAGCGGGTAGGCGCATTGGTGCCCGATAATTCGCATCGCCCCGAGGCGATCCGCCGCGAGAATTTCTCGCCGCCGCCGCCGAAACCGTCAGCCGCGACTAACGGCGCGGCGCAGCATGCGATCACGATGGTGCTGCGCGCGATCCGGCCGGCGCAGGAGGTCGAGGTGCTCTGCGCACGCGGCATCCCCGAGTTCGTGCGCGGATTAAGTATCGCGGCGCGCGTGGTTTCGATTGCAGGGCCGTGGCGGCGGCAGGGCGAATGGTGGAAGACCCGCGGTGGCATGAGTGCGGCTATCTCACCCTCACCCCAACCCTCTCCCTGGAAGGGAGAGGGAGTAAGAAAGGAACCCCCTCTCTTCAAAGGAGCGGGAGTAAGAACGGAGGCCTCTCTCTGGAAGGGGGCAAGAACGGAAACCACTTCCTACGGAGAGGAAATAAGCACAGAGAGAAACGGCGGGCGCGAAACGGGATCGTTTGCGCGCGACTACTATGACCTCGCGCTCAGCGATGGCGGCGTTTACCGGATGTACTGCGACTTGCACTCGGCACAGTGGTTCGTCGACGGGATGTATGACTGATGAGAGTGCACGGTAATGGCGACGTGCAAGGATTCGTTTGGTTTGCCTCTCCCGCGCCTGAGCCTTGGCGAAGGCCCAAGCCGGGAGAGGCCGGTGATGAACTTGCTGCACAAATTCATCGCACGGGTGAGGGCAACATCCGTGACTAGACGCCCTCACCCTGCACTCTCCAAGTGCGAGCGGGCACTGAGAATCGCATGACCGGCTCCGATTACATCGAATTACGCGCGCGCAGCGCATTCAGTTTCCTCGAAGGCGCCTCCGCCCCCGAGGATCTCGTCGCGCGCGCCGCCGAGCTCGGCTACGACGCAATCGCGCTGGGCGATCGCGACGGGCTATACGGCGCGCCGCGCTTCTATCACGCCGCGGTCAAGGCTGGCGTGAAGGCGCTGGTCGGCGCCGAGCTGACGCTCGACGACGACAGCCGCCTCTACGTGCTGGTCCCCGATCGCGAGCGCTATCGGAATCTGTGCCGGATGATCACCGCGTCGAAGATGCGCGTGCTCAACGAGGCCGAAGTAGCTGCGGGTGAGGCGCCGAAGTATCCGGCCAAGGGCGAGAGCCGGATCACGCTCGACGATCTCGGACGATACGGGCATGGCCTCATCTGCCTGGCCGGCGGCGTTTATAGCCCGCTGTCGCGGATGCTCATCCGCGGCGAGGATCCGCGCGCGCTTTGCGATCGGCTGTGCAGGATCTTCGGGCGCGGCAATTTCCACATCGATGTCCAGCGCCATCTGGATGCCGGCGAGGAGCGGCTCAATCGCAAGCTCACTGCGCTCGCGGACGCCGCGCGCGTTCCCGTCGTCGCGAGTAACGATATCTGCCACAGCGGAGCCGAGCGCGCGCTGCTCGACGTGCTCACTTGCATCCGGCTCAAGACCACACTGGATGCCGCCGGCCGCGCGCTATGGGTCAACAACGAGCGCTATCTCAAACCGCCGGCCGAGATGGCATCGTTGTTTCGCGACCTGCCGGGCGCGGTCACCGCGACCCGCGCGATCGCCGATCGCTGCGACTTCACGCTCAAGGATCTCGGCTACCGCTTTCCTGACTATCCGCTGCCGCCGGGCGAGACGCCCGACAGCTACCTACGAATCCTGACCTGGGCCGGCGCGCGCGAGCGATGGGGCGGCGCGATCGATACGCGCACGCGCAATCAACTCGAACATGAACTCACGATGATCGCGAAACTCAAGCTCGCCGGCTACTTCTTGATCGTATGGGATATCGTCGAGTTCTGCCGCGAGAACGCAATCATGGCGCAGGGGCGCGGCTCGGCCGCCAACAGCGCCGTCTGCTACGCGCTGGGAATCACGGCGGTCGACGCGGTCAAGATGGAGCTGCTGTTCGAGCGCTTCCTGTCCGAGGAGCGCGGCGAATGGCCCGATATCGATATCGACTTGCCCAGCGGCGATCAGCGCGAGAAGGCGATCCAATACGTCTATCGGCGCTATGGCGAACGCGGCGCCGCGATGACCGCCAACGTGATCACCTATCGCACGCGCAGCGCGATCCGCGAGGTCGGCAAAGCGCTCGGCTTCTCGCTCGAACAGGTCGATCGGCTCGCCAAGCTCAATCGCACCTTCGAGTTCCGCGATCAGCACGATGACGTCGCTGCGCTGCTGCGCGGTGGTGGCGTCGATGCGGACGCACCGCGCATCCGGATGCTGGTGGATCTCGTGCGCCAGATTCAGAGCCTGCCGCGCCATCTCGGCCAGCATAGCGGCGGGATGGTGATCGCGGCCGGGCCGCTCGATGACGTCGTGCCGCTCGAACCGGCGACGATGCCGGGCCGGGTCGTGATCCAGTGGGATAAGGAGGATTGCGCCGACCTCGGGATTATCAAGGTCGATCTGCTCGGCTTGGGGATGCTCGCGGTACTCGAAGAAGCGATCCCGCTAATCAAGACGCATGAGAACGTCGCGATCGACCTCGCCCATCTACCGGCGGACGATCCCGACGTTTACGCGATGCTGCGCAAGGCCGACACGGTCGGCGTCTTCCAGGTCGAGAGCCGCGCACAGATGGCGACGCTGCCGCGCATGAAGCCGCGCACCTTCTACGACTTGGTGGTCGAGGTCGCGATCATCCGCCCCGGCCCGATCGTCGGCCAGATGGTCCATCCGTATCTCGATCGGCGCAACGGCCGCGCGCCTGTGGGCTATTTGCATCCCTCGCTCGAACCGATCCTGCGCCGCACACTCGGCATACCGCTGTTCCAGGAGCAGCTGCTCCGCATCGCGATGACGGCGGCAGGCTTCAGCGGCGGCGAGGCGGAGGAACTGCGCCGCGCGATGGGCTTCAAGCGTTCGATGGCGCGGATGGAGAAAATCGAGGATCGGCTGCGCGAGGGGATGGCGCGCAAGGGCATCATCGGCCGCGCCGCCGACGAGATCGTGCGCAGCATCACATCGTTCGCGCTCTATGGTTTTCCGGAATCACATGCGGCGAGCTTCGCATTGATCGCGTACGCGTCGGCGTATCTCAAATGCCATCACGCAGCGGCGTTCTTCGCTGCCATGCTCAATTGCTATCCGATGGGTTTCTACCATCCGGCGACGCTGGTCAAGGATGCGCAGCATCACGGCGTTATCGTGATGCCGATCGATGTGACGCGCTCGGGCTGGAAGTGCACGATTGAAAGGAAAGATCATTATTTTGCCAGAGAATCGCTTCGCGTCGATTCTTCGCTCCGGCAGCCTCCGCTCAGAATGACAAAACAAGCACCTGTTTCCGCGAACGTTCGTCATCTTCATGCTTCTCACCCGCCGTCCAGTTCCCTTCTTCCCCCTCGCCCTGACCAGGGAGAGGGTCGGGGTGAGAGTCATCATGAGCGTCCGCTCGCGATCCAGCTCGGCCTCAAGTACATCTATGGGCTGCGCGAGGAGACGGGCCAGCGCATCGAGCACGAGCGCGCGCGGGCGCCGTTCATGTCGATCGCGGATTTCACCGCACGCGCTGGTCCAAATCGGCGCGAACTCGATACGCTCGCGCATGCGGGGGCGCTCGGCGCATTCGGCTTGGCGCGGCGCGAAGCGCTATGGCAGGCGGCCGCAGTCGAGCGCGACACATCGAGCCTGTTCGCGGGCGTCGAGCCGCGCCGCGGCGAGTCGCCGCTGCCCGCCATGACGGCGCTGGAGGAAACTCGCGCCGATTACGTTTCGACGGGTATCACGGTCGGACCCCACCTGATTGCGCATATCAGGTCCGAGTTGCGCGCGCGCGGAGTGCTGAGCGCATCGGAGCTGGCCGAGGCCAAAAACGGCGCGACGGTGCGCATCGCGGGACTGGTGATCGTGCGCCAGCGCCCGGGCACGGCCAAGGGATTTTTCTTCGCGACGCTCGAAGATGAAACCGGCATCGCGAACGCGATCGTCACGCCCGACGTGTTTCAGCGCAATCGCGTTGTGCTGCAAAGCGCAGCGGTGCTGATGGTCGAAGGCGTGCTGCAGAAGCAGGACGGCGTGACCAGCATCAAGGGCCGCCGTTTCGCGGCGATCCGCATCAGCGATCATCTCCCCGCATCGCGGGACTTCCGGTGACGATAGCAACTTAGGGCAGTAGCTCGCTCAACGCCCGCCCCTTGCCAAGTTCACAAGAGCCATCACCAGCCAAGCGACGCAGTACAACCAAAATACCGCCCCACCTGCCCACGCCGTTCCCTGAACCCAACCGACCCAGCGGGGGAACATTCTCTGGAGCTGTATCGGGATCGGCTGCGCGTGGCCCACCGGCGAACGAACAAATAGCAGCTGCGGGGCTTGGCTGGCCTCGGTCAAGAACTCCAAATAAAAGAACTCCTTCGCTGCCAGCGACTCGATCCGGATAAGGTGCTGACCCTCGGGAGTGGTCGTCGCCACATAGTTGAGAGGCGGCCACAGCTGAAAATGCGGAGGTTTCCACTGGTGAACTATCTCGATCCAATCAACGGACTTTCTGCCTAAATTCTGCACGATTATCGCATTGGTTAGGACTCGGCTCGGTCCCAGTGAGAACAAGAATTGGTGCGTCGTAGCAACCACCACCTTCGCTCGCGCCTCCGCGAAACGAGTGGCAATAGCACCAGCGATCGCACCGACAACCGCGATCAGAATACCGCTTGCCAGCCCACTCACAGGTCGACAGGATCAGGCGCGCTTCGTTAGTGTGACGGTCAATTCTGCATTGGGGTAGCCGACAACCTTGCCCTTAGCTCTCATTATTCCTCCGGACCGAGGAATCTCTCCAGATATTTCAAGGGAGAATTTCTGGGCGCTGAACCCGAAGACGGTTTCCGTCAAGCCTGAGAAGTTCGTAGCCTCGATCGAGGCTCTGATGCTATCTCCCTCTACGACATAAGTTCCGAACCAATAGAAGGCGCTATCTCCACCCATGACCCGCCCGGACTGAAACACAACAACGCCGAAGCTCTCCCGTCCAGCGGACGACCTGAAGGCTACTGACCAGAGTCCTTCCATCTGTCTCATCCTCCTACATGTAGTCTAGTCCTTTGCTCCACGATGCATGAAGAGGGGATCCGTTCATCCGGAGATGACGGCGACCGATCAACCTCCTGAATGGGAGGGCAGTCGCGGCCGCTCCCCTTCCTGGCCTGCACTTGAGAGGCATGAAAGACATCTGAAGACCGTTACTCCGCCATGAAGCTCGGGCTGCCGGTTTTGGCGGTCTGGCCGCCGTCCGCGACGAATGCCGCGCCGGTCACGAATGACGCCGCATCGGATGCGAGGAACAGCACGACGTTAGCCATCTCTTCCGGCTTGCCCAGCCGGCCCATCGGGATTCCCGCTTCGATTCGATCGCGGAAGCCTGGCATTTCGAGTGCAGGCTGAAGCAGCGGCGTCTGAATCGCACCCGGGCAGATGCAGTTGCAGCGGATGCCATAGCGCGCATACTCGATCGCCGCGACGCGCGTCAGGTTGACCACTCCCGCCTTGGCCGCGTTGTATGCGCCGATACCGTAATCCGCGCGCAGTCCCGAAATCGACGCGGTGTTGACGATCGCGCCGCCGCCCTGCGAGCGCATAATCGGAATCACCTTGCGCATCGAGGTGAAGACGGCGGTCAGGCCCACCGCGATGGTCTGGTTCCAGATCGCGTCGCTAAGGTTCGCGAGCCCCGCGGCTGCGTCGGTGCTCGCCGACGCGCCCGGCAGGCCGAAGGCATTGTTATGGATGAAGTCGAGCCGGCCGAACTTGCCGGTCGCCAGCCCGATCATCGCGTCGAGGTCGGCAGCCTTGGTCACGTCGGCCGCGATCGCGAGCGCCTTGCCGCCGCTGGAGGTGATCTCGCCGACGACCCTCTTCGCGTTGTCGCCGTTGATGTCGGCGATGACGACTGATCCGCCGAGCTTCGCAAACCCGATCGCGGTCGCGCGCCCAATGCCCGAGCCGCCGCCCGTGACTATTCCTGACTTGCCGTCGAATCGAAACATGGTTGTCTCCTGCCTTTCGCGACGATTGTGAAGTCTGCATAACACGAAACACCGACGGCTACACCAGCGCCGGCTACTCGGCGCGCTAACCCGGCAGCATCCGGATGCGCTATCTTTCGGCGGCCATTCGGAATTCCGCAAACGACGGGCAGGGAGAATATCGATGAGGCTTGCCAACAAGATTGCACTGATCACTGGCGCCGGTTCGGGGATGGGCCGGGTCGCGTCTCTATTGTTCGCACGCGAGGGCGCGAAGGTCGCCGCGATTGACGTCAACGAGCGCGCTGCTGAGGAGACCGCGCAGAAAATCAAAGCGGAAGGCGGGCACGCGTTCGCATTCCGCGCGGATGTTTCGAAAGGCGCGGACGCCGAAGCGATGGTCGCGGCAACGGTCGAGAAACTCGGCGTGCCGAACGTAGTTTACAACAACGCCGGCATCGAGGGCGAAGGCAATTTCCTCGCGCAGCTCAGTGAAGAAGGATTCGACCGCGTGATCGCGATAAATCTGCGCGGCGTGTGGCTCGGGATGAAGTACGCCCTGCCACACATGATCAAGGCTGGCGGCGGCTCGGTGATCAACACCGCGTCGATTGCCGGATTAGTCGCGGTCAAGGGCGCGGCCGCCTACTGCGCGGCGAAGGCTGGCGTGATCGCGCTGACGCGAGTTGCGGCGCTGGAGTACGGCCGCTACAACGTCCGCGTCAACTGCATCTGCCCCGGCGTCGTGAACACGCCGATGGTCGAGCGGATCACCGAGGCCGGCGGCGGAGACGCGAGCGCCAACGCGCGCACCTCTGTCTTTCGGCGGGTGGCGGAGCCCGAGGAGATCGCGCGCACGGCGCTGTTCCTCGCCAGCGACGAATGCACTTTCGCCACCGGCGCACCCTTCATCATCGACGGCGGATGGACAGTTAGTTGACGGCGCGGCTGGCCGGCAAGGTCGCGATCGTCACCGGCGCGGCGCAGGGAATCGGGCGCGCGATCGCGGCGCGCCTTGCGGCCGAGGGCGCTGCGGTCGCGATCGCGGATATCCAGGCCGAGCGCGCGAACGAGACGGCCAAAGAGATCGCGTCGGCCACCAATGCGCGGGCCATCGCGGTTACACTCGATGTCACCAGCCTCGAACAAGCGATCGCGGCTGCCGATCGCGTCGAAAACGAGTTGGGGCCGATCGACATTCTGGTGAACAACGCCGGCTGGGATCGCGTCGAGCCGTTCGTCGAGAGCACGCCCGAGACGTGGGAGAAAATCATCGCGATCAACTATCGCGGCCTGCTCAATTGCTGCAAAGCGGTCGCGCCGCGGATGCAGGCGCGCGGCGGCGGCAAGATCGTTTCGATCGCGTCTGACGCGGGCCGCGTCGGCTCGACGGGCGAGGCGGTCTACGCCGGATGCAAGGCCGCGATCATCGGGTTCTCCAAGACACTCGCGCG
>JBGPUE010000014.1:0-55330 GCA_041491005.1 Binataceae bacterium (SeqCode) | reverse complement strand
TCGCGTTTATTGCGCTGCTCGAGGTCTATCAGCTCTTCATGTTCTCGACGCTCGGGGTTTTGTTCTACACGCCCACGACGCCCGCGCAGGCGCAAATCGTGGCCGCGCTGCGTGTGGCGTATGTGATTGCATGGCTGGTGCTGGCCGCGATTATCGCGCTCTTCGCAATTGCGCGTCGCCGTCCGGCGCTGCGCGCATGGCTCGAGCGCAGCCGTGCGGGTGGGCTGGCCACGGCGTTTCTCAAAGCGCATCCGCTGGACTACCTGATCGTACTCGCCATTAAGGCGCCGAGCTTCCTCGGTTCGGTGATCGTCCAGTACTTCGCGCTGGCGCTGTTTGCGATCAGCGTGCCGTTCCTGAAGCTGTTTCTGTTTTTGCCCCTCGTGTTCCTCGCGGCGGCGCTGCCAATCGCGGTTGCCCATCTGGGTACGAGCCAGGCGGCGTGGCTGCTGTTCTTCGCTGACAACGCGCCGCCGGAACGGATCCTGGCGTACAGCCTCGCTGCGCATTTCATCTTCATGTTCTGTAACGGGCTGATAGGTCTGTGCTTCATCCGCCGCGCCAGCCGGGAATTGACGGCGGTGGCGCATCCGGCCTCCTAGACTGGAGAAATCGCGCGCGGAGCCCGCCGGGCGGGACGCGCTAACCGCCGAGCACGGGGAAGCCCTCGCGGTCCGCAGCTTGGGCAAGCCGGCGATCGAAGGTCACGAATTCGAGCGAGTACGGGTCGCCTGCCGCCGCGACAAGTGCCGCTCCGATCTGAAGTGCATCGGCGGCCCTCAAGGGATGCGTTTCAACTATTCGCTCGGCGTGCTGGCGGACCGCGTCGAGTTCCGCGATTTCAAGCCATCGCTCATACACTGCGAGCAACTGGCGTCGCGCAGCTCTCAGCTCGTTCATCATCAATGGCAGCTCTCGCCGCCGGCGGGCCAACGCCGAGAGCAACTCCACCCTCGCCAGCGCCCAGACCACGACTTCAGCGTCTTCCTTCAGCCACGCCTTCACGCGAGCTGAAGCCGGCTCAACGAAGAAGAGCGGTACCAGCGCCGAGGAGTCCCAGAATCTCACCACCCGCTCTCCCGCTCTTCGAGGAGCGCCTGCAAGACGCTCGCGCCTTTGATGCGGACAGGCTTGATGCCTCTCCACCAGCTGGGGTCGCGAGCTTTGGCGCGCCGGATCAGGCCGCGGCGTTCCAGCTCGGCAATTCGCTCCTCGTCACGCTGCCGCGTTTGTCTCTTCCCGTTCGCCGTTAAGCGCTTGAGGGGAACGATCTCTGCGATCGGCGTGTCGCGATCCAGCACGAGCACACTGCCGCCGGTGCGCACATACGCGAGGTAGCGGGACAGGCTGTTCTTAAGCTCCGCGATCTTGGCCTTCTTCACATAGCTATCATAGCCAAGTTGAGGATGCTCGAAAAGCTGGCTAGCCGGCATGATCCGAGAGCCACACCTTTTCGAAGCGGGTCGGGCGCATCGGGTTGAGCACGTATTCATGCACCCAGGGCTGGCGGATCACATAGTTGACCGGATTGTAGAGGAACACCCAAGGCGCGTCCGCGACGACGATTTGCTCGGCCTGGCGATAGAGCGCGTAGCGTTGCGCGAGATTTGTGACCGGCGCCGCCTCAGCGAGCAACCCATCGACCTGCGGGTTGTCATAGAAGGTATCGTTGTTGGAACCCCATTGCTTGCGCGAGAGCAGCACATCGAGGAAGTTCTCCGGGTCGGGGAAGTCGGCTTCCCAAGCCAGCATGAACAGCGGTACGGTATGCGGCTGGCGAATCGCTTCGAGCAGCGGCCCCCATGCGACGGGCTTGAGCACGGCGTGAACGCCGGCCAGATCGAGGTCCTGCTGAATCGATTGCCCGAGCATCAGCGCCGTCGGATCGGCGCGCGTCCAAAGTAGCGGGCTGAGCCGGCCATCACCGACACCCGCCTCCTCGAGCATCCGGTGCGCGCGCGCGGGATCGTACGGATAGCCGTGGAGGCCCGGATTGAAGCCGGGCAGACTCGGCGGCAGCACGCCACGCGCCACGATCCCGCGGCCGTTGAGCAACGCGACCAGCTTGCGCTTGTCGATCGCATAGTTGAAGGCGCGCCGCACGCGCGCGTCGTTGAATGGCGGCATCTGGCAGTTCATGCCGAGATAGTTGGTGGTGACGGTGACGTTGTGAATCGTCAGCGCCTTGAGCGCCGGCGTCTTCATCACGTATGGGAATTCAGCCGGCGGAATCGTCGAGACGTCTATCTCGCGCGCCTCGAACTTGAGCCATTCGAGTTGGGGGTTGACGCCGATCAACTCGACGACGGCGTCCAATCGCGGCTCATCGGCGATGTAGTAATCGGGGTTTTTCACCAGCACGATACGCTGGCCGCCGATCCATTCCTGCAATTTGAACGGGCCGCTGCCGACGACGTGGCGCGAGAAGTCTTCGCCCCATCTTGCGGCGACTTCGCGGGGCACGGCTGCCGCGAACGGCATCGCGAGCTTATGGACGAACAGCGGGTCGGGCGCTTCGAGGCGAAAACTGATCGTGAATGAGTCAGGCGTCTCGATTCCGCGCAGATGCGCGGCGCGGCCCGCCATGAAGTCGGCTGCGCCTGCGATACCGCGGTAGTACTCGCCACCCTTCGAGCGTGTCACGGGGGCGAGCACGCGCTCGATCGCATAGCGGAAGTCTCCGCTGGTAACTGCGCGTCCGTTGGTGAAGCGCACTTCACGGCGCAGGTGGAAGGTGAAGCTGCGTCCGTCGGGCGAGCTCTCCCAGCTGGTTGCGAGATCAGGTTCGAGATCAACGTTGGCATCACCGTAACGCACCAGTGTCGAGAAGATCATCTGCTCGAACTGCCACGAGGCGGTATCGTAGCCAGCCGCAGGATCGAGGGTCGGCACGTCGTCTTCGGAAGCCAGCCGGAGCATCTTCGCGCCGGGCGCGAGCCTCAGCGGCCGTTCCGCGCGATCGCATCCGAATCCGCCGGCGACCGTCACCGCAAGCGCGATGGCGATCAGGGTTGGCGGCCATTGCCTGACCCGGTTCATCGCGCGCGCCGGCGCAGGAAGCCGTAGCCGAGCAGGTTGAAGCCGAGCACCGCATAGAAAATCGCGAAACCCGGGAATGCGGCCAGCCACGGCGCGGTGCGGAAGTAGACGCCGGCCTCCTCGATCATGCGGCCCCAGCTGGGCGTCGGTGGGGGAACGCCGAGCCCCAGAAAACTCAATCCGGCGTCGAGCAGCAGGGTTCCCGAGGTGCTTAGCGCCGCCATCACAACGATGGTCGGCAGCACGTTGGGCAGGACATGGCGCACTATCAGCCGCGATGATGATGCGCCAAGCGAACGCGCTGCGAGAACGAAATCGCGCTGCGTCATCGAGAGTGCTTCGGCCCGCACCACGCGCGCGATCTGCGTCCATGACACCAGCCCGATCACGAGCAAGATGCTCAAAAGGCTCGGCCGCAGAACTGCGACGAACGCCATCGCGAGCAGCAACCCCGGCAGCGTAAGCATCACGTCGGTGAAGCGCATCAGGGCGAAGTCGACCGCACCGCCAAAGAACCCCGCGCCGAGTCCGATTGCCACGCCGATCGTCATCGTCACGATCATCGCGGCGAGGCCGACGGTTAGCGAGATGCGCGCGCCATAAATTATGCGAGAAAGCACGTCGCGGCCCAACTCGTCGGTGCCCAATGGAAAGGCCAGGCTCGGACGACCGGGGTCGCCGAAGGTCTGGGCAACGGCGCGGGTCGGATCGTGCGGGGCGATCGCCGGCGCGAAGATCGCGGTCGCCAGCAGCAGCGCCACCATCGCACCGCCCGCCAGCTCCATCGCGCCCGCTCGTCCGTTCATCCGGCCTCGCCGAGCCGGATTCGCGGATCGAGCCATGCGTAGAGCAAATCGACCAGCAGATTAGAGATGACGATCAGGAAGGCCGAGAAGAGCACGGTGCCCATGATCAGCGGGATATCGAGGTTGAAGATCGCTTCGAAAGCGAGCCGCCCGATTCCCGGCCAGTTGAAGACCGTCTCGGTCAGTACGACACCCGAGAGCAGGCCGGCGAGGTCGAGCCCGGCGAGTGTCACCAGCGGTAGCAGCGCGTTGGCCATCGCGTGGCGGAGCATCGCCTGTGCTCCGGAAAGTCCCTTGCTGCGCGCAGTGCGGACGTAATCTTCGCGCATCACATCGACCAAGTTGTTGTGCAGGATACGCGAGTAGTAGCCGGCCGAACCGAGCGCCAGCGTCAATGTCGGCAGCACGAGGCTGCTCGCGCCGTTGAAACCGCCGAGCGGGAAGCTATGCGCCCACAGCCCGCCCGCGATCAGCAACATCGTGCCGAGCCAGAACACCGGCATCGATACCAGCGCAAGCGACAGCAGCAGCAACGCGTTGTCGAGTGGACCGTCGCGGTAGGCCGCCGCGATCATTCCCATCGGTATGCCAAGCAACAGCGATACCGCCATCGCTGCGAGCGCGAGAATTGCCGTGGCCGGCAGCCGCGCCGCGATCAGCGACGTCACGCTCTCGCGCCGGATGTATGAGCGGCCGAGATCGCCACGCGCCGCGCGTTCGAAATAGCGCGCATACTGCATGTAGATCGGCTCGCCGAGCCCGAGTTGCTGGCGAATCATCGCCAGTGTCTGCGGGTCGGCCTTCGCTCCAGCGATGGTAACCGCGGGATCCGCGGGCACCACGAACGCAATCACAAAAGTGATGAGCGAGGTTCCGATCAGCACCGCCGCGCCAAAGATGATCCGGCGGATCAAGTAGGAGAGCATCGATCGATCTCAGCCCGACAGCATACCGCGCGCGATGAGTTCGCGCTGCAGCCGGCGCATCGCCCGTTCGCGTATCCGCGCCACCCCGCTAGTTGCGCCAGGCGGCGCATCGAGTGCGTCGCGTTCGGCCGCCGGCAATGCGGCCAGCGCCTCATCCATCGCAACCAGCAGTGCCCGATCGGCTTCCGAGCGTCCCGGCGCCGCACGCAGAGACGCATGATGCGCCAGGAATGCGGCCAGCGACGACCAGGCGAGCTTCATCTGATGGGCGCTACCAATCGATCTCGTAAGTCAGATAGACCATCGCCGGCACGATGACCTCGTTGGCTTGCACGGGCGTCGGCGCACTTACCGCCATCGTCGCCAGCATACGGCCCATTACCGGTACGGGATGCGCTTCGCCACCGGTCGAGGCATTGATCACACGTTTCAGCCGCACGCCGAGCGCGCCGGCCAACGCCTGCGCCTGCAACTGTGCGTCCTTCGAGGCTCTGGCGATCGCCTCGTTGCGCGCGGGGCTCTCGTCCTTGAGACTGAAGCTCAGGGCATTGATGCGGTTGGCGCCGGCGGCGATCGCGGCATCGATCAGCGAACCGACCAGGTCGATCGACCCTGTCTCGAGGCTGATCGAATTCTCGGCGCGATAGCCGATGACTTTGGGCTTCTCCTGCGCGGGCCCGCCCGAATATTCAGGATAGAGCGAATAGCCGCCAGTCCAGATTTTGCCCTTGTTGCCAAGCCTGGCCTTGAGCGCAGCGACGACCTTCTGCGTCAGCTCGGCGTTTTGGCTGGCTGATTGCTCCGCGGTTGCGGCATGCGTCTCGATCGCCAGACTCAACGAAGCGAGATCGGGATTCGCACGCGCTTCGCCGCGGCCGCTGACTTCGATCGTGCCCCCGGGACTAGCGGTCTGTAAACCGTGAATGGGCTGCGCGGCGACGGTCTGCGCCCCAGTGACTAACAAGCCCGCGATCGCTGCCAAGCCGAGGGCGGTATTTCTCATCATCCTAGCTCTCCTTCGCGAGCACTCAGAGACCGTATCGTATCCGGCTTCGACTGGCTGTGCTTTGCGGCAGCTGCGATCTGTGCGAGATCACTAATATCGAACCCGACGGGAGGAGTCAGCGATGCAAGGCAAGGCCGCAGTGCTCAAGGGTTTTCGCCAGCCATATGAAATTCAGGAATTTCCGGTCCCAGAGGTCGGACCTGGCGCGATTCTGATCAAGGTTACGATGGCCAACATCTGCGGGTCGGACCTGCATATCTGGCGCGGCGACTTGCCGATTCCGATCCCACCCGACGGCGCGATCTTCGGTCACGAGATGACCGGCCGCATCGCCAAGCTCGGCGCCGGTGTGACGAGCGACAGCCTGGGCAGTCCGCTCAAGGAAGGCGATCGCGTCATCTATTGCTACTTCAATCCTTGCGGGAAGTGTTACCAATGCCTCCTCGGCCATCGCGCCGCCTGCCCGAACAAGCTTGCCAACATGGCAGGATCGATCAAGAACCCTCCGTACTTCCGCGGCGCCTTCGCCGAATATTACTACCTGCAGCCCGGGATGTTGGTCTTCAAGACGCCGGACTCGCTCTCCGACGAGATGGTAGCGCCGGTCAACTGTGCGCTCAGCCAGGTAATCTATGGCCTTACTCAAGCGGGTCTGCGCTTCGACGACACGATTGTAATCCAAGGCGCTGGCGGACTCGGCCTCAATGCGATCGCGGTGGCGCGTGAGATGGGTGCGGGGCAGATTATCGCGATCGACGGCGTCGCCTCACGCCTCGAGCTCGCCAAGCAGTTCGGCGCGGATGCGACAATCGACATCACGCAGGCCAAGAGCGACGGCGAGCGTATTGGGCGCGTGATGGAACTGACCAAGGGCCGCGGCGCCGACGTGGTGGCCGAGCTGGTCGGCTTCCCCGCGGTCGTGCCGGAAGGGCTGATGATGCTGCGGATGGGCGGCACCTACCTCGAAATCGGCAACATCTCGATGGGCCAGACCGTCGCGATCGATCCGTCGGTGCTGGTGTGGGGCAACAAGAAGATCGTCGGCGTCGTGATGTACGATCCGTGGGTGATTCCCAAGGCGCTCGACCTGCTTGAACGTACACGCGAGCGCTATCCATTCGGCAAGGTGCTCTCGCACAAGTTCCCGCTGGGCAAGATCAACGACGCGTTCGCGCAGGCCGAATGGCTGGGCCGGCAGAAGGATGTCGCCATCACGCGCGCCGCGATTATGATGGAGTAGGAACCGTACATAGAGGGGCGGGAAGGAAGCAGATGGCGGAGAAGGACGAAAAGAAGGTAACCCCGCGCAGCGAAGATTTCGCAGCTTGGTACAACGACATCATCCTGCGCGCCGAACTGGCCGACTACTCGCCGGTGCGCGGATGTATCGTGTTCCGGCCCGACGGCTTCGCGATCTGGGAGGCGCTGCGCGATGAGCTCGATCGGCGCATCAAGAAGACCGGCGCGCGCAACGCCTACTTCCCGCTTTTCATCCCGCAAAGCTTCCTTAGCAAAGAGGCGAAGCACGTCGAGGGCTTCGCGCCGGAGGTCGCTGTCGTCACGCATGGCGGCGGCAAGGAACTCGAAGAACCGCTGGTGGTGCGTCCGACCTCCGAGACCATCATCAATCACATGTTCGCGCAGTGGATCAGGTCGCATCGCGACCTGCCATTGATGATCAACCAGTGGTGCAACGTCGTGCGATGGGAGATGCGCACGCGGCTATTCCTGCGCACCACCGAGTTCCTGTGGCAGGAGGGCCACACCGCGCACGCGTCACGCGCCGAGGCCGAGGCCGAGACGCTGCGGATGCTCGAGGTCTATCGCACGTTCGTCGAGGACTATCTTGCGATTCCCCTAATCGCGGGGCGCAAGAGCGCGGCCGAGCGCTTCCCGGGCGCCGAAGAGACCTACACTATCGAAGGCCTGATGGGCGACATGCGCGCATTGCAGTGCGGCACCTCCCACTTCCTGGGCCAGAATTTCGCCAAGGCATTCGAGATCCGCTATCTCGACGAGACCAACAACCTGCAATACGTATGGCAGACCAGTTGGGGCGTCTCGACGCGATTGCTTGGCGCGCTGGTGATGGTGCATGGCGACGATCAGGGTCTGCGTATCCCGCCTACGGTCGCGCCGATCCAGGCGGTTATCGTTCCAATTTGGCGCAAGCCAGAGGAGCGCGAATCGGTGCTGGCGGCCGCGCGTGAAGTGATGGCGTCGCTGGAGAAGGCATCGATTCGCACGCACCTGGATGATCGGGAAGGCGTCACACCCGGGTTCAAGTTCAACGACTGGGAAATGCGCGGCGTGCCGGCGCGTATCGAGATCGGTCCGCGCGATATCGCTGCAGGCCAGGTCGTGATCGCGCGGCGCGATATCGCCGGCCGCGACGCCAAGCTCAAAGTTGCGCTCGCCGAACTGCCGATCAAACTGACCTGGCTGCTCAGCGAAATCCAGCGTGGCCTGTTCGCGCAAGCGCTCGCCTCGCGCGAGGCCAACACCCGCGAGTTCGACAGCTATGCCAATTTTCGTGCGCAGATGGCGGGCGAAGGCGGCGGCGGCTTCGCCGACATCTATTGGTGCGGCAACGCGCGATGCGAGACGCGTATCCGTGAGGAGACCAAAGCGACCTGCCGCGCAATTCCCAATGGACAGAACTTGGCGCATGGCAAGTGTCTCGTATGTGGCGAAGACGCGTCTGAACGCGCTTTCTTTGCCAAGGCATACTGATTGAGCCACTCAGTGGTGGAATTGCGTGGCATTGGATGTTAACCATGCTGGGTCTGCGCTGCACTTCAAGGCGAACAGGAAGAGGAGGAACAGAATGAGATCAGGGACGATGAGATGGATCGCAACCGGACTGCTGTGCGGGCTGCTCACTGCATCACAGGCGCTCGCCGATGCGACGCCGGCTCCCTCGGGCAGCGCTCCGAAGGCCGGCGTACAGGCCGGATTTCTGACCTGCCACGTCGCGAGCGGATGGGGCTTCGTGCTGGGTTCTTCGCGCAAGCTGAAATGCGTGTGGGAACCGCAAAAGGGCGTGAAGTACAACTATACCGGGGACGTCACTCAGTTCGGCGCCGATATCGGGTACCACTATGCGTCGGTCATCCTCTGGACCGTCGTAACGGCGACCAATGACTTCGGCGCTGGCAATCTGGTTGGCACCTACGGCGGCGCGACGGCTCAAGTCGCGGTCGGCGGAGGCGCGGGCGTGAGTCTGCTGGTTGGCGGCTTCAACCATTCGATCACTCTGCAGCCGTTGAGTATCTCCGGCGAGCAGGGGCTCAATGCGGCCGCCGGTATCCAGGCGATCACGTTGAAGGAAGCAAAGAAGGACAACGATATGCCGCAGTAACGCGGCGCGATCTGGCTTGAAGACTGCGTGCGGGCGCGGCGAGCATCACTCGCCGCGCCCGCCTGGTTTTGTGGCGCCTTATCGCGCGCGCACCGCGTCGCTGTAGACTGCGGCTTGCCCCGGCCCCTCCGCCACTGAAATCTCGATTGATACGATCTGGCCAAGCGCGGCGCGAGCATCGAGCGCATCGCGAAGCTCGCCCCAGATGAACCGCGCCAGCTCTTCGGCGGAGCTGTGGACGATTGGCAGCAAACAAACGTCGGCGGCGGGAAAGACAAACTCATCATCCTCGTAGCGAACCCGAATCGTGTTGTCGTCGCGACGCTCGATCTTCAGGCAATCGCTCTGGTCGGGAATCAGCGTGCGCTCGTCGAGCCGATCGGCGATCTCCTTGACGAGCTGCTTTATTAGCCCGAAGTCCAGCACGTAGCCGCTGGCGGAGAGCTTGCCTTCCACACGCACCCCCACCTGATAGTTGTGGCCATGCAACGGTTCGCGGAACCCTGGGTAGGCGATGAAATGCGCGGCCGAGAACTTCAGGTTCTCCTTCGCGACGTGGACCGAGAATCTGGCGCTCACCGACTTCGGTGTCCTTGGCCGGGCGATGGGTCCGTCAGTCGCGCGATCAGGCTGGCGCCGCCGGCCGCGCCAAAGCGCTGGGCATAGCGGGCCGGGTCCAGCGAGGTCGCCTTGAGAAAGCGCGCCCGCTCCTCAGCGGCGGCGGCGTCCACCCATTTCGCGAGCGCGCGCCGGCATTCGACGTCGCCATCCAGCGTGCCGGCGAGATCGTCCACTTCGATCCCATGGATCGCAGCGAGCATGCATTCGGCGAAGTAGCCGAGCTGCCCCTCGCGATCGATCGGCAGCGAGCCTAACGCGAGTGCTTCGGGCAGACCCAGCAAACGATCCATCCCGGCCTCGTGGCGCCGCGATCGCAGATTCGGATCGCCGCTGCCATCGAAGCCCGAGCCGATCGCGATGATTGCCACACGGCCGTCGTCCAGCGGTAGCGGATGAAAGATGTACCCGGGCGAACTGTAACCGAGCATCGCGAACAACGCGCGCCGGTACTCGAGCAGGTCGAAGCGCGTACCTCGCGCGATCGCCAGCAGGAATTCACCCAGCGGCTGTCCCGCCCGATCGGCGATCCCAATGAGCTGAACAAACCTGCCGGGATCATATTCCTCGCGGCGCGCGATGCGCTCGGCCCAGCGTCGATCAAACTCGAGGCCCAGCGCGCCAATCTCGCCGGGACCGCTGCGAGCCTCCATGCGGCCCGCGATCGGCGCATTGCGATCTATCGGTTCAATGTCCATCGCGAGGTACTCGCCGTGGCTGGAAGGCTTGGCAAGCCCGCGGCGCGCGTTTCGCAGCGCGAGCGGAAAGGCGTCGCGCGCCACCAGTTCGCTGCCTCCGCCACGCCGAATCGCCAGCAAACCGTAGCCGCTCAACAGCGATCCGTAGCCCGCGACTAGCAGCGTATCATTCGGCGTGCGCGGCGCGCTCACTGAGCTTTCAAATGTCCTCGAGCTTCGGGTAGTAGCGGCCCTTGCCAAGTCCGTCAACCGCCGCCCAGAACTCGGGGCCGCCGGGCTTCATCGGATCTTCGAGCGCCCACGCCTGCCGCTTGTAGCTCCAACTCTCCGGGCGCAGCCGCTTCGCCTCTTCGAAATAGGGCAGCGCTTCGGGCAAATGTCCCTGCTCCGCCAGATATTCGCCGAGCCGGAAGTTGGCAGCAGCACGCACGTGATCGTCGTTGGGCGTATGCATCCGGCGCAACACTTCGCTCTCGGACAGTGCGAATTTGCTCGAGGCGCCGTTGCTCACCCAATCGCGGATGGCATCCTGATAGGCCTTGCGCACGTTCATCAGCTCGGCCATCGCCTCGGGCGGCATCGAGAAATTCTTGTGATCCATCGTGCGGAACGCGTCGGTGACTCCGGCGGGTTCGCTCGGCCGCACGATGCGGCCTTCCTCATTGATCCACACCGCAGTCGGTACGTTCACCATGTCATACAGTTCCGCGACGATGTGCCGCCGATCGATCAGGCACGGATAAGTCGGGTTCGCGGCTTTGATCCATGGTTCAGCGGCCGGCGCGCCCGCGCTGTCGAAGGCCAGCGTGATCACGACGAATCCTTTGCCGCGCAGCTCTTCGTATAGTGCCTGCCAGACTGGCAGGTCCATGCGGCATCCTCACCATGAGGCCCATGATGCGAGCATCACCTTCTTGCCGCGATGCTGCGAGAGCGAATGCATCGTGCCGCTCAAGTCGGGCAGTGTGAAATCAGGCGCCTGCAACGAAGTCAGCGCACGCTTGCGCTCGGCAGCGGCCTCGCCGACGCACCAGACATTTTGCGCATCGGCTCGCACGATCGGCTGACCGAGCATCCGCGCCAGGGCGGCAAGGTTGTAGCGGTTGCCAGCGATAAAATCGTCCTTGCGCGCTGCAGGGACCGGCACGCAAGTTTCCCCGCGGCAGAAGCCCTCTGGCTTGAGCGCCCATCCGCTGACGCGCTCGAAGTCGGCCGCGGCAATCCACAGCGCGTCACCGCGCACTTCGGCATCGACGGATTTTGATGCGCGTTCGCCGTAGACTACATTGAGCGACTGACTAGCCATGATTCACGATCCTCCTGCATGCTGCTGGTACCAAGCCGCGGCGCTGATGGGGCGATTTAATGCCCTGGACGCATGCAAGGCAACCGCTCAGGTCCACAGCAGCACACCCCGCGCCTGCTCGCCCGTGCTCGCCATCACGCCGCGAATATACAGCGCCAGCTGTGCGCGATACTCATTGAGGCGGCCGGCGATCTCGATATCGGTCTTGAAGTCGACCACGGTCCATTTCCTTGCCGCACCGTCGGGCTCCGCGAAGACCAGATCGGCGATGCCTTCGACCAGTGTTCCGTCTTCCAGCCGCACGATCACCGACGATTCGCGCCTGCACTCAGTTGCTGCCGCCGCAAGTTTCATCACCCGCGAGGCCAGTGCGCGCTCGGCCGCCAGCGCCGCGGCATTGATTTCATCGGCGACCACGCCGAGCATCCGGCCCTGATAGGCCGCGATGCGCGCCAGCGCGTCGCTATCGGCCGCGAACGGCGCCGCCAGCATCACCGCATGCAGCAGCGTGCCGAAGCGCGGACCGTGCGGGCGGCTGGAGTCGCGCGCGACCTCCTCGATCTCTAGATGCGCCAGCAGATCGGCCGCGAGCCCGGGGCGTGCAACGGCGAGCTCCGTCGCGGCTGCGACACGCATGCTTGGCGCAATCCCAGCCGCGATCATCGTGGTGCGCCGCTCGCTCCATGCGCTATGTTCTTCGATCCCGCGACGGGAGATCTGGCCGCTCTCATCGACTTCGAGCAGCCGCGACTGGCGCAGGCCCATCGTCTCCGCGACATCGAGCCGGAGCACGTTCGGGTCCCACCAGACGACCCGATGGTCGCCGCGCGCAGGCTGATATAACCCTGGCGCTACCGTCGCGGCCTTGCCGGGCGCCAGCGGCGGACGCGTCGCGACGCTGTCATCGCCAAACTGCGGGCATCCGGCGGGATGGACATCGAGCGGCGTGCGGCGCTGCTTCACATCGGGATAGAGCACATCGTTGAGCTTGCCAAGCCATCCATCCCAGGGCTGCTCGCCGATCACCGGCACGACCAGCAGATCGCGCGCACGGGTGGTCGCGACGTAGATCACGCGCGCGGCTTCCTCCGCATCGCGGCGCAACTCATCGTCGTTGTGATCGAGCAACTCGCGCGGGGCGCATCCTGCCAGCCGGAATGCGCTCAAGCCGCATGCGGGATCGACGAAGCGCTGCGCCTCGCTGGCGGTTTCGTTGCGCGTGATGTCGGCCAGAATCACGACCGGGAATTCGAGTCCCTTGGCTCCATGCACGGTCATCAAACGCACACCCTCGGTTCCTTCCTCGACCACCGGCGCCTCACCGGCCTCGCCGTTCTCGGCCTTGTCCTCCAGATAGTCGACGAAGCCGCGAAACGAAGTGACGGCGCCGTGCGATTCATAGCGGCGCGCCTCGTCCATCACGCGCGCGATGTTGGCAAGCGCCTGCTCGCCGGTGGGCCACATCGCAAAGCCGGCATGGGCGCGCGTCGCGGCAAGCAGCCGCGCGATGGTATCGGCGATCGCGCAGCGGTTGCGTCCGCGGTGCAGATCGCGCAATACACCCAGAGCGCGGGCCACCTCGCCGAGTGCCTCGGGCAAGTCGTCCGGGACACGCCGGAACGGATGAAGCGTGCCGGCGTGATGACGAAAGGCGAGCAGGCTGGAGTCCGACAGCGCGAAGATCGGGCCGCGCAGCGTGGCGAATACCGCGAGCTGGGCGTCGGGCCATTCGATCGCCGTCAGCGCCGACCGAATCGCCATCACCTCTTCGCGCTCGTGGAAGGAACTGCCGCCGACCAGCACGTGCGGAATGTGGCGGGCTTCCAGCGCACGCACGTAATCGCGCGTGACGTCCTTTCGGAAGGCGTTGAAGCGACGGAACAGGATGCATATGTGCCGCGAGGCAACCGGCCGCGGCGCGCCATCATTGTCTCGCTCGGTCACCTGCCATCCGCTATGCCGCACGAGCCAATCCACCAAGGCGCCGACCGCATCGGGCAATGACAAGTCGATCTGGCGCCTGGTGATCTGCGCGCGATCGCTCCAATCGGAGTACGGCGCGGGCACCGGCAGCGCGATGATCGCGGGTTGGGAATCGTCGCCCGCGCGCCATTGGTTGAGCGGCGCATAGGCCGCCTGTGTCGGCGACTCGACCATCAGCGGCCCGAACGCCGCATTGACGAAGTGTTGCAGGCGCGGCGTCGCGCGAAAGCTCACCGTCAGATGTTCCAGTGCGGCGCCCGCCGCCAGCAGGCGCTGCTTGGTTTCCTGATACAGCGCGACATCCGCGCGCCGGAAGCGGTAGATGGATTGCTTGGGGTCGCCGACGATGAACAGCTTGCCGGGGCGCGGCCGCACCATCCGCCAGTCGCTGACTAATGGATCGTCGGCCGCGAGCAGCATCAGGATCTCAGCTTGCAACGGATCGGTGTCCTGGAATTCATCGATGAAGATATGCGAGAAGCGCTCCTGCAGCTCGCTGCGCACTGTCTCGTCGCCGCGGATCAGGTCGCGCGTCGTCAGCAGCAGGTCCATGAAATCGAGCACGCCGGCCTGAAGTTTGAGTTGCTGATAGCGCTCTATCACCGGCCACAACTCGGCGCGCAGGATCGCGGCAAGATCGGCCTGCGCATCGATTCGGAAGCGCTCCAGGCGCTGGTGCAGCGCGTTGCGACGCTCGATGACCTGGTCGCGCGTCAGCTCGCCCAACTTCTGGTTGCGCCGGCCCATCCATCGCCAGATGCCGCCGCGGCGTGGCCGCAACAGATCGCACAAGCCCGCTTCCAGGACGTCATAGTCGCGGCCGCGCTCGCGTACCGCCTCCAGGCGCTTCGCCTCAAGCGCGAAGCGCTGGATCTCCTGCAATGACCGGGCAAGGTAGTCGTGCGGTTCGCCGGGCGGAGTCAGCGCGCCGAGTTCTTCGAACCCGCCCATCAGAGCGTCGATTGCCGCTTCGCGGTTGAACTCGTCGCGCCGCCACGGGGCCGGAAAATCGCGCCATTCGCAGAGCTCTCGCGCAGCACGGCGGAGAATTTCGCGCGGGCCCATGTTCTCGTCGTAGTCGCGCCGGCTGAGGATGCGCCGCACGCCTTCACCCGGCGCAGCCAACGACTCCTCGAACCATCGATCGAAGGCGCGCGCGAGCAGGCCATCAGCGACTTCACGCGCCGCGACCTCGAAGCGCGGATCGACACGCGCCTCGACCGGCCGCTCGTGGAGCACATCGCCGCAGAACGCATGGATTGTCCCAATGCGCGCGAGTTCGAGATCGCCAAGCGCCTTTTCGAGCCGGCCGCGAACTTCCGGCGCGACGCCCTCGGCCAGCCGCGCGCGCTCGATCTCCTCGCGCAGCCGCAGCTTCAGTTCGCCTCCCGCCTTGTCGGTGAAGGTGACGGCGACGACGTGCTCAAGCGTCGTGCGGCCCGACTTTATGAGCGCGACGATGCGGCGGGTGAGCGCGGTGGTCTTGCCCGTGCCGGCCGCCGCCTCGATAACCAGCGTCGAGTCGAGGTCGCCGACAATGCGGTCGCGCGCCGCCTGATCGGCGAGCGTCATGGCATCGCCCGCAGCCGCTTGAGGTCGGCCAGGCGTGCCTCGGGCTTGCCGCGCACGCGCATCTCCTCGCGCGGTCCGCATACCGCGAGGTAGTCGCAGAAGCGGCACTTGTCCTGCGCCGGCGCCGCCGGCATGAAGCCGCCGCGCAGCGCATCACCCACCGTAGCGATGACCCGGCCAATCGCGTCGCGGGTCTGGTCATCGAGCGGCACCACGCGTTCCTCGTAGCCGCCGGTCGAACTGCAGTAGTAGAGCCGCCCCGATTCGACCGGCTCGCCGAGCATTGCTTCGGCCGCGAGGGCATACAGCAGCGGCTGGAGCACTTCGCCTTTTCCGACCACGACCTGTTTGGGCGCGCTGGCCTTGCCAGTCTTATGATCGGTGACGCGCAGCGCGCCGCCCCGCCGCTCAATCAGGTCGATCGCGCCGCGCAGCCGGAGCCCGCCAGCAACGTCAACCGGCTGCGCACTGCTGGCGGGATCGGCCTGTTCACGATCGGTCAGCCCGAAGGCGAGTTCGAAGCGTTCGGGAATCCAGCCATGGGCTTCTTCGACCGAACGCCTGAGCCATTCGCGCAGGTCGGCGCGGATCAGCGCGATGCCCTCGTCCCACACCCGTTTGATGGCCGGAGCGAGTTCGTCCTCGTACTTCGCCGCGATTCGTTCGAGAACGCGCTCAGCGCGCGCCAGCGCATCGGCGAGGTTCTGCGCCGCGACCGGCAGCATCCCGGCGGCCCGCAGTTCGCTCAGCAGTTCGAACTGGATTTCATGAAACATCGCGCCGCGAGTTAGCGGATCGATGGCCTCAAGCGCTTCGGGCGCTTCGCGCGGCTCGAGGCGATGAATCGCTTGCAGGAAGAAGCGGTATGGGCAGGCGGCGAAATGCTGCAGCGCGGTGGGCGAAAATGATCGCGCGTCGAACTGATGAGCGGCGAGCGCCGCGCGCCCAAGCGAATCGGGATCGACCAATCCATCAGCCGGTGTCCAGCGTTTGATCCAGCGGCGCGCCCGCGTTCGCAATGCGCGCGCGAGGTGTTCGTTGGCGCCGAGCAGATAGTTGGCGGTGCCGATGGTCGCCTGCGGATCCTGATCGACCAGCTTCTCAAGCACGGCGAGGTCGTACTCCGCTTCGTCGATCGCGTCCTCCGCGTGCGCGGGCGCCGGCCATCCAAGGCGCAGATCGCGCACCGAAGCGGCACGCTGGCGAAGTTCTTCGAAGCCCGGCAAACGGCCTTCGGCGGCGCGCAAGACTTCCAGCGCATAAAATGACGGCACACGCGGACGCGGACGATCCTGCTCGATATCGATGCGCGGGTAGGACACGAATACTCGTGCGCTCGCCGCGCCAATTGCGAGCCGCAATGCCATTCGTTCGGCGGCAAAACGCTCTGTCTGGGTCGCTAAGCCGCGGCCGAGCGCGCGGCGAGCAGCGTCGGGCAGAATCGGATCCTCGATCAGCTTGCGCGGAAAGAGCTTCTCGGCCAGCGACGGCACGAATACCACCTCGAACTCGAGGCCGCGTGCGGCCGCCGCAGAGCCGACGAAGACCGCCCCATAGCGGCGGCGCTGAGGGCGCGGCGATAGCTCCCCAAGCCGTCCGGCGAGAATCTGGCGCACCTCGTCGAGCTCCACCGGGCCAACCGGGGCCATTGGCTCGAGCTCGGCGAGCGCACCGACTACCGCATCACTGTTGCGAATCGCCAGTTCGGCGAGCGCGCGCAGATCGCGCAGCCATTCGCTCCATTTTGCCGCTTTGGGCAGGGCTGCGAGCGCCGCGATCTGGGGGATGGCTACTTCGCGCAGATGATCGAGGTCGAGGATCTGGCGATCGATCATGGCGGCGCGTAGCTCGTCGTCGGCGAGTTCGGAGCGCTTGCGGCGCAGTTCGTTGCGCAACCCATCGAGCCGGCGCGCCCAGCGCGCTTCGCTGCCGATCACAGATGCTTCGACGATGGTCTGTTCCCATCGCCACGGCGCACGCAACATACCCTCGATGACAGGCACCGGATCGGCCGGCAGCGGCACTTCGGCGAGCCGATGCACCGTGGCCGCGCCGGTTTCGAAAGGTGCGCGACCGAACTCCAGTTCGGGCGGAACGAAACGCGATTCACCGCCTGGCTGCTCTTGGAGCGCATGATCAGGGACTTGCGCGAGCGAGAGATACTCCGCCCAGCGCCGCGCCGAGAACTTCTCGGCGGCGCACGCCAGCAGCACCAGCATCGCGCGGCCGCCCGGATCCGGGCGCGCCGCGCCGCGTGCAAACCAGGCCGGAACCGCGCCGCGATGCAACGCTTCCTCCAGATGGGGCAGATAGTGCGCCGGCTGATGGAGCAAAATCGCCATCCGGTCAAACGGCACGCCGCGGTGCGACTGCGCGTGAATCTCGCGGACGATCTCCACGCACTCACGGGACTCACCCGGCGCCGACATCACCTTGACGGTATCGTCGAGCGGCGCTGGCTCCGGAGCGGTGCCGGCAAACAAGTGGCATTGCAGACGTGCGAGCGAATTAGACGGCGCAGCTTGCGTGCCCGTGCGATCGATCTTCTTGTTCAGGGCCGCTTCGAGCAACTCCGCGGTACGAAGCTCGCCCTCGGCGACCGTCGCGAACACATCCGCCGCGCGCGAGGCGATCGCCGCAATCAGATCGCGCTCCGCCACGCTCTCCAGCGCGAGATCCATAATCAGCGTGGGCAGCCCGACCTGACGCGGCGCCGGACTGCGTCCCGCGGCCGCGATCGCCACGTCGATCGTGCCGGCACGATCAATAAGCCGGGCCTCATGCAATTCCGCCTCGAATTGCGCACGCATCGCGGCCAGCGGGCCTGCGCGCCGCTTCTCGTTCGCCCGCTCCAGCCGCTCGAAGTCCTCTGGCGCGACGCGGTTGAGCCGGAGCTCGCCAATAGTTCGCGCCACCGAGGACGGGAATCCGGGTCGGTCGGCGACCGGCGCGAAATAGCCGATACGATCGGCGGCGGCAAGCTTGTGGATCGCGCGCGCTGCCACCGCCTCGGCCGCGAGTCCACTGACGGGTACGATGCCCGCCTTGGCAAGCTCTTGCTCCGCGAGCAATCCGATCAACAGGTTGAAGGTGACGCGATGTACGCCGAAGAGCGCGCCGCGCTCGAACGCCAGCGGGCGCACGAGATCGTCAGCCGCCTCGATGCTGGGTGCGACGATCAGCAACTCCGCCGAGGCGGGCATCGCGCGCAGCCATGCACGGGCGGCGGCGATCCGCTCGGCGGCTCGCGGCGAGCAAAAGATCGCGCGGTTGGCGCTCATCGGAGCGATCAGCCTAGCACATCGCGTACTTTCGGCCGTTCAGCCCGCCATCGGTTCGGCCGTCGAAGGCTGTCCTGATACCATCGCGCCATGCGCATTGCGCATGCGGCTCTTCTCGCGGTTCTCATATGGTGCGCAATCGGCCAAGCGGCCGGCAGCGCGCCGCCCACTGACTTCGCAGGCGTGGCGATCGGATCCACGCTCGCGCAGGTTCGTGCGATCTATCCTGAAGCCAAGCGCAACCCCGACAGCGATTCGCACTACCAAGTCTGGATGGTCCCGTCGCTCAAGACTATCGGAGCGCCCTCACCCGCGGCATTCTGCTTCTTTGATGGCCGCCTGGTCGGCGGTGAAGTCCTGATGAGCAACTCCATTGCGCGCTTGTGGCTGGAGAATACGACCGCGCGCTTCGGCGAGCCTGACAGTTGCACTTATTGCGACTATCCCGACATGGCGAGCGCACGCTGGAACTGGACCAACGGTACAACGATCGCATTCGCCGGGAGCTGGAAACTTAGCGAGTTCACACGCGAAGGACAGACCCAGCGCAACGCCTGGCTCAATCGCGGCGAGCAGCCCGAGACACTGGCTGAGGCGGATAGCGATGACGCCGCATCGGTGGTGCATGGCGCGCCACACGCGCCCAGCCCAAAGAAGCAGGCGGCCTCGAAAAAGCATCCTTCGACCGAGGCAAAGCCGGCGCCGCCTGCTACGCGATGGCAGAAACTCTACGCGCTGGTGCGCACCCGGCTGCACGGGTTGTTCGGCATGCGCTGACGGGCGCAGCGAGGAGACCTTCAGCGTCGGCGAACCAGGCCGGTCGCGAACTGCATCGGATCGACCCTTCGCGAGAGCGCGATGCGATGGTCTATGCCTTGAACGATTCGCGCAGCCGATCGGCGGCTTGCGCCACGGCCTGACGGGCCTGCTCCAGTACCGCGCTCATCCCGAAAAACCCGTGGATCACCCCGTCGTAACGCGTGCAGACCAGCGGCACGCCCGCCTCGCGCATCCGGGCGGCGTAGGCCTCGCCCTCATCGCGCAGCGGATCGAATTCCGCCGTGATCACC
Organism: Binataceae bacterium (SeqCode); assembly: GCA_041491005.1. Lineage (GTDB taxonomy): Bacteria > Desulfobacterota > Binatia > Binatales > Binataceae > JBGPUE01. Next base: position 35,664 of record JBGPUE010000014.1, on the reverse strand, counting down.
GTGGCAGGTGCGAGGCCGCGGAAGTTCTGGGCGCGGGCCGGATTCGCATACGGATTGGCGCGGTCCTGATCGCCCCGCAGGTAATGGTTCCAGAACCAGAACATGTCGGCGCGCGATAGCAGGTAGCCTTCCGCCAGCGCCTTCTGCGAGCGCGTGTCGCAGGCCGGATCGATCGCGGGATACAGTAGCAGCTGATGACACAGGTGCGGTCCGCCGCGATCGCGCGCCATCTGCGCCACCGCCGCGCTCAGATTGCCGCCGGCGCTGTCGCCGCCGACCGCCAGACGCCCGCCGTCGCCGCCCAGCGAGGAAGCATTCTCCGCCGCCCACTTCGCGGCGGCATAGCAGTCCTCAGCGGCAGCCGGGAATTTGTGCTCGGGAGCGAGCCGATAGTCGACCGCGATCGTAAGCGCGCCAGCCGCGTTGGCGATGATGCGGCAGGTCTCGTCGTGACTGTCGAGATTGCCGAGCACCCAGCCGCCGCCGTGGAAGAAGACCAGCACCGGAAACGGACCGCTGCCCTCCGGTGTATAAACGCGCACCGCAATCTCGCCTGCCGGACCTGGAATCGTGCGATCTTCGCATCGCGCGACCGGCGTGGTCGTGGTGCGCATCGCGGCGATCATGGTGTTGAAGCTCTCCCGCGCCTGCACCGGAGGCAGCCCGCTGAGCGGCGGCGCCCCGGAAGCAGCCATCTGAGCGAGCATCGCCTTGACGACGGGATCAAGCGGCATTGCGGCACCTCCGAGGCGCGCAACCTTGTGCGACGGGTGCGCATCCTCAGTGTTCTTTAGGCGAGTGCGACGCGGATTGGCAAGAGCAGTATCCGCAACAAACCTGGCCGCGAGGTGGGTTCAAACCCAGCGTCGCGCAAAACGATATTCAAGGTTCGGCGTTCGTAGCAACTGGTGAGGAACGAGGCCAACGCATCGACAAGATTGCGCTGCGCTTCGCTACGGCTATGGCCTTGGGAATGAACATCCAGAAGCGGGCACGACGAGATGAACCACTTCCCCCTCCTGGCGATTCTCGCAGGCAAATTGAATTCGAGGCTCGCTCGCATCGGTACGCCCATTGTGCCACTTCACGTGGCCGGAGTCAGGTGCGGCGATATTCGCGGCTACTTCTCCAGCAATACCCGGTCGCCGACGCGCACTGTACCGCCTGCTTCGATATCCGCGAATACGCCGAGGTTTGCTTGATGATTCATCGCGATCGTACGCAGGATTCCGAGATCGCGCGGCAGATCCTCCTGCGGATGGGTCGTCATCACGCAGCGCAGCGCCGGTTTGATCGAGGCGATGCGCACGTTGGCGCCCACTTGCAGCACGCCGCCCACCCATTGATCTTCGACGAAGGCCGCGGAACCCGGTTCAGTGCGCACGTAAATGTTGGCGCGGAAGCGGCGCGGATCGTGATTGCCCTCGCCATTGCGCAATGCGCGCAGATGGTCGAGCGTGCTGGTCGCGATTAGATGCATCGTCGCGGTGTCGAAGAAGCTGCCTTTGGCGAGTCCGAAGTGATCGGGCATCGTCTCCGCCGACAACCCGGGAAAGACCTTCTCGACGCCGACATCGCCAAAGACCGTCTTCGGATCGATCCCGGCGTGCGCGGCTTCGCTTTTGTCGGGGCGTTCCAGTTGCATCTTGCGGCCGAGCGCCGCCGACAGAATCTCGGAGATGTTCGGATCCTCAGCGGCTATCTTCCTGCCGTCGGGCAACGTGATTTCCACCGCGCCGGGACGGCCTGGTGCGGGCGGTGTTGTATAGCGCGAGCGGAACGTGAACAGGCTGGCGAATTTCTTGGCGCTCGCCACATGATGGCTGACGACCTCGCGCAGCGCGTATGCGCGATCGCCGACCACGCCGGCGCGGGTGATTTCGAGCTCATCGAGCCGCTCGCCCAGCATCGACTTCACCGGAAAGCGCCAGAGTTCGCTGACCGTTCCGACCTGATGTGTTGCCATCGGCACCTCGCGTTGCTCAGAATGACCGCGGGCCACCGGTCGGGTCAACAGCGCGCGCGGCTCGGATAGTCATAGTCACGATCCCAAATCGCTGGAGGAAAACGGCCCTCCCGCACTTTCGCGAGAGGGCCGTTGATTGACTCCCGGTCGCCAGCTACTTGCTGCTCGCCGTGGTCTGCGCCGGAGCGATAGTGAATGGGCCGGCCTGCATATTCTTGAACGCGGCCACGGCGCGTTCGTCTTTCGCGATCTCCTTCATGATCGCGCTACCCGCACCCGCCATCAGCTTTGCCTTGTTGGCGGAGACGCGTGCGGCTGATTCATCGATCGAATTCAGCAGCCCCTGGAAGCGCGGCATGACGTAGCGCGCGAGCAGCTCATAGCTGCGCCACATCTTCTCGCGCGGCGCCCAATCGTGCGCGAATGACAGGACGGTGCCGAAGCCGCCGGCCAACTCCTGCAGCTTCTGCAGCCTCTCGATCGCCTCTTCGGGCGTGCCGAAAATTCCGCCGCCGTACTCGTCCATGTACTTGGCTGATTCGTAGCCGTCGCTGAACAGCTTGCCGTCGGGCCGTCCGATGATCCCGACCACATACTCGTTGTTCCAACGCTTGAGACCCTCGCCGACTTCGCGCAGCGCCTGCTCCTTGGAGTCCGAGAGATGAAACGGCATCACGATACGCCAGTTGGAGCGATCGACCTGCTGGCCGTGCTCCTTGGCCGCGCTCTCAGCAAAACTCCATTGCGTCTTGAGGGCGGTGAGGCCTTCGGGCGAGTACGAGCCGACCGACAGCACGCCGACGCCGTGCTTGCCAGCCGCTTTCATACCGGCCGGGGAGATCATCGATGCGACCGCGACCGGAACTTCCCTCTGCAGCGGACGGACATGCAGAGCGGCATCGCGCAGCTTGTACCATGAGCCGTCGCAAGTGACCGTCTCACCGCGCAGCAGGCGAAGCATGACGCCGAGCCCCTCTTCCATCTGGTCACGTTGCGTCAGCGGCTCGATGCCGAGCATCGCGGCATCGGAGGGCAGCGCACCCGGACCGACGCCGAGCATCGCGCGTCCGCGGCTGATGTGATCGAGCTGTACGATTCTTTGCGCGGCTGTGAATGGATGGTGGTACGGCACCGAGACGACGCCCGTGCCGAGCATGATCCGATGGGTGTGCTCGGCGGCGGCGGCCAGAAACAGCTCCGGCGATGCGATCGTTTCCCATCCACCAGAGTGATGCTCGCCGACCCAGAACTCGTCGTATTGCAGCTCGTCGAGGAGCTGGGCCAGCTCGAGGTCGCGGCGAATCTGCAGGGTGGGATGCTCGCCAATTGGATGATGGGGAGCGAGAAAAGCGCCGAATCTTAAACGATCGTTCATGAGTGAGCGACTCCTTATAAAGCAGTTGTAACCGCAAGCCCGTGCGCCGTGCAAGCCGAGCGTCGGCCACGCCCCGCGCGATTACGGTCGGACCCGATATTGCGCCAGAAAGCCGCCGAGACCGGCGCTCTAGAGCCCCTTGATTGCCAGAACTTCGGCAGCAGGCGAGCGATCGCCGGTGCAACTTATCATCCGCGGTCCGCTCAGGATTTCGGTCCTGAAGCCGAGCTCGCGGTAGAGCTTCAGCACTCGCGGGGTGGCCTGATTGGAGACGATCGCAACACCGCGATGACCCGCCAGCCAGCCTGCGAGCCGCACTTGCTCGGGCCATCCGAAGGGTTCGCGGCAATACTGCGTGAATTCTACGTCGTATGGCGGGTCAGCGTAGATGAAATCATCGTCGCGGATGGCGATTCGGTCGAAATCCCCGACGGTGAATTCCCATCGCGAGAACGCATCGCGGTAAGCGGTGAAATCAGCCACGTAATTAATCTGGCGGTGCCTGCCAAAGGGAACGTTGAACGCGCCACTGCGATTGAAGCGGCATAACCCGTTGTAGCCGGTGCGATTCAAATAGTAGAAGAGCGACGCCGCCTCGCGGGTTTCTGCGCGTCGCGCCGCGATCAGCTCATTGAAGCGCGCGCGATGCGTGTAGAACATCGCCGCCTCGTTGCGCATCTCGATCGCGATCCGCAGCCCACGCTTGAGCCAGCGATGGAAATTAATGGCGTGCGGATTGATGTCATTGAGAAGCGCGCGTTCAGGCATCAGGCCCAGCGCGACGGCCATCCCGCCGGACAACGGTTCGACCAGGCGGCAGCCGCGAAATGGCATCCAGAGCTCGCGCAGACGTGGCACGAGCCAGCGCTTGCCGCCCGCCCATTTCAGTGGAGGTTTGAGTGCTTGCGCGTTTGCAACCGCCGCCACCGCCATGATGGGAAGTCTAAGACCGCCGATCTGCTGGCACAACGGCGCGTGCGCGGCAATGCATCCGATTAGCCACGCAGCACTGCCGTCTGCGCCGAGTCCAAATACTCGTCAATGCGTGTGATCTTGCCGCCTTCGACCTTGGCGATGATGCAGGCGGGCAACGCGATCTCGGCATCGCGAAACCGCCCGCGCAGCACGTGCTGCTGTACGAATCCGCTCAGCGTCGGCTGGCGGCGAACCTCGGTGTATTTGAGTCCCTTGATATTCCCGGTGACCCACTTCAGCACTGCGAGATTCTGCTCCACGTTCTGCTCGGCCTGATCGTGGTTGTGCCAGATGACAGCGCGAGGCGAATATATGCCGCGCACCGCGTCGATATCGCCCTTCTCGATCGCGCCAAACAGTTGCTCGGCAACTTCCAGATGGTCAGGGGTAGAGGTAGGCATTGTGAGTCTCCCGTGATGCGCTGGCGGTTCGCGCGACCCTCAGCTTTGTTCAGAGATTCTCCGGCGCGTTAGTCGCCGATGCGCTCGGCGCAGCCGATGGGCTCTGGCGCGGCGCGGGAACGGCCGGCTTGATCTCGAGCGCTTCGGGCATCGGCGCCGCTGAGGCTTCGGACTTTGGCGCAGGCTTCGGTTCAGCCGGCGGCGGTGACGCAGTCCGCGTGGCAATGGGTGCAGGTGGTGGCGTCGCCGGCGGGCTCGCGACGGCGGCGGGCGTCGGCGACAGGGCGTTCGCCGTCATCTGAGGCGTCGGCCCGGTCGTTGCGGGCGTCGCGCCCGGCGCCATCGGGCCGGTCCCAACGCCGTAGGTGTAGACCAGCGCGCCGCCGGTCCTGCCTTGATAGATCAGCAGCGCTGCGCCGATCACAGCGACAATCAGGTAGAGCGAGCGCGTCCCATTCATGAAGCCCATCGTCTCGATCGCCAGCCGCCAGATCGCGAGCGCGGCAAAAACGTAGGTCAGGTAATGGCCGAGCGCGCCGTGGCCGAAATGGTGGGTGATCGTGCCGGGCCTTTCGAAATAGTCCTTGGCGGCCGGCGAGAGCATGTCCCAGATGCGATCTGCCTCGGCCTCGCCAGTCAGATGCGATGCGAAGGCGGCACCCGCGCCAAGCAACATCAGCGTGACCGCCATGTTGCGGATCCATTGGCGCGATGGAATCAGGCTCGCGACCAAATCGGTCAGCACGCCGACGACTAGCAACGCGATCGTGAAGTGGTCGGCGACCGGATGAAGTTGCCAGGCCTTGAGCATGCTTTCGAGCGCTTCCATCTAACCTCCCCGGCGGCGGGCTTCGCCTTATATTGCAGTGAGCGCCAGCCGAATAGAAGCGTCCGGCCGTTAGGGCAATTCGAGATCGAGCGCGCTGGATGGCCGCGCCCCGGGCGGACGCCGCGTCACAGCAGGCGTGGCGGCAGGACGCGCGGTGGTCTGCGTCGGAGTTGGATTGGGCGTGGCCGTCCGCGTGGGCGTCGGTGTGCGCGTCGGCGTCGCCGTGAGCGTGGGCGTGGCGGTATGGGTCGGGGTCGCGCTGCGTGTAGGAGTTGAGGTCGGCGTCGGCGTGGGTCGCGGTGTGGGCGTCGGAGTGGGCCTGGGCATGATCGCTGCCGCTGTTGAGGTCGAGGTTGCCGTCGGAGTCGGCGCTGGCGTGATTGACAATGCGATCGGAGTTGCCGTCGGCGCGACGATCGCGGGCACCGCGGGACTCGGCGCGACATTTGTGACTGCTGAGGGGGCGATCGGCGCGCCCGGCGTCAGGATGAGCGTCGATGACATCGATTCGGGCTGCCGATAGGCGAGCACCACTTCGCGCGAACTGAGCGGCTGCCACATGCGCATCGTGAACAGGTAGCGCATGAGCTCCGCCGCCGATGCGCCGGGAATGCGTGGCTGCCAGCTGCTCTCAAGGTCGAAGCTCGTGCGCGCCATCCCATCGCGAATGGCAATGGACTGCGCTTCCGGCGGGCCGCCGGCAGCTGGCAATATTATCGCGTCCGCGGCAGCCGAGTTTGTAGCGATCGTGAAGTCGCGCAAATACCAGCGAATGGTCCTCGCGCCCTCGCCTAACCCTTCAGCCGCAACGTAGTAGGTCGCGGGTTCGGGCTCGCGCGCCCGCCGGTAGTACCCGAGCATCCGATCGAACTCATGCCGCGCCTGGATGGTCGTGGCTGGATGCGCCCAGAACAGTGTCGCGTGGCGCGCCCATGGCGCCTCGCCACCGTCGGGCGCGGCATAGATGAAGTTGGTGAGCAGTTGGACATAGACAGTCAGGACGACGAGCGCGGCGATTGGGTAGCGGACAAAGCGCCACACAGGGGTGCGGTAAATCCAGGCTGCGCCAAACGCGCCGATCAGCGCCATCGGCAGCAGCATCTCGGCGCTAAGCGATGGGTCGCGCGTGGGGCTCCACAAATACCAGGCCAGCGCGAGCATCGCCCACAGCGAACTCCAGCCGGCCAGGCGCGATCGCAAGCGCATCGCGGCAAACAGGACGAGGCCCGCCAGCGCCGCAATTACGATCAGGAATTCGTAGATCGACAGGACCGGCGCGTAGTAGGCCAGTCCGGCACGATAGCTCCCGCCCGCGATCGCGTGCGCGATTGCGCCGATGCCCGCTGAATGCCCGCGCACACCGGCGCTGAGCGTACCCCACAGAACCGCGCTAAGCAGCGTGGCAAGGATCAGGCTGCGCATATTCTCGCGCAGCCAGAAGCGGACCCGCCCGCCGAAGTCGTAACCAGTCGCCGCCTCCCATCCCGCCATGATCGCCGCCGCGATCGCGAAGACCCCGATGATCGCGTTGCCCGCGCCTGCCGAGAGCGCAAGTGCCCCGGCAACACCTGCTCCCGCCATCCGCAACACGCCTCCGCGCCGCACGAAGCCAAGCATCAGGCGAAATGCGATCATCACGAAAGCCAGCGCCGGAACTACCGGTGCGATATCGCGTGAGTACCAGGTCATGGTGGGCGAGAGCGCGAGCATCGCGGCAAATGCGAGCGTGCCCGCGCGGCCAAGGTAGGGGCGCATCGCGAATGCGGCTGCGATCAGCAGCAAGCCGCTCAGCGCGAAGGCGAGGCGGGCGGTGAAATCATCGGGCGCGGATGACCGAAAGATCACCGCCTGGATCAGATCGATGAAGTTGGCTGCTACGTCCGGATGGGCTTGTAGAGCAGCCGGCCCGCGACGCGCGACATCCAGGGCGACCAGCGCATGTCCGGCCTCGACCGCCGACAGCGGCCGCGCCCCGAGCATCAGCAACCGGCTTAGCAGCGCGTAGGCCGAGATTGCGAGATAGCAGAGATGTTCGAGGGTGAAGCTGAACAGCGGCCGATCTAGCGAATCAGGCGAAGCCACGTCCGCAGCCGCATCCACCTCGGGTCTGGCGGTCGGCAGCGATCCGGAACCGGGCGGCCGCTCCGCGCCCAGCCGCCAGCTCTCCGGATCCCCTCTGCCCCCGTCCGCCATTGCTCAAGAACCGCTATGTTCCCGCTGGAGGATTGTCAACTTGGGTGATCGACGAGTTCGGATCGCCGTGAGTCTATCGCAGCGATCGCGAGGTGCTCGCATCGGCGGTATCCGGAATTTAAAGCTGGCGGCTTGAGTAGCGCGTCTCGATCGCTAATGTTGGGGACGCGATATCTTCGATGGCGCAGCGACAACTCGATATGCGCCGGCTGCTCGGCGCGATTATTTCTTTCCTGATCCTCGCCGCAGTGCTGGCACTCTTCTTCCAGTACCGCCACCAGGTTGCGCATCGGCTCGTGCACTTCCATGGCCCGCGCATCTCGTCGTCGATCCGCCATCTGCCTTATTACGCGTTTTGCTCTTTCTACCGGATGCTGGCGGCATACGTGGCGGCGCTGATCTTCTCGATCGGTTTCGGGACGCTTGCGGCCCGCAACCGGGCGTGGGAGCGCGTGCTGATTCCCGCCATTGACGTCGCGCAGTCGGTGCCGGTGATCGGTTTTTTTCCAGCTGCGATCTACTTCTTCGTCTCGCTCTCGCGGGGTGGGCGGCTCGGCGTCGAGTTGGCCGCGATCTTCCTGATCTTCACCAGTCAGGCGTGGAACATGGCGCTGGGCGTGTTCGAATCGATCAAGACGATTCCCGCCGATTCGTTAGAGGTGCTCGATTCATATGGCGCCGGCCGATGGCTCCGCTTCAGCACCTTGTTGCTGCCGGCAAGCGTGCCCAAGCTGGTCTACAACTCGATCCTGTCCTGGGTTGCAGGATGGTACTTCCTGATCGCGTGCGAACTCATCAGCGTCGGCGCGCAAAGTTACCGGCTGCCGGGGCTGGGCAGCTTCCTGATGCAAAGCGCGGATAAGGGGCGGGTTGGCGAGCTCGCCGCCGGACTGCTCACGCTGCTCGGGATCATCGTCGTGATGGATCTCCTGGTCTGGCAGCCATTGTCGGCGTGGGCCGGTAAATTTCGCTATGAGTTCGCGGCGGCCTCCGAGCCGATGCAATCGCTCGCACTCAGCGATCTCGCCGGTTCGCTCGGGGCCCGGCTCGCGCATGCGATGCGCGCGCTGCTGCTACCAGTGGGCCGCGCGATGGCGCGCGGCTTCGCGGCGATTCCGCGCCCTTCGCAAGAGCTTACGCAACGCATGTCCGACACGCTGCGGGCGGCGCGGAATGTCACCCTGATCGCGGTCGTGATTATGCTCGCGTGGGCAATCACTTCTGGCTTCATCGCGCTGGTCCGGGAACTCGCGCAGCCCTGGCCGGCCGAAGCGAAGACCATCCCGGCCGCGGCCATGGCCTCGATGGCGCGTCTGCTGATCGCCTACGCGATTTCGCTGGCATGGACGCTGCCGTGCGCGCTGGCGGCGAGCGACAGCCCGCGCTTCAGCAGGATCATCACACCATTGGCCGAGATCGCGGGCTCGATGCCGGCGACCGCGCTGTTCCCGCTGATCGTGCTGTTCGTGATCCGGCTGACCGGCGGCATGAACCTCGCCTCGGTGCTGCTGATCCTCACCGGCATGCAATGGTACCTGCTCTTCAACCTGCTGGCGGGCGTGCGCTCGGTGCCCGAAGACCTCAAGGAGGCGGCGCGCAGCTTCGGCCTGTCGCGGCTGGAAACATGGCGCAGGCTGATGGTGCCGGCGCTGATGCCTTCGCTCATCACCGGCAGCATCACGGCGTGGGGCGGCGGCTGGAACGCGCTGATCATCTCCGAATTCTTCATCTATCGCGGGGTGCAACACCGCGTGCTGGGCCTCGGCGCGCTGCTCGACGAAGCCACTTATCTCAGCGGCAACGGCGTGATGATCATGCTGAGCCTGTTGACGATGGTTGTGGTAGTGATGACCCTCAACCGGCTGGTTTGGCGCCGTTTCTACAACTTTGCCACGGAGCGCTACAGACTCGACTACTAACTCAATGGCCGGAGCTGCAACGATGCCGCCCACGGACCACGACGACCCATGGCCCTGCTCGAACTCAAGGATATTTCCAAGAGCTTCGCTCATTCCAAGGGCAGCCTCGAGGTGCTCCACGACCTCAGCTTTGCGATCGAGCAAGGCCAGTTCATCGCGATCGTCGGTCCCTCAGGATGCGGCAAATCGACTTTGCTGCGGATCATGAACGGTCTCATCGCGCCGACCTCCGGGCAGGTGCTCTACCGCGGCCGCCAGACCGACTCGATCAATCTCGAATGCGCACTGGTCTTCCAGTCGTTCGCGCTGATGCCGTGGCTGACGGTCAAGGGCAACATCGTGCTGGGCATTGAGGCCCGCGGCGTCGGCCCCGATGATGCCGGGCGCCGCGCTGATGTCTATATCGACAAAGTTGGCCTCGACGGATTCGAGGAAGCATATCCGCGCGAGCTCTCGGGCGGGATGAAGCAGCGGGTCGGGCTGGCGCGCGCGCTTGCGGTCGAACCCCGGGTGCTGCTGATGGACGAACCGTTTTCGGCGCTCGACGCCCTGACCGCCATCACACTGCGTGAGGAGTTGCTCGACATCTGGCAGGCGCATGACACGCCCGTGAACACCATCGTGATGGTCACGCATTTGATCGAGGAAGCGATCGAACTGGCCGACCGCGTGCTGGTGATGGCCTCCGGGCCGGGGCGAATCGTCGCCGACCTTACGATCGATCTGCCGCGTCCGCGCGACAAACGCACCGATGCCTTCAACGCCTGGACCGACCGGATCTTCTCGCTAATCGAGGAGCGTGGCTGATGCCCGCCGGCATTCATCCAATACCGGAGACCCAGATCAGCCGCGTGCTCGGACTGCTGGAGGTGCTCGACGATCGCAGCGGCCGCGAGGACGGCTACAAGCTGGCGCGCGATCTGAACTTCAACTTCGGCGAACTGCTCAAAGTGATGAAGGCGGCCGAGATCATGGGTTTCGTCTCGACGCCCGCCGGCGATATCGTGCTCGAGGCGCCCGGCAAGCAGTTCCTCGAAAGCGACGTTAACACGCGTAAGCGTTCGCTACGCCAAACGCTCAAGCAGCATGGACTGTTCGGCTACCTGGTGCGACTGCTCGCTGGCCAGGAGGATCGCAGCCTCAGTAAGGAGGTGATCCTCGAGCATCTGGCGATGCTGCTGCCCAACGAGCATCCTGAGCGCCAGCTCTCGACAATCATCAACTGGGCGCGCTATGCCGAGTTGTTCGGTTACAACAAGGACGAAGATCGCTTCTATCTCGACCAGGAGTAGAAGCCCACAAAACGGAGGACTCTCCAATGGCCAGCGAAGCCGAAAAAGTTGTCAGCGATTTCTGCCAGGCGTTCGCGCGCCGCAACCTCGATGAGATCATGAACTTCTTCAGCGAGGATGCGGTGTATCACAACATCCCGATGGACCCGGCGCGCGGCAAGGCCGCGATCAAGGTGGTGATCAACACCTTCCTGCCGGGGTCGCAGTCGATCGAGTTCAAGATCCTGCACACCGCATCAGCGGGCAACGTGGTGATGAACGAGCGAGTCGATATGTTCGTGATGGGCGGCAAGCATGTCCAGCTGCCAGTAGCGGGCGTGTTCGAGGTCCGCGGCGGCAAGATCGCCGCCTGGCGCGACTACTTCGATATGGCGATGTTCACCAAGCAGACGCAGTAGCATTGCGCGCACATCGCCCCGGGATTCCTCGCCAGGCCGCTCGGAATGACAAGGGGCATTCCTTGTCATCCGGAGTGAAGTGAGGGATCCCGGAGTGCCGCCGGCTCGCGATGATGCTCGTGATGACTCCGGCCTTGCAGGATGAAGATCACCGCCGAGACCGTCATCAACATCGCGACGATCTCCAGCGCCGTGATGCGCTCACCAAGGAATATCGCTCCAAGCGCCAGCGCCACCACCGGATTGACGTAGGAATAACTGAGCGCCAGCGCTGGTCGCGTATTGTGAATCAGGTAGGTATACGCGCTGTAACCGATCAGCGAGCTGAGAAGCGCCAAGTACAACATCGCCACCATTGAGCGCGCGTCCGCGCGAACTCCGCTCCATTCGCCGACCAGTCCGCCAAGGATCACCAACACCAACCCGCCGGTTAGCATTTGCGCCGCGCTCGCCATCAATCCCGCAGGCAAACGCGCATGACGGCTGAGGATCGATCCCAGCGACCAGCTGATGCTCGATAACACCAGCACCGTCGCGGCGAGCGGGTGCGCCCGCAAGCTCGCGTGCACATTGAGCAGCATCACACCCGCAAAGCCCATCGCCATACCGGTCCACTCGGACCGGCTCGGCCATCGTTCGCGGACTCCGGCGAATAGCGCAGCCCATAGCGGGGAGGTCGAAATCATGATCGACGTGAGCCCGGTGTCGACCCACAGCTCCGCGTACACCATCGCGCCGTTGGCGACGACCACCATCAGCATCGCGATCGCCGCCGAACTGAACCACTGCTCGCGTGTCGGATGCGGCGCGCCCCGGAGCCTGAGCCATGCGTAGAGCAGGACACCCGCGATGAGGAAGCGCGAGCCCGCCATCAGCAGGGGCGGAATCGCATCAATCGCAATCCGGATCGCGAGGAAGGCGGAACCCCAGATCAAATAGAGGACGAGCAGGCAGAACACGACCCGCGCGCGATGAATCCGCAGCGGCGGCACGTGCACGGGATGCGCACTTGCAGCCGCTTGCGCCGCCTCGCCTTGGGATTCACCTCGCAACACCGACTCAATCCTACGGTGCAGGGCGTGCGGCAACCAGCGGCCCGCGCGGATTTTCCGCGCTCGATGCAGCGGTGTAAGCTCGTGCGCGTGGCGTCCGTCACGCACGCGATTATCGGCACTGCCGGCCATATCGATCACGGCAAGACCGCACTGATCAAGGCGCTCACCGGCCAAGAGACCGACCGCCTCAAGGAGGAGAAGGAGCGCGGCATTTCGATCGAGCTGGGCTTTGCGTATTTCACGCTGCCCGATGGCACGCGCGCCGGCGTGATCGACGTCCCGGGCCACGAGCGCTTCATCCGCAACATGCTGGCTGGCGCCCACGGCATCGACCTCGTGCTCTTCACGGTTGCGGCCGACGACGGTGTGATGCCGCAGAGCGAGGAGCATCTCGACATCCTTCATCTGCTCGGCATCCAGCGCGGCATCTTCGTGATCACCAAGGCTGACCTCGCAGATGCCGCGCGCCTCGGCGAAGTGCGCGAGGAAATCGAACTGCTCGCCGACGGGACGCGGCTCGAAGGTGCGCCGGTCCTGCCCGTCTCATCGATCACCGGCGCTGGGCTCGATGAGTTGCGTGCGGAGATCGTGCGCCAACTCGAAGGCTTCGAAGGACGGCGCGCGACCGGGCTGTTCCGCCTCCCGCTCGATCGCGCCTTCGTGATCAAGGGCCATGGCACCGTCGTGACCGGTACGGCAATGGGCGCCGAGGTGCGCGTCGGCCAGAAGCTGCGCGTGTTGCCCGGCGGCGCCGAGGTGCGCGTGCGCTCCATCCAGATGCATTCGCAGCCGGTGGAGCGCGCGGGGCTTTCCCAGCGCGTTGCGCTTAATCTGATCGGCGCCGAGAAGATCAATCTCGCACGCGGCGACGTGCTGGCCGACGAGCGGCTGACAATCATCACCTCGTGGCTCGACGCATGGCTCGATATCCGGCCCGCCGCCAAACGCCCGCTCAAGAACAATCAGGGCGTGCGCATGTTCATCGGCGCGGCCGAGGCGCTCGGACGCGCGATCGTGCTCGACGAGCGCGGCGAGATCGCGCCCAAGAGCGGTGGACTGGCGCAGCTGGTGTTGCAGACGCCTGTCGTCGGGCTAGCCGGCGATCGCTTCGTGATTCGCGACGAAACCAGCCAGCGCACCATCGGCGGCGGGATTATCCTCAATCCGCTGGGACGGCGAGCGCGCAAGCCGCTGGAAACCTATCGCGAGCGGCTGCTCGCGCTGCACGAGAATCGCGGTGCGGCGGCGCTCGAAGCGTTGCTGAATCTGCAAGAGAGCTTCGCCGAAACGCCGGCGCGAATCGCGCAACTGATGAACTCGCAACTCGCCGAGATCGAACGCGACCTTGCCGACGCGCGCTTCGTCAAGCTCTCGCTGGGCGACGAAGAGGGCTTCACCACCCGCGTCAAATGGGAGGAGCTCAAGCGCTTCGCGCTCGAGGCGCTCGCCGCGCATCATGAGGCCGAGCCGCTCGCTGCGGGACTCGAGATGGAGGCGCTGCGCAGCCGCCTGCCGTATGAAATAGCCGCGCGCTCCTTCCGTGCCGTGCTCGATCGGCTCGCGCGAGAATCGGAGATCGTGCGCGAAGAGAGCATCCTGCGCCTCAAGTCGCATCGCGTGGAAGTCGCGGGCGACGACATCCGGCTCGCCACCGCGATCGCGCGCGCGCTGCGCGAGGCGGCTTTCCAGCCGCCCGACTTGAAGCAACTGTGCGATGCGCTCAAGCTCGCGCCTGCGGCGATCGGCAAAGTGAAATCGCTGCTGGCTGCGCTCGAGCGCGAGCATCGCGTGGTAAAGATCCAGACCGATCTCTATTTCGACGCTGCCAGCCTCGAAGCTGCCCGTGGGCGGCTGGTTGACTACCTCGGCAGCCACCCAGATATCAGCGCCGCGATCTACCGCGACCTGCTGGGCGCATCGCGCAAGTTCGCGATTGCCCTGCTCGACTACTTCGATCACACCGGCTTCACCACCCGCGTCGGCGACATGCGCCGCCTGCGGGCCCGGCCATCCTGATGGAGCTGCCCAACCGCGGACAGATCGAGTCGGCTGCAGCGATCGTTGGGCGTGCGATGGCCCCGACCGCCCAGATCCGATGGCCGCTGCTCTCGCGGCGATGCGGCGCGGAGGTCTGGGTCAAGCACGAGAATCATACGCCTATCGGCGCGTTCAAACTTCGCGACGGACTTGTCTACTTCCACGAACTGCGAAGCGCACGCGCTGACGTCGAGCACGTCATCGCCGCGACGCGCGGCAATCATGGCCAGAGCGTGGCCTTCGCCGCGCGCGTATATGGCGTGAAGGCAACCATTATCGTGCCGCACGGCAACAGCGCCGAGACGAACACTGCGATGCGCGCGTTCGGGGCCGAGCTGATCGAGCATGGCCACGACTTCCAGGCTGCCTACGAACATGCAGCGATCATCGCCGACGAGCGCGCGCTGCACATGGTCCTCTCGTTCGATTCGACGCTGGTGCGCGGAGTCGCGACCTGCGGCTTCGAGTTCCTGAGTGCCGTCGGCGACCTCGAAGCGGTCTACGTGCCGATTGGGCTTGGCTCGGGAATCTGCGGAATGATCGCGGCGCGAGAGGCGCTGGGCCTCCGCACACTAATCATCGGAGTCGTAGCCGAGAATGCTCCCGCCTACGCGCTGTCCTTTGAAGGCGGGAAGCCTGTCCCGACTACCACCTCCGAAACGATCGCCGATGGAATCGCGTGCCGCGTGCCAGAGCCGGACGCGGTCGCCGTGATCAATCGTCACGCCGAGCGGATCGTGCGAGTCACGGAGGATGAGATTCGCGCCGCCATGCGCCATTACTTCACCGACACACACAACGCCGCGGAAGGCGCGGGAGCAGCGCCGCTCGCCGCGCTGCTCAAGGAACGCGATCAGATGGCAGGCCGACGCGTCGGGTTGGTGCTGACCGGCGGCAACGTCGACCGCGCGGTCTTCGCGCGCGTGCTCTCCGAGTCCTGATCCGAGTGCGGCTCTGAGCGCATCCAGGAGCAGCCTCGCCACCCCTTTCCCCCACCCGCGCACGCGGATGATAATCTCCTTGCGATGGCGGATGAACGAACGAATCCGTCGCGCGAGGAGTTGGTGCGCCTGACCGCGCGCTGCAAAGCGGCCGGTTGAGCCGGCAAGCTGGGTCCGGCGGACCTTAAAGACGTTCTCGCGCGATTGAAGCTGGGCAACGACCCCAACCTGCTCGTCGGTATCGCCACCGGCGACGACGCCGGGGTCTATCGTCTGCGCGACGATCTCGCGATCGTCAACACGGTCGACTTCTTCACGCCCGTGGTCGACGATCCCTACACCTACGGCCAGATCGCCGCCGCCAACGCACTATCGGATATCTACGCGATGGGCGGCACCCCGCGCACCGCGCTCAACATCGTATGCTGGCCGCAAACCGGATTGCCGCGCGAGATGCTCGCCGAAATCCTTCGCGGCGGCATCGACAAAGCCGCCGAGGCGGGCGTGGTGATCGTCGGCGGGCACAGCGTCGCGGACGAGGAAGTGAAATACGGGATGGCGATCACCGGCGTGATCGACCCGCGCCGCATCATCCGCAACGTCGGCGCACGCGCAGGCGATGTGCTGCTGCTTACGAAGCCGCTCGGCACCGGCGTGCTGATGACGGCCTTCAAGCGCGATCAGCTGCCCGTCGATCAGTACGACATCGCGGTACGCACGATGGCCGAGCTGAACGCGGCATCCGCCAGTGCGATGCTCAAGTACGATGTGCATGCCGCCACCGACATCACCGGTTTCGGGTTATGCGGACATGCATCGCAGATGGCCGAGGGCAGCGGCGTCACGCTGACGATCGAAGAGTCCGACTTGCCGATCCTGCCGGGCGCGATCGATTTGTGCCGTGCCGGAATGATCCCGGGCGGAGGTAATCGCAACCGCGATTACTATGCGCCGCGGGTGCACATCGCGGACGAGATCGGCGAGGAAATGGCCTATCTGGTCTTCGATCCGCAGACTTCGGGGGGATTGCTGATATCGCTGGGTGAAGACGACGCTACGAAGCTGCTCGCCGATCTTCAGCAGCTCGGCAATCGCGACGCCGCGATCATCGGCCGCGTTCACCCCGCGGCGGATTTCCTGATCGAGATCGTATAGCCGCTCGATGCGGCCTTCCGCGCGTCCTTGCAGGTCGGTGCACGCGGGGCTAGTTCATCGCGTAGCAGCAAGCCCGGCAAGGATCATACCGTGGACTTCTTTGACGTCGCTTTCAGTACGCCCACCACGCGCCGCTATCTCGATCGCCCGATCGACGAGGCCGTGCTGGTCAGGATTTTCGAAACCGCCAACATGGCGCCTTCGGGCTCGAATGCGCAGCCGTGGGAGTTCGTCGTCGTCCGCGCGCCCGAGCTGAGACGCACGTTCCAGCGGATGTACGAAGAGCTGTGGGTGCCCTACAAGGAGACCGCGATCATCCGCGGACGCACGCAGCTCTCAGCGCGCGCGCATAACGCGATTCGCATCGGCGACGAGTTTGCCGCCTCGCTGGGGATCGTGCCCGTCCACGTTCTGGTGTTTCTCGATCGCCCCAAAATGCGCGTGGTGCGCGGCTCGCCGGAAGATCTGACCAACTTCGGTGCGACCTACGGTTCTATTTTCCCTGCGATGCAGAACCTGATGCTGGCGGCGCGCGCACTCGGAATCGGTTCGGCAGTGACCACCGTCCTCACCCAGCGCGAAGCCGAAGTGAAGAAGCTCGTATACGTGCCGGATGAGTATCAGCTGATCGCGCATATGCCGCTGGGCTATCCGGCCGAAGAGTTCAAGCGTCCCTACCGGAAGTCGGTCTTCCCTCGGTTGCACGTCGATCGATGGGAGAATCGCTGGCCACGCCCGCCGAGCGAGCCGAAGCGCTAGCGCCTCAGGCGTTGGCCACTAGCGGGATTACTTCGCGGGCGAAGCGCTCCATCTGCTCGTCGCGCTCTGCGTTTGGGCCAATCATGTCGATGATGAACTCTCGCGCGCCGGCACGGATGAACTCGGCGACCTTGGCGGCGACATCGGCCGGCCGTCCCAGCGCGCAATAGCGCCGCGCCGGCTCGCGGAAGTCCATCGCATAGCGCTTGCTCAGATGCTCTGCGGCGACATCGAGTGCGCTCTCGTACGTCTCGCCGAGCGTCGTGAACAGCAGCAATCCCGTGCCGAAGCGCTCCAGCTTGCGGCCCGCTCGCTCCGCTTCCGCGGCGATGAATGTGAGCCCGTCGCTGTAGCGCTTGGGCGCGACCACGTATGGCATCCATCCGTCGCCCAACCGGGCCGCACGCTTGAGCGCCGCCTCGGCACGGCCGCCAACCCAGATTGGCGGGCCACCCGGCGTCAGCGGCGGGGGCTGCATCCGGATCTCGCCGAAGCTGAAATGGCGTCCGCGATGCGCGACCTTCGGTTCGCTCCACAATCGCCGCATCAGCGCGATCGATTCGTTCATCCGGCCGCCGCGCTCCTTGAGCGGAATGCCGCACGCCTCGTACTCGGGCGGAAACTCGCCACCGACGCCCACACCGAAGATGAGATGCCCAGCGCCCAGCAGGCGGTCGACCGTCGCGACCATCTTGGCCACCAGTACCGGATGGCGCAGCGGCAGCAGATAGACGCAGGTGCCGAAGACCATCTCGGGTGCGACGGCCGAGAAATATGCGAGTTGCGTCAGCGGATCGTTGATCGGACCCGTGAACGCGACGTGATCGCCGGTCCAGATCGCTTCGTAGCCCCATCGGAGGATCGCCTCGACCGCGGAGCGGCCACGCGGGCCATCGGCAGCGCTGGCGGTCGCGCCGAAGCGAGGTTTTTCCGCAACTGGAAGGGGAACACTCATTGCGGATTGCCTCCTGCGGATCCCTCGGGACCGCGTTTGCCCTTGCGCAGCTGCGCCTTGAGCGGCTCGTACAGCAATTGCTGCAGCAGTCCACGCCGGGTGTCGTAGCGATAGAGGCATTTCGGGCAGTTGTTGTAGCCCTCCTCGGCCGCTTGCCGCAGCCGATCGGGCTCGAAGCGCATCGCCGCACCCGCCGCGATCAGCGCGTCGATCGCGCATCCGGTCGAGGTCGGGTCCTCATGGTCGAGGTCATGGACGATTTTCGCGTCCGGATCGCCGAGGTATCGTTGCGCGAATTTATCGCCGGCCTTGCTCGCCATGCTCAGCCGAGCCTCTTGAAGTGCGGGATGACATACTGGCCGAACAGCCGCAGCGATTGCAGCACCTTCTGATGCGAGATGTCGCCGACCTGCATCAGGCACAGCACGCGATCGAGTCCGAGGTCGCGGTAGCGCTCGAGCTTGCGGATGCATTTGTCGGGGTCGCCCACGACGATCGAATCCTGGCGGTCGAGTTCCTCGAAGGTCAGTCGGCCCTGCGTCGCCTTCTTGATCAGCGGGTTCGAATCGACGAATTCCTGGTAGGGTGCGTCGCCACCGGAGTCAGCGGCTGCGGACGGATCGCCGAAGATATTGCGCACGCCGTAGAGCGTGTACCAAATCGCCGCCTGATGCGCACCGTTGTCGCGCGCCTGCTGGTTGGTCTCGGCGCAGTGCACGATCGTGAAGACGCCGACACGATCGTTGACGAACGCGCCGACTGGCCGCGCTTCTTTGAGCGCGCCGCGATAGCCCGCGATGCGATGGGCGATCTCATCGAGATTCATGATGAACGAAAAGCCCAGCGCGCCGATCCCGTTTTTGCCCGCCAGCAGCCAGCTCTCCGGACTGGTCGCGGCCATCCAGATTGGCGGATGCGGTTTCTGAACGGGCTTGGGAATGATCGAGCGCGGCGGAATCTTGAAGTAGCGGCCCTCGTAGCTGAACGGATCCTCCCGCCACATCCGCGGGATGATCTCGAGCGCCTCCTGCCACATCGCGCGCGATTCGCGGTAGTGGATGCCGAACGGCGCCTGCTCGAACTGGCTGGAGCGTCCGGTGCCCCATTCGACGCGGCCGCGCGAAAGGATATCGAGCGCGCCGATGCGTTCGGCGATGCGAATCGGATGGTTGAACGGATGGGGCAGCAGCGTCACGCCGTGGCCGATCCGGATATTCTTCGTGCGTTGTGCGACCGCCGCAAGGAAGACCTCCGGTGCCGATGAGTGCGAGAACTCATTGAGGAAGTGATGCTCGACCTCCCAGACCGTGTCGAAGCCCATCTGGTCGGCCAGTTCGATCTGCTCGATGGTCTGCCAATAGGCCTCGAACTCGCTGTTCGCATGCCACGGCTTGGGGATCGCGATTTCGTAGAGGAGATCGATCTTCACGCGCTTGCTCCTGGCCCCGCCCGCTTTTCCTCAGACGCCCAAGGCATAGCGCGATCGCTGCGCCGATGTCCAAACGGGTCGAGAGCGCACGCGATTCTGAATGACCGAAAGTCCGCCGGTCCCGCTGGCTCGCACCGCCAGCACGGCGGTCAGTCGCGAATGGGAGCTATTTCTTCCCGCCGGCGCGGCGGCGCTCGGGCGTCGCGGATCACATTTGGACAGTTGTGGTAACTGTAGCAGAAGCGCTGGCGAGGGCCGGACTACGAAGCCAACGCACCGCGGAACGCGTTGCAAGGCCGTTTGCCGTTCAGACCTATTGTGATTCGCGGGGTGAGCGAATGGCGTCGGAGTTAGCCTGATGCGCGCCTACCGGAGAAATCCAATTCAGGCTCGGGCACGTCGAACAGCGCTTGCTTTGTAGCTCCCACGATCCCGATCTGTCGGATTCTCTCCATTTGGCGAGCGCGTGCTCGCTTGGTAACGAACAACCGGAGTCCGACTACGATCAGTCCTCCGAAAAGCGCGCCAGCCGCCCCGACAACTCCCCCCACACCGATGTGCATCAGTAGCGAGGTCATTGTTTCACCTCCTGGGCTTCGAGGTTCATTGTCACATATGAGCTCGGTAAGCGACAGCACCGGGGACTGCCAGCGCAAACCCACCTAGAGCAAGGGTGAGAACTGCTTTCCACCCGACCGGTTGCTTATACCTTTGTGGAAGAACGCCTTGAATGCAGATTGCCACGAGTAGCAGGACCACAACACAAATCAGCACGGCAACCACGACTTGAGCTTGAGTGTTGAAAGAGCGATTGATGTTCGAATTCGTAAAGGTTCCACCCAAGGCGCCC
Source organism: Binataceae bacterium (SeqCode) (assembly GCA_041491005.1). GTDB lineage: Bacteria > Desulfobacterota > Binatia > Binatales > Binataceae > JBGPUE01. The sequence continues at coordinate 15,135 of JBGPUE010000014.1, read as the reverse complement.
CAAGCCAAGACTTGGCAATCCCAGCCCAGATCGGAGATCAGGTCTTGCCAGTGACCGGGTCGGAACCTCCAATCCAAGAGACCCATAGCGAATACAAAAAGCGCCGGTAAGGCGAATACTTCAAGGTAGAACATACGCTGCTGAGTAGATAGGCACGTGCACGCATCTGCTTGTCAAGGATCGTGCCACCAACTGTTAACATTTCGCCCTAGTTTCCCACCCCGATCGTCATGAGCGGATAGGTGCCGCGAAAGTGGAAGACGAATTACTTCTTGGCGCCAGCGCGGCGGCGCTCGGGCGTCGCACGCGATGCGGCCCGGGCGGCTGACTTACCCTTGGCCTGAGCGGCCGCGGCTTCGGCGCGGCTCTCGGACGACGGCGAGCCGGCGCTGGCGGCGCGTTTGTCGAGCGAAGCCTTCAGCGCGGCCATCAGATCGATCACCTGCGCCTTGCGGACTTCGGGCGCTGCTTCCGTGACTTCGCGGCCCTCGACCTTGCGCTGCGCGGCCTCGATGACCCGTTCGCGATAGCCGTCGTGGTACTTGGCCGGTTCGAACTTTTCCTGAGTGAGCTCGCTGACCAGCCGCTTGGCGAGATCGAGCTCGCCTTCCTTGGTTTCGGCGTTCTGCCCGCGATCGATCTCATCGATCGCGCGAATCTCATCCGCGTAATAGAGCGTGTGAAGCATCAGGCCCTTCGCATAAGGGCGCATCAGCACCAGATGCTCCTTGCCGCGCATCGTGAACCGCGCCAGTGCGACACGCTGGGTTGAGGCCATCGCTTCGGCCAGCAATCGATAGGCGCGCGCCGAATTGGGCTCGCATCCGACGTAGAAGCCATCCTCAAAATAGACCGGATCGACCTGCGCCAGCGGCACGAACTCCTGGATCTCAATCGCGTGGTCGTCGCGCGCTTCGAGGCTCTTCAGCTCCTCCTCGGTGAAGACCACGTACTGGCCCTTCTCGACCTCATAGCCACGAACCAGCTCGCTGCGATCGACGATCGCATCATCGACCGGGCAGTAGATTTTCTGCTGGATTCGGCTTTTGTCCTTGGCGTGAAGCTGGTTGAAGCTGACCGACTTCGCCTGCGTGGCGGTGAACAGGCGGACGGGAATCGAGACGAGACCGAAGGAGATGTTGCCGCTTGCAATTGGACGCGCTGCCATCGTCGTCGAACCTCCAAACAACCGATAGAGAAAGTTCAGCCCTTTCGGCCAGCATTTCGCAAGACTCCATTAGTTTATTTGGCGAAAAAACCGTGTCGAGAGGCGAACAAACGCCGAAGCCGCACAACCATACAACGCCGCCTTCATTTGACCTCTGAACTTCTCTGAAGCGGAAGTTACATCGGGCCGGCGGGTGATCAAGGAAGATTACACAGGTGGGAGGAACCACAAACCGCCGAGGCCGCGATGTCCACGGGTTGCAGCGTGCGGCGATATCGCGTCGGATGTAAGCAGCAAGGCTAAAGATCGCACATTGTCGCGATGACAGAGAAATCCAACAAATCCAGACCTTCCGAGCGTATCGAACCGCCGCTCAGGCGCTACCGCGAAAAGCGCAGTGCCGAGCGCACGCCGGAACCGTTCGGCACCGGACCACTTCGAGCCGGTCCGCGGGGCAGCGGGATGTTTGTCGTCCAGAAGCATGCCGCGCGCGCGCTTCACTACGATTTTCGCCTCGAGATGGAAGGCGTGCTGCGCTCTTGGGCGATTCCGAAGGGCCCCTCCATGAACCCGGCCGACAAACGGCTGGCCGTGATGGTCGAGGACCATCCGATCGAGTACGGCGACTTCGAAGGGGCAATCCCCGAAGGCAACTACGGGGCTGGCTCGGTGATCGTGTGGGATCGCGGTCAGTACTCGATACTCGATCCGCCCGGCGGCGATGCCGCGCAGGCGGTGCGCGACGGCAAACTCGACCTCGAAATCCGCGGCTACAAGTTGCGCGGCGCCTTCACTCTGGTCCGCACGCGCTACGCCCCCAGAGGCGGTGGCTCGGGCAAGCAGCAGTGGCTGCTGATCAAGAAACGCGATCCATACGCGAATGACGAGGGTGTAACTGAAAAGCATCCACGCTCGGTGCTATCCGGGCTCACCATCGAGGAGATGGCCGATTCCTCCGCGCTGGCGCAATCGATCCTCGCCGAGGTGGCGCAGTTGCGCGCGCCGCGAATCGCGAAAGGACCGAGCTTCGACGCCTTCCCGCTGACGCTCGCCAAGGTCGCCAACGATCCCTTCGACGGCGACCAATGGCTGTTCGAAATCAAGTATGACGGCGTGCGAGCACTGGCGATTCGGACGGCCAGCGGCGCTGATCGTTCGCATACCCGGATCTTTGGCCGCAGCGGAATCGAAATCACTGCACGCTATCCTGAAGTTGCGCTGGCCTTCGACGCGTTGCCTTTCGATCAATTCGTGATCGACGGTGAAATCGTTGCGCTGGGCGACGATGGCCGCCCCAGCTTCCAGCTGCTGCAACGCCGGATGCATCTGAATGACGCACGCGAGGCGCGCCGGCTGAGCCTGTCTTTGCCAGTGTTCGATTTTGTCTTCGACCTGCTTGGCCTTGACGGGTTCGATCTGCGCGGCGTGGAGCTCGAAACGCGCAAGGCACTGCTCGCGCGGCTGGTCCGGGGTGAAGGTCCGCTGCGCTACTCGGATCACATCGTCGCGCATGGGCGCGATTTCTACGCGGCCGCCGCCGAGGCGAAGCTCGAAGGAATCCTCGCCAAGCGCCGCAAATCGCCCTATGCCGGCAAACGTACCGGCGACTGGCTCAAGATCAAGTGCCCGGTGACCGGGCGATTCGTAGTTGGCGGCTACACCGATCCGGAGGGCGCCCGCTCGCACTTCGGCGCGCTGCTGGTCGGCCAATACGATGACGATGGCGCATTGCGATTCGTGACACGGGTCGGCACCGGCTTCAGTGACGCGACCCTTCGCGATCTGGCGGCAAAGATGCGATCGCGCGCCCGTCCGACGTCGCCATTTCGGCGCCCGCGCGCCGGCGAGGTCGCGCTTCCGCGCCGCGTCCATTTCTGCGAGCCCGAACTCGTATGCGACGTGCGCTACGCGGAAATGACCGACGAAGGCGGGCTGCGTCATCCGAGTTTCGTCGGGCTGGTCGAAGGCATCGATCCCCGCAAATGCCTCTTTAAGGGACGAACCCGCGCCATCGAGTCCGCGCCGATCGCGCAACCCGATGACGGCACGAGGGGCGATTCGCCCACTGCGGATGATCCACCGCCATCCGGCCTTGCGCCGAACGCGCGCAGCTTCACCGTCACCCATCCAGACAAGGTCTTCTGGCCCGCCGAGGGCTACACGAAGGCTGACCTCGTGGCCTACTACCTGGCGATCGCACCGTGGATGCTGCCCTACCTCACGGATCGGCCGGTCATGATGGTGCGGTATCCGGACGGAATCGGGGGCAAGAACTTCTACCAGAAGGACGCGCCCGGCTTCGCGCCGGAATGGATCCGGACCGAAAAGATCTACTCCGAGGATTCAAAACGCGAGATCGCCTACTTCGTCATCGAAAGCGCTGAGGCGCTGGGCTACGTCGCCAACCTCGGCACAATCCCGATTCACATCTGGTCCTCGCGCATCGGACATCTGGAGCGCCCCGACTGGCTACTCTTCGATCTCGATCCCAAGGGTTCGACCACCGAGAAGGCGGTCGGTGTCGCGCGCGAGCTGGCGGTCGTGCTGCGCAAGCTTGGATTGCGCCCGTACTGCAAGACCTCGGGCCAGATGGGATTGCATGTCGTGGTTGGTCTGAGGCTGGAGTACACCTACGAACAGGCGCGGTCATTTTCGGAGCTGGTCGCGCGATTGCTGGTGTCGCGTGTACCGGAGCTCGCGACGATCGATCGCAACGTGGCGTCGCGTAAGGGCCGCGTCTATGTCGATTATCTCCAGCTCGGTCATGGCAAAACGATCGCCGCGCCGTTCGCGGTGCGCCCGATACCCGGCGCGCCGGTATCGGCGCCAATCGAAATCGATCAGCTGACGCCCGATCTCGACCCGCTGGCGTTCAACATCAAGACGATGCCTGGGCGCATGAAACGCCTGGGGCGCGATCCATTCGCGGGAGCGTTGAACGATCCGCAGAGCCTCGAGCTGGCGCTGCCCGCGCTCGAGCGCGAGCTGGCCCGGACCGACTGAGCCGCCTCCTAACCCGGACCTGCTTCGTCAATGGGGCGCAGACCAGATTGCGCATCCCGCTTGAACCATCATCGTCGCTATGCGACAAGCTGCTGGCGCAGCCGTATCCGCCAGCCTGGTCTGCGGATGTTGATCGCACAGCGCGGCGGCGATTCAGGATCGGCAAGGCAAACTCGGAGGAGGAAATCGATGACAGCACGGCGGTTCGTGGCGTTCGTGATGGCAGCGCTTCTGGGCGCGGGCATGAACGCATCATTGTCTGCGCGGGTCTTCGCGCAAGAGCAACAGCAGATGAAGGACGACTTGGAGCAGCTCGAGAAGGATGTCCACACCGGCTTCGATCGGTCGAGCCTGACGGAGCAGCAGAAGGCGCAGTTTCGTGACGATTTGAAGGAGCTTCGCCGGGCGCGCAAGAATCATGAGCCGATGGCCGCCCTGCGAGCGGCGCGCAGTCTCCGTTCGGTTCTGGACAGTGGCGGGTTCAAGCCCGAAGACCAGGAGAAGATCAAACGGGACCTTCAGCAGATTCGAGAAGCGCGCGAAGACAGGCTCGGAGGAGCTATGGTCTTTCCCGATGCCGTTGCTGCGCGGTCATAGGTCGCAGGCCTCGATCGCCTCGAGTTCCGCGATCCAGCACTCGCCTCACCCGTGAGTCAGCGCGGCGAACCCGCCGCTCGCCCGCGCACCAGCAAGCGCGGTCCGTGCCGGTCAACCGATGCGGACCGGGCCAGCACGTCGAAACGGTCGCGGTTTTGCGGATCAATGCTCTGGAAGCGATCACTCCACAAGATCAGGTAGCGCCCGCTAGTATCCGGTACCGGCAGCGCTTCGATATGTCCGACCGGGTGACTCGCGTACATGAAGGCAACTTCGCAATCGACGGCGCCCACGTAATCCACGCGGGCGCCGGGCGGCAGCACGCGATCGATCTCGGCGGCGAAAGTCTTGAGGCTAATCTGGTTCGCGCGCATGAGATCGATCGTTCCGAACCAGAACAGCACGCCGACAGCAGCGACAATCGCAGCGCCACCCAGATGCATCTCGGGCCGCGAGCGGGCGATTCCCGCGGCGATCATCGCGCTCCCGCCGATCCACAGCGCCGCCCATAAGCCAAGACTCGTTGAGCGCGCGGCCGCAAGCGCCTGGAAGATGGCCAGGTAGGCGCGGTCGGACGAATGCATTCGGGCTAGCGCTGAATGCGGAACTCCGTTCGTCGCGGCGATCGCGAGAGCTAGCAGGCTCGCGACCGCTCCCACGGCAATCGCGCTGCTGCCGACACTGAATAGCCGCGACGGCCAGCCGCGCTCGAGCCGTGAGCCGGCAACCTCTTCGGCCGCAATTCCGACCATCGCGGCCAGAGGCGGAAAGGCCGGCAGGATGTAGATCAGACATTTGCCGGTGGAGGACGAGAAGAAGCCGACCATCGCGACGAACCAGCATCCGGCGAAGACAAATGGTTCAGGAAGCCTTGTGTCCTTCGCCGATCGGCGCGCACCGTCTACGAAAATCGCGGCCAGCGCCGGCAAGTATGCTGTCCACGGCATGAAGCCAATCAGGATCTGCGGAACGAAATAGTAAAACGGATGCTTGCAGAAGCCGGCGCCGCCAACCTCGGTCGGTACGAAACGCCGGAAAAGGCCGACCTTGACCTGCCAGTCGAAGAACGGTTGTCCACCGACGCGATAGGCCGCGACGTACCAGGCGACGCCCACAGCCAGCGCCGCCACGAAAGCCGCGACCATCGCGGGACGAAACAGTTCGACAGCCCGGCGTCGCAGCATGAGGTAAAGGGCGAGCGCCACTGCAGGCAGCACAATCCCGAGCGGGCCCTTGGTCAGGATGCCCAGCGCCATCAGAGCCGAAGCAACGGCAAGCCATCGCATCGCGCTGCTGCGCCCGGCGCTGACAGCAGTCACCGCGAGCGCACGCTCCAGCGCAACCACCGACGCCGTCACGAACAGCGCCAGCATCGCGTCCATACGCGGCTGCCGCGCGGCATCGGCGAAGAAATGGCAGGTCAGCAGTGCGACTGCGCCAATCAACCCGGCCCGCTTCGATGAGACCGTCGCGAGCCACCAATAAACCAGTGCGCAGGTCAGCGCCGCCGCGATCATCGATGGCATCCGCAACGCCAGCTCGACCATCCCAAACAATCGCACGCACAGCGCCGCGAGCCACCAATATAGCGGCGGCACGTGGACATACACTCCAGGCTCGAAGCGCGGCAGTATGACGTTGCCCGCCATCACATCGCGCACCGCTCCGGCCTCGCATACTCCGAGCTCGCGCGCGAACGGCGCAGTTGGCGCCAGCGCCGTTAAGAAGGCGCACGCGGCGATGAACACTGCGCCCGACTGAGTAATCAGCGAACGCGGCAACATTCGTGAATCGGATGACGCTATGGAACGAATCGAACGCCGCCTCGCCTGTCACCAAGCGGCCGCGCTTCGACCGGTCTCGCCCTTGCGTGCGAGCACTATCAGCGATACTCCGATTGGTAGTGAGACTCTGCCGACTATGTATCGCTCGGCACTGAATATCATTCTGAGGATCTTGTTGATTGCTTCTGAGGGCATCGACAGATCATGGCCATCAGTGTTCGACTTGCCAGCCAACCGCCGCGCTGCCCGTACGCCCGCGACCATTGGTAGCAATACCGTGTTGAAGTAGCTGATGTAGTTTACTTCGTAGCCCGCTCCCTCGACCAGGTCACGAAGCGTTCCAAGCAGGTAGCGTCGCCGATGATGATGAGTCTCATCATGAACGCTCCACAGGCTCGGCAGGGCCGGCACTGTGATCAAAAGCCATCCGCCCGGCTTCAGACAGCTCCTGATCGCCATCAACGACTCACGCTCGCGCTCCAGATGTTCCAGAACGTCGGTCATTACGGCAAGATCGAACTCACCAGCGCCAAACGGGACCGCCTCGGGAAGCCGCCCAGAGCGGAGTTCCGCGCATCCTCGCCGCCGCGCGAACTCCAGAGCTTTAGCGTCGCTCTCAAAACCAGACACGGCGCCGAAGTGAGCGAGCATCGGCAGATTGCCGCCGGTCCCGCATCCTGCCTCCAGGATCTTCGCCTCGGCGGGAAGCCCCAGCGTCGTCAGGAGTTTGCGCACAATCGCGCGGCGGCCGGCAAACCACCAATGTTCGTCCTCAACCTCCGCCATCCGCGGATACAGCGACGGATCCATGAGCAGCTACTGTGGTTCGCGATCGAAACCGAAACACTCGCTGACCAAATAAAGTGGGCGGCCCTTGACTTCGTTGTAAATGCGCGCGATGTACTCGCCAATTACGCCCAGAGTAATCAGCTGGATTCCACCGAGGAACAGCACAACTACCATCAGCGACGCATAGCCCGGGGCATCGATCCCGTGAGTAATCTTCAATACCGCCAGGAAGATGGCATAGGCAAATGACAGGCCGGAAATAGCCAGTCCAATGTAGCTCCACACTTTCAGAGGCACTGAACTGAAGGACGTGATGCCGTCGATGGCGAAGTTCCACAGCCGCCAGTAATTCCAGTTTGTCGCGCCCGCATGCCGGCCTTCACGCTTGTAGCCGAGCGCGGCCTGCCGAAAGCCCACCCATGCGAAGAGCCCCTTCATGAAACGGCTGCGCTCTGGCAGGCCGGAGAGCACATCGGCGACGCGCCGGCTGATGAGGCGAAAGTCTCCCGCGTCGCGCGGAATCTGCACGTCGGTCAAACGCTCCATCGTGCGATAGAACATCGACGCCGTCATCTGCTTGCTGAGGCTCTCGCCTTCGCGCGAAAGGCGCTGGCCATAGACGACGTCGTAGCCCTCGCGCCACTTGGCGACCAACTCTGGTATCAGTTCGGGCGGATCCTGCAAATCGGCATCGAGCGGGATGACGGCGGAGCCGGATGCGTAGTCGATTCCCGCGCTGAGCGCGATGTCTTTGCCAAAGTTGCGCGAGAGGCTCACCACCTTGATCGCGGGATTGCGCTGGCGATGCTCGAGTAGTCGCGCGAGTGTCCCGTCGCGGCTTCCGTCATCGATGCAAATGATCTCGCTGCGAAGATCGAGTCGTGCGAGCACGGGCTCCAGGCGCGCAAGCAAGAGATCGACGTTGGCCACTTCGTCGCGCATCGGGACCACGATCGAAAGATCGATCCCACCGCTTCTCGGCGCCCCGCGTCCCTGCTCGCGCATCGACATACAGTGATACTCCCGCCCCGGGTGGCGGTTCCAGCGTCCCTTGGTGTAGCACGGCCCAGTGCCGATCAACGCCTGATCTGAAAAAGATCGTAGTAGCGATCGCCGGTGCGCGGGTAGCGCTTGACGAAGCGCAGGCACGGCTCCTCGCGCAAGGCGCCCCAACTTCGCTCGTCGCGCTGCGAAAGCATCAGGTAATTCGCATCCGCCTGTCGCCGCAACCATCCGCAGATATCGCTTTCCGGAGGCGCCGGCGGCAAGTTGATGAATCGTGCGCCCGCGTAAAACGCCACGCGCCGATCGCATGAAACGATCGTGCGGGGCGGCTCACCGCTAGCGAGCAAGTCCCGGGCGGCGTAACGAAACCCCCGCAAATCGTATCCGCTCGGCATCAATGCGATCGGCAGCAGTACGGCGGCCACGATCCACGCGGGCACACTGGGTGGTATTTTGCGCACCCATGAAGTGGGCAGCATCCGAATCCATTGCGATGCGCGTTCGATACCCAGCATCATCCATCCGAACGTGTAGGGCATCAGATGCGCCATGAAGCGCGGACCGGTGTTCAACAGCGAGAATCCGAGGACGTAGAAAAGCACCACCGATGCGAGCAGCGCCTCACGCCATTGACGGGCAATCGCGCGGCCGCGTACCCACAGGCCAACCACCAGGAGCGCGAACGGCAGCGGTCCGGCCGCCTCGGCGAAGTAGTAGAAAGACATCACCAAGTCGTAGCCGACCTTGAACAGATAGGCGCGCGGCGCCAGCCACAGCGGAGCTAACGGTGAGGTGTTGCCCGAGGCCGCCAGCGCTTTCCATGCGCTCGGGTCCGATGCGACTTCCATAACGCTCGAGGACGCCGCGAGATTAAGTTCGCGACTGACGATCCAGCGGCCGGTGGCGTCGTGAAGGTAGATTAAATATGGCGAGGCGACGATCAGGAACGGGACCCAGATTGCGATCGACCAGCCCACCGCAGCCGCAAGGCTCCATCGGCGCCAGATGAACGAGCCCGCGATCAAGTACACCGCGCATAGAATGGGTAGCCCGACCGCCTCGGCGCGATAGAGGTATCCCACTCCTGCGACAGCGCCGGCGCCGATCAGGCTCGGCCACTTGCCTCGATTGACTCCGCGAACGATCAGATACAGAGCACCGATCATCAGACTGATGAAGCCGGCATCGGTACGCACCGCAGCCGAGTATTCCGCCATCAGCGGATGGATCGCGACGAGTCCGGCGGCGCCGACGGCGAGATCGTCACGCTCGAAGACTTCAAACATCAGGAGAAAAAGCAGCGGAATCGAGGCCGTGCCGAGCAGCGCCGAAACGAGATTGCCCGCGAGTTCCCAATCGGACACGGCGCGATGCGCAAGGGCAATTAGCAACGGGTAAAGCGGGGAAAATACCGAACGCAGAGCAGCTTCCGGAGCGCCCGAGGCGAACTGTTGTGCCATCCGAACGTATTCCATCCCGTCCGAGGCGATGCAAAAGCTAGTGAGAGAAAGGTACAGCCGGATCGCCAATCCGATTAGCGTCAGCGCCGTGAGGGATCGCGGCACGGGCGTCGTCGCCATCACGTGCGGAAGCCACGATCGATCGAGGGACGCTGGCGGCATACCGGCACTCATCCTATTCGACCGGCGACCGCGCTCAAATTCACAACCCTCCGCGAATTGATTGTCGCATCGGGCGCAGCTAACAATCGCGCGTGACGAGGATTGCGGCCGCGGTGAGATTTCCATCGAAGCTGCGCGCGACCAATCGCATGGCGGCGGTGGCAGCCTCCGTACTGGTGATTGTGGCTGTCTCGCTGCTCGCCTCGACCCTGTACGCCAATCGCGGGCGATACGGCGACGCGGACTTCGCATTATACTACCGATGGGCCGAGCAGCTGCGCCAGGGTATCGATCCCTGGTTGCCCGCATCATCCGCTTCCGGAGCCGCTCCGCATACATATTGCAACTACACGCCGCCCTTCGTCGAAACGTTCGCGCCGCTGACATGGCTGCGACGTCCCGTGGCATATGCCCTGTGGCAGGCAATACAGGCCGCGTCGCTATTCGGCGCCGTGCTGCTAGTCGCCGGAGAGCTGCGCCCATCACCGCGCGGCGCCGGACTTGTCTCGCTGCTCGCGCTCACGTTCATGTTCCCCCATGTGTACGCGACGCTCTACGAGGCACAACCCAACGCGATGCTGCTCCTGCTGGTGATGGCCTCGTGGCGATGGTCGCGGCGCGGATCGCCTGCGCTCTCCGGCATCGCCCTCGCCGCAGCGATACTGCTTAAGCTCTATCCGGCCGCGATCGGAGGTCACTTCCTGTTTCGGCGTCGATGGCGCGAGCTTGGATGGGCTGCGGGTGCTACGATCCTCGGCGCAATCGCGACCGGACCGGCACGTTGGCTCGAATTCTTCGCGTATGGCGCACCGGTCTTCACGCAGATTCCATTGCTGAAGCAGGAGCGGCAGATCGCGATCTCGAGCAACTTCTACGCGATGTTTGCGCACTTGCTCGGCGATACGAGTGGCACGGTCATCCTTACGATGGCTCTGACAGCAGTTGCGGATCTCACTGTCGTGACGGCAGCCGCGCTTGCGACGATGCGCGCAGACGACGATACCTTTCGCGACGGAATGTCGCTCAGCCTATGGATTGTGGCGGCGCTGCTGCTATCGCCGTTGTCGTGGTCGCATGAACTTGTCTGGCTGGTTCCACTTTTCGTCTTGGTGCTCGCAGCGATCGCGCGCCGAATCCGGCTGCCGGACGGTGCGCTGATACTGCTCGCCATCGGCCTGTCGGCCATGATTGTGCCCTACTTCTGGACTCTGCTCAGACGCCTTCATCTGTATTTCATCGCGACGGCCGTTAGCTATCTCGCCGCATGGCTGATCGCTTCGTCATGGAACGCCATGCGAGCAGCGACCGTTCCACACTCCCCGCGATGAACATGCGCCGGCCGCCTTCGCTAGTGACCTGGGTACTCGTCGCGATCGCGGCGGTGGTGCTGATGCGCACCGAGTATCACAACCGCGATCGATGGCATGAAACCGACTTCAACCATTACTATGCCAACGCCGTCAAACTGCGTACCGGCGGCGATCCCTGGCGCGCCGACGCCGCCGCCGACACATCGGTGTTCAACTATCCGCCCGCGTTCTATCTGGCCCTTTCGCCGCTGACTCGTCTCACGCCGCAGCCCGCCTATTGGATCTGGCAGACGATCCAGATCGGCTCGCTCATCGGGTCAATCGTGCTGATCCTGCGCGAGATCGGCGTCGGGCGCGATTGCGAATTGGTTGCGACCATTGTCGCGCTGGCGTTTCTCTTCCCTCCCGTCTACGGCTCGCTCTACGACAGCCAGCCGACCGCATTGCTGATGCTGATGCTGCTCATCTCATGGCGGCTGGCGCGGCGTGGATGGGATGCGTGCGCTGGCGGCATGCTGGCCGCGGCTGCATTGCTCAAGATCTATCCGGTGGCCGTAGGCGGCTATTTTCTGCTCCGGCGCAGGACAGTCACGGTAGTGTCCGCAGCGACGTTCTTCGCTTTGGGAATTGCCGCGATGCTCGTTCTCTACGGCATCGATCGCAATCTCGACTTCCTTCGCGCGACCCGCGGGTCGATGGTTCCCTTCTGGCTCGACATGGACCGCAACGTCTCGATTGCCGGCAACGTGCATTGGGCGATGCTGAAGCTGTTCGGCACGCCGCCGACACCATCGGCGCACGCGGCGCTGACGCTAATGCTCGACGTGGCCGCGATCATGGTAGCCGGCGCCGCAACGATCGGAGAGCGGCCGGTTTCAGCTGAAATCGACGGGTTGCGCTTCAGCCTATGGCTGATGGCCGCGATTCTGCTCTCGCCACTGGCATGGGGACACTATTTCGTTCTGATCATCCCGTTCTACATCTTCGCTGCAGCTGCAACCCTGAACACTTCACGCGGCGCCAACTCGCTGCATCGCGGAATCAACCGCAATCTGGTCTGGCTCGGGATTGGGCTGGTGGGCATCATCGTTCCTTATTTCTGGACACCGATGCGCCACGCGCATGCGTACTTCGCGGCGCTCGCGATCACATTCGTGGCCGGATGCTCGCTGACGCGAATGCTCGCGAACGCCGAACGCGCAGACCATGAAAAAGGGCGCGCCGCCATGGAGGCGGTGCGCCCCTAAGCTGAAGATCAGCTCCGCTATGCGGCCTTTTTCACGGCGCGCATTTTCGCGTGCCAGTTGTGACTGTGCCGGCGGATGCGCCCATTGATGTAGCCGGGTACGTTGAAGCGCTCGTAGTAATCGGTGTCGCAATGGCCCACTTCGATCATGAAGGCCGAGGTCTGGAAGTCAGAGACGTACACCGGATAGCGGCCGTACTTGTCGAACATGTAGCGGAGGTATGATTTAGCCGCGTCCACGCACCAGGGCGCGATCTTTGATTTCTTGTGCCGGCGCACCGCGTCGCGTACCGCCGGCTTGAAAGGGCCCCTGTCGATCGCCATGAACTCCGAGCCTTTGCCCATGAACACACCGCCGCCGTACTTGCCCTCCAGCACGTGTTCGACCACCGCCTCGGGGCTCTCGTTCCACGGCGCTGGCAGGCCGCATCCCTCGAGCACGCCTTTGAGCCCGACGTAGTTCTTGGCCCCGTTGAAATCGGTATTGACCATGTCGAGGCCCTTGCACTTGTCAAGATAGCCGCCCAGCACGACATCGGTATTGGTCGAATGATTCCAGCTGCCCAGCCCCATCGCTTCCGCCGCTAGCCGGATACTCTGGATCGCCATCGCGGGCGGATTGCATTCGGTAACCAGGAAGAACATCTCCCATTGGCGCTGGGTCATCACGTAGTCGAGGTTATGCTTCTTCACCCACGGCTCGAGTCCTGCACTTTGGCTGGTCGCCTCGTCGGTGATATTCCAGCCGAGGAACTCGAACGCCGCGAACAGATAGTTGACCATCTCGTGCGCGATGCCGAAGACCGGAATGAACATGGTCGAGCCCGGCTTGTTCGAGTTGAACTGGTAAATGCCCCAAGGCCGCCCCGGATTGAGCGACCAGTCCACGTCCATCCGCTTGTCGGAGAGCTGGATCATGCCCTCGCGGTACCACTTCAGCACCTTGTCGTAATCCCTGGGACCTTCGATTTCGACCGGCTTCTCCCGCTCATAGGTCGGGCGATAGAGCCAAGTGCCGCGATCGTTGACCACCACCATGTTAACCGCGGCGTCGTTGCATGGGCCCGGGACGGTGCGGCCGGCCATGCAGACCATCGTCGAGAGATTCTCGTTGAGCCCGATGTCGCCGGCGACTATTCCGTTTGGTCCGCACGCTGCCCACAGCAAGATCGCTTCCTCGAGTTCGGAAAGTGCCTCGGGCTCCGAGACATTCTTCCCTTCCCATGTGAGCGGAGTCTTGCCCGGCTCGAAGCGCTCGCCCTCGAAGGCAAGCTTGCGGCCGGTGCCACCATGGATCTCGCTTCCGGCGATGTCCTGCGAGAATCCCTTGAACATCCTGCGCGTACGCTGCCCGGCGAGGAGGTTGAACAACGTATCGGTCTCTTCGAAGGCGAACTTGAGCAACTCGCGTTCTTTCATGAAACGCACCTCTTTGAAGAAAAACGGACTGTCAGTGGGGCAGGAACTACCTGTCCGCCAGCGCCTTCACTACTGGCGCGTAACGTTGCTTGCTTGCAAGCCCTTCGGACCCTGGGACATCTCAAACTCGACCTTCTCGCCCTCTTCGAGCGATCGAAACCCGTTGCCACCGATCGCGCTGTAGTGGACGAAGACATCCTGGCCGTCTTCCATCGTGATGAAGCCGAAGCCTTTCTTTGGGCTGAACCACTTAACTGTCCCCTGCGGCATTTGAGTTCCACCCTCCTAAACGGGCGCGCGGACCCCACCGCGGCTCGTCCAGCTCGTGTCCGGGTTAGGCGCAACGCGAGCAATGAATTCTGCGCGTCGCATATACCATAAGCTTGGCTTCACGGCCAAACCCTCAAAAACCGCGTTCTAACGATGGATCTGCGGCGGAATGAGCCGCGAAATCAGCTCGTCCGCCACAACAACGGACGGACGTGAATGTGGCAATGGTCCGGAATTTGCCGCATCACGTCATCGATCACGAATCGGTCGGGACCGTATTTCTGGCGACCGATCAGGCTGAGCACTTCGATCATGAATGCGCGTTCGTCTTCGGTGGCGGATTGACGATGATCTCCAAGCACCGCCATCGGTGTGTCGCACGAGTCGCAATCGAGCACGGTAAATCGCACGGGATGGACGAACTGGCAGTAGCGCTGTGTGTAATCACGCAACTCGCATAGCTCGCACTTGGCCATGAGCGTATGCGATAGCGGAACGCATCGCGGGACACAACGAGATACCGCACTACTCGCGAGTGAGTCGCACCAGAGGCGGCTGCGATGGCGATTCGAACGGCGGCCTTGTCCGCTACATCACTTCGGCTGCTTCGGCGCGGGCGGATGCACGGCGGCATGCGCAGCCGGACTGGCGGTCGGGCTCGCGACCGGGCTAGCGGCAGGAGCGCCGCCCGCCATCGTCGCCTTCTTGCGGCATCGATAGACGCTGCCGCGCGAGATACTCATCTCCAGCGCGACGTCCTTGGGCTTCTTGCCGCTATTGAGCGCGGCCATCACGCCGTCGCAGTCAACCTTCTTGCCTGCGACGGCGTGTGCGCTGGGCACCGCAAGCGCGAGGCTGAAGAGAGCCGTCAGAGCCATCGCGGCTGCAATCGGTGCAAGCTTCTTGGTCATGGGAGCCCCCT
>JBGPUE010000013.1:0-59713 GCA_041491005.1 Binataceae bacterium (SeqCode) | reverse complement strand
GTGGCCAGGATGCTGGGGATGGCCGGCGCTGCGCCGGCCATCCCCAGCATCCTGGTGGTTTCGCATCGCGGCGTGATCCGCGCGATAGCGCGCATTCTGGCAGACGTCGAGCCGAACGCGATCGCGCTCGGATCGATTCATGTGCTCGAGCGGTCAGATCGATGGCGCGCCAGCGCTCTCGATCTGACCGCCCATCTGGACGACGTCCGCTAGAGCGCGTCCCGATGCACTCAGTCCCGCTTCTTCGACAGCGCCTTCACCTGCGCCGCCAGCATCGCGCGCGTCTCCTCATGCCGCCCGACAGCGCTGAGTTCCTCAAGTCGTTCCGGCGTCTCGCTCAGCACACGCTGCACCGCTTCATGCTGCAGGTACTTCTTCGTATGCGCGTAGGCCATCCGCCCGAGGCCCGCCAGATGCCGCGCAAGCTCGACGCATCGATCCTCCAGATGGTCGGGGCCCACGATCTCGTCGACGAATCCAAGTTGTAGCGCCGTCTCGACCGGATGCAGCCGCGCCTCGAGCATCGCATAGCGCACCTGCCGGTTGGTCATCGCAAGGCGCACGATTTCAAACGCGCCGATCGGATAGCCCAGCCCGATCGCGACTTCGTTGAGCCCGAAGCGATGCTGGCCATTGCAAGTGATGCGGAAGTCGCAGGCCAGCGCGATAACGGCGCCGCCCGCGATCGCATGCCCGTTGACCATCGCGACCGTGGGCTTCGCCATCGTCCAAAGTTCGAACAGCCCGTCCCCTTCGCCACCGCCCAGATTGCGCAGTCTGCTCTGGCCGCTGACCGCCTCCTTCAGATCGAAGCCCGCGCTGAAGAACGGACCGGCGCCGGTAACGATCACCGCCTTGACCTTGTTGTCAGCGCGCGCGGCGCGGCATTGATCGCGTAGCGCATCGTTGAGGTCGGCGCTGATGGCGTTTGCCGGCGGCCGGTTGAGCGTCAGGATTCGGACGCCGCCTACGATGTCTCGCGATTCCACGATCATGGTCGTCTCCTTCCCTGCTTCGCCCATCCAGCCTAGATTCGCCGCAACACGCCGAGCCAGCGACGATCGCATCGCTCCAGCGGCGCCGTGAATGACAGATCCGTATAGCACGCGATCATCTCGAAAGATCCCGATGCGCGCGCGGCAAAGTCGAGCAGGTTCGGCAACATATAGCGGATCGGTACGAGATCGCGCGTGAGCACCACCCGATCGGGAAAACGGATCTCGCAGGCCAGTTCATAGATCCAGGTTCCCGAATACCATGGCATCGGACATTCGAACTCGCTCACCTTGATGAGCGTATCGCCGACCTTCACCCGGCGCCGGCGCCACAGTTTGCGGCCGCCGCGCATGCGCGGAGGGTCCTGGCGATCGATGTCGATACAGTAGAGTCCGCCACGCCGCAGGCGCCGCGCTACGGATTTGAAGTGGCTCAGAATCGCTCGATTTCCCGTCATGACTGGAAACGTTTCAGAGGCGAAGAAGGCGGCATCGAAAGGACGCTCGGGGATTGAGAACCGCTCGATCGGGCGGCGGTAGAACCTGATCGTCTTGAGGCCGCGGGCGTCGGCTCGTCCTTTCGCGATCATGGTCGGCGAGCGATCGACTCCGGCGACCTCGATGCCGCCGCGCGCGAGCAGGATTCCGTGCGGAGAATCGCCGCACGCGATGTCCAATACGCGGCGCACCGGCCGCGTAAGGTGCCGAGCCCAGACCCTCTTGAGGAAGGCCGTTTCATCCGCGATTTCCTCCGGCTTCTCGAGATGGACAGCGCGGAACAGTTGCGGGAACTCGTAGATGCTCGCGGTCATGAGGCGCAAGCTTATCGATCCGCGCGCGCGATGCCATACAGGCATCGCTGCCGATCGTCGCCCGCGAACTCGCAGGTTTACCGGGAAAGGTTGCGGCGCAGCCGTTCCCTGCTATCGGCCGGCCAGACTTCCTCGATGTTGTAGATCGATTTGAAAGCTAGCGCGCCCTCAGGAAGATTCAGCCACGGCAGTTTGCTCCTCGTGAAGATGTGAACATCAGGCCTGATCGCTTCCGGCTTATCCAGCGTCCCGGCACGAACAAACAGGCAGTTGCCGGGCGCAATGTGATAGCGGCTCCATACGTAGGTACCGCACCTGTCGCAAAAGAACACCTCGTGATGCTTCCCGCTGCCTCCCGCCAGTGTGAATGACTTCGGAATCGCGCCATTCGTTTGCACGAATTCTTTCTCAATCCAGATATTGATCACAAACCCGCTGCCGGTAATGCGCTGGCAATCCCGGCAATGACAGGCATGAACAATGAGGGGACTGGCGGTCAGCTTGTACCGCAAATCTCGGCATGAACAACCACCTTCCAGATTCATAAAAACCTCCGGCGTCTCGAACACGCGCGTTGCTCTGTATTGCGTATCCGAGTGCGTATTTGCATTGCCTACCTGTATTGCTCGTCCGGGCTGCCCTGACCGAAAGGCAATCGGTCAGGGCAGCCGCGGCGCCTTAATGCGCCTTGTGGCAGACGGCTTCGACGTTGTTGCCGTCGGGATCCGTCACGAATGCGGCGTAATAGTTGGCGTGATAGTCGGGCCTGAGGCCGGGCTTGCCATTATCCTTCCCGCCGGCGGGCAATGCCGCCGCGTGGAACGCCTTCACCGCGCCCCGGTCCTTCGCCAACAGGGCGATATGCACGGGACCGCGCGCCTCGCCGTTCCCCAGCCACAAGGCTGGCGCCCCCTTCGGCCCAAAGCCGACAGTGGTCTTGTCCTCGTACTGCGCCGTGAATCCCAGCGGCGCCAAGGCAGCCGCATAGAAACGTTTGCTCGTGGCCAGATCCTTCACCTTCACTCCCAGATGATCCAGCATGGCTCTACTCCTTCTCCTTTGAATTTCGTCTCCAACTGCAAAGGTGCCCGCCGACCGAGTCGCGCTTCAAGGCGCGCCCGGTCCGGGATCCCCTGCGCGCTTGGTCTCAGTGCCGGCCGCGCCAAGCTGGCATGTCCGCCAGCAAGGCTTGCGCCAGACGCTTCGCCGCGTCGGACGTGATGCCCTGGGACTGCACGTAGTAACGAGCGTTGGTCTCCAGCACCTGCTCGTAGGGCAACAGCTCGCCGCGCCCATCTGTGCAGTAGCGGCAGTAGGCTCGGTTCACGTCGCCCAAGGCAAAGTCCTCGGGCTTCTCCATCGGCATTCCGCAGGAACCGCAGGACGGGCATTTGTCATCGGCCATGGTCTCTCCTTTCACGCTTTCACCAGCGTCATGAAATGCTGCACCAGGGTGTCTCCCTGCTCCGCGATCACCGAATCACCGGTGTGAACACGTCCCGATTAACCAAGTAGTGATGCACGAGGCCGATCCACGTGTTGAATAGCAGCGGCCGCTCGAACCTGCGGGCGCGGCCCGCCTTGCGCTCCCGCTCCAGCGCGATGAACAGCCGCTGGGAGACGGCCGCGTGCAGCATCAACAGCGTGCTGCGCACCTTCGGCGGCAGCAGCGGCGCCTCGGTCACCAGCCGCGCGTAGAAGGGCTCGAATTCGGCCAGCACGCGCAGATGCGCATGCAGCACGGCTCGCAGCCCCAGGTCCTGCTCGAACGCCTGGCGGAACTCCATCGCCAACCGGCGCCCGAACTCGTCGATCACCGCGATCACCAGGTCATCCCGCTTGGGAAAGTGCACGAACACGTTCCCGTGGGACATGCGGATCGACTTGGCGATATCTGCGGTCGTGGTCTGCACAATCCCGTTGCGCGCGAACAGGGCCATCGCCGCGTTGACCAGCCGGTCCCGCGTCGCCTCTTTCTGCTCTTGCCGCGTCGCCGTGTGTGTCGATTGTCTCATTGACTAAGTTTCTACTCAGTGAGTGCATGCTCACCATACGGCGCAAGAGACCCGATGTCAAGAGCGCAAGCACAGGCAGCGATGCTCGAGGGTTGCTCCCTCTGGCAGAGTTGGCCCGAATGCGTTGGCGCCGGACACGCTTCGCCGCCGATTGCGATTGCCGGCGACTCGCATGATAATTGCGCGCGCCTATGTTGAACGATCGTTCAGCGCAGCGCCGCGAGGGAATGCCGCACGGAGAGACTTCAAACATGAGCAAGCCGCTCGACGGAATCAAAGTGATCGAGATCGCACAAGAGATTCAGGGGCCGTTCGCGGGCCAATTCCTTGGCGATCTCGGCGCCGACGTCGTCAAGGTCGAGAATCGCGAGACCGGCGACCTCAGCCGCTGGATGCTCACCTCGCTGATCGGCGGGCCCGATGTCAAGAATCCGACGGTGTCGCATTACTTCATCGCGATGAACAAGGGCAAACGCAGCATCACGCTCGACCTCAAGAAGCCCGCCGCGATCGAAGTCGTGCGCCGCATGGCCAAGAGCTACGACATCCTGCTGACGAACTACCGCCCGGGCGTGCTCGATCGGCTCGGGCTGGGATACGAGGACTTGCGCCGCATCAATCCGAAGCTGGTTTACGCGCAGGCGAGTTCATGGGGACCCAAGGGGCCGTGGGTGCGCCGCCCGAGCCGCGACACGCTCGCGCAGGCGGCCAGCGGCCTGATGGCGAAGACCGGATTGCCCGGCGATCCGCCGCTGCCGGCTGGAATCACGGTCGCCGATCATTCCGGCGCGCTGAGCTTCGCGGCGGGAATCCTCGCGGCGCTGGTGGCGCGCGAACGCACAGGCGATGGCCAGCGCGTGGATGTTTCGATCTACGGCACGCTCATCGCGATGCAGGGCTTCGAGATGAACTACGCGTCGATCGCGGGGCGCGAGCCGGAGCGCGCCGGCCGTGGCCATCAGTTCCTGCATGGCGTGTGGGGCGCGTTCCCGACCAAGGATGGCTTCATCTGCATCGCCGGCGTGGACGACAAGCGCTGGCCGGCCTTCTGCAAGATCGTGGGCATCGAGCATCTGGAGAAGGACCCCGAATACGGCGACAACGTGATTCGTAACATGCATGGCGACAAGATCCAGGCCGTGCTCGACGAGATCTTCCCGCGCAAGACCACCGCGCAATGGCTCGACGAGCTCAATGCCGGTGACATCCTCGTCACCGAGGTCGTCGATTACGCGTCGGTGCTCAACAGCGAGCAGGCGCGCGTCAACGGCTACGTGCGCGAACTCGATCATCCGGTGGCCGGGCGCATCAAGGTGGCAGGCTCGCCGGTCTCGCTCAATGGCGCCGTCGAGACCGAGGCCAAGCTCCCGCCCGAGCATGGCCAGCATAGCGAGGAGATCCTGCTTGAGCTGGGCTATTCGTGGGAAGAGATCGGCGCGCTGCGCGACGCGCAGGTGGTCTAACGGCGGGAACCCGCGAGCGCCGATCGTGCGGCGCTAGCGGGACTCGATGCGCGCGAGGAAATCCGTTACGGCTCGCATGTATGCCTCGGGCTGCTCGACGTGCGACAGGTGCGACGCATCGTCGAGCATCACCCACTCCGAGCCGCGAATCCCGTCGCGCAGCACCCGGTTGATTGCCGGCGTCGATTCGTCATAGCGCCCGGAGATGATCAGCGTCGGCGCGTCGATCTCGCCCAGCCGCGCGCTGCGGTCCCAGTCCTTGATCACTCCGGTGACGTGGAACTCGCTCGGCCCGTTCATGGTCAGATACACGTAGCCGATCTGATCGAACGCACGCTGTACGAAATCCGGATACGGCACGCGCCGGCAAACGTGTCGATCGTAGAACACGCGCATCGCGTCGACGTATTCCTTGCTATCGGTCGTGCCGGCCGCCTCATGGCGCAGCAGCATCGCGTTAACCTCGGGTGGCAGCTCGCCGCGCAGGCGATTCGCTTCGGCCACCCACATCGTCATGCTCGAAGTTGTGTTCGACAGGATGAGGCTCGCGATACCGTGTGGACGCGTCAGCGCATACTCGATCGCGAGCATCCCGCCCCAGCTCTGTCCGAGGATGTGCGCGCGATCCAGTTTGAGATAATCGCGCACGCGCGCCAGTTCCTCGACGAAGCATCGCACCTGGCACAGTGCAGGATCGTCGGGATGGTCCGAGCGGCCGCATCCGAGCTGATCGTAGAAGATGACGGCGCGATCGGGGGAGGCGAGCGCGCCCAGGTTTTCGAGATAGTCATGCGGCGCGCCCGGTCCGCCATGCAACATCAGGATCGGTGCGAGGCGCGCATGCTCGCCACCGACGCGCTGATACCAGGTCTTATGCGGCCCGATCACGACGAATCCTTCTTCGGTCTTCATCTCCACCTCCCGCGATGTTGTCTGATGCGACTCGCCAGGCCACTCCTAGCGCCGCGCAGCCGCAATCGCAAAGTAGCCGCCCGACGATACAGCGCTTTCGTCATCCGATGAATCCTGCTTTGCTTTAGCGAGGGACACCACGATGGCTTCCACCGAGATAACCGACATCCGCGCCCGCGAGATCCTCGATTCGCGCGGCAACCCGACTCTCGAAGTCGATGTACGCCTCAGTGGCGGCGCGATGGGACGCGCGGCAGTTCCCTCAGGCGCGTCCACCGGCGCCCACGAGGCACTGGAACTGCGCGACGGCGATCCCAAGCGCTTTGGCGGCAAGGGCGTGCTGAAAGCCGCCGCCAACGTCGCGAATCTCATCGCGCCCAAGCTCAAGGGCATGGATGCGGCGGCGCAAGCCGCGCTCGACGATGCCCTGCTTGCGCTCGATGGCACCGAGAACAAGTCGCGGCTGGGCGCGAATGCGATGCTGGGCGTATCGCTGGCCGCGGCGCATGCGGCGGCGGCGGCGCGCGGCCTCCCGCTCTATCGCCATCTCGGCGACGACGCGCATCTGATGCCGGTGCCGATGATGAACGTGATCAACGGCGGAAGTCATGCCGACTCCAACGTGGACATGCAGGAGTTCATGATCGTGCCGGTCGGCGCGCCGTCGTTCGCCGAATGCATCCGGATGAGCGCCGAGGTCTTTCACGCGCTGGCGGCGGTGCTCAAGAAGCGCGGATGTTCGACCAACGTCGGCGACGAGGGCGGCTTCGCGCCCAACCTGCGCAGCAACGAGGAGCCGATCGAAGTGATCCTCGAAGCCGTAGTCAAGGCGGGCTACCGTCCGGGCACGGACATCGCGATCGCGCTCGATCCCGCTTCGAGCGAGTTCTACCAGAACGGCAAGTACGTGTTCGCACGATCGGACAAGAAGGCGCGCAGTGCCGAAGAGATGGTGCGGTTCTACGCCGACTGGATCGGGCGCTATCCGATCGTATCGATCGAGGACGGCTTGGCCGAAGACGACTGGAGCGGATGGCAACTGCTGACGCGCGAGCTCGGCCAGCGCGTGCAGCTGGTCGGCGACGACTTGTTTGTGACCAATCCGAAGCGGCTCAAACGCGGCATCGACGAGCAGGTCGCCAACTCGATCCTCATCAAGGTCAACCAGATCGGCACGCTGACCGAGACCCTGACCGCGATCGATGTCGCCCGGCGCGCCGGCTACACCTCGGTCATTTCGCATCGCTCGGGCGAGACCGAGGACACGACCATCGCGGACTTGGCCGTCGCCACCGGCGCCGGCCAGATCAAGACGGGATCGCTCAGCCGCGGCGAACGCACCGCCAAGTATAACCGCCTGCTGCGCATCGCGGAGGAGCTGGGCACACGCGCCGAGTATCGCGGCGCGCACACGTTCACGCGCCGCCGGACTGAGGCCGCGCGATGAGCGCGGCCACAACGCGTGGGCACTCGCGCGAGGCAACTCAGCACGGCGACGGGCGGGCGGCGGGAGGCCGTCCGCCCGTCGCCGCGCTGATCATCTTCGACGGATGGGGCCTGCGCGCCGAGCGCGAAGCCAACGCGATCGCGGCGGCGCGCACGCCCACGATGGATCGCCTCTACGCGACTCAGGCGCATAGCGCGCTTGACGCTTCGGGAGCGGCGGTCGGCCTCGCGCCGGGCATCATGGGGAACTCCGAGGTCGGCCATCTCACGATCGGCTCGGGCCGCGCGATCTTCCAGGACCTGATGCGCATCAATGGCGCGATCACGAGCGGCGCGTTCTTCAGGAACACCGCGCTGCTTGCCACGGCGCACGCCGCAGCTGCGGACCACAGTCTGCACATCTGGGGGCTGCTCTCCGATGGCAGCGTGCATAGCCATATCGATCATCTGTTCGCGATCCTCGATCTGGCGGCGCGCGAGGGCGTGCGCGATGTCGTGGTCCATGCGGTGCTCGACGGCCGGGACAAGCCACCGCGCTCCGCCCTGCCCTTCATCGATGCGCTCGAAGCGAAGCTGCGCGCCATCGGTCGCGGCCGGATCGCGACCGTCAGCGGGCGATACTATGCGATGGATCGCGACAAGCGATGGGATCGCACCGAGCGCGCCTGGCGCGCGATCGTGCATGCCGAGGGTAAACCCGCGCGAAGCGCCCGCGCGGCGGTCGAGGCATCCTACGCCGCCGACAAGAGCGATGAGTTCGTCGAACCGTCAATCATCGGGGCAGGCACGCCGCTCCGCGACGGCGACCAAGTCATCTGCTATAACTTCCGCGCCGATCGTGCGCGCCAGTTGACCGCGGCGCTGGCGCTCGCCGATTTCGGAGGCTTCAAGCGCGACCGCTTCCCGAAAGTCGGCTATGTCTGCATGACCGAGTACGATCGCGCGTTCAACCTGCCGCTGGCGTTCGCACCAGAAGACGTCAAGAACACATTGGCTGAGGTCTTCGCCAACGCGGGAATCCGCAACCTGCGCGTCGCCGAGACCGAGAAGTACGCGCACGTGACCTACTTTCTCAACGGCGGCGTCGAGAAACCTTTCCCATATGAAGAGCGCGCACTGATTCCGTCGCCCAAGGTCGCGACCTACGATCTGCAACCTGAGATGAGTGCGGCCGGAATCGCCGATCGCGTCGTGAACGCGATCGAAGCGGGCGAATCCGATGTGATCGTCATCAACTTCGCCAATCCCGACATGGTCGGGCATACCGGCAAGTACGAGGCGACGGTTGCAGCGGTCGAGGCGACCGATCGCGTGCTGGGGCGAGTGATCGAAGCGATCGAGAAACGCGGCGGTGTGGCGTTGATCACTTCCGATCACGGCAACGCGGAGTTCATGGCCGATCCGGCGACCGGCCAGCCGCATACCGCGCATACGACCAACCTCGTTCCGTTGATCCTGTTCGATCCGCGCTACAAGGGGCGGCTGCGCGACGGGGGCACGCTCGCCGACGTCGGCCCGACTTTTCTCGCGATGCTGAGATTGAAGCCGCCACCCGAGATGACCGGCCGCGACCTGCGCCAGCCGAACTAAACGCTCACCCCAACCATCCGATCTGCTACTCGCGGCGCGATCGGGGACGACCGGACGCCAACCGCCAGAAGCCCCTCGGGTCGGTGATGGTCAAGCTGCCCAATTCAAGGGCGAGGAGTTCGCGATCGCCGGTCACGAGCACGTCCGCCTTGGCCGCGAGCGCGCTCGCGACCACCAGTCGATCTCCGGGATCGCGCAACTCGAAGTCCGGCACGAGACGAGGTCGCCGTTCGACGTGATACGCTCGCATCGAGACTTCAATCTCGTCGATCGTCGCCTCCGGCAGGCGAATCTTGCGCTTGAACACCCTGCGCATCTCATCCAGCACCACCTCGCCGATCAACAGTTCGTGTTCGGCAACGATATGGCGGAAGAGGTCGGCGCAAAGCCCACGGGTCGCGAAGGCGCTGACGACTACGTTGGTGTCGAGGAACACCCTCAAGAGACGAGCTTGAAGATGTCATCGTCGGTCATCAGGCCGCGCGCTTCGGCAAACGGCATGGTCCGCCGTCTCAGGCCCTCAAAGGCCATCAGCTGAAGATGCCGGCGGATAGCGTCGCGAATCACGGCGCTG
The DNA here is from genome assembly GCA_041491005.1 of Binataceae bacterium (SeqCode). GTDB lineage: Bacteria > Desulfobacterota > Binatia > Binatales > Binataceae > JBGPUE01. The sequence continues at coordinate 49,906 of JBGPUE010000013.1, read as the reverse complement.
CGGGTGCGACCCGAGCGGCGGCAGAATCGATCCAGCGCGGGCTTGAGCCCCTTGTCCAGGCGGACGGTGATAACAGACGTCACGTCATACAGCGTAATACAAAGGTCGCCCTATTACGAGCGCTGAGAGCTTAGCTACCAGCGCACGATCTGCTCGTAGATCTTCGGCAACTCGCGCGGCAGCGACGTGATGTCGTCGATCACGAGATAGCGCGACGACGCGCACATCTCGCGCAGGTAGTCGTGGCCGGTGCGATCGACCGTGATACAAAACGGCAGCACGCCCGCCAGTTCCAGCTCCTTGAGCGCGACCATCGTGTCCTGGATGCCGTAGGTGTTGGAGCGGCGGTCTTGGCCGTAGTCGAAATCCTGCGGGAATCCGTCGCTCAGCAGGATCATGTGGCGTGAGCGCGCCCCGATGTCCTTGAACTTCTCGCGTACGTGCCGGATCGCGGTGCCCATCCGGGTCGAACGCTTGGGCTCGACGGCTCCGACCCGCCCCTTGACCTCGTCGGAGAGTTCGTTGTTGAACTCCTTCATCACGTAGAACTCGACGTTGTCGCGGCCGTGGCCCGAAAACCCCATGATCGCGTATGAGTCGCCGATCTCCTCGAGCGCCTGCGCCATGATCACCAGCGCTTCCTTGTTGACGTCGATGACGCGGCGCGGGCGATCGGCGTTGGCCGGGCGCCGCTGCCATGCCTTGAGCCAGTCGTCGGCGTCGTCAGTATCGCTGTAGCGGCGCGCCTCGCGCTGGATCGGTTCGTCGGTCGAGGCCGACATGTCGAGCAGGAACAGCGTGGCGACGTCGCGCGATTCGCGCTTGCGCGCCTTGTACAGCCGCGCGTCCGGCGACATCCCCATCCGGCGCGCGACGTGCGCCTCGACACTGCGCTCGAGATCGATCTCTTCGCCATCTTCGAGTCCACGCACCATCCGGTAGGAGGCGGGCCGGATACGCTGGAACTGGCGCCGCACCATCGGCAGCAGCTCGGCGTAGCGATCGAGCGTGCGCGCGAAGAAGTCGCCTTCGTCACCAGTTAGCGGAACCTCGCGCAGCCGGCACCAGTTGCGGCGGTAATCGGCCGCGACGTAATCCCATTCGTCGTAGGCGAAGTAGGAGTCCTGATGGCCGCCGCGCGCGGCGATCACCAGATGGCCGTGCATACCGACCAGACTGGCCTCGGCCAGCTGCTCGCGGAGTTCCTTGAGCCCGGCCTGCTTGTCCTTGAGCTGCGTGAGGTACATGCCCTCGCCGCCCGCGCCCGATCCTTCGGCTTCCGACGGCTTGAGCTCGGCGCCCTGTTCGAGCAATCGCTTGATTTCCTCGGGCGAGAGCGATTCACCGCCGCCGCCCTTGGAGCGTTTGCCGGAGACCTGCAGCGATACTTCCTGATCGGTTTCGCCGCCGTCTTGCGGATTGATCTCGCCCTCGTCGCCTTCGCCGTTCGCGCTCTCCGCATTCTTGCCGAATGCGCGCGCCAGCTCATCGCGGAGAGCGTCCGCGCCGTCGGCCAGCTCGCCGGGGTCGGTGGCGCGCTGCGCCGCGCGTATCACCTCATGCAACCACTTCTGCAGGGCTATCGCCTGCTGCGCGCTATTGAGGACCGTGGCTTGCGGCGCGCGCAGCGGATCGAAGAACCGTGAGGCGCGTTCGATAAAGACGTTCATCCCGATATCGTCGTCCGATGGGATGCCGAGCGCCGCACGAATCACCATCGTGCTCAAAGCCGACGCCGGCAGCGCATCCACCAGCAGCCGATCGATTGCAGCAATGGTAGGCGCCAGTCCGCGATAGCGGCGCTTAAGCGCCGCGCTGATTCGCGCCGACTCGCACATCCGCAGCAGCGCGCTGGCCAGCGCCGGATCGGGGAAGGAGGAGACGAAGCTCTCGATCGCCTCGACGCCAGTCTCGGCGCGCTGCTCGAAGCCGGGCAGCTCGCAAAGCCGCAGTGCGAAGGAGCCGAAATCATGGCGCGCGGCCAGATGCGCCGCGGTCACGACGTAATATTGATAGGCGAGCTCGCGCGATCCGATATCGACGCTCTCGGGCAGGTACACGACCTCACCCGCGAGCAGCGGGTAGCGAAACGGCAGCGCGCTTCCGGGCGCGAATGAATCGATGCGGAACTCCATCGGATAGAGCATCCGCATCACCTTCGTCAGCACGCCTTTTACTTCGTGCAGGGGCAGTTCGGTGGGTGACGGCATCCACTGAATTAAGTATCAAGCGGCGGCAGCCCGATGCAATTTGGCCGCATGCGCGATGCGCAAGCGGACGCGATGGATCGAATGCCAGCTTGACTCTGCGCGTCGGCCAAGACTTAACTGATTCGCAGTGAATCTCACGACGTTTACACCGCCAAGACGTTTCATGTTCGCGCTCGCCGCGGCGATCCTGTGGCTCGCGCCGCGCGCCGCAGATTGCGCGGGCATCAGCGACGCCGTCAAGGCCGCGACGCTGCCCAACGGTGTGCGAGTGCTGGTGCTTGAAGATCACAAGGCTCCGGTCGCGACCCTCAACGTCTTCTACAAGGTCGGCTCGCGCAACGAAGAGTTCGGCAAGACCGGAATCTCGCACCTGCTCGAGCATCTGATGTTCCGCGGGACCAAGAAGCTCAAGCCCGAGGAGTTCTCCAACATCATCCAGGAAAACGGCGGCATGGATAACGCGTTCACCACCGCCGACTACACCGACTACTTCGAGGTCATCAACCGCGACCATTTCGACGTGCCGATTTCGCTCGAATCCGATCGGATGGCGAACTTCCTGCCGCAAGGCTTTGACTCCGAGAAGGCGGTCGTGATCGAGGAGCGCCGCATGCGCACCGAAGACAATCCGCAAGATGCGCTGGGCGAGGTCGCGCAGGCGCAGGCGTTTGTCGAGCATCCGTACCATTGGCCAGTGATCGGCTGGATGCAGGATCTGCAGCGCCTGACGCTCGCCGACGCGGTCACCTACCATCACATGTTCTACTCTCCACAGAACGCGATCGTCGTGGCCGTCGGCGACTTGGACGGTGCCAAGGTGCTGAGACAGATCGGCGAGTCGTTCGGCTCGGTTCGCAATCTCGCCAAGCCGCGCCCGGTAGCCGAGGTCGAACCGCCGCAAAAGGGCGAACGCCACGTGACGCTCGAGCGTCCGGCCGACTTGCCCGCGCTCTCGATGAGCTATCACACGCCCAACTACAAGAGCGGCGACGGGTTCGCACTCGAAGTCGCATCGGTGCTGATGGCAGGCGGCAAGAGCTCGCAACTCTACCGGCGGATGGTCGTGGACAAGCGGCTGGTCGTCGGCGTCGACGCGAGCTACGACCGGCTTTCGTTCGATCCGGGCCTGTTCACGATCTCGGCGCAGATGCGCCCCGGCGTGAAGGCGGCGGACGCGCTGGACGAAATGGGCAAGGCGGTCGCCGCGATACGCGACAATCCGGTGAGTGGCGACGAGCTGCAGAAGGCCAAGAATCAGGAACAGTCGGCGTTCGTCTTCGGCCAGGATTCGATTTTCGCGCAAGCGATGCAGCTCGGGCTGTACGAGATGCTCGGATCATACAAGATGTACGACCAGTTTCTGGCCGGCATCAATGCGGTGAGCGCCGCCGATGTTCAGCGCGTCACCAAACAGTATCTCATCGATTCCAACCGCACGGTCGCCATACTCGCTCCGACCGGCACGATGCCTCGCCGGGCGGGCGGCGGCCGCGTCGCCGGCGGCGCGATCCGCCATGCCGATGTAACCGGCGGTTCGCTGTGATCGCGCAGCGGCGCGCAGCATCGGCCCTGGGGGCCGTCGCGGTTCTCATCGCGCTCAGCGTTGCGCAGCCCGCATTCGCTCTCAAGGCCGAGCGGATTCAGCTCAATAGCGGCGCGATTCTGCTGGTCTCCGAGCAGCATCAGTTGCCGATGATCACGATGGGCATCGCGTTCGACGCCGGCGCGCGGCGCGACCCCGATGGCGCGGGCGGACTGGCGGCGCTCACCGCCGACAGCCTGACCGAAGGCACCAAGGACCTCAGCGCCGAGCAGCTCAACCAGAAGATCGATTTCATGGGGAGCGCGCTCGGCATCGACGCGGGCCAGGACTATGCGGGTGCTCACCTCACGACGCTGAAGCGCTACTGGCCTGACACCCTGCATATCCTGGCCTCGATGCTGCGCGATCCGGGGCTGCGCAACGCCGATATCCAGCGCAAGCAGGCCGAGACGATCGCCGGACTGAAGTCGCGCGAAGAACAGCCGGGCTACGTCGCATCGGTCGCATTCTCGAAGACGCTCTTCGGTTCCGCGCCCTACGGCCATCCGGCGGACGGCACCGTCGAGACGGTGTCGAAGCTCACGCCCGACGGCGTTCGCGGCTTCTACGCGGATCACTACCGGATGGGCAGTGCGGTCGTCGTCGTAGTCGGCGATATCACGGTCGGCGAGGCGCGCGCGGCGATCGAGAAGGAGCTGAGCGGACCGGCCGGTACGGTGGCGCCGCAGGCCACGCCGGCCGCGCCGACAGTCGCGACGGGCGCGCATGCCACGACCATCGACCGCAACGTCACGCAGGCCAACCTGATTCTCGGCTTCGGCGGCGTCGCGCGCTCGAATCCCGACTATTACAAACTGCAGGTGATGAACTACATCCTGGGCGGCGGCGGCTTCTCATCGCGGCTGGTCAAGGCGGTGCGCAGCAAGGCCGGTCTGGCCTACTCGATCGGCAGCGCGTTCGAGGCCGCCAAGTTTCCCGGCTCATTCCACGTCGGGTTGCAGACCAAGAACAGCAGCGCCAACCAGGCGATCCGGCTCGTGCTCGAGCAATTGCGCGACATCCAGAAGAATCCGGTCTCGGATACCGAGCTCGATAGCGCGAAGAAATTCCTCATCGGCAGCTTCCCGCTCAAGATCGATCGTCAAAGCGCGATCGCGAACTTCCTCACCCAGGTCGAAGTGTATGGACTGGGCCTCGATTACGCCGAGCGGTATCCGAAGCTGATCGGCGTGGTGACGAAGGAGGACGTCCAGCGGGTCGCGCGCGAATATCTCCATCCGGACGCCTACCTGCTGATCGCTGTGGCGAATCAGAGCGAGGCCGGCATCGATGCCACCGGCGGCGCGCAATGATCGCGGCGACCCGCTGACGCTCTTCACGATTGGACATTCGACTCATCCGATCGACACTTTCCTCGCGCTGCTCGCGGAACATCGGATCGAAACACTCGCCGACGTGCGATCGTTTCCAAGTTCGCGCCGATGGCCGCAGTTCAATCAGGCGAACCTGCAAGCTTCGCTGAAGGGTGCGGGCATCGGGTATCGATGGCTCAAGGCGCTCGGCGGGCGGCGGCAGAGCAAGCGCGCAGACTCCCCGCACATCGCATGGACCGAGCCCGCATTCCGCGCCTACGCCGACTACATGGACACCGACGACTTCGCGCACGGCCTCGACGAGCTACTCGATGCCGCCGCGCATTCGCGTGTCGCGTACATGTGCGCCGAGGGACTGTGGTGGCGATGCCACCGGCGGATCATCTCGGATCGCCTCGTCAGCCTCGGCCATCGCGTGATGCACATCATGCCCGACGGCCGTCTCAGCGAGCACGCGCTGCCAGAGTTCGCGCAAATCGTTGACGGCCGCTTGATCTATTCGGGCGGCACACTAAAATTAAAGTAATACGTTAAGGGCCGAGCGCGCCGCTCACGCGGCGGCGCGGTGGCCCAGCACCTGGCGCAGGAACTCGCCGGTGTACGAGGTCGGAGGACTCCTAGCTTACTCAGCTAGCGGATGACTGCCGCCTTCTTGATTGCCTTCATTGAGAACATCTTCCTAATGGCGGAAGAATCCACGCCAAGAGCAGCCGCGATCTCCTGCGAAGAAGCCCCAAACTTGAGAAGAAGGGCCATGAGCAGGCGCTTGATGTCATCCAGTGCCTCTAGTTCTGCTGAGTTCATCCGTCCTCCGCTTAGTCGCTAGTGTCCAGCAACTACCGTGGCACTTCAATCGTAACGCCCGCCTGCGACAGCAGAGGAACCAAAGTAGTGATATCTCGATGCAGGCTGTCTATTCTCTGACGGTCGTTGAGATGGGGGAAATTCATGTGCCCGATCAGGTTCCTCGGAGTCCGAATACCTTCGATCCTCACCATCCACGCGTCGATATTCGGGATAACTGGAAGGAAGAAATTGCTGTTAGCCCGCATGATACTATTCAAATCTGACAGGTAGATGTAATGAATATCGTGTATTCCCGGCGAAGTGTGCTGAGGATGCCGTGCGTAGCCCTTACGGCGCTTGCTAGCGTAGCTAATAGTCTTTGGATCTACTGCTGAATTCCACCAAGTTGGCCCAATCTGGAGCAACAGGACAGAATTGATCACAATCCGCAAGATGTTCTCGATGGCGTATAGCCTCCAATAAGAGTGTCGGCCGATGTATCTCCCGCAGCGTTCAATTCGCGGAAGCGAGTAGGGATAACTACGAAAATCTCGAACGACAGGCATCAGATCTTCTTCGCCCCCTTCGATTTCCGCGCGGAATACAAATGCTGCGCAACCACCTGCGCGGAAGTTCTCAGCAGATCGGCTATCTCAATGTTCGTGAATCCTGCTAGGCTCAGTTGAACAGCCTTCTCCCCCTGGCTTCCGCCCTTCATGTTTTGGATAAGTAGTAGCCCGAGCAATCGCTCAACACGGCCAATTTGAAGTTCCATCTTAACGCCTCCCCCTACCGATCTTGACTCGGAGATTTGCTGTCAGAGTTCGCACGGACCCCTCTGTCGTGTTCAAAACGGCCGCGATGCTCTGATTATCTAAGCCAGCCATCTTCAATGCGCGTGCCGCTTCCGTTGTACTTCGTTCGGAAGTAACCAACATGCCCGTAAGATTCACTAGAAGCTCAAGCCGCTCAAGGATGTCCTCCAAGAGCTCCCCCTCAGTTCTTGCCTGTCTAGGCATAGCGTGCTTCCTCTTCGATCGGATTTGCGTACTTGACAGAAGCGACAAGAATGTCGACTGCGGCGATGCTTGAGCGCTCCGGTCCCTCTCTCATGCTCGGTGGAGGACCACTCCCCTACGCGGCGGCGCGATGGTTGAGCGCCTGCTTCAGGAACTCGCCGGTGTACGATCCCTTGGCCATCGCAACTTCCTCCGGGGTGCCCTTCGCCACCACCGTGCCGCCGCGATCGCCACCTTCGGGCCCAAGATCGATCACGTAGTCGGAGGTCTTGATCACTTCGAGGTTGTGCTCGATGACCATGATCGTGTTGCCGCTGTCGGCCAGCCGTCCCAGCACCTCGAGCAGCTTCTTGATGTCGTCGAAGTGCAGCCCCGTCGTCGGCTCGTCGAGGAAGTAGAGCGTGCGGCCGGTGGCGCGCCGCGCCAGCTCGCGCGCGAGCTTGATGCGCTGGGCTTCGCCGCCCGAGAGGGTGGTCGCCGACTGGCCGAGATGGATGTAGTCGAGCCCGACGTCGCGCAGCGTCTCGAGCTTCTGGCGGATCGGCGGCACCGAGCCGAGGAACTCGACCGCATCGAGCACGGTCAGGTTGAGCACTTCCGCGATGCTCTTGCCCTTGTACTGGATCTCGAGCGTGTCGCGGTTGTAGCGCCGCCCGCCGCATACTTCGCAGGTGACGTACACGTCGGGCAGGAAGTGCATCTCGATCGTGATGATGCCGTCGCCTTGGCATGCCTCGCAGCGCCCGCCCTTGACGTTAAATGAGAACCGCCCCGGCCCGTAGCCGCGCATCCGCGCTTCGGGCAATTGCGCGAACAGATCGCGGATATGAGTAAACAGTCCGGTGTAGGTCGCAGGATTCGATCGCGGCGTGCGCCCGATCGGGCTCTGATCGACGTGGATTACCTTGTCGAAGTTCTCGACGCCGTCAAGGCTGCGATAAGCGCCCGAGCGCTCGTGACTACGATTGAGCTTCTGCGCCAGCGCGCGGAACAGCGTATCGAGCACCAGCGTCGATTTGCCCGAGCCCGAGACGCCCGTGACACACGTGATAACGCCGACTGGAACCGACACGCTGACATCACGCAGGTTGTTCTCGCGTGCGCCCTTGATCGTGAGCCATCGCGAACCAATCGGCCGGCGCCGATCGGGCACGGGAATCTCGAGCTCGCCCGACAGATACTTGCCGGTCAGCGAGGCGGGATTGCGCATCACCTCTTCGGGTGTGCCCTGCGCGACCAGATAACCGCCGTGGATGCCCGCGCCGGGGCCCATGTCCACGATGTGATCGGCCTCCAGCATCGTGTCGCGGTCGTGCTCGACCACCAGCACCGTGTTGCCCAAATCGCGCAGGCGCTTGAGCATCGTGAGCAGCCGCGCGTTGTCGCGCTGATGAAGCCCGATCGACGGTTCATCGAGGATGTAGAGCACGCCGACCAGGCTCGAACCGATTTGCGTGGCGAGCCGGATGCGCTGGCCTTCGCCGCCCGACAGGGTTCCCGAAGTGCGCTCGAGCGTCAGGTAGTCGAGCCCGACATCGGCCATGAAGCTCAGCCGCTCGCGGATCTCTTTGAGGATTAGGCGCGCGATCTCGGCTTCCTGCGCGGTCATCTTGGGATTGGCGAAAAAGGCGACCGCCTCCTTCACCGACATCGCGGTCACCTGGTTGATCGATTTGCCGTTGAAGCGGACGAACAGCGATTCCTTCTTGAGCCGCGTACCCTCGCAGGTCGGACACTGCCGCATGTTCATGTACTGTTCGAGCACTTCGCGCACGGAATCTGACTCGCTTTCCTTGTAGCGGCGGTCGAGCCATGCCAGCACTCCCTCCCATGCGCGCGCATACTCCTGGCGCCGGTCGCCGCGATGGTACGCAAAGCCGATCTCCTCTGTGCCCGAACCGTTGAGGATCGCCTTGCGGGCCTTGGGGGGAATCGCCTTCCACGGCGAGTCGAGACTGAACTTGTAGTGCCCGGCCAGCCCCTCGAGCACCGGCTGGATGTAATTCATCGTCGCCCACGGCGCGATCGCGCCATCCGCGATGCTCAAATCCTCGTCGGGCACCACCAGCTCAGGGTCGAAGTACATCATCGAGCCGATGCCCGAGCAGGTACCGCATGCGCCGTGCGGGCTGTTGAAGGAAAACATCCGCGGCGTGATCTCGGGATACGAGATCCCGCACTCGACGCATGCGAAGCGCTGGCTGAAGTGGATTTCCTGATCGGTCTTGCCGCCCAGCCGCTCGATCTTGAGCAGATCCTGGCCATACTTGAATGCGACTTCGAGCGAATCGGCCAGCCGCTTCTCGATGCCGCCGCGGATCTGCAGCCGATCCACGATCACCTCGATGGTGTGGCGCTGGTTTTTGTTGAGGCTGATCTCGTCGCCGAGTTCACGCGGAGTTCCGTCGATCTTGACACGCACGAAGCCCGCGCGCCGGAGGTCCGCGAGCTCCTTGCGATACTCGCCCTTGCGGCCGCGCACGATCGGCGCCAGCACGTGGATGCGCGTGGCCTCGGGCCAGCTCATGATCCGGTCGACGATCTGCTGAACGCTCTGCGGCGCAATCTCGCGGCCGCAGTTGTAACAGAAGGGTCTCCCTGCGCGCGCATACAGCAGCCGCAGGTAATCGTAAATCTCGGTGATAGTGCCGACCGTCGAGCGCGGATTGCGCGAAGTGGTCTTCTGCTCGATCGAAATCGCGGGCGAGAGCCCTTCGATCGAGTCGATCTCGGGCTTCTCCATCTGCTCGAGAAACTGGCGCGCATACGCCGATAGCGATTCGACGTAGCGGCGCTGCCCCTCGGCGTAAATCGTGTCGAAAGCGAGCGACGACTTGCCCGAGCCTGACAGCCCCGTGATCACCACCAGCTTGTCGCGCGGAATCTCGAGATCGATGTTCTTGAGATTGTGCTCGCGTGCGCCCTTGATGATGATCCGGTCCGCCATCGTGCTTGCCTACGCCACGCGCCGCGCCTTTCGGCTGGAACGCTGCGCGCTACGCCACGCGTATTCGATGGCCGCGACCATGCTCGATGCGCTCGCGCGTCCCCGTCCCGCGATATCGAAAGCGGTGCCATGATCGGGCGACGTGCGCACGAATGGCAGGCCGAGCGTGACGTTGACCGCATGATCAAAATCAAGCGTCTTGAGCGCGATTAGTCCCTGGTCGTGATACATCGCTACTGCCGCGTCGAAGCCGAACGAACCCGTCGGCCGGGTGAACGCCGTGTCGGGCGCCAGCGGGCCGCACGCGTCGATTCCGTCGCGCACCGCACGGCGGATCGCCGGCGCGATCACGCGGCCTTCCTCGTCGCCGAACATTCCATTTTCGCCCGCATGCGGGTTGAAGCCAAGCACCCCGATGCGCGGCCGCATGATTCCCTCATGTGCGCGCAGATGGTCGGCGAGCAGCCGGATCGTCTGGTAGACACCCTCGCGTGTCAACGCCCGCGGCACTTTCGCCAATCCCATATGTACCGTGACCAGCGCAAGCTTGAGCTCGCGCCCCACGAACATCATTCTCCACCGGCGCGCCCCGGCCAGTTTCGCCAGCAGTTCGGAATGCCCCGGGAAGCCATGGCCTGCGCGGTTCAGCCATTCCTTGTTGATCGGCGCGGTCACGAGGCCGACGGCCTCGCCCGCCATCGCCATCCGCGCGCCTGTCACGACGTAGCGATACGAGGCGTCACTGCCGCGCACCGTCGGACGGCCCGGCGCATACGATGACGCCGGCAATTCGCTGAGGCCCAGCACCGATACTCCGCGGCCAAGCGCCGCTACGCTATCACCCGGCCGCCACGGACATGGTTGCGGGACGTTACCCAGCCGGCGCGCGCAGGCGCGCATCGCGCCCAAGTCGCCGATTACGACCAGCGGCGGCGATTCACGGCGGCGCGCGACCGCCGCGGCCGCCTTGAGGATTACTTCAGCGCCGATCCCCGCTGGATCGCCCATGCTGATCGCGAGCGGCGCGGCGCAGCGTCGGACGGCCATCGCGGCTACAGGAAGGATTCGACGTGATGCGACTTGATCAAGTCGCGGTCGACCCATTGCTTCATCCGGTCCTGGCTCGAGGCCGCGATCAGCTTGTCCTGAATCTCGTCCTTCACGTCCGCTAGCGGCTTGGGTCCGGGGACATCATGCTCTTCGAGCTTGACGATGTGGAACCCCGAGCTGGTTTGGATGACCTCGCTGACCTCGCCGGGCTTGAGCTTGCTGACCGCATCGTGAATCTGATCGAGGATCTCGTCGGGCGCAAAATCACCCAGCTCGCCACCCTTGCTCTTCGAATCATCGTCGGAGAATTTCGCGGCCAGCTCGGCGAAGTCCTCGCCTGCCGCGGCGCGCTTGCGCAAGTCCTGCGCCTTCTTGCGGGCCGCATCGATTTCGCCGGTCGGCGCCTTGGCATCGGCCGCGACGAGTATTTGCGCGAGCTTGAGCCGCTCCTTGGTGACGATGAATTCCTTCTGATGCGAGTCGTAGTATGCCTTTATCTGTTCCGGAGTGATCGAAATCTTCTGGCGGACTTCGTGCTCGAGCATGTTCATCTTTTCTAGTTCGATGCGCGCGCGTTTGCGGAAGTCCTCATAGCTCTGGCCGCTCTGCGAGAGCTGCTGGCGGAGCTGCTCGTCGTTGACCCCGTTCTTCTCGCGCAGACGCGCGATATACTTGTCGACCGCCTCGTCATCAGCTTTATCGGCAAAGTTCTTCAGCTCCGCCTCCATCATTCTCTGCGTGATCAGACCCTTCAGCGCCGCCCGCGTCAGCTCCGGCGCCTGCGGATCATGCGGATCGGGCAATGGGACGCCGTTCGTCTGGCTGAATTGCTTGAGGTCGAACATCGTGATCGGCTCGCCATCGACACTCGCGATCACCCGGTTGACGATCGCCTGTGCGCAGGCCGCGCGCGGTGGCGCGAGGGCACCGAGCACGGCCAGCGACCCGAGCATCGCCGCCCGGCCGCGCCAATACCCGCTGCGCGATCCGATCTTCATAGGGCTAGTTGATGAGCGGGCCGGCCTCCCGCCGCGCGACAGGCTCCAATTTTTCACAGCCCGCCACCCCCCGCAAGACGGCGTCAATCTCCTCGAACGTCTCCTCATGATTGCGCTGTTCGAGTTTCACCAACACCTGGTAGCCCGCCGTCAGCCGCACGCGCTGGCGGTTGGCATCGGCCCAAGCCGCAAGGCGCTCGGCCTGAACCGGAGCCTCGGAATGGAAGCGCAGCTCGATTTGTCCACCCTTGATCGTCGCGTTGACGATCATCAGCTCCTTCATCTGGCGCCGGACGTTCATCGCCGCGAGCAGGTTCTCCACCAGCGCCGGCACCGGCCCGAACCGATCGCGTATCTCGTCGCGCAGGTCGTCCAGATCGGCTGTGCTCTCCGCGCGCGCCATCCTTCGGTACAGGATCAGACGCTCGTTCTCGTCGGGCACGAACGCCTCCGGCAGATAAGCCGGGATGCCGAGCTGCAGTTCCGGCTCGAAGTCAGGGCGCTGCGGCTCTCCCCGCAGCTCATGAATCGCCTGCTCCATCATCTCGGTGTACAGCTCGAAGCCGACTTCCGAGATGTGGCCCGACTGTTGGGCGCCGAGCAGATTACCGGCGCCGCGCAACTCGAGGTCGTGGATCGCGAGCTTGAAGCCGCCGCCGACTTCGACCAGCTCGCGCAGCACCTCGATGCGCCGCTTGGCGTCGCGGGTGATGATGTGCTCGCCGGGGATCAGCAGATACGCATATGCACGCTGGCGCGAGCGGCCGACGCGGCCGCGAAGCTGGTAGAGCTGCGCCAGCCCGAAGTGGTCGGCGCGGTTGATGATCATGGTGTTGGCGTTTGGGATATCGAGCCCCGACTCGATGATGGCCGAACAGACCAGCACGTTGGTATGGCCCTCGATGAACTCGCGCATCACGTTCTCCAGCGTCCGCTCGGCCATCTGGCCGTGCCCCACCGTGATCTTCGCTTCGGGCACCAGGCTGCGCAGATGGCGCGCGATGTAGTCGATGTTCTCGACGCGATTGTGGACGAAGAACACCTGCCCGCCGCGGTTGAGCTCGCGCAGGATCACCTCGCGCAGCAGGCCGTCGTCGAAATGCGCGACGAAGGTGCGGATCGCCTGGCGATCGACCGGTGCCGTCTGGATCACCGAGAGATCGCGGATACCCAGCATCGCCATGTGCAAGGTGCGCGGAATCGGCGTGCCGGTCAGCGTCAGCACGTCGACCAGCTTGCGCATCTTCTTGATCTTCTCCTTGTCGGCGACGCCAAAGCGATGCTCCTCGTCGATGATCAGCAGGCCGAGCTGGCGGAACTCGACGTCGCGCTGCAGGATGCGATGCGTCCCGATTGCGATATCGACCTTGCCTGCGCGCAGATCATCGACCACGGCCTTGTTCTCGCGCGGCGAGCGGAAGCGCGAGATCATCTCGACGCGCACCGGATGGTCCTTGAAGCGGCGGCTAAAGGTGTTCCAATGCTGTTCGGCGAGCACGGTCGTGGGCACGAGCATCGCGACCTGCCGCCCGTCCATTAGCGCAATCAGCGCGGCGCGCAACGCGACCTCCGTCTTGCCGAAGCCGGCGTCGCCGCAAATCAGCCGATCCATCGGCTTGGCGCGCGTCATGTCGCGGATCACGTCGTCGATCGCGGCGAGCTGATCGGGCGTCTCCTCGAACTCGAAGCGTTCCGCGAATTCCTCCAGCTCCGCCACTGGCAGCGGGAAAGCGTGCCCCTCCTGCACTTCGCGCGCGGCGTATATTTCGAGCAGCTCGGCGGCCATCGCGAGCACCGCCTGCCGCGTGCGGCGCTTGACCTTCTCCCACGAGCCGCTGCCGAGCTTGTCAAGGTGCGGCTGGGCGCCATCGGCGCCGACGTAGCGCTGCACGAGATTGATGCGCTCGACCGGCACGTACATCGTGTCGTTGCCCGCATATTCGAGGTTCAGGAAATCGCCTTCCGTGCCGGCGACCTTGAGATGCTTGAGTCCGCGATACATCCCGATGCCGTGATCGAGGTGCACGATGTGATCGCCGGGGCGCAGCTCTTCGAGCTTGATCAGCGCGCCCTTGGGCGTGCGGCGGGCGCGCCGATGCACGCGCGGCTCGCCGAACAAATCCTCCTCGCTGTAAACGTAGATGCCGTCGTCCTCGAACTGCGTGCCCGCGCCGATCTCGCCTTCGAGGATCGCCGGGCGATGGTCGGGCCATGAAAGGAATTCGGCGAAGCTCTTCGCCTCGGTGTTGATTTCCAGATCGTAGGCCTCCAGATGGCGCCGCAGGCGCGCGACCTGGCTGGCGCCCTCGACCACCATCAGCGCCCGCCCCTGCTGGCGCTGAATCTCCTTCAGCTCGCTTGCCAGCGGCTCGAAGGTCGGGACCTTGCGCGGCTCTTCGTCCGACGACGTAGTGAGTTTGAGGCTCGCGCGGCATTTCATTTCGATTGGAACCGACCATCCTTCGCGCGGCGGACCGGCGTTGACGAGTCCGCCGGCTTCGACTGCGGGCAGCGCATCGAGGCGCTCCTGGACTTCAGCCGCCGAAAGATAGAGCGATTCCGGTTCCGGATAAAATGCGGGCTTGGCGCGCGCCGCCTCGGCTTCGGCGGCGATCCGCTCCCAGACGCGGCTGGCGTGGCCGATCAGTCTTCTCGGCTCCAGGAGCCATCCCAGCGTGTTCAACGGCAGATAGTCGAACAGCGAGCCAAGCGGGCGATCATCGAGCATGGGAACCAGCAGCTCGGCGCCCGGGAAGAGCAGGCCATTTTCGAGCGATTCGCTGAGCTCAGCCAGCTCCTTGCGCACCAGTCCAATCTCGGCCGCGCGCAGTGCAACGCGGCTCTGCAGCTTGCGATCCTTGAGCGCATGCGGCGCGATCAACCGCACCGGAATGATGGTGGCCTCTTCAATCTCGCCCAGCGAGCGCTGCCCGACCGGATCGAAGAAGCGGATCGAGCTGATGATGTCGTCCTCGAGCTCCAGGCGCAGCGGCGTTTGATAGAGCGGCGAGAACACATCGACGATGCCGCCGCGAACACTGAAATCACCCAGCTCTTCAACTTGCGGAAGCCGCTGGTAGCCGGATGCTGCAAGCGCCTCGACCAGCGCTTCGAGATCGAGACTGTCGGCGGGCGCCAGGCGCATCACCGTGTCTTCGAACCGCGCACGCTGCACGGTACGCATCAGGATCGCTTCGATCGACGTGATCACGATCGGCGCCTCGGCGCGCATCAGCGTGAACAGCGTGGCGAGCTGCGCCGCCTGCGTCTCGCGCGCTGGCGACAGATGCGCGAGCGGAGTCAGCTCCCATCCGGGATAAAGATGCACGCGCCCGCCCGTCGTGCCCGCCTCGGACGCTTCATCGAGGAAGAAGGCGAGCTCGCCGGCCAGTGCTTCGGCCTCCCGCGCGAGCGCGGTGACCACAAGCAGCGGCCGCCTCAGCCGCAGCGCGCATTCGCGAATCATCAGCGACGCGCCCGCGCCCTTGAGCCCTGTCAGCGGGAAGCGCTGCGCCGCGGCGGTGGTTACGCGCGCTTCGAGCTCGCTGGCGCCTTCCTTCAGGCTACGTTCCAATCGACCATCCTCTTGCGGGCCCGATCCGGCCGGCGAAAAACGCAACATCGCCTGCCCGCGCACGCGCGATGAGGGGTCCCATCGCAGCGCGCAGGAGGCTTGAGTCAGACGGTCGCGATTATAGCAGAATGGCGTCGCGTGTCGCGGCGCCGGAGGTGACGGGGTTCAGTACGCGTTCTGTTCGGCCCCGTTGTCGTCGTATGAGCGCGAGTTGTCCGCGACTGTCCCGCAGGGTTTGCCCACGGTGATCGCAATCTTCATAGTCTTGTGGACACCGTTGGCTACCCCTCGGATCACCGTAAGGTACAGCGTGTCGCCCGGCTTCAGCTTGGCGAGTTCATCCTCCAGGTCGAGTTCGCTGCGTACGCGGCGGTCGTTGACCGCGACGATGAAATCGCCATCGGTGCCGAAGTTACCGGTCTTTTCCGCGAACCCATTCAATAACAACCCCAGTCCTGGCAACGCTCCGGCCGCGCCCAGCGCTGCGGCAGCCACGGTCCTTCCGCTGCCGGCCTGGAGTCCGGCCTTTGCGGCCGGGCTGTTCGGATCGACGCTGACGATCGACAGTCCGTGCTCCTCCTGATGGAGCAGGCACTTGGTCTCGTACTTGACCTGCATGCCGACGCACGGAAGCTTCTCTGGTGGGCGGCCATCCCCGCCGTTCTGATCAGGTTTGAAGTTGCGATCGATCGATGCCGTCTGGTCCGAAGGCTTGTAATCCTTGTCGGACGGGATTTCCTTCGTGGTCTGCCGCGGCGCGGAAACGCCCGGCTGCGGCGCGAGCTCAAGCGTGCGATCGTCACCGCCGGGCTGCGATCGCATCGGCTCGGCAGGCGCGCTTGCGCCGGGCTGAGCGGAGAGTGTGCCGGGACGCGACGGGGCTGCGCCATCAGCGGCGATCGAGGCGACCGCGATGCTCATCGCAAGCGTCGCGGCGTATAGCGCCGTCCATCGATGCATCTTCATCGGGCCAACTCGCTGGTCGACTATAGGCCCGCCTCCAGTTCACACTCAAGAAGCGGTTTTCGCTTGATGCTGACGATGCCCGCATGCGAGAGTTTCGCACCAGCCGCCATGAAGATCGTCTCCGCCTTCGCGCTTTCGCCCATGCAGCGCGGCCAGCTGACCGACGCCGCGCCCGGCGCCGAAATCGCCGACGCCGACCGCCGCTCGCTTGAGGCGATAGGCGCCGCGCTTGACACGTCATGCGAGGTGCTGCTGACGTTTCGCATCCCTGAAGATGCCCTGATTCGCGCGCCCGGGCTCAGATGGGTGCAGTTGCTCAGCGCTGGCGCCGACCACGTGTTGCGGGCAGGACTGCCCGACGGCATCACCCTGACCACGGCCAGTGGCATCCATGCTGCGCCGATCGCCGAATACGTGATCGCGTCGATGCTCGCGTATGCGCATCGGCTGCACCTCACGATGCGCGCCCAGTTGCGCCGCGAGTGGGCGCGCCAAGGACCGTTCATGGCGCAGGTCGAGGAGCTGCGGGGCAAGACCATCGGCATCATCGGCTATGGGTCGATCGGTCGTGAGACCGCGCGCATCGCGCAGGCGCTCGGGATGCGCGTGATCGCGCTCAAGCGCGATCCGGCGGCGCGCGCCGATCCGGGATGGAATCCTGCCGGCCTCGGCGATACCGCCGGTAGCATCCCGGAGAAGATCGTCGGCCCGGGCGAGCGCGAGGCCCTGCTCAGAGAGAGCGACTACATCGTGGTGACGCTGCCGCTCACAAAAGACACGCACAAGTTCATCGGCGCGCGCGAGTTCGCCGCGGTCAAGCCCGGCGCATACCTGGTGAACATCGGGCGCGGCGAGGTGATCGATCAGCAGGCGATGATTGCGGCGTTGCGCGACAAGCGGCTGGGCGGCGCGGGCCTGGATGTCTTCGAGCGCGAACCGCTGGAGCCCGAAAGCGAGCTGTGGCAGCTGGAGAATGTGATCCTGACGCCGCATATCTCGGGTTCGAATCGCGGCTACATGGACAAGGCATGCGAGCTGTTCGCGGACAACCTGCGCCGCTTCGCCAGCGGCCAGCCGTTGCTCAACGTCGTCGATCGTGCAGCGGGCTACTAGCGGCGCTCGCGCAGTCCGGCGAGAAAACGAACTTTGAGGTTGTCGAACGGGCCGTTCGACATGAAGACCGCGACGTCGCCGGCGCGCGCCGCTTCGAGCATCAACGCGAGAATCTGATCGTTGCTCGCGCATGCGATCGCGCGCGGACCGCGCGATGCGATCGTCCGCGCCAGCACATCGGTCGCCAGCCGCTCGGCCGGCGCAATCGGATCGTTGTCCTTGAAGAAGACCGGGCCGAGCCAGACCTGCGACGCGCGATCAAAGGCGGCCGCGAAATCGGCCTGGAACACGTTGCGGCGGCTGGTGTTCGAGCGCGGCTCGAACGCCGCCAGGATGCGCCGGCCGGCGTAGCGTTCCGCGATCGCTTCGAGCGTCGCGCGAATCGCGGTCGGATGATGCGCGAAGTCGTCGATCACCGTCACGCCGGCGGCCTCGCCGATCACTTCCTGGCGGCGCACGACGCCCCGGAACGACGCTAGCCCGTCGCGAATCTCATCATCGCTGACGCCGAACTCGCGCAGCAGCACTGCCACGCCGAGCGCGTTCGCCACGTTCATCCGGCCGCCGATCGGCAGATGCAAATTCCGAATCGCTTCGCCGGGGCCGTGCGCGATTGAGAAATGTGCGCCATCTGATGCGATTCGCACATCCACCGCCCGCCAGTCGCCCGCATTGAGGCCATATGTCATCCGGCGCGCGCGCGTTCCCGCGCTGACTTCGATCGCCGCCGGGGAATCGGCGCACACCACCATCAAGCGATCGGCGTCCATCTGCGCGCAAAGCGCACGGAACGACGACTTGACGTGCTCGAGATCGCGGTAGATGTCGGCGTGGTCGAATTCGACCGCCGTGATCACCGCACCATGCGCGCGGTAGTGAATGAACTTGGGCCCCTTGTCGAAGTATGCGGTGTCGTACTCGTCGCCCTCAATCACAAAATCGCGACCGTTGCCGAGCCGGTAGTTCGAGGAAAAGTCCTTGGCAACTCCGCCCACCAGCATCGAGGGATCGCGCCCGGCGCGGTCGAGGATATGGGCCATCATCGCCGTCGAGGTGGTCTTGCCATGCGTGCCGGCGATCATCAGCACGCGCCGGTCGCGCAGGAAGAAATGCCACAGCGCCTCGGGCATCGAGACGAACGGGATGCGGCTTTGCGCGAGCGCCTCGGCCTCGGGATTGGTGCGCACGATGACGTTGCCCATCACGGCGAGATCGGGCGCGGGCTCGAGGTTGGCCGCGGAGTGGCCGAGCATCACTTCGACCCGCGAGCCGCGCAACAGCGATGCGGTCGGCTCGTAGAGCTGCTGATCTGAACCGGTCACGCGCAGGCCGCGCGCCGCAAGCATCTGCGCAAGCGCCGCCATCGCCGTGCCGCCGACGCCGATCAGGTGCACGTGGCGGAGCGCGACCGGAATCGCGGCGAGACGCCGGGCGGAATCGGCGGCGTAATCAGCCGGCATGCCGCGGATCGATCGCTTCCATGATCAGGTCATGGATTCTCGGCCGGAACTCGCGGATCGCTTCATTGTCGCGGCGCGGATGCACGCGATTGGTGAGCAGAGTGACGCCGATATGACGTTCGGGCTCGATCCAGATCGAGGTGCCGGTGAATCCCAGATGCCCGACGGCATCGGCGCTGAAGTAACGGCCGGAGCTCGAACGGCCCGGCGTCGGCGTATCCCATCCCAGCGCCCAGGTCGAGCCGGGGACGCTGCCGTCGCGCCGCCAGAACTCGCGCAGTATCTTCTGCGGCACCATGTCCGAATGCGCGTGATAGCAGGCCAGCAGCTCGTGGACGATGCGATCGACTTCGCGCACCGGCGCGAACAGCCCCGAATGGCCGGCCACCCCGCCCATCGCGTAGGCATTGTCGTCGTGAACCTCGCCGACCAGCAGGCGCTTGCGCGACGGGCAGACTTCGGTCGGCGCGAACATCTCAGTCACCGGCTCGAGGCGGCGCGTGCGCACCAGCGAGATATCGATGAAATCGGTCGAGCGCAGGCCGAGCGGTTTGTAAATCTTGTCGCGGCAGAAGCGGTTGAGACTCGAGCCACTGATCTGCTCGACCACTTCACCCAGCAGCATGAAGTTGAGGTCGGAATAGATCGCCTTGGTGCCGGGCGGGGCCTCGGGCTTCTCGCGATGAATCTGCTCGTAGACGTATTCCTTGGCGCCGCGGCTGGCCATGAAGTTGACTTTGCCGCCGCGCTCGACCTCCGCGATTTGCTGGTAGAACGGCCGCCATGCCGCCAGCCCCGAGCTGTGCGCCAGCAACTGCCGGAAGGTGACATGCGTCTTGCCGTGGACGCCGAAGTTGTGGAAGAAGCGTGTCACGCGATCGTCGAGCCGAACTTTGCCATCGCGAGCGAGCATCATCACCGCCACCGTCGTGGCCAGCGGTTTGGTCAGCGACGCCAGATCGAACACGGTATCGATCTGAAGCGGCCGGCGATCGGGCTGAATCGAGCGCCAACCGAAGCATCCCTCAAACAGCAGATCGTCGCCGCGGCGCACCGCGACAGTGGCGCCGGGCATCGCGCCCGCCTGGATCGCCTCATTGAACGCCCGCTCGACAGCGCCGAAGTCCATTGCTCAGCTCACCGCCGCCTCGGTGAAGAGCAGCCGCCGGCTCGGCGAATCAAGCCGCGCGCGCAGCCCGAGCGGAATCGTCAGATGTTCCGTGCCGTGGCCGGCCTCAAGTCCTCCCAGCACCGGGCAGCGCAAGCCGGTGGTCTGCTCGGCGATAAACTGCGCGATCATCCGTTTCTCCTGCTCGCTGCCGTCCGCCGCGCGCATCCCGCCGAACACCAGGCCGGCGATCTGATCCAGTGCGCCCGCCTGCCGCAGATGCACCAGCATCCGATCGATCCGATATGCCTTCTCGCCGGTGTCTTCGAGAAACAGGATGCGTCCGCGAAAATCGGGCGCATACGGCGTGCCGAGCATCGCGACGATTACCGAAAGGCATCCGCCGACTACCTCGCCCTCGGCCGTGCCGGGGCAAACGACCTCGCGCGCTTCGAACTCGGCGGATCGCATCTCACCTGCGAGCAGGCCGCGCAATTGATCGAGCGCGCGCGGCCCCAACCCGCGCGCAAGATCCATCGCGACCATCGGTCCATGAAAGGTGACCATTCCGGCCCGCTTGACGAACGCATTGAGGAGAAAGGTCAGATCGGAGAAGCCCATCAGGATCTTGGGTTTACGCGCGATCGCTTCGAAATCGATCATTGGCAGCAACCGCCCCGCTCCGTAGCCGCCGCGGGCCGCGAACACGGCCTTCACCTCGGGATCCGCGAAGAAGCGATGCAGCTCAGTGGCGCGCACCTCATCGCCGCCGGCGAAGACTCCAGCCCGATCCAGCGCATGCTCTGATACTTTGACCCGGTAGCCAAGCTTCACTAGCGCGCTTACGCCGCGCTCGAGGTATTCGCGCTCCAGCGCGGCAGCTGGCGCTATCACGCCGACCGTGTCGCCGGGTCGCAGCGCTGGGGGTTTGATCGGATGACCGGTCACATCAAGTCATAAAAGTCTAGCATGACGACGGGCGAGATTAACTCCCGTCCGTGCCGATTGCTCAGAATCGAGGCCTGCGAGGACGGGGGAGGTGCGACCTTACACGATTTGCCGGAATGCGACCGCAGGCGCGATGCGCGCCGCCCCGAGCGCGGGCACTACCGCGCTCAGGACGCTCAGCGCGAGCGCGCCTGCGATCGCGGCCAGCGCCGTCACGGGTGCGACCGCCATGTAGCCGGTGCCGCCCACCACCGCGCCGAGCGAGACTCCGCCGATAAAGAGCCACAGCGCGAGCAACCCGCCTACAAGTCCGCCGGCCAGTCCGAGCAGCGCAGCCTCGCCCACCGACATCGCGAAGACTCGCGGCCGGCTGAAGCCCAGCGCGCGCATCACCGCGACATCGCTGATGCGCTCGCGCACCGTCATCGCGATCGAATTGCCGATGATCAGAAGCGTGTTGGCAATCACCAGTGCGCACAGCGCATAGACGATCGGTCGCAACGCGCCGACATCCGAGATGTTGTTGGCGATCGCGTCGCTCTCCGTGAAAGTCTGGGTCTGCGCTTCGGAGTTGTGAAAGTTCTCGTCGATCTCGCGAATCACCAGGTCGATATTCTCAGCGCGGTCGACGCGTACCGAGAAGAACGAAACGCGGTCGCTGATATCCTCACCGAAGGCGCCTTTGACCGTTTCGTCGAGCAGCTGGCGCCGAATGATCAGTTGATTGGGAGCGTGCGGCGCAGGAAGCTGCGCCATTATGATGAGCGGGAGCTGGAAGCGTCCGTCGTTCCCCTTCAGCAGGATCTGCTGGCCGACATGCCAGTTGTGCTCGCGCATCAGCACGCTGCCCGCCACCGCACCGCGCCGGTCGCGGGCAAGTTGGCGGTTCTGCTCGGGCGTCAGTTGAAATTCTGGCTCGCTGTAGACTGTGCCGATGTCGGTATCGATCGCGAAGCCGTTGATGATGTCGCGCGGACTGCGGTAGAGCGCACTCCACGTCAGTTGCGCGACGCAAGCGGTCACGTGCGGCAGTCGCTTGATCTCGTCGCGATAACGCAGCGGCATCTGGTACGCGTTGGGCGCGGTAACGATCAGGTGTAGCCGCACCGCGGAATCCTCAACGATTCGGTCGATCGATGCGGGTATGGAGACCATCGTGGTGACGATGAAGGTCGAGACCGCAAGCGTCGCAACCATCAGCAACGAACGCCCGGGCCGGTGCGCAAGGTTCCTGATCGCCAGCCGCAGATCGAGCATCATGGCGCGCGCAGCGCCTCCACGACTCCGATGCGAGAGGCGCGCAGCGCAGGCAAAATTCCGCCTAGCACGCCGATCAGTACCGCGGCTGCGGCTGCGGCGACGAAGCTTGCGGACGCGAGACGGAACGAAAAGATCAACATGCCGACATTCATCATCGTGCTCTGCAGGCCAGCCGCGTATGCCCCCAGCACGCCCATCGCTTCGCCCAGAATGCCACCGGCCAATCCGATCAACGCGCTCTCGACTATGAAGCTCGCGACTATTGCAGCCGGTGTAAAGCCGATCGAGCGAAGCACGCCGACTTCGCGGCTGCGGCGCGCGACCGCCGAGTACATCGTATTCATGCCGCCGAAGATCGCTCCGGCAGCCATCAGGACCGCGACGATTCCGGCCAGCGTGCGGAGCCGCGCGTCGAGTTCCGACTGATCGCGGTAGAATTCCGCCTCCGTCATCGCATCGACCCTGAGCCGCCCATCGTTGTGGAGCGCGCCTTTGAACTGCCGCGCGAGCCCCGGCTTGAGCACGACGCGGATCGATTTCGCGCCGGGCTCCAGCGCATGGGCGTCGGTGGCCTGTGCGTCATAGTCGGTCCAGACCTCCGATTCCCGTGCGCTGCCCGCATCGGAGAAGATCCCAACCACGGTCCAGTCGCTGCGCCCGAAATGATGGACGCTGCCGACACCAAGCGACGGATAGCGCGCCGCGAGGCGCTGGCCGACCGCCCACTCGTTGCGTCCGGGTGCGGGCCAGCGCCCGCTGACCAGCCGCATTTGCCGGTGCACCTCATACGCGATCGGCTTGACGCCGCGCATGAACGTAAATCGAGTCCGTCGCCGGTCAGGCGAGACGTTGAGCCCGCTGATGTATTCCGGGGACATCAGTGGCTCGCCCTTCGCGTCGGTCGCGATCTCGGAGTGGGCGCGAAGGATTTGCAACTGCGCGTGACTTATGTAGCTCCCCGGCTCTGCAGTCGCTCCGCGCTCCAGGACAACCCAGTTGCCAGCGCCGGCGCCAGCCCGCACGGTATGCCGCAGCCCCTCGAACAGGCCGAGAATCAGGAACAGGGTCATCGCGACGAGCGCAACGCCCAGCACGGTCATGACCGAACTCGTGCGGCGCTCGGCAAGACTGCGCACGTTGTATTTGAAGGGAATCACGCCCCCAGCTTTCGGCGTCGGCGGTCTGCGTTACTACGAAAGAGCGTCCGCGATCAGAGCGAACGGCCGACCGCTTCGGCGACCGGCCGGAGCGCCCGCATCAGCTCGGCGAAGCGCTCAGGCTTGAGTTGCTGCGGACCATCGGACAGCGCAGTTGCCGGCGACGGATGCACTTCGATCAGCAGCCCATCGGCGCCTGCCGCGATCGCCGCCAGCGCCATCGGCTTGACCAGCGACCACGCGCCGGTGCCATGGCTCGGATCGACGACCACCGGCAGATGCGTCCATTCCTTGAGCAGCGGCACGGCAGTCAGGTCGAGCGTGTTGCGCGTCGCGGTCTCGAAGGTGCGGATGCCGCGCTCGCACAACACCACGTTGGGATTGCCCTCGGACAGGATGTATTCGGCGGCCATCAGGAACTCGTCGAGCTTGGTGGACATCCCGCGCTTGAGCAAAATCGGCTTGTTGACCTTGCCCAGGCGGCGCAGCAGCGAGAAGTTTTGCGCGTTGCGCGCGCCCACCTGCAGCATGTCCGCATACTCGGCCACGATGTCGATATCGTGCGGGTCCATGATCTCGGTCACAACCGGGATGTGATGTCGGCGCCCGGACTCGGCCAGCAGTTTGAGCCCTTCCGCCTCCATCCCCTGGAAGGAATAGGGCGAGGTGCGCGGCTTGAACGCGCCGCCACGCAGCAGATCAGCGCCCGCGCGCTTGACTGCGTCCGCCGCGGCTTCAATCTGTTCAGCGCTCTCGATCGCGCATGGCCCGGCTATGACGACGATCCGCTTGCCACCGATAGCGACTCCATCGACCTTCACCTGCGAGCCTTCGGGACGAACCTCACGGCTGGCGAGCTTGAACGGCTTCAGTACCGGCATCGTGCTTTCGACGCCAGACATGGACTGGAGCTGTTCGAGCTGCGGCTTGCCACGCTCGTCGCCGACGCATGCTACGACGCATCGCTCGACGCCGCGGATCAGATGAGGCCGGAAGCCGAGCTGCTCGACCCGCTCGATTACGGCTTGAAGCTCGGCTTCGGGGGCGTGGGCTTTCATCACTATGATCACGTGCTATGTACCTGAAACTGCGACGGTTTCGCGCGGTGTTCGCTGGCGCCGCCGATGGCATCCAGATCGCGAGTCTAGTAGTTTAGCTGGCCGGAGGTTGTCAAGGCGAGCCTGCATGACCTCCGCGCAGGGCGCTCCCACGAGTCGCCAAGGCTGCCCCGCGAATAGCAATCGTGTTGGTCAAACCGTCAACCCCACTGCGCATCCTGCATACCTCCGACGTGCATCTGGAAACCGATACGTTTGGCGGCAGCGCTTCGGGCGATCGACTGCGCAATGAAGTCCGCCGCGCCTTCGCCAGAGTGATCGATATCGCCAACGAGCGTGAGGTTGATCTGCTGCTGGTGGTTGGCGATCTGTTCGATTCGAGCCGCGTCAGCGACGAGGCCCTGGCGTTCGCCTTTGATCACATCGCGCGCGCACGGATGCCGGTGGTCATGATCCCGGGCAATCACGACGCGCATGACGAACGGTCGATCTATTCACCCCTGCCTCCCAGCGCGCTGCCGCGCAACTTGCACCTGATCCTCGAGCCCGAAGGCAGGCTCATCGAATTCGCGGATATCAAAGCGCGCGTGTGGGGCCGTGCGCTGGTCGAGCATAGCCCGGAGTATCGCCCCCTGATGGGAATCCCCGAACCGGCGCCGGCGATGTGGAATATCGGGATGGCGCATGGCTTCTTCACGGAAGAAGCGCTCGATTTCCCGCGCTCCTCGCCGATAACGCCGGGTGACATCGCCGCCAGCGCTTATGACTACATCGCGCTGGGACACGTCCACATGTTCAGCGACGTATCGCAGGGATCGACGCGCGCGCTTTACTGTGGAACGCCGGCGCCGCTGTATGCGAGTGAAAATGCCGGCTTCGTGGCGCACATCGTGTGCGCGCCCGGCGAACCGGTCAGGATCGACCGCCTGCCTGTGCGGCCATAGCGCTGCGCGCTGCCACGCCGTCGGTTCTGCCTTGGCCGGAACGGACCGACCGTCGGCCGGCGGAGCGCCCGATCGGCGAGGCCATCAGCAGGATCATCTCGATTCGGTTCGACTGCACCAGCAGCCGCGTTTCGACGCAAATCGACTTTTCCTGCGGCAGGAAACATGCGAGCAGCTCGCTCAGCAGCCCCTCGACCAGCACTGGTTCCGACGGTATCCCCACTACACCCATCGCTGGTCCCAGCAGCCCGAGGTATGCGCCGAAGATGATGTTGCCGGTCTCGCGGATCGCGTCGAGTTCCAGGCGCCCGAGCGTCTGCGTCGCGCAGCCGCGATGGCCATTGAGCAAATCGACCAGCCGTGGCGCCCGTTCCCGGCTGACGGCGAGGGAAACCTTGCCCGCAGTGGCGCCGGGCACGTTGCGCGTCACGCCGATCAGTTCGGGATTCGACTTGATTTTCAGGAGTAGAGTGTCGGGCGACTTCAGATTGTAGATCCTCGGTCCGCGGATCTGGGTGTTGTCGTTGAGCAGCGTCGACAGCGCTTGCGCCGCTCCTATGCCAGCGGCGGCGGCCAGCTCGGAGAACTCGCCCCCCGCTGCGCTATTCATGGGAGTTGCTGGGCAGCGCGGCGGCTTCATGTCCGGCGCGCGGAATCCTCAGCTCCGGGAAAGTCGCCTCCAGCTTGCGCCGCAGCCGTTCGAAGCTGAGCTTGCTGAAGGGCTTGACGAGATAGTCAAACGCCCCCTCGCGCAAAAAGGCGTCGCGCGTGCGCTGATACGGGATCGCGCTGACCAGAAGAATCTGAACCGCCGGGTCTTCCTCGCGCATCGTTCGGAACGCGCCCAGCGCATCCACACCTTCCACTACCGGCATCACCAGGTCCAACGTGATGAACTCGGGTTTAAGCGCTCTGAAGAGCTTCAAGGTCTGGCTGGCATTCTCGGTCTCTGCCACTACCGTGAAGCCGAAGCGCTGGAGATGGGTCCTGAGAATGTCCCTAATGAAAATCGAATCATCCGCGATGAGTACTCGCACTGCCACGGCTTTTTCTCCGCCTCCGCGCCTCTATCGACCGTCCATTGTGGCGCGATCCATTGCGCCGTGTTTTCAATCAGCAAGGGTCGCGCCAACTCGCCCCAGCTTCGATGAGATCAAGGAAAGTGCCTCAACCGCGCGTCCTCACAATTGATGGGGCCATTTCGTAGTTTCAGAGTCGGCACAGCTTGGTGTCCAGACTTGAGACATGAGTGGCCGATGTCGCGTCACCGTGGCTCAGCGGTCTATAGTTGGCATTCCAAAGCAGGAAGCAGGCAGCTGACGGCGGGGCGGGGATATGGGCCGAAGTGAACGCGCACCGGTGATTGATCGGCTGCTCGCCATCTATCCCACCGCCAGCAAGGTCGAGGATCTGCTCAAGCGGCTAAGCCTTCGCGGCCCTTGCCTTGGCCATCGCCTCTTCACCTTTCCGCAGCTGATCGACGCAATCGCGCGCAGCATCGGCTTCAAGCGGCCGCTGCTGGATGCAATGGCGCAACAAATCGTCCTCGACGACGCGATCATGTCGAGCGGTGGTCTCCCGGCATCGCTGAGCGCGAAGACGGCCGGACTCGTCGCGAACCTGATGCGTCTGGTGCGCGAGTTCAAGGCTGCTGCGCTGGAGCCCGGCGATCTTACCGAAGCCGCGCAAAAGCTCAGCGGCGCGAATGCCCAGCGAACCGCGGCTCTCGCAGAGGTGTTCGGACTCTATCAGTGGCGTCTGACCGCCGCGGGAGCCGCCGATCCGCATGATCGTGAGCGGGAAGTACTGCGAGCGTTGCTCGCGGCGGAAGCCAGCCGAACCCGCCCCGCATTTCTCTCCGCCATCGATCGCCTGCTGGTGGCCGAAGTCTACGACTTCGGCCTGCAGCAATTCATGATCACCGCATCGCTGATTCGGATCATCGGCGACGCCGAACTGACCCTTCAGGCGCAGCCGCATCAGGTGGACGCCGCGCGCTTCGCCGATCTGACCTGGAATCGCTTCGTCGAAGAGGAATCGATCGCCGAGATGGTGCTGCCGTCGTTCGTGCGCCGAGGTGGACGACCCGGCCGCCTCGGTTATGTACTGGAACATCTCTTCGAGGATCCCGCTGCGGCAGCGGCCGCGCCTGAAGTTCCGCCGCAAGATGACACGATCGAGATTGTCATCGCGCCCGACCGCCGCCGCGAGATCGAAGAGGTTGGCCGGGAGATTCGCCGGGCGCTCGAAGCTGACGATGCACAACGGGTCGCGCCGGATCGGATTGCCGTGCTGGCGCGCGATCCCGGACCCTACGCTGAGTATATCGAGACGGTCTTCGCCCGCTACCGGATACCGGTGCGCCTGCAGACCGGCCGTCCGCTCCGCGCGTCGGCAGCGGCCAAGCTCGCCGCGCGCATCCTGCGATGCCCGCTGGAGGAGTATCCGCGCCGGATGCTCGACGATGTCGCCAGCTCGCCATATCTGCGGATGTCCGCGCAGCGCTATCGGTTGGCGCTCGCCGAATGCGGCTACCTCGACCATGCGACGTTGCCGTTGACCGAGTGCCTCACGCGCTATCGGGCACAAGTCAGTGGCGATCTGCTCCGGACCGATGATGAGGACGCTCAGCGGAGGCTCACGCTCAAGCTGGAACGTCTGGCTGGCGCCCGCGATGCTTTTGCCGGCCTGATCGAGACGCTCGAGACGTTGCGGACGCCGGCAACGCTTGCGGAGCATGTGCAGCGCTTCGAGCGGGTGCTGCGCGAATTGCGGTTCGGCGCGTTTGCCAGTGATCGCGACGGGGCACGCGGCGACGCCGCTTGGATGCGAGCTGCGGCGCAGGTGGCTGCCGCGCTGGAGGGCCTGTCGCGCGCCGCGCAGATCGCCGGCGTCCGGCGCCAAATCAGCGCGGACGAGTTCGCAGATTTATTCGATGAGGCGCTGGTGCAAACGCGCATAGAGTGCGCGGATGCGGGCGTAGGCGGCGTGGTCCGGGCGATGGCGGTCGAGGACGCACGCGGGCTCGATTTCGACATGGTGTTCATCGTCGGAGTCGCAGATGGCTTCTTCCCGCTGAATCATGGCGACGACCCGATCCTGCCCGACGATCTACGCATGGCGCTCAACAAGCCCTTGGCGGCCGCGATGCGCCGCAGGCTGGGCGCCGCCGCACCGAGCCGCTTCGGCAAGATCCTGCGCACGCGCTACGATCGCGTCAGCGAGGATCGCTTCCTGTTCTTCCTTGCGCTTTCGACCGCCGAACGGCGCGTGATGCTGTCATGCGCGAGCTCCGATCAGCCCGGCAGTGCGGCTTTGTCTTCGCCCTTCATCGACGAGGTTCGGCGCATCCTGGGCGCGACCACGCCGGAGCGAATGATTGGCGCGCAGCAGTTCCTGCCGCGCGGCGAAGACTGCGTCTCGCGCGCCGAACTGCTCAGCGATGCCGCCGCTAACTCGATCCTCGCGACTGCGGCGGCGGTTCCCGAACTCGCCGACGCCGGGCGTATCGAGTCGATCCGCCGCCGAATCGCGATCGAGCGCCGGCGGGAGCGCTACCTCGCCTTGCCCGCTCGGCATGAAAACGAAGGCGCACCGGACGCAGACAAAATCGCGCTGGCCGACGAATTCAGCGGCCGCGTCAGTGCGAGTCCGCGCCTGCGCGAAGTTCTGCTTGGCCGCGGCGGCGAGGTGCGCCGCTGGAACGCGCAACGGGTCAGTGATCTGGCTTCATGCGGGTTCAAGTTCTTTGCCGGCCAACTGCTTCGGCTCGAAGATCGCGAGGAGCCCGACTACGAGCCAAGCCCGCTTGAGAAGGGCTCGCTCGCCCACCAACTACTGCATCGGCTGCTAGAGGCGGGAATCGACTTTCGCGACGCTGCGGGCGCGCGGCGACACGCTCTGCGCGTATTCGAGGAGTTCCGCATCAGTACGACGGGCGCACCATCCGATCCGGCTTTCGCCGGCCTTCTGTGGTCGGGACTCAAGCAGATCGTCAACGAGATGGTCGAGTTCGAGATCGAGGAGCATGCGACCGGCACTGCCTACTGCGGCAAGCGCGAACTCGAACATCAATTCGAGTTCACGATTCGCGATTGGCGCGAGCACAGTGAGTCGCGGCCGCATGAACTCGTCATGCACGGGCGCATCGATCGGCTCGAAACCGATGGTTCCAGCGATCGAATCACGCGGCTGCGGGTCATCGATTACAAGAACTCGCGCAGCGTAAAAACCCACAAGGATCACCTCAAGGAAGATCGCTTCGGCAAGACCGAGTTTCAGCTCGCGGTCTACATGGTGGCGGCGATAGACGAGCTCAAGGCCCGCCTCGCCGCCGATACCGAACTCCGCGCCGGATACCTGCTGCTGCGCAGCCGCGACAAACTGCAAGCCGACAAGTTCGACGCCTCGTTGTTCGAACTGGATCCCGAGCGGCGCAAGTCCGCGGTCTCGCTTGCCGATTCGATTCTTGACACCGTCGGACTCGCGCTCGAAGGCCGCTTCGATGTCGACCCGCTCGATTGCTCGCTGTTCTGCCCCTATCGGCACGTGTGCCGCAACTTCGATCAACGCACGCAGGCAGGCGAAACATGAGCGCGCGCTTCGAGCCGAGCGACGAACAGCGGGCTGCGATTTATGCGCCCGACGACGTCCTTGTCCGGGCAGGCGCCGGCTCCGGCAAGACCGAGGTGCTCGCGCGACGCTTTGTCGCAATCCTGGCCGGTGACATCGAAGGCCGCGCTGGCCTGCTTCCGGAGCAGGTCGCCGCGATGACCTTCAATGAGAAGGCGACCCGCGATATGCAGGCCCGGATCACCGCGGTTCTCGTCTCGCGCATCGAGCAGGCGCGCGAGGATTGCGAAGCTGTCGGCAAGATCGCCCATCTCGAACGATGCCGGCGGCGGCTGGGGCTCGCGCGCATTTCGACGATCCATGCTTTCTGCGCCCGGATCCTGCGCGAGAATCCCATCGAAGCCGCGCTCGATCCCAACTTCGAGGTGCTCGACGAGGATCAGAGCGCGACGATGCTCGAGCGCGAATGCGAGCAGACGCTAATCGCGATTTTGCGTGCGTCCGATCCCGGCGCCGTCGCGCTGATGCGGGCGCGCGGCTTGCGCGACGCCTACTACACGCGGGGCGCGCTCTCGATCGTCGTCGGGCTCGTCGGCGGCCTGGAGCGGCTGGGCAAGGACGGCGGCTGGCTCATCGAATGCGCCTCGCGTCTGGCGGACGAGACCCGCGCGCGGAGCGAAGAGGTGGCGCTATGCGCGCATCAGCTCTGCGAGCTGGTCGAGCAGCTGACCCTCATCAAGATTGCCTCAGGAGTGGCGCAGGAGAGGATTGAGCAGCTCAAAGCCCGCTGGCCCAAGCTCAAACCCGTGGCGCTCGCCTTCAATTCCGAGAGCGATCCGTCGGCGCTGGATGCGCTCCGCGACCTTGCCGAGCTTCTTCCCTCTGCCCAATCGGCCACGATCAAGGCGCTCGTTCAATCGATCAAATCGCTGCTGGACAAGAGCGGCAAGGGTGTTGGTATCAGCGGCCAGCTAATCGACCTTTGGGGCGAGCAACGCGCCGTCCAGCCGACGCTCGACATCGCCCGGACGGTCGCCACGATCGCCGGGAAAATCGCCGAACGAAAGCGCGCCGAAGGCGTCGTCACCTTCGATGACCTCCTGTCGCTCTCATTGCGCCTGCTGCGCGATCATCCCGAGGGCGCGCGCCGCTACCGCGGAACCCTACGCGCGCTTCTGGTTGACGAATATCAGGACACCGATCCGATCCAGCATGCGGTGGTCACCGAGCTCACGCGGCGTGCTGACGGCGAGCTCGCGCCCGAGCTGTTCATCGTTGGCGACGAAAAGCAATCTATCTACCGTTTTCGCGGCGCGGATGTCGCCGTCTTCCGCCGGCGGCGCGAACCCGAACCGTTGCTGCGCCGGCTGCAACACAACCGCCGCTCCGCGCCGTCACTGCTCGAGTTCGCCAACGCTCTGAGCGCGAGCGTGATGCGCCATCGCGACGGTCCGGCGCCGGGTTTCGTGGTCGAATGGTCCGAAGAGCACCGGCTGATCCCCGATCGGCCGGCGCTCGATGCAGCTCCCGCGATCGAAGTCCTGCTATGCAGCGATGAGAAGAATCCCGTTGCCGACAAGCGGCGGGCCGAAGCTGGCTGGATCGCCCGTCGCTGCCGCGAACTGATCGAGACCGGCACGCAAGTATCCGATCGCCGCAGCGCTGGCCGCGCGGCGAGATTTGGCGACATCGCGATCCTGATGCGCTCGTTCGAAAGTGTGCGCATCTACGAAGACGGCCTCCGAGCTGCGGACGTTCCGTTCTACACCGTCAAGGGGCGCGGCTTCTTCGCCTGCCAGGAAATCCGCGATATCGCCGACCTGCTCGCCGCGATCGACGAGCCTTCCAGCGAGATAGCGCTGGCCGCGGCTTTGCGCTCGCCTCTGATCGGGCTCTCGGATCAATGCCTGCTGGAACTCGCGCTGGGTCACGAAGGCCCTCGTCCCCGGCTCTCGGATTACTTTCGCACCGGCGGGCCGGATCCCGGATGGCTCGACGAGCGGCATCGCCATGCCGTCGTGCGGGCGCGGACGATACTGTCGGAACTGCGCGCGATGAAGGACGGCGCGCCGCTGGCCGAGATGATCGAACGCGCAGTGGAACTCACCGATTTCGAGGCGGTGATGGTCGCGCAATCCGAAGGCCCCCAGCGCGTCGCCAACGTCCGCAAGCTGATCGAACTGGCGCGCGACTTCGATTCACGCCGCATGCTGAGCTTCCCCGACTTCATCCGCCATCTCGGCCGCCTCATCGATGCCGAGCCTTACGAGCCTCAAGCGCAAATCCTCGGCGAAGATGAGGATGTAGTTCGCCTGATGACGATTCATCAGGCCAAGGGGCTCGAGTTCCCGATCGTCTTCCTCGCCGATCTCGGCCGGCGGCCGCCGACGCGCGAATCGCAATATCTGCTCTCACCCGACGACGGGCTGCTGATGCGCGATACGCTTGGCAGCGGACAAGACGCGGTGCCCAATCCGCGCATCGAGAAGTACAACAAGCTGCTCGGCCAGCAGGACGAGGCCGAGAGCGCGCGGCTGCTTTACGTCGCGATCACGCGCGCGCGCGACCGGCTGATCCTGAGCGAGGGCAGCAAGCCTGACCGATGGGCCGAGCAGGTGCGGGAGTTCATCGGCAAGGATCGGATCGGCAGCTTCCTCAACTCTTCAGACGCACAGCGCTCGATCAACGCCGGCGGTGTCGACGTGCTGCTGCATCGGCCGCCGGCGTCGGACGCGATGATCTCTGCGCAAGCCGCATCGCCGACGCGTACATCACGGGAAGCGGATGATGCGGTCTTCGCCGAACTTGCGCGGCGACGGCTGCAGTTCGAGCCACCTCCAGCGCGCGAGATGGTCGCAAGTCCGACCGAGTTGGAGTGCTTCGATCGATGCCCACGCCAATACTGGTACCGGCACATCTTGGCCATGCCGGATGGGGAGCCGTTCGCCGCCGCGGCGGCCGCGAACGGCTCGCCATCACGGCCCCGGAAGCGCGCCAGCGCGCTCGAGATGGGTCAGGCGGCGCACGCCGCGCTTGAACGAATCCGCTTTGGCGCGGCCGCACGCGACACACAAGGCGAGCTTGATGCCGCTCTGGAAGCTGCTGCCGCCGAGGCTGGCTTGGGCAAGGCTGATATCGCCACACTGCGCGGCGATCTGCTTCGCTATCTGGTCCAGCACTCCCCCGATGAACGCATCGCCGGGCGCGAAGTGCCCTTTTTTCTCGCCGTCGCAGATGACGAAAACCTGACCGTTTTCGTCCGCGGACGAATCGATCTGCTTGCCGAAGCAGATGGCGCGCTCATTGTGCGCGACTACAAGTATGCCAGGTTCTCAGTTGACTCCGACGCCGAGCAGTACCGGCTCCAGATGGAGTGCTATGCGCTGGCCGCGGCTCAGGCTTATGACGGCCGCAGCGTGCGCGCCGAGCTGATCTTCATCCGCGGCGAGTGCACGCCGGTCGCGCTCGATCTTCCGGCACCCGAAACGATCCGCACACGGCTGGTCAGCATCGGACGCGAGATGACCGTTGCGGCGCGCACTAGCCAGTATGCGATGAAGCCGCCGTCGGCGGACGTATGCCGCAGCTTGGGCTGCGGCTATATCCGCCGATGCTGGGGCGGCGCGGCGGCTTGAAGCAGAAGCGGCGGCCCCGTCATCGGGGCCGCCGCTTTATCATTCGAAATTGGAACTGTGCGCCAGTTCCTACATCATGCCGCCCGGAGGCATCCCGCCCCCCATCCCACCGCCGGCGCCCTTCTCTTCGGGCTTGTCGGCCACCATGCACTCGGTAGTCAGCAGCAGGCTCGCAACCGAAGCCGCGTTCTGCAGGGCGCTGCGCACCACCTTGGTCGGATCGATGATGCCGGCCTTCATCAGGTCTTCGAACTCCTCGCTGGAAGCGTTGAAGCCGAAGGCGCCTTTGTTGTTCTTGATCTTGTCGACCACGATCGAGCCTTCCCAGCCGGCGTTGGTCGCGATCCAGCGTGCCGGATCCTCCAGCGCCTTCTTGATGATCGCGATGCCGACCTTTTCGTCTTCGCTCGCACGCAGGCTGTCCAGCGCGCTCGAGGCGCGAATCAGCGCTACTCCGCCGCCCGGCACCACGCCCTCTTCGACCGCCGCCCGCGTCGCATGGAGCGCATCTTCGACGCGCGCCTTCTTCTCCTTCATCTCGATTTCGGTGGCCGCGCCAACCCGGATCACCGCGACGCCGCCCACCAGCTTGGCGAGCCGCTCCTGGAGCTTCTCGCGATCGTAGTCCGAGGTGGTCTCGTCGATTTGCGCACGAATCTGCTTGATGCGCGCTTCGATGTCGGTCTTCTTGCCGGCGCCGTCGATAATCGTGCAATTGTCCTTGTCGACCACCAGCCGCTTGGCGCGGCCCAGGTCCTGCAACGTCACGTTTTCGAGCTTGATACCCAGTTCTTCGGCGATCATGCGTCCGCCCGTCAGCGTCGCGATATCTTCGAGCATCGCCTTGCGCCGGTCGCCAAAGCCCGGCGCCTTGACCGCGATACACGCCAGCGTGCCGCGAATCTTGTTGACCACCAGCGTGGCCAGCGCCTCGCCCTCGATATCCTCGGCGATCAGCAGCAACGGTTTGCCGCTCTTGGCTATGGTCTCGAGGATCGGCAGCAGATCCTTCATCGAGGAGATCTTTTTCTCGTTGATCAGGATGTAGGCGTCTTCGAGCTTGGCCTCCATCCGCTCCGGATCGGTCACGAAGTACGGCGACAGGTAACCGCGATCGAACTGCATGCCTTCGACCACTTCGAGCGTGGTCTCCAAACCGCGTGCCTCTTCGACAGTGATGACACCCTCCTTGCCGACCTTCTCCATCGCCTCGGCGATGATCTCGCCGATCGTCGAGTCGCTGTTGGCCGAAATCGTGCCGACCTGGGCGATTTCGCGGCGATCCTTGGTCGGTTTGGAAAGGCTCTTGAGCTCGTTGGTCACGACCTCGACCGCGCGCGCGATCCCGCGCTTGAGCGACATCGGGTCATGACCAGCGGCGACCATCTTGATGCCTTCGGTGAAGATCGAGCGCGCCAGCACGGTCGCGGTGGTGGTGCCGTCGCCGGCGACGTCGGAAGTCTTGGAAGCGACCTCCTTCACCATCTGCGCGCCCATGTTCTCGAACTTGTCTTCGAGCTCGATTTCTTTGGCGACCGTCACGCCGTCTTTGGTGACGGTGGGGGCGCCGAAGCTTTTCTCGAGTACGACGTTGCGTCCCTTGGGCCCCAGCGTCACGGTGACCGCGTCGGCCAGTACGTTCACTCCCCTAAGAATCTTCTCCCGGGCTTCCTGGGAGAAGCGAATCATCTTTGCACCCATCTTCTTCTTACCTCTTTAGCTCAGTGGATCTTCGAGACTCGTCCGCGCGGCGTTGGCTTTACTCGATGACTCCCAGAATGTCATCCTCGCGCAGGATCAGATGCTCCTCGTCGTCGATCTTCACCTCGCTGCCCGAATACTTGCCGAACAGGATCTTGTCGCCCGCCTTGACGTCGGGCACCACCAACTTGCCCTGCTCGGTCGTCTTGCCCTTGCCGACCGCGACTACGCGGCCTTCTTGGGGCTTCTCCTTGGCGGTGTCCGGGATGATGATCCCGCCTTTGGTCTTCTCTTCTTCCTTGATTCGCTTGATTAGAATGCGGTCACCCAGCGGCCTGATCTTCATGGCGTAACGAGCCTCCTCCCTGCTGAATCGCGATTGTGTAGGTAAACGATCCCGACGGGAAAGTAACCACGATCGCGGATTTGTCAATTGGCACTCACCGACGGTGAGTGCCAGCCCAATGTACCGACAATGCTACGAAACGCAAGGGAAGAGGCCGGTCGGCTTGCGCCCGACGTATGGACAGAGACTACGCCATCTAGACTTTAGTAGGCTAAAGAGAACTGGGTAGCGTTAAAATATGGTTTAACGCCTCTCAACTTGAGCGGAGTTCGACCAAGCCATCCCTAATCGCCTGCTGGCCCTCCGCGTTCAGGACGCTAAACCGTATCGCATCGCGATCAGCATTGCGCCGCCGGCCAAGCATCCGGACCCGGATTTCGGAAGGCATCGGCACCATCGCGCCGAAGCGCCCGGCGATTCGGGTGACCCGTTCCGGATTGTCGCCCGCCTCGCGCGCGACGATCTGCGATACCGCCAATGCAAGCGTCGCGGTTCCATGGAGAATGATCGAGGGCAGACCGGCCTGCGCTGCAACCGCCGCGTCGGTGTGAATCGGATTCCAGATGCGCGCGCATTCACTGTAGACATGCGCCAAGCCAGCGCCAATTGAGACCCCCGTCTCCCATTGAGGCTCGGAGAGATCCGGCGATGCGGCCGGCTGCGCCGGCGCGTCAGCCTGGCGATCCTCGCCGATCACATCGACGCCGCGATAGAGCGATCCGTACCAAGTCGTGCAAACCGGCGCGCCCGATGAATCGAAAGTCTCCGTCCGCGTGATCATGTATGCGCCCGGCTTGCGCCGCTCGATGCCGGCGACGATCGCGCGCGTGGAAAGCCGATCGCCGGTGCGAATCGGCCGATGAATGATCAGGTCATGCGTCGCATGCACGCCGCGCCGCGCTTCGTCCAGCGAGAACGACGGCTCGCGCAACGCGGCGCCGATTCGCAGGAAGGCTGGCCATTCGAAGCATACCGGGAACAGCGGATGCGCGATCACGCCGTCGCTGCGGCGCGTATCGAAGTAGCACGGCAGCGCGTCATCGAGCGCGGCCGCATAGGCCATCATCCAGCGCGCGTCGGGTGTGCTGTGAATGGACTCAGAAGCTATGCCAATCAGTGAGGATGGAAGCGGCATGATGAACGTTTTAGCGTGCCGCGTCGCACGAGCCTAGCTTTCGCTGCACATCCGATTCACGCCCATCGAGCGAGCGCCTTCGCCGCGCTCGGGATGACCGGCGCGACGCCGCGCCTTCGCTTGTCATTCCGAGCGAAGTGAGGAATCCCGGTCTCCGGTGAGGCCGCGTTGCCTAACGGGGCCGTTCCATAAAGCATTCCGCTAAGCGAGATCCTTCGCTTCGCTCAGGATGACCGGCGCAGGAGAGCACCGGTCACTTCTGCCAGCGGTTGAAGAAGAACTCGCGTCCATCCACCGTCACGCGCCCCGTCAGCGTCATGCCGGTGCGTGAAATCCAGCTCGTGGTGTGTACCTCGACGCGCCCGAGCGCCGGCAACTGCACGCTTATTTTGGTTTCGCCTTGCACATTCGCACCGGCCGGATGCGAATCCGAGACGGAGGCCGTGGCGATGTGATCCGTATCCATCGTGCCACCGAGTGGCAAGGCCGCTGTGCGCTGTGAACCAGTCGAAATCCGGGTGGTCCCCGCAACCATGTCACGTTCGATACTGTAGCGCGGAGCCATCGTCGAGCCCGGCGGCAGTTGCCGCAGCGATGGATCGGCGGGCTTGATGTTCGTCGGTGCGGCTTTAACCGGCGGTACAACCGGAACCTTGACGGACGAGCCGCGACGGCCGCCATGGAGCAAGCGAATCGTCGGGTTGCTCGGCGTCGGCCACAGGCGCGGGAAGTCGGCGCATGCGATGCTCAACCTCAGCCGATGGCCGCGCGGCACCAGATAGGACGTCGCCCAGAGCTGGATGCGGAAATCATACGGATGGCCGCGCGGCGGCGGCTCGGCCTCGCGATGCGAGTTGCGATGGTTCGTGTTGAGCCATCCGGTCGTGATCAGCGATGAGTGTCCGTCGGGCGCGACGTCGCATAGTTTGGCGACCAGGTTGACGGCATCACCGGCTTCAATCGCGACGCGGATCGTGGCCTCGGGCGAGCCCGAGATCTCGGTGTCGACTGCCAGCGCCGGTGAGGTGAACGCGAGCGATGCCAGATCGTCAGAAGATTGATCGAACGGCAGTCCGATGCCGAGCCCGGTCGGATCCCACAGCCCGGCGGCGACGCCGACCGATTGCCGGCCGTGATACAGCTCCGCGCCCTCCGTGGCGCCCGCGGCGGTGGTGAGCGAGCGGCGCGGGCCGAGGAAATATTTGACCGCCTTCGCGCGCGGAATCGGCCATTTGCGCTCGTTGCGCCAGGTGTTCCGCTGTCCTTGCACGCAGATCGTGACCGGCGGCTCCTCGGCGATGCCGTTGTCGTCGTCTCTAAGCCAGCGATTCCACCATCGCAACATCTCGGGCAGGTACTCGATCGCCTCGAAGGGCGAGAGCTCGGGCAACGAATGCATCCACGGCCCGACCCACAGCTTCTTGGGCGCCGTGATTCCTTCGTATGCGCGGACCATCGGCTCGGGGAAGATGTCGCGCCATCCGGCGATCAGGAAGGCCGGCGTCTT
Organism: Binataceae bacterium (SeqCode); assembly: GCA_041491005.1. GTDB lineage: Bacteria > Desulfobacterota > Binatia > Binatales > Binataceae > JBGPUE01. The sequence goes on along the minus strand of JBGPUE010000013.1, from coordinate 11,496 downwards.
GATCCGCTCCGGGTCGACCGCGCGCGATTCCCAGTAATCGTCATGCTCGGGATGGTCGAGCCATGGAAAGACATACGGGCGGCCGTTGGCGAGCCGCTCCTGCCACACGCGATACCAGCGGCCTTCGGGATCGTTCAGCGTCGGCGGCATCAGGTTCATCGCGAGCATCCACGAACCCCACGCGCCGAACGCGCCCAGCGAATTGAGGCATCCGCCGGGATACAGGTAGTCGAGGTAGATATCGGTGCAGCCCATGAGCGGCACGATCGCCTTCAGATGCGGCGGCTGCTCGGCGGCGGTCTTGAAGGACGTAATCCCGCCGTACGACATCCCGAACATTCCGACATTGCCATCGCACCACGCCTGCTCCGCGATCCATTCGACCGCCTCCGCACCGTCGCGGCCCTCGCCGCGATCCATCGCCTCATGCACGATGCCATCGGAACTGCCCAGTCCGCGGAAATCGATCAGCAGCCCGGCGTAGCCGTGCTCGGCGAAGTACCTGAGCTGCCGTTCGCACATCGAGCCGATCATGTCGTCCTTGTGGTACGGGTAGTAGCTGAAGACCGCGGGGAACGGACCGTCGCCGGCTGGACGGTAGAGATCGGCGGCGAGATGCGCGCCGTCGCTCATCGGGATGAGGAGGTTGCGTTCGATTACGACCTGATGCGGTCCTTCGCGATCCATCGTCGGTAGCCTCTGATTGGGTTGCATGATGACGCATACGTGCCGCATTGCGTTCCGCTCTATGCGGCAGAGCCCGATTTAGTCGATAGAGGACAGGATTGCCAACGAATAGATGAACGCAAGCCTGTGGTTTTTAAGCGGTGACGATCGATTCCGCGATATTATCGTCGAAGGAGGCGAGAGCGATGGCGCATTACATCATGCTGTGGCATTTCACCGATCGCGGTCTTGGCAACCTCAAGTCGCAAGGGCCGAAGCGAATCGACGCGGTCAAGAAGGCATTCAAGGATCGTGGCGCCGAGCTCAAGGAGTGGTACTCGGTGATGGGCCGCTACGACACGGTGTTGGTGGTCGAGGCTCCGGACGATGAGACGATGGCCAAGGTCGCGCTCGGTATCGAGGCGATGGGTAACGCCCGCAGCGAGACCCTGCGGGCCTTCAACGAGCAGGAGTACCGGAAGATTATCGCTGCGCTTTGATCGCGGACCGCGGCGCTCGTGTGCGTAGCGCGCGAGCGCCGCGCCCTCGAACATGGCAGAGCCCGATTTAGTCGATAGAGGACAGGATTGCCAACGAACCGGCGCCTCGCACTAAGCACTGGGTCGGATGACCAGAACGGATGGCAGCCGGCGCGGCTACTTTCTCCGCGTAAAGCGCAGACCCGCCCAATCGTCGTCTATGCGGCTGATCTTGAAATCAACTAGCCCCGCTCTGAGTCCCGCACTGCGCACGCTGCTCTGATTCAACCCGTCTGAGTCTACAGACGAGGCCTTCTTGCGCCAGATGATCCATAGACCACCACCGTCGGCGAATTCCGCCATCGCACCGATCCTGCCCGTCAGCTCCTTTTCGCTACTGACATGCCACAGCGTCAGTTCGCGCGATTGGCGCGCGTTCCTTGTGAGACTCGCGCCTTGCGGCAGAGGACCGAGCGATTGCTCGAACCCTTCCGGCGCGTTGACCAACACGACGACAGTTGCGGGCTTGATACCGAGCTTCTTCGGCAGCGGCGTACCTTCGTACGCTGCAAACACAGAGAGTCGGCGGGCGCTATGGACGGGCGGACTCGCTATCACTCGGCGCAACGTCGATGAGATGCGTTGCCAGGTTGTTTCGATCGCATCGGGCAGTAGTGCCTTGATGTTCGCCACGGCGTTCGCCCCACCTCCCACGAGCACGAACGGTACCCTGAGCATTACCTTTTGCGATCGCATCGCAACCGCGACATCGCGACCTCGCGAAGGACTGCGAGAGAGATCGACAACCACGGCAGCCGGAGGACTCGCTTTCTTTCGGATGATCTCCGGGGAACTCCAGAGACCTGCCACGACGCTGTATCCGGCCGCAGTCAACCGTTGCTCATATGCTGCTGCCTCAGCGGCATTCGCATGAACCAACCATACAACATCGCGCCCGGGCGAGATCGTTCGTCTTCCTCGCGTCTGGCCGACCGAACGAACTGCGTTCCCGTTGGGCATAGCGCTCGCGCTTCAGACCGCGCGTGTCGAGGATTTGCCCGGCGGCCTGAGTTATACCTCCAGCCGGACCTTCTTCAGCTGCAGATGAATTCGCGTACGACCCGAAGGAACGGCTCGGACGCGTCGTGCACAATCGCATGCCCTGCGTGGCGAAAGCGCTCAAAGCGGACAAGCTGCTTGGGGATCGTTGCCGCGATGTCTTCCGCGTCTTCGATGGTAGTCACCGGGTCGTCCTCGCCACCCATTACGAGGGTCGGACACTTGATGACTGACAGCAGGGGCAGCAGATTGAACTTGAGCAGTATTTCGGCCGTCACCTTCAGCTGTAATTCGGGGTTGCCGATCATGCGGGAGCCGAACTCAGGACCTCTCGGACGCCGCGAATAGTGCGGCGTGCAAAGCCTCATATATTCCATGCCGGTCTGGGAGTTCGGATTCTCCCAGTAGTTTCGGCAGGCGTCGCTCGCTTCCTTCCCGCTCAATCTCCCCATAACCGCGCACATACGGTCGACGCGCGCCCGCGCATGTGTGCTGCACAAGATGAGCTTCGCAGGGTGCTCTGGGTAGCGCGCGGCGTATGCCATCGCGACCGTTCCACCGAAGGAGGCGCCCATCACAACCGGCTTTTCAATCTCCAGTGCATCGCAGAACGAGCGCACATCTTCCGCCCAGTTGTCGAGGGTCCATCGGTCTGGAGGCGTCCGATCGCTTCGTCCGGCGCTTCTAAGGTCGAGATAAATCAGCTGCGCCACGTCGGCGAGAGGGCTGACGTCGGGCTTGAACATCGAGTGGTCCATCCCGGGCCCGCCATGGAGGAGGAGTACTGTCGGTCTCTCCCGCATCGTTGGACCGTCGGGCACTAGCTTCGCGCCTTCAACATCGAAGAAGAGCCTGCCGTCACCCACCTTGATTCGCATCGGCATTCCTCCCTCTGGTGAGATTCCCTAGTGAGGGCCAGCCGCATCGAGACAGCGCCCTCCAAGCTAGCTTTCGTCTCAGCAACCGGCGTCGTCGAGCCGGTCACAAGCGTGCCTAGCGCGGGCCTTTCTTGCGCAGCTCTTCCTCGCGATAGCGCCGGTAGAGCACCTGATACTCGGCGCTGCCCTCGACCACGCCGCGCCGCAGCGATGCGATCTTGCGGCGCACGGCGGCGTCGATCTGGTCGCCCTTCTCGACGTACTCCGCCACGAGCTCGCGGGCCTGGCGCAGCGCGAGCGCAAAGTTGGGCATCTCCGCGAGGCCCTCATCGCGCATACGCGTGAGCGCCTCACGCGCGAGATAGAGAATACGCGCCTCGCTGAGCTTCATTAGAGCGTGAAGTTCTGCTTCTCGGCGAGCTTCTGCCTGATCATCGAGCGCAGCCGCGTCGCATCGATTCCGGGGTTGGCGCGCGCCTGCTGCTCGGCCATCTTGTCGGCTTCATCATCGAGGCGCGCCTCGGTCTCGAAGTTTCCCGACATCATCTCGACCACGCAGGCGACTAGCGCTTCGACGTCGGCCTTGGGCTTGATCGAACCGCGCCCGATCAGGCCGTCCACCAGATGGCGGGCCATTGCGTCGATCTCGGACTCTCTGACGTGCATGGCGTACCGCTCTCACCCTACCTTCTCAGGCTGTGAGAGGGAAAGGAAAAAGATGCTCAGCGGGGCGCGGCGTTTTCGCGCTTCTCCTGCTCCTTGTAGAAGGCGTCAACTCGCGGCTCGAGCGCGGTGTAAAATTCCTTGACGTGGCCAAGATTGGCGCCGAAATCGCCGTGGAAGAATTCGCCGAGCGTGCCGGGTTCACCCTCGCCGGTCCGCGAACGTGAGCAAATCGCGATCTCGGTCTTGGGCGTCACTGTGATGCGCACGTCATCTTCGAAGCGCATGAAGCGCGTGGTGTATACACAGTCCAGAGTGCCAGCGCCGGCATTGCTCTTGATGATCTTCCAACCCGCAAGCTCGTTGACGGTGCTTTCGGCCATCTTGAATAGCGTCGCGCGCGGGATGCCGGGATAGCCGCGTTGCACCAGCTCGGGATAGACATCCTCTTCCTCTGATGCGGCTGGCGACGGCGCTGTGCTGGGGGTAGCGGCCGGCGTCGGCGATGGAACTATTTTCGCAGCGCCCTTCGCGGGCGTCTGCTTCACCGCCGCCTTGGGGAGCATCTGCTTCGCCGGGGCCGCCTTGGCGGATGCCACTGGGGTCGTGGAAGCTACCGGTGTCGGTGAAGGTGTTGGCGTGCGCGAAAAAACCGGCATCGCGCTCATGCCCGGCATGGGAGTCGGAGGGACATAGCCGGTCTGGCAGATGACCGAACCCAGGCCTTTCTCGCTGGTCGCGGCGTAGTTGACGGTCATGAAGCGCGCAACTCGGGCGCGAAATCCCGGATTCTCGTTGAGCGCAACGTTGTTGAGCAGCACCGCCACGCTGAAGATCGCCGCGGCTGCCGCGGTGACCCCGATGATGAAACTAATCAGCGCGCGCATCGCGCTGCGAATCGCGCGCACGAAAATCATCAGGATCACGAGGAGGGCCAGCGCGCCGAGGTAGATCATCTGGTCGGTAGGCATATCGGCGAATCTTTACGATCCCCGATACGGCGGCGCAAACGCTTCTGTGCGGGAGCCGGGAAGGCACGACCCGGCATTCGATTACCGGAGCCGCCGCGCAAGGGCAGATCTGTGCGAATCAGGCCGGGGCGGCCGCGAACTCGCCACCTTGGCCGTGCAGGATGGCGTCGAAACGCCGCCCGCCCAGGTAGTGCCGGCGCGCATCCTCATCGGAGACCACGGCACGGCGTACATCACGCCGCAGAATCTGCCAGACGCCGCCGACCATCGGATGGCGTCCCTGCCGGTAGCTGAAGAAGTAGTAGAGGTACTGCCGCAGCACCGCGCGTCGCGACTCGGCAGCCAGCCCGTGTCCACCCACCACCGTACCGATCACGGTGGCGAGCCGGCCGAGCGAGTAGAAACCCTTGTAAGCATGGCGGTAGGCGCGCAGCCAGGAATTCGTGTCGAGCTTGTCGTGTTTGAGCGTGATGTGCTGCGAGTCGAGCTGGTTGAAATCCCAGTCGATGATCTCGCCGTTCTTCGCGTAGCGGACCTGATCTTCGGTGCCCGGCAGCGGCGTCATGATGAAAAACGAGACGATATCGAAGCCGATCTTCTTGAGCGTCTTTGCCGCGATTCGCCCGCAATCCGGGCCATCGAAGGGGAAGCCGAGCATGTAGCCCGCATGCACGGAGACACCGGCGCGATGCCAGTTAGCGACCGTGCGGCGGTACTTGTCGATTACGTGGCGGCGCGACTCCTCGATCGAATGTTTGTGCGTTTTTTCGTCGGTGTTCTGGTACTTGGTGGCAAAGTTGAGATTGTCGGGGTTGAGCGACTCGATTCCCACGAAAGCCTGGTAGCATCCGGCCTTCGCCGCCAGCTCGACGAAGCGGCGGCTGCGCCTGTGCTTGGCGCCTTCCTTCTCGCCTGTTTCGAGGTTGGCATAACAGGAGGCATCGACGTCAACCTGCATCATGAAGGATAGCTTGGGGTATTCCTTCTTGACCTCAACCAGCCCGGTCAGGATCTCCTCCCATCGCGGGCTGCGGAAGAAATCGTCGTCGACCAGGAACAACGACTCGATGCCGTGGTAGCGGGCGGCGTCGCGCACCCATCTGACCACCGAATTCGGTTCGCGCGAGCGCATCGTGCGGCCCATCACGTTCTTGACGCTGCAGTACGAGCAGGTGAACGGACAACCGCGCGAGGTGTCGATCGTGGTCATGGTGTCGTTGAAGAAGCGCGTCAGGTAGCGATCGTCGATTAGCGGCAGTTGCGCATCGGTGATCACCGGCACGATGATGTCGTCCTGGCCGGTCTTGGCGCGGATGCCGTCGGTGACCGCGTAGCGCGGCTGCAGCTCGCCGTTGAGGAAGTCCTGCACGATGCCGGGCCACAGCGTCTCGGCCTCGCCAACGATGGTGGTCACACCGCATTGATTGAGGAACTCGACCGATTCCGGATAGCCGCTGACGTGGAATCCGCCCATCATCACCGGCAGGCCCTCGGCGATTAACTGCAGCGCGAGGTCACGGCCGCGCGGGTACTGGTTGGATTGCACGCCGGCCAGCCCGATCAGCAATTCGACGCCGTCCTCGCGGGCCTTGTCTTTGATTGCCTTGATAGTCTCCGGCGCGATCACGCCGTCGCAGACTTCATCCCAGATGACGGTCTCCAGATGGACGCGGCGGGCCGCACCGTAATTGCGATTAAAGCTGTCATTGAGCGAGGCCAGCACGGTCAGCGTGTTGTTGGGTTGCACGCCCCATCGATAGACCTGAACGTAGCCTTCCTCGTCATAACGCGAGGGCTTGATGAAATAGACTCGAATCGTGCGGATCGCTTCAGGCGTCAGCGCGCTTTGCGCGCCAGCTCCTTCGCGTGCAGTGAGCATCAAGGGCGTGGCGGACTGATCACCGCCGTAACGATTGCGTCCCAAGACGAGATATCCAGCGGCAATCAAGGCCGCCGTGATCGCGCCGGTTAGACTCAGCAAGATGACCATCACGTTTACCTCTCACAGCCCAGCGGTTCCGTGCGGAACCCCACAATGGTGACCCCTCTAACCGAGCGGTCAAGCCTACCAGCTAACCGATCCCTCCGAACGAAGTCAACCACACCACGCAATGCCGGATTGGATCGGGCCACAATTGATTGGCTGGCGCATGTGATGGCGCGGTTTGACGTGAAACTGCGCTCGTTTTCAGCGATACATCTCGACCAGATTGATGAGCCCGAGGTCGCGATAGCGCTCGAACATATAGCCCTTGATCTCCTTGACGCTGGCCATCTCCAGCGCTTCGCGCGCGATCTGGTGTGCGGTTTGATAGTTGACCTCGCGCACGACCTTGCGCACTACCGGCAGGAACATCGGGCTCAGGCTCAGCTCGTTGAGCCCCATCCCGACCAGCAGGAGCGTCGCCAGCGGATCGCTGGCCATCTCGCCGCAGATACAAACTTCTTTGTCAGCGGCGCGCGCGACGTTGACCACCTCGGAGATCGCGGAGAGCACTGCGGGATGGAACGGCTCAAAGAGCTGCGCGACCTTTGGATTGTTACGATCGGCGGCGAGCAGGAACTGAATCAAATCGTTGGTGCCGATCGAGAAGAAATCGACATCTCGCGCCAGCCGCGATGAGAGCCATACGGCGGCCGGCACCTCGACCATGATCCCGACCTTCACCTCCGGATTGTGCTCGAGGCCCTCCTTGAACAGCTCCGCTTGCGATTCGGCCAGCAGCTCGCGGGCGCGCAGCAGCTCCTCGATACTGGAGATCATCGGGAACATGATCCGGACATCGTGTTTTGCGGCTGCGCGCAGGATCGCCCGCAGCTGCACCTTGAACAATGCCGGCATCTCCAGCGAGATTCGGATCGAGCGCCAGCCAAGAAACGGATTCTCCTCGCGCGGCGCGCGCAGATAGGGCGGATACTTGTCGGCGCCGATATCGAGCGTGCGAATCGTCACCGGGCGGCCTTTAACCGCTTCAAGGATCCGCCGGTAGAGCGCGACCTGCTGATTCTCGTCAGGGAAATCTTCGTAGGTCAGGAACGAGAACTCCGAGCGCAGCAGCCCGATTCCTTCTGCTCCGTAGCGGAGCGCGAGCGCGACATCGTTGAACAGCGCGATATTGGCGAGCATTTGCACGCGATGCCCATCGCGGGTCGCGGTCGGCGCGGGATCCTCCTCGATCAGCTCGCGGCGGAAGGTATCGTAGCGTTTGATCAGCGCCTCGTACTCGTGCTCGACCTCGCTGGAGGGATTCACGTAGAGGATGCCCGAGGTGCCATCGAGCACCAGGTCGTCGCCCTCGCTCACCGCTTCCATCAGATGCTCGACGCCGACCACCGTGGGAATCTCGAAGGAGCGCGCGAGCAGCGCTGCATGCGATGTGACACCGCCCGATTGCAGCGCGATACCGGCGAGGTTCTCGTGCGAGACCAGCGTCAGCTGCGAGAGCGTCAGCTCTTCGGCCACCAGCACGGTGGGTTTCGAGAAGCCGGCGTGCTTGTCCTCCTGACGCAGATTGCGCAGCAGGCGATGGCCCACGTCGCGGAAGTCGAGCACGCGTTCGCGCAGATAGCCATCGGCGACGGCAAGCATCGTGGCGCTGAACTCGTCGATTACGCGGAACAACGCGCTCTCGGCCGCGTAGCCGGTACCGATCGCCTCGCGGATGCGCCCGATGAATTCCTTGTCCTCGATAATCAAGCGGTGCCCGTCGAAAACCTTGAGGTCGGCCTCCGCCATCAGCGGCGCCATGCGCGCCTTGAGCGCGGCCAGTTCGGCGCGCGACCGCGCGATCGCGTCATCGAGGCGCTTGAGTTCCGCGGTCTTGTCGCGCGTGCGCAGATTGCGATCGATGGTGCTGAGGAACATGCCGACCAGATGGGCGCGGCCATGCGCGAAGCCCGGCGAGGCGGGCAATCCGACCAGGCGCGGATGGCGGATCTTGGGGCGTGCCGCCAGCCGCGTCTTGCCGCCGACTTTCTCGTAGTCCTTGAGCTGGCGGTTGGCCTCGATCATCCGGCGCCGATACTCCTCGCGCTCTTTCTCGCGAGTGGCTAGCGTCTCGCGCAACCGATGATGGGACAGCATCTGGGCCAGTTGCTGGCCCGCGGTGCGTAGCAGGCGGACTTCGGTGGGCGTGAACTTGCGCCGCCGCAGGGTCTGCGCGACTAGCACGCCGATCGGCTCGCGCTTGGCGTCAAGCAGCGGCACACCTACAAACGAGTGGTAACGCTCCTCGCCGGTCTCCGGAAAATACTTGTAGCGCGGATGCGCGACCGCGTCGGCGACCGCCACCGGCGCCATCGTTTCAATCACCAGCCCGACCAGGCCCTCGTCGATGCGCATCGAGACGCGGCCGACCGAGTCGCGGTCGAGCCCCTCGCTGGCGCGCAAAACCAGCCGCTCGCGTCGCGCATCGAACAGGTAAAGCGAGCAGACTTCGACTTCCATACCGGCGGCGATGGCCGCAACTGCGGCATCGAGCGCTTCGCGCAGATCGCCCGAAGTCGCCGCCACCAGCGAGGTGATGTTCTCGATCAGAGCGAGTCGGTCGTGGATCGCCGCCATCTATTGATTTGCGCCGTCGGGGTCGGGCGCGCCGCTATGATGTCTCAACCGCGATATTCAGAGAAGCAGGCAGACCTGGCAATCTTACGTCAGCCGGCGGCGCTGCCTCAACGTGGGCGTCCGGAGCCGGACGCCATGAGACCTGACGGGATGCAGTGACGGGATGCAGTGTTTGATGGCGTCAGGGCTGGTCAAAGGCCGCCAGCTGATTGTTGAGCAGGCCGCGGCCCGCCCTTGTGCGCCGCGCCTTGATCGCCTCGATCAACTCGCGCTCGCTGCGCACCGGATGGGGCAGCAGCGTCGTGACGCATCCCACCGAACCGTGCGAATGCGAATCCGAGCCGGCCACCTCGGCCAGCCCCGCGACTCGCGCGACCTGCAGCGCGAAGAGATTCTCGTCTTCGGAACAGTTGCCGTTGAGCACCTCGATCGCATCGACCATCTGGAACAGCTCCAGGCGCGCGGCGCGATCCGGATGCTGTGGATCGATCGGCTCGTGATCGGGATTGATGAAGGAGAATTTGGCGTCGAGCTTGTAGCGGAACGGATGGTTCGCGATCAGCGCCCCGCCGGCGGCGTCGGCGATTCGCCGCAGCTCCTTGAGCTTGTAAATACCGCCGACATAGCGATCCAGCCCAAAGACGCCGATATGACCGATGTCAGTGGTCACTTCCATCCCGCGCAGCACCACCACTCCGGCCTCGCGCGCCAACTCGCCGACTTCATGCAGATCCCACATGTTGTCGTGCTCGGTGATACACACGGCGCCGATCCCGATCTCCCGGGCGCGATCGATTAGCTGCTGGGGCGAAAGATTGGAGTCCGAGCTGCCGCGATTGGTGTGGAGATGAAGATCGACGGTGAAGGGTGCGGCGGCGGATGGCCCGTCATGCTCGCTCGGCATCCGGGCTCCCTACTTCGGTAGTGTCGGCGACAGCGTAACCTTCTTCATGTGGTCGCCCTTCTGGATCTGATCGACTACTTCCATGCCCTTAATCACGCCGCCGAAGATGGTGTACTCGCCGTCCAAATGGGGCTGCGGTCCGAAGCAGATATAGAACTGGCTGCCGCTGGATTCCTTTTTTGGATTAGCTTCCTCGCCTTTGCGCGCTGTCGCGACCGTGCCGCGAAGATGCTTCTCGGTCGAGCTGATCTCGGCCGGCACGTTGTAGCCCGGACCGCCCATGCCGGTGCCGTCGGGGTCGCCGCCCTGGGCCATGAAATCGGGGATCACCCGATGAAACGTCAGACCGTTGTAGAAGCCCTTATTGACCAACTGTTCGAAGTTGGCGACGGTTTTGGGCGCGACTTTCGGATAAAGCTCAATCACGACTATTCCGCGGTCGGTGTCGATGATGGCGTAGTGTCCGGTATTGCGCACGGGCAGGCCCTCCGATTCGGCGGATGTACAGGCAACTGCGATCATGGCCAGCGCGGCCGCCATCACAATCCGCGCATGGCGCCATCGCGAATTCGCATTCATGCGTTTTGCTCCTTCGACGATCTTCTCTTGAGTATTCGAGCCTGTGCGCTGGTTCAAGCGCCAATGTGACCGCCGGCCGTGGCGCGCATGCGCCGAAGCTTAAATCTACGCAGCACATCTACCCATCCAGCCGCATTTGAAGTTTACTGATCGCGGTTGCGTACCGGCATCTATCGTCGTCGCTGTCAGCCGCGGTGCTGTTCGCGGGATCGATTCCGGCGCGCGAAGATCACACTCGGGGGTTCAGGACGTTCATGCGCAAATTGAAGGCAAGCTCGAAGCGCGGCGCAGCGGCGAAAGCGGGCAGGTCCATTGCCGCGTCGGCTCTTATATCCCAGCCTTTACGCACCCTCGCCATCGATATCGGTGGCAGCGGCGTGAAGGTCGAGGTTCTCGATGCCAACGGCAAGCCGACGACTCCGCGCGCCCGCGTCCCGGTTCCCCAATCACCAACACCCGAAGCGATCCTCGCCGTGATCGAAGGGATGGTGCGGATAGAAGGCGAGTTCGAGCGCATCTCGGTTGGCTTCCCGGGCGTGGTCAAGAACGGCATCGTCTATACGGCGCACAATCTTGCGCCCGATTGGCAGCGATTCAATCTCGCGCGGGCGCTGCGGCAGAAGTTCGGCAAACCGGTGCGAATCGCGAATGACGCCGACGTCCAAGGCCTCGGCTCGATATCCGGACGCAGCGTCGAGTTGGTAATCACGCTGGGCACCGGCTTCGGCTCATC
>JBGPUE010000012.1:0-59793 GCA_041491005.1 Binataceae bacterium (SeqCode) | reverse complement strand
CTACCCTTCAGGTCGTGATAGCGAGATGATGCAAAAGAGTTCATCATTCTGGCGAATCTACGCTGTTGATAGTTTGCACTCGAGTACATCCTGCCCAGATGCGGCAGGGTTTCATCTGCTGCACACTTCACGCAGTAACCGCGTGTCTCCATATAATCAAACGCTGGTTCTCCCGGACGATCTCGATTAAGCCTTTAAGTCTTGCGATGGTGAAAGCTGCTTGACCGGCCAACAAAGGACACTGGCTCTCGTGATGGCGGGAGGGCAGGGTACGCGGCTGCATCCGCTGACCCGTGACCGCGCCAAGCCCGCAGTTCCGTTTGGCGGCAAGTATCGGATCATCGACTTCGTTCTATCCAACCTCGTCAACTCGGGAATTTACTCCATCTATGTTCTGGTCCAGTGGCGCTCGCAGTCGCTGATTGAGCATCTGAAAGATGGCTGGCAGATCGGCGGGCTGATTCCCTCGCACTTCATCACCCCGGTGCCGGCACAGATGCGTCACGGTGAGACGTGGTATCTCGGTACGGGCGACGCGATCTTCCAGAACCTAAATCTGGTCGACGATTTTCAACCGGGCCTGGTGGCCGTCTTCGGGGCGGATCACATCTACCGGATGGACATCGCCCAGATGATGGACTTCCACGTCGAGCGCAAAGCGGCCGTGACGGTCGCGACGCTGCCGGTGGCGGTGGAGGAGTCGAGCAATGTTGGGGTCGTCGAGGTGGACTCGGGGCTGAGAGTCGTGGGGTTTCAGGAGAAGCCGCAACAGACACCCGATATGCCGGGCGCGCCGGGCCGCTGCCTGGCGTCGATGGGAAACTACCTGTTCGATCCGCAGGTGTTGCGGGCCGCGTTGATCGAGGATTCCCAGAATGCCGACAGCTCGCACGACTTCGGCCGCGATTTGATTCCGGCGCTGATCAACCGCGTCCCGGTATACGCGTACAACTTCATGACCAACCGGATCCGCGGCGATTCAGAGGCCAACTTGAGCTACTGGCGCGACGTCGGGACGATCGATTCTTACTTCGAAGCCAACATGGACTTGCGCGACGCGCGGCCGCATCTGAACATGTACAACTCGCATTGGCCGCTGCGCACCGCGTATTACGATCAGCCCCCGGCGAAGTTCGTTTTCGACGAAGATGGCCGTCGCGGCCAGGCGCTCAATTCGGTCATCTCTGAAGGCTGTATCGTCTCGGGCGGCACGGTACGCGGGTCGGTACTGGGGCGTTCGGTGTTTGTGCATTCGTACAGCGAAGTCGACGAGTCCGTAATCATGGATTACGCGGAGATCGGGCGGCATGCGAAAGTGCGCCGCGCGATAATCGACAAGTACGTCTATATTCCGGAGGGCGACGAAATCGGTTACGACCTCGAGCGTGACCGCCAGCGTTTCTTCGTAACCGATTCGGGAATCGTGGTGATCCAGAAGGCTGCCAAACGCGATCGCTTGGGCGACATCTCGCTGTACCCTTAGCAGGGTGTTGAAAAACCGAGGAATTCAAAATGAGTTCAGATGTGCGCTCAACACCCTGCAAAGAACTGGCTGCCTCCCTGATCTTCTCCCCCTCCGGGGGAGACAAGAGAGAGGGAGCAGGCCGTTGAAGACTGCTTTTTCTACGGCCTGCTAGAGCCGATGCTTTCGCAAGCCAGCGCCACTATACTCCCGCAGTGCGATCCGATCGCCGCCGCGGCCGGTATCGCGCAACGAAATGCCTCCGCCTGAGCCATCCGCCGAGCGCGGCCTTCGATCGGAATCCGATCCTGACCCCGCCGCACACGCGCGCACATCGCTGAGCGTTCAGCAATTGCGCAACCGCGCGGCCATGGATCTCGGGCCTCGCGACCGCGTTATGTTCTACTGGTTTGCGGGCTGGCTTCATCTGTTGAGTCTGCTGCCGGACTTTGTGCTCTATCCGCTCGGTTTGGCGATCGGCTGGCTGGGCTGGCAGCTTGATCGGCGGCACATCGCGATCGGCCTCAAGAATCTGGCGATCGCGTTTCCCGAGCGCAGCGCGGCCGAGCGCGCGCGAATTCTTCGCGCGTCATATCTCAACCTCGGGCGCAACGCGGCGGAATATATCCGGCTGGGCGGGTTCTTTCGCGGCAGGCTGCTGCGGCGGGTGGCGCATCCGCGCGCCGGTTATCTGGACGCGTTGCGGCTACGGCCGCCGGTACACGGCCTGCTGATCCTAACCGCGCACTTTGGCAACTTCGAGTTGCTGGCCGCCGCTCATGCCATGTCAGGCCATCAGATCGCTTTGGTGCATCACACCCAGCGCTTCATCGCCGGCGATGCACTTATGACCTGGGTGCGCGAGCGAGCCGGGGTCGAGATCCTGCGCAAGCATTCGGCCGCACGTGCGGTGCTGCGCGCGTTGCGCGACGGCAAGGCGATAGGCATCCCTTTCGACCAGAACGCGAAACGCAGCGAGGCGATCTTCGTGCCGTTTTTCGGCGAACCGGCGGCAACCGCGAGCGGGCCGGCACGGCTGGCTATGATTTCCGGGACGGCGGTCGTGCCAGTGTTCATTGTACGCGATCCGAAACATCCGCGGCGCATGACTATCGAGGTGCAGGACGAGATTCCGCTCGCGCGCGGCGGCGAGACCGGGGCGGACGTCGAGGAAAATACGCGCCGCTTCCTGGGTGCAGTCGAGGATATCGTCCGCCGCCATCCCGAGCAGTTCCTCTGGACGCATCGGCGCTACCGGACACGTCCGCGCGGGATGCCGCCGATTTACGACGACGACCGCCGGCCATCGTGATGCGTAGCCGCCGCGACCCTCTCTGACAGGGCTGCGGGCGCCGCATGCGCGCCAGCGCAGAAGCAGGCATTTCGTCTTGGAGGTGGTGCGATGAGCGATCTCACGATCCCGCGCATTGCCGGGATTCCCGTCCATACGTATTCGATCGTCGCGCGCGATCCCGACACCGGCCAGCTCGGCGTCGCCGTGCAATCGCATTGGTTCGCCGTCGGTGCGATCGTCACGTGGGCGGAGGCGGGCGTGGGGGCGGTTGCGACGCAGGCGCTGGTTGATCCCAGTTACGGCATGCTCGGGCTTGGCCTCATGAGGGCGGGCCGCAGCGCGGACGATTCGATGCGCGGGCTGCTCGAGGCGGATCGCGGACGTGACGTGCGCCAGGTCGCGATGATCGACGCGCGCGGCGGTGTCGCGGCGCATACCGGTGCGCGGACGATCGCGGCCGCGGGCCACATTTCAGGCAGCAACTTTTCGGTGCAGGCCAACATGATGTTGAACGATCAGGTGTGGCCGGCGATGGCGCGCGGGTTCGAGCAGGCGCGCGGCGATCTTGCGGACCGGATGCTCGCGGCGCTCGACTCGGCCGAGGCGGCCGGCGGCGATATCCGCGGACGCCAATCAGCCGCGATGCTGGTGGTTGCGGGGAAGGGTAGCGGCCAGCCGTGGCGCGATCGCGTGGTTGATCTGCGCGTTGACGACCATCGCGATCCGCTGGGTGAATTGCGCAGGCTGCTCAAGCTCAAGCGCGCCTACGATCATATGGCGGCAGGTGACGACGCCCTGGGCGCCGGCGATCATGCTGCGGCGGTGCGCGCATACGCGGCGGCGCGATCGCTGGAGGCGGACAACATCGAGATGGCTTTCTGGCCGGCGATCGCGCTGGTCAATATCGGATCCATCGAAGACGCTTTGCCAATTTTCCGCGAGGTGTTCGCGCGCGATCGCAACTGGCTGGAGCTGGCGCGTCGGTTGGTCAAGGCGGGAATGCTGCTGGACGATGCGCAACTGATGGCGCGCATCGAAGCACAAGCCACGAGATGACCGCGTAGGGTGGCCGCGCTTGTCCTGAATCGCCCGCAGCGCCACTATTGCTCACCGCTGACCGCGCTCGATCGCGGCCACACGCGGCGCGAAGCGACCATATGCAATGTCCTCAATGCGCGCATGAGAGCAGCCAGACGGCGCGCTTCTGCGAAGAATGCGGCGCGCGGCTGATGCGCGCGTGCCCGCATTGCGGCAGGCAAGCGGCGCCGAGCGCGAAGTTCTGCCCCGAGTGCGGGCACGGCCTTCACGACGCGCCCAAGGGCATGGCGCCGCTGTCCGTGCCGGAGCGTGATGCGCCTGCGCAGCAACTCCGAGCCGCGGCCGAAGTTCGCGATGACAGCGTCAGCGACGGCGAGCGCAAAACGATCACGGCGCTGTTCGCCGACATCAAGGGTTCGATGGAGATGCTCGAGGACCTCGACCCCGAAGAGGCGCGCGGCATCGTGGATCCCGCGCTCAAGCTGATGATTGATGCGGTGCGGCACTACGACGGTTTCGTAGCGCAATCACTGGGCGACGGGATCTTTGCGCTATTCGGCGCGCCGCTCGCGCATGAAGATCATCCGCAGCGCGCGCTCTACGCGGCGCTCCGCATGCAGGAGGCGATAAAGCGTTACGCCGAGAAGCTGCGTGCCGAGCACGGCGTGAGCCTGCAGGTACGCGTCGGCGTCAATACAGGCGAGGTCGTGGTGCGTTCGGTGCGCAAGGATGCCGACCATTCCGACTACGTGCCGGTGGGGCATTCGACCGGGCTCGCGGCGCGCATGGAGAGCTTGGCGACGCCGGGCACGGTGTTGGTCAGCGAGCATACCCACAAGCTGACGGAAGGCTACTTCCAGTTCCGCGCGATGGGCGAAGCGCGCGTCAAGGGCGTTAGCGAGCCGCTCAGGATCTACGAGGTGACGGGGCTCGGGCCATTGCGCACTCGGCTCCAGGCGGCCGCGCGCCGAGGGCTGACGAAGTTCGTCGGTCGCCAGCACGAGATCGATGCGATGAAGCGCGCGCTGGAGCAAGCGCGGGCCGGGCACGGCCAGATCGTCGCGGCGATCGGCGAAGCGGGGCTGGGCAAATCGCGGTTGTTCCACGAGTTCAAGGCGATCACGCAGGACGGGGCGATGGTGCTGGAGACCTTCTCGGTATCGCACAGCAAGGCAACGGCATATCTGCCGATAATTGATTTATTAAAGAATTACTTTAAGATCGCCAGCGATGACGACGATCGCCAGCGACGCGAGAAACTCGGCGGCAGGGTGCTGATGCTCGATCGGACGCTGGAGGACACGCTGCCCTACATGCTGGCGCTGCTCGGGCTGTCCGAAGCCAACAATCCGCTGGCGCAGATGGATCAGCAGATTCGACGACGCCGCACGCTGGACGCGATCAAGCGCCTGCTGCTGCGCGAGAGCCTCAGCCAGCCGTTGATCCTTATCTTTGAAGACTTGCACTGGCTCGACCCGGAGAGCCAGGCGTTGCTTGATCTGCTTGCCGATTCGATCGGTACCGCGCGGATCCTGATGCTGGTCAACTATCGCCCCGAGTATCGCCACCAATGGGGCGCGAAGAGCTACTACACGCAGCTCCGGCTTGATCCATTGGGGAATGAGAGCGCCGGCGAATTGCTGACCGCGTTGCTCGGCAACGAGCAGGACCTCAGCGCGCTGCGTAAGCTGATCGTCGAGAAGACCGAGGGCAATCCGTTCTTCATGGAGGAAATCGTCCAGGCGCTATTCGACCAGTCGATCCTGACGCGCAACGGAAAGGTCGCGCTGACCCGCCCGACGACCGAGATTCGCATTCCGCCGACGGTGCAGGGGGTGCTGGCGTCGCGAATCGATCAGCTCGAAGCAGGCGAGAAGGAACTGCTGCAGACGCTGGCGGTGATCGGCAAGGAGTTTCCAGCGGGCTTGATCAAACGGATTGTGCCGCATTCGGAGGATGAGCTGGAGCGGCTGCTTTCGCGCCTCCAACTTGGCGAGTTCATCTACGAGCGGCCGGCGTTTCCGGACGTCGAGTACACCTTCAAGCACGCGCTGACGCTGGAGGTGGCGTACAACTCCGTGCTGATCGAGCGCCGCCGTGCGCTGCATGCGCGCGTCGCGCAGGCGCAGGAGGCGCTCTACAGCGGGCACCCTGACGAACATCACGGCCAGATCGCGGAGCACTATCGGCTGGCCGGCCGCGCGCTCGAGGCGATCAAGTTTCTGCGCCTGGCGGCCTTGGCCGCGATGCGTCGTTCAAACTACGGCGAGGCGGTCGACCGGTTGAATTCCGCCATCGGGTTGCTCGAGGGACTGCCCGACCGCGCTCAGTTCGAGCGCGACGAGATGTGGGTCTACGTGATGCTTGGCGCGGCGCTGATGGCTGCCAAAGGTTTCTCCGCTTCCGAGCTCGGCCAAGCCTACGCCCATGCGCGCGAGCTCTGCACCAAGGTTGGAGACGATGTAGCGACGTTTGCGGTGCTATCCGGACTGTGGGGCTTTCATTATACACGCGCAGAGCTCAAGGAGACGCGCCAGATTGCCGACGAGTCGATGGCGCTGGCCCTCAAGCTCAACGACCCGGGTTTAATGCGCGACGCGCATCGAACGCTCGGCTCATCGCTGGCCCAGGTCAGCGAGTACTCCACTGCCCGCGAACATCTGGAGCGCGCTCTCGCGATACCCGGAGGGGACCGCCCGGTAATGGGTTTTGCGATGGGCCCCGACGCGAACGTGCTGTGCCTGACTGTGCTTTCCGACGTTCTCGAGATCTCGGGCTATCCGGACCAGGCGCTCGCGCGCGCGCGTCAGGCGCTGAAGGCCGTCGACCAGCGCAGTGATCCCTTCAGCTTCGCGATGGCGCTGAGTTTCACGTCGCAGGTACATTGCCGGCGCGGCGAATGGCGCCGAGGCACAGAACTGGCCGGCGAGCTGCTTGCCATATGCAGCGAGTGGGGCTTCCCGTTCTGGACCGCGGTGGCTCATAATCTCATGGCTTGGGGCCTTGTAGAGCAGGGGCGGCTCGATGAGGCCCGCGAGCATATCGAGCCCGGAATGAGGCATCTCAGGGAGGGCGCCGATTTTCCGCGAATCGAGATTCTGATTACCGTCGCACGCCTGCTGGATCGGTCCGGCCGGACCGACGAAGGATTACAGCGCCTGGACGAGTACGTCGAGATGCTCGCGAAGATCGGGCTCAAACCCCGCGAGATCCACTTCTTTCAAGTGCGCGGTGAGATGCTGCGGCGACTTGGGCGCGAGGCCGAAGCCGAGAAAGAACTGCGCCAGGCGCTCGAACTTGCGACTGCCACGGGAGCGCGCAGCCCGCAACTGCGCGCCACGGTCTCGATTGCCCGCCTGCTCGCGTCGGACGGACGGCGCAAGGAAGCGCACGAGATGCTGGCGGCAATTTATGGTTGGTTTACCGAGGGTCTCGATACGCCCGATCTGATCGGTGCGAAGGCGCTGCTCGAGGAGCTGGCGTCAGACACTGAAACGTAAGCTCGGCACGCGCCCGCCCGTTCGCGTTTTCAGCCGCCCTGCCGTGAGCTAGTCTCAGATCGCGGACCGACTGGTCGAGACATGGGTCGGCCCGCGTCCAAGAGCCCAGCAGATGCCGGAAGCGACTTCAGCGCGCAGCGACGGAACTCGAATCGAATTCGAGCTGCAGCTCTACTACTGGATGAAGCTGGTGCGGGCGTTCGAAGAGCGCGTCTCGCGGCTGCATCGGCAGAACAAGATCGTCGGCGGAGTGTACTCCGGCGCCGGCCAGGAAGCACTGGTCACCGGAGTCTGTGCGACGCTGCGCGAGGGTGATTTCATCTCGCCGCTCCATCGTGACCTCGGGGTGTTCCTCGTGCGCGGCGTCGATCCCGGGCGGCTGATGGCGCAGCTGATGGGCAAGGAGACCGGGTTGTCGCGCGGCAAGGATTCGTTCCTGCATGCCGGCGATCTCGAGCACGGAATTTTCGGCGCGACCTCGATGCTCGGCTCGACGCTGCCAGTCGCGGTTGGCGCGGCGCTCAAGTTCCAGATCAAGAAGGAAGATAACGTCGCGGTCGCATTCTTCGGCGAGGGGGCATCGTCGCGCGGCGACGTGCATGAGGCGATGAACTTCGCTGGCGTACGCAAGCTGCCGGTACTCTTCGTCTGCGAGAACAACCGCTACGCATACTCGACGCCGCTGGAGAAGCAGATGGCGATCGAGGATGTCGCCGATCGCGCGCCCGCGTACGGCTTCAAGGGGTACGTATGCTCAGGCAACGACCTGCTCGCGGTGCTGGAGGTGGCGGAGCGCGTAGTGGCGCGAGTGCGCGGCGGAGAAGGTCCCGCTCTCATCGAGTGCAAGACCTATCGCTATCACGGCCATAGCGAGCATGATGCGGCGCTCTACCGCGACAAGGACGAACTGATCCAGTGGGAGAGTCGCGATCCGATTCCGCGCTTCGAGTTCTATCTCGAGAAAAAGGGCCAGGACGTGCGGCGCATCCGGGAAGAGATCGATGAGCGCGTGCGCAAGATCGTGCAAGACTCGGTTGACTACGCCGAACAATCGCCGCTGCCCGCGCCCGATGAGGCGATGGATGATCTCTATGCCACGCCTATTCCCAACGGCACCGGAAATCGCGGAGGTTGAACGCGCGCGTCATGGAACTCACTTACCTCAAGTCGATCAACCAGGCGCTGCACGAGGAGATGCGCCGCGACGAAAACGTCTTCATCCTGGGCGAGGACGTGGCCGAGCTGGGCGGCGCATTCAAGGCGACCGAAGGTCTGCTCGAAGCGTTCGGCGAGGCGCGCGTGATCGATACTCCCATCTCGGAGGCGCTGATCGTGGGCGCCGGCGTCGGCGCGGCGGTACTCGGGATGCGGCCGGTGCTGGAGATGCAGTTCGGCGACTTCATCGCATGCGCTTTCGACCAGATCGTCAACATGGCGGCGACGTTGCGCTATCGGCATGGCGGGAAAGCGGCCTGCCCGCTGGTGATCCGGGCGCCATCGGGCGCCGGAATCCACGGCGCGATCTTCCACTCGCAGAATCCCGAAGCATGGTTTACGCGCGTGCCCGGGCTGAAAGTCGTCGCTCCGGCGACCGCATATGACGCCAAGGGGCTGCTGAAGAGCGCGATCCGCGACGACGATCCGGTGATCTACTTCGAGCACAAGCGATTGTACCGCAGTATCAAGGAGGATCTGCCGGAGGGCGACTTCACCGTCCCGATTGGAGTCGCGGAACTCAGGCGGGCGGGCGACGATCTTTCGCTCATCACATACGGCGGCACGATGCATCAGTCGCTGGACGCGGCACGAATCGTCGAGAAGGAAGACGGACTCTCGGTCGAAGTGCTCGACCTGCGCACGCTGCTGCCCTTGGATCGCGAAGCGATCATGGCTACGGTGCGCAAAACCGGCAAGGCGCTGATCGTGCATGAAGACCGGTTAACGGGCGGGATCGGCGGCGAGATCGCGGCGATCATTGGGGACAATTGCTTCGAGTATCTCGACGGGCCGGTGCGGCGGGTGGGGATGCTCGATACGCACAACGCGTTCAGTGCGCCGATGGAAGAGTACATCCTGCCGAATACCAACAAAATCGTCGACGCGATTAGAAGCCTGGCGGCTTATTGAGATGGTCGTCGACGTGACAATGCCGCAGATGGGCGAGAGCGTGGTGGAAGGCACGGTCGTGAAGTGGCTGGTGCGCGAGGGTGAGCAGGTGGCCGAAGACCAGCCTATCGCGGAGATTTCGACCGACAAGGTGGACACCGAGATTCCGTCGCCGGCAGCAGGTGTCATCGCGAAGCTGGTGGCTGCGGAAGGCGAGACGCTGCCAGTGGGTGCGAAGCTGGCGGTGATCGAAAGCGCTGGGCGCGCGGCCGCAGGCGCCGCGCCCCCGACTGCGCGAGCCGAGCAGGGGCGTGAGGCGGCTGCTGACGGTACTGCGATCGCGTCGCGCAGCGCATCACCAGCGGCGAGTAGCGCGCGCGCGAAGGGCGCGCGCTACTCGCCGCTGGTGATGAAGATCGCGGTCGAGCAGGGCATCGATCTTTCGCATATACACGGCACTGGCCTGGGCGGACGGGTTAGCAAGCGCGATGTGTTGGCATATATCGAATCGCTGGCGCAGCGGCCTGCGACGGCTGCGGCACAGCCGTCGCAGGCCGTGTTAGCGGTACCCTCCACCGGCGGAGCCCGGGTGAGTGGCAGGCTGGCCGGGGTGCCGGTGGGAGCGGGGGCAGGCTTCCGTCCGCCGATCTACGAGCCGCGCGAGGGGGATGTGATCGAGGCATTTTCGCGGCGGCGCAAGCTGATTGCGGCGCACATGGTCTTCTCGAAGACCAACTCGCCGCATGTCGGGACTGTTGCGCAAGTCGACATGACGCGAGTCGCGCGCTTGCGCGCGGCGAATCGCCAGGCCTTCCGCGAGCGCGAGGGCTTCGAGTTGCAGTTCCTGCCGATGGTCGCATATGCGACGGTGCGCGCGCTCAAGGAGTTCCCGCGAATGAACTCTTCGGTCGCCAACGACGCATTGATCATCCGCAAGGAGATTAATCTCGGCATCGCCGTGGACACTGAAGAGGGGCTGATCGTGCCGGTGATCAAGGGCGCCGATCAGCATTCCGTGGTCGGGCTGGCGCGGGAGATCGACAAGCTTGCGCGCAAGGCTGCGGACAAGCGAATCGTTCCCGACGATCTCGCCGGCGGCAGCTTCACGATCTCGAATCCGGGCCGCGAGGGTAATCTGTTCGGGCTTGCGATCATCAATCAGCCGCAGGTCGGAATCCTGCGGATGGGCGAGGTCAAGAAGACGCCGGTCGTGCTCGAAGTTGACGGCGACGATGCGATCGCGATTCGCACGATCATGTACCTCGCACTGTCCTACGACCATCGCGTGATCGACGGCGTGCTCGGGAACCGGTTTCTCTATCGAGTCGCACGGCTAATCGAGGCCGGCGACTTCGAGCTCTGACCCGCCCGCGCGTTCGATTGGCGAAGCGGCCGACCCGTCAGACGAGATGCGGGCGGACTTCGCGGTCGAAGCGCTCGATGAAGGCCTCCAGCCCGGTCTCGGCGCCCAGCGGCGTGATCATCAGTTCCTCGATTCCGAGTGGGGCGAAGCGGTTGAGGTAGTCGGCGAGCATCGTGGGCGGCGCCAGGATTCCTTCAACGTAACCGCCCGTGTCCGTCCATCGTTCGGCGAAGCCGATGTATACGCGATGGGTCAGTGCGAAGCCGTCCAGACTGCGCCCGTTGCGCGCCGCGATTTCACGCAGCCATCCGATACGCTCGGCCATTTGCTCGGGCCGCATCCGCGTGCCGTGCCATCCGTCGCCGAGCTCGACCGCCCGGCGCACTGCGCGCCGGCTGATTCCGCCGATCCAGATCGGAATGCGCCCGGCGGCCGGGCGCGGCCCGAAGCGCATCGCTTCGACCCTGTGAAATTCTCCTCGAAAGCTCGGTACGGGCTCCGCCCACAGTGCGCGCATCAGGCGGATCGCCTCGTCGGTGAAGGGGCCGCGACGCTCGTAAGGCGCTCCGAGCGCCCGGAACTCGCTTTCGAGCCATCCGCTCGCCGCACCGAGAATCAGCCGGCCGCCGCACAGGCGATCGAGCGTGGCGAGTTCCTTGGCCAGATGAATCGGGTTGCGATAAGGCAGAACGATCACGCTGGTTGCGAGCTTGATCGTGCGGGTCAGCGCCGCGACATAGGCCAGCGTCGTGACCGGTTCGAGGATCTCCAGCGCGGGCACTGTACCGCCACCCGCGGGAAGAAGCAGATGATCGCTTACCCATAGCGTCGTGTAGCCGCGCTCTTCAGCAAGCCGTGCGACTCGCGCCAGCTCCTCGGGCGTCGGCGAACCGATCTGCGGCAAATGAATTCCGATTCTCATGGCCTCGGTTCTCCTTCGCCGCCGTAGATTTCGGACTCGGAAACCGGCGCGTCCACGCGCGGCGCGCCTTCATGATGGAGCCGCTGGCGCGCCGAGAACATCGGGCCGCGCGCGGGCATGATGGGCGCGAATTTCATCAGGCCGATTGGCGCCGCCAGGTCATCGTAGACCGCCTCGATGCCACCGCGCATCCGGTAGGTCTCGTGCCAGAAGCCGGCGCCTCCCGAGTCGCGCAGGAACTCCTTCCACCATCCCTGATGCGGCAGCGTGCGAGCCCAGTTCTCGAGCGAATCGAAGTCGCGCCAGTACTGCCGGAAGCCGACGTGCGGCGGCATCAGAGAGAAGAGAAAGTTCTCGTGCAGCAGCAGACCCGGAGGCTTCTCGGCTACGGCGCGTGCGATGCGGGGGCCGATCGAGATCAGCGTCCTTACGCCGCGCAGCGTATTCACGCGCATCCCGAGGTAGATGACGATCAAGTCCGGGAAGTTGGCGAGATCGACGGTGTTGCGATTGACGCGCGTCTTCATCGTGTTACCCCGCTATGCGAACGCCGGAATGATCTCGCGCCCGAACAACTCGACCATCTCAAGCGTTGGGATATTGAGCACGAACCAGGTGATGCCGAATTCGTCGATACGCGATTGGAGCTCGCGGCGCATTTCGTCCGGCGTGCCGAGCAGCACCCACATCGAACGGCGCGCGAATTCCATATCAGTATTGCCGAAGGTGTCGCGGAACTCGCGCTCCACGGCTGATCTGTCGCCGCCGAGCACCACCCGCGAGTAGCCCGACAACTCGATTGCATCGGGGGCGCGTCCGGCAGCGGCGGCGTATTCCTTGAGCCACTGGATGCGCCGCGTCAGCTCGGCGCGCTGGAATTTGAGCCGATCGCTCACCCGCAGTTCGCCGTCGAGAATCGGCGGGATCATGTTGGCGATGTCGCCATGCTCCGCGACGATCTTTAGCACCGCGCGCCCGGAGCCACCGACCAACACTGGAGGATGCGGCTTCTGGACCGGCTTGGGAAAATTGAAGGCGCGCTCGACGGAGTAGAAGCGGCCCTTGTAGGTCGGCTCATCCTGGGTCCACATGGCCTTGAGCAGCTTGATACCGTCGGCCAGCCGCTCGATGCGCTCGGCGTTTGACGGATACTGATAGCCGTAAGCCTCGTATTCCTCGCGAAACCACCCTGCGCCCACGCCCGCGACGATGCGGCCTGCGCTGATATGATCGAGCGTCGAGATCATCTTGGCCAGCAGGGCCGGGTTGCGAAACGACATCGACGCCACCAGATGCACGAGGCGTACTTTGCTGGTCAGCGCGGCCAGAGCGCCCAGTGTGGTGAAGCATTCGAGCTGCGGCCGCCGCGCGTCCCACAAAGACCCGCGCAGGAACAGGTGATCGTTGGCAGAGACCGCGTAGAAGCCGAGATCCTCGGCGCGCTGCGCGAAAGTACGAGCGGCGCTGAAATCATCGCTCGGCAACGTGAGATGAAACTTAACTTGACGTTTCGTCACGTCAGGAAAGGTTAGCAGGCTTCAAGCGTCAAGCAGATGGCGTCAAAAAAACATGCAAATGCAGAGCTGATTTCACACAGTTGGGGTTGAGGGGTTGGATAACAGTAAAGCAGGATCCGGGCTGCATGCAGTCCATCGCCGCGGTGCTCGAAGTGTTGCAGCTTGTCGAAAAGAGTCGGCCCCAGACGACTATTCACGGTGGCATCCGAATTGCTTTTTGCGCCCGGTGACGGCCACGAGCCGCGCCGATCGACGAGGAGGCGTGTCGATGAACTACGCGGATACAATAGCGGCCGGGTTTCATCATCGGACCAGCGAGGCTGGCGAGCGCGCCTTCATGGGGCGGCTGCGCAGCGAGATCGTTGGCATGGCGGAGGGTACAGTGATCGAAGTGGGATGCGGCAGCGGACGCAACCTGGAATATTATCGTCCCGCGCGCGTGGGCTATCTGTACGCGATCGAGCCAGACCGCGCCGCGGCGCGAAAGGCCGCCGCACGCGCCGATGAAACCGATTTGCTGGTCGAGTTCATGGACACGGGCTCCGAACAGCTGCCGTTCGAGGACCATTTCGCCGACAGCATCGTGGCGACGCTGCTGATGTGCTCGGTGCAAAATCCGGAAAAGATGGCCCGCGAACTGCATCGCGTGCTAAAGCCGGGTGGAAAGTTGCTGTTCATCGAGCACGTGCGATCGTTGCAACCATGGCGCGCGCGCATCCAGGATTGGCTGACGCCGGTGGCCGCAATGGTGTCGGACAACTGCCATGTCAACCGCGCGAGCGTCGATTCGCTGCGCGGCGCGGGCTTCCGCGTGCGCGAGTTGCGCCGGCTCGAAATGGGACCCGCGTGGTTGCAACCATTCGTGGGCGGTGTCGCAACCGCCGACTGAAGAGACGCGGCGCCGGTGGACACCGATGGGAGCTCGCATGATGGAAACCGGTGAGGCACGCATTACAATGAATACGGCGGAAGAGCCGATGGAATCGAACTGCCCACGATGCGGCCGCGCGATGCTGGCCGACGCACGCTTCTGCGCGCAATGCGGTCAGGACACCCGCGCGTCCATACCGGCGGCCCGGCTCGATGAGTACGAGGAAGTGTCGGATCGTTCGCGGCTGGTCGCGCTGCTGCTGTGCGTGCTACTGGGCTACTTGGGAGTCCATCGGTTCTATGTCGGGAAGATCGGCAGCGGAATCCTGTGGCTGTTCACAGGCGGCCTGTTCGGCGTTGGCTACCTCATCGATACGGTTCTGATCGCGACCGGCACCTTCCGCGACGACGAGGGATTGCGCGTGTGGTTGTGGGACGAGCCCCTGCGCTGAGCACGGAGTTGGAATAGTCGCGACATGCGCGCGATGGCGCTCCGCCAGCCGGCTGCGATCGAGACCAATCCGCTAAGTGCGATCGATGCCGAGATGCCGGTAGCGCGCTCCGGCGAGATCCTGGTGCGCATCCGCACCTGCGGAGTCTGCCGGACAGATCTTCACGTCGCCGAGGGCGACTTACCGCCCCGCCGCCCGCGCGTGATTCCCGGGCATGAGATCGTCGGCACGGTCGAGGCGGATGGCGGCCGCTTCGCACCGGGCACGCGCGTGGGCATCGCTTGGCTGCGCGAGACGTGCGGGGCATGCATCTACTGTCGGCGGCAGCGCGAGAATCTGTGCCCTAACGCGCGCTTCACCGGATGGGACGATGACGGCGGCTACGCCGAGTTCACAACCGTGCGTGAAGACTTCGCCTACGCATTGCCCGATACACTAGGCGACGAAGAAGCTGCGCCGTTGCTATGCGCCGGAATAATCGGATTTCGGGCGCTGAAGCGCGCCGAGGTCACGCCGGGTTCGACGGTTGGACTGTATGGCTTCGGCGGCTCGGCGCATATCGCGATCCAGGTCGCACGGTACTGGGGATGCCGCGTGTTCGTGATGACTCGCGGCGGGCGTCATCGGGAGCTTGCCGAGGCGATGGCAGCAGACTGGGTAGGGCGTGCGGACGAGCGCCCGCCCAAGCCGCTGGATGCGGCGATCCTGTTTGCGTCTGCCGGAGATCTGGTGCCGCCTGCGATGGAGGCGCTGGATCGCGGCGGCGTGCTGGCAGTCGCGGGAATTTATCTGAGCACGATTCCGGCGCTGGATTACGAGCGCCATCTGTTCCAGGAGCGCGAGCTGCGCAACGTCACCGCCAACACACGCGCCGATGCCGAGGAGTTCCTCAAGCTGGCTGGCGAGATTCCGATTCGGACCCATACGAGCGCGTTCGGGTTGGAAGAGGCCAACCTGGCGCTCCAGATGCTCAAGCACGATGAGTTGAAGGGCGCGGCAGTGCTGCGAGTCTCGTAGCGCGCCGGTCTTATGAGTCTCGCCGAGAGGCTTCGCCTAGAACGGAATGTCCTCGTCGTCCATCGGCGGCGGGGCCCCGCCGCCAGCGAGGCCAGACGGCTCTTCCATCGATGCGCCGCTATCGCGGCTGCCGAGAAACTGGACGCGCTGGGCGACGATCTCGGAACGATAGCGTTTGCCGCTGCCGTCCTTTGCCTCGTATTGGCGATTGCTGATGCGGCCCTCGATGAAGACTTGGCGGCCCTTCTTCAAGTACTGGCCGCATAGTTCCGCCTGTTTGCCGAAGACCACGATATTGTGCCAATCGGTGCGCTCTTGGCGCGTCCCGCTCTTATCGTTGAACGTCTCCGAAGTGGCGATGGAGAAGCTCGCTACGGGTTGGCCCGATGGCAGATAACGAATTTCAGGATCGCGGCCGAGATTACCGATTAGAATCGCCTTGTTGACAGACATTGACCAGCCACCTGCGCCACGAAGGCTAACGCCGGGTGGCCGAGCAGCGCAAGCCTGACCGTCCAATCGTGAACCGCGCCCATCAACAGCCCTTTTGGCAGGGACGTCCTCGGCGGTCGCCGCCTTTTGCGCCCAATAGCGCGACTATATAATCTGGCCGGGGTTG
Organism: Binataceae bacterium (SeqCode); assembly: GCA_041491005.1. Classification (GTDB taxonomy): domain Bacteria; phylum Desulfobacterota; class Binatia; order Binatales; family Binataceae; genus JBGPUE01. Next base: position 43,633 of record JBGPUE010000012.1, on the reverse strand, counting down.
GGGCGGAGGCGGTTTCGCGGGATGGCGTCCACAGTTTCGGCAGTTTCCCAAGTCAGGCTCGCCGCGCTCGGCGGGTTGGGCGAAATTGGGCTCAACTGCATGCTGCTTGAGTGCGGCGCTGAATGCCTGCTCATCGACGCCGGCGTGATGTTCCCCGAGGATCGCTGGCTCGGCGTCGATGTGATCATCCCCGAGTTTGCGGCGCTGGCCCATGGCGAGCGCAGGCTGCTGGGCGTGATCCTGACCCATGCGCATGAGGACCATATCGGCGCGTTGCCGATGCTGCTGCGGCGCTTCCCGATGCCGGTATATGGCAGCGAGCTCACCTTGGCGTTCGCGCGCCGGCGGCTTCAGGAACGAGGCGGGTTGGCGGATGCGCAACTGACGCCGATCGCGCCGGGCAAACCCTTTAGCCTGGGACCGTTCGAGATCGAGCCGCTCCGCGTGACTCATTCGACGCCGGACTCACTCGCGCTCGCGATCGATACGCCGGCCGGCCTGATCGTGCATAGCGGCGACTTCAAGATCGATGACGCGCCGGTGGACGGCGTCGGCTTCGACCGGGAGCGGTTCGAAGAGCTGGGCAGGCGCGGAGTCGCGATTCTGCTCTCGGATTCGACCAACGTCGAACGCGCGGGCCGCTCACCATCGGAGAGTTCACTGAAGCCGATAATTCGGGAGCTGATGTCGCGCACGCGCGGCAAGTTCTTTCTTTCGTCGTTCTCCTCGCACATCCATCGGATTCGCCAAGTCGCGGAAGTTTCGCGCGAGCTTGGCCGGGCGGTGGTGCCGCTGGGCCGGCGGATCGTCGAGAGCACACGGCTGGGGATGGAACACGGCCAGATTCAGTTGCCGCCCGGCACCTTCATCGAGCAGGCAGAGGCCGAATTCCTGCCCGCCGACCGGTTGAGCTTCATTGCGAGCGGCAGCCAGGGTGAACCGCTTTCGGCGCTGGTGAAGATTGCGAGCGATCACCATCCGCGAGTGCGACTGGAAGCGGGCGACACGGTGGTGCTGTCGTCGCGGTTTATCCCGGGCAACGAGCGCACAATCAACAACCTGATCAACCATCTTTATCGGCGCGGCGCCGACGTGTATTACGACGCGGTTACGCCGGTGCACGTATCAGGTCATGCGAGCCGCGACGAATTGGCCGAATTGATCCGGCTCACGCGGCCGCGCCACTTCGTGCCGATTCATGGCGAATACCGGCATCTCTCGCGCCATCTGAGCCTCGCGATCGAGTGCGGCGTGCCGGAGCGCAACTGCTATCTGCTCGAAAATGGCGAGACGCTGGTGCTCGGCGGCGCGGGAGCGCATCGCGGGCGCGGTATCGAGACCGGCCGCGCGATGGTGACCGGCGGCGAGTTGAGCGACCTGGAAGTGCTACGCGAGCGGCGCTGGCTGGCGTGCGACGGCACGGTGATTGCGGTCGTGGTGGTGGCGGAGGACACCGGGGAGATCGTCGCGGGTCCTGAGCTGATCTCGCGCGGATTTGTGACCGGCGACGGTGCCTCGGCCGAATTGCGGCGGGCACGCGCCGAACTCCAGGCACATCTCGCAGCGCTCGGGAGCGGATTTGGCGCCGAGGGAGCTGCCCTGCTCAAAGACGAGCTGAGCCGCGGGCTTAACCGGTTCTTCATCGAAGAGATGGATCGGCGGCCGGCGGTCGTGCCCTGCGTGATCAAGGTGTAGCGGCGCGTGGGCATCAGCACAGGGATGATCGAGCTGACCGCCGAGCGCGAGGTGTTGCGCGGAGATCGAATCCAGCGCGACTTGATCGCGCTGGCGTTGATCGGAATCGCGCTGTTCGGCGCACTTAGCCTGATCGCGCATGACCTCGGGCGGATACCGAATTGGTGCGGCCCGCTGGGTGCGGGAGTCGCCAATGCGCTCAACCAGCTATTGGGACTGCAGTCATATCTAGTCCTGGTTTTCGGCGCGGGGCTGGGTATTGCGATTTGGGCAGGTGCGCAATTCACCACGATTGGACGTGCAGCGCTGGGCGGAACAATCCTGCTGGCTGCGCTCAGCGCGGGCGCATCGCTGGCCGGCGGCGATGCACTTCAAATGGGTGGCGTGGTTGGAGCGACGCTGGCGGAATTTCTCGAAGCATGGGTGAGTGTCGGCGGCGGACTGCTGGCAGTGATGTTCGTAGTGCTGATGGCACTGACGATTATCCTGGGGCGGGCGCCGACCGATGTGATCGCGGCTGCATCTCATGCGTTCAGGCGACGCAGTGCCGATACGCAAGCAGCTCAGGTGCCCGGCGATCCGCTCGCGAATTGGGCGGAAGGCATTGAGGCGACCGCGCTCGATCCGGATGATTCGAGCGCGCGGATCGATGATGCCGAGCAGGAAGAACCCCGGCGGCATTCGATTCTGCGCAGCCTGACGCTCGGCGAATTGGCGGGGCGCAGCGCAAAACCCGCCGCCGCGGCATCGATGCGCAACAAAAGCGGCTATCGCCTTCCGCCGCTGGCGCTGCTCGACGCGCCGCCGCTGGAACGCCATCACGTCGACGAAGATTTGCTGGAGCGAAGCGCGCGGTTGTTGGAGCAGAAGCTGATCGCGTTCAACGTCGAGGGGCGGGTGGTGGAGGTCCAGCCCGGACCGGTCGTCACGATGTACAAGTTCGAGCCGGCGGCGGGAATCAAGGTCAGCCAGATCGTCAACCTGGCCGACGACCTGTCGATGGCGCTGAAGGCCTTGAGCGTACGCATCCTCGCGCCAGTGCCAGGCGAAGCAGTGGTCGGCATCGAGGTACCCAACCGCAAGCGCGAGAAGGTCTATCTGCGCGAGATTCTGGAAGCCGACGCATATCGTGGAACGCAGAGCCAGCTGACGATAGCGCTTGGCAAAGATACCAGCGGGCAGCCGGCGGCCGCCGACCTCGCCCAGATGCCCCATCTGCTGATTGCGGGCGCCACCGGCACCGGCAAGTCGGTCGCGATTCACGCGATGATCGCGGCGATCCTCTTTAACGCCACCGCCGATGACGTGCGATTCATCCTTATCGACCCCAAGATGCTCGAGCTGTCGGTCTACGAGAACATTCCCCATCTGCTTGTACCGGTGGTGGTCGATTTATCAAAGGCGGCGGCGGCCCTGTTGTGGGCGACGCGCGAGATGGAGAACCGTTACCGCATGATGCGCGACATGGGGGTGCGCAATATCGATGGCTACAACGCCGCGGTTGCCGGCCGCGACAAGCCCGTCGAGTTGAAGCCGCGACAGATGGTTGGTGCGGGGCAGACCGAGGGCGAGCAGCCCATCGAGCATCGCAAGCTGCCGAAGATCGTGATCGTGATCGATGAACTAGCCGATTTGCTGCTCAATGAAGGCAAATCGGTCGAGCGCGATATCACGCGGCTGGCGCAGAAGGCGCGCGCCGCCGGGATCCATCTGATTCTCGCCACACAACGGCCGTCGGTCGATGTGATCACGGGGCTGATCAAGGCCAATCTGCCCGCTCGGATCTCGTTTCAGGTCACCTCGCGCGTCGATTCGCGCACCATCCTTGATTCAATCGGCGCGGAGCGGCTGCTGGGCAATGGCGACATGCTGTTCATGCCGCCGGGCACGGCCAAGCTGCGCCGCCTCCATGGACCGTTCGTCTCGGAAGGCGAGATCCGCAAAGTTACGGACTTCCTGCGCGCGCAGGGGGCACCGGAATACGAAATGAAAATTCTCGAAACCGCCACGGAAGAGGACGCAGGTGGGGGTGCGGGTTTCGAGCAGGACGAGATGTATGACGAAGCGGTGCGGATTGTGATCGAGGCGAATCAGGCGTCGATCTCCATGATCCAGCGCCGGCTGAGAATCGGCTACAACCGGGCGGCCCGAATGGTCGAGCAGATGGAGCGCGAGGGGCTGGTACTTCCGGCTGACGGGGCTCGTCCGCGCGAAGTCCGCGGTATGCGGTAGGGCCCAGCGGCGGGGGCGCGCATCGCCGTGCATCCCCGATGGAAAACCCATCAGGTTCGTCTAATCTTTAGCGCCGTCTATCAGCGGTAAAATGAACAAGGCCCGGTTCAAAATTCGAGTTGCCGCGGTGGCGATGATAGGCGTTGCGCTCGGCGTCGGACTGGCGGCGGAGAGTATCCAGGCTGGCGACGATGTCGCGGCGAAGCCGCTAGCCGCGTCTGCCACAATACATCCGGGGCAAAACGCCACGAAGAAGAACAATGGCAGGGTCAGGAAACTGCTGAACGCGTTGCAGCTTCACTACCAGAAGACGCGCTCGTTTAGCGCGAAATTCCATCAGGAGATTATTTCGGCCAGCGGTGCGAAGCGCATCCGCGACGGTACGGTCATCTATCAGAAGCCCGGCCAGATGCGATGGGACTTCGGCGCACCCGAGAGCGAGACCATAGTCTCCGATGGCGAGGCGCTCTACGACTACCAGCCCGACCTCAACCAGGTCCTGAAAACACCGCTCAAACGGGCGTTCACGTCTTCGGCTCCAGCGGCTTTGATCCTCGGGATGGGCGACCTGGAGCGCGACTTTGAGGTTTCCGCTCCAACTCATCGTCCGTCTGGCGAGCTGGCCAGTCTGGTCCTGGTCGCAAGAGGCGGAGGCGAGCGGGTCCAGATGACCGTTGACCCGAAGTCCTGCGACCTCGCGGCTCTGAGCGTCACCGATCAGCTGGGGAACACGACTCGGTTGATCTTCAGCGACGTCAAGAACAACCCGCGGCTGGAACCATCGCTGTTTGAATTCAGGGTGCCGGAAGGCGCTGATGTCATCGAGGCGCCGCCTGCGCCGCGCTAGGCCGGAAAGGTACGAAACCGGACTATTCTGTAACGGATCATGCATTGCACCGCTTGTGGCCAAAGAATAGAGATATAGGCCGCTCAAAAAACGGCACGGTCATGGAAAGCGTACATCTATTAAGTCTCGGTTGTCCCAAGAACCTGGTGGACAGCGAGCTAATGCTCGGTGCGCTGACGCACGCGGGCTTCGATGTCGCGCTTGACCCTGAGCAGGCTGATGTTCTGGTGGTGAATACCTGCGCCTTCATCGAATCGGCCAAGAAGGAATCGATCGACGCCATCCTTGAAGCGGCGCAGATCAAGAAGCGAGGGCCGCATCGGCGGCTGGTTGTTGCGGGTTGCCTCGCGCAGCGTTATGCGGACGAAGTTGCGGCTCTGCTGCCCGAGGTCGACATCTTCGTCGGTACGGGCAACTTTCTTGAACTGCCCGAGCTGCTGCGTCGCACCGAGCGGCCCGAGGCGCGACCGGTGCCGTACGCCGGCGCCGCGCATTTGTTGCCATCGAGTCAGGCGCCGCGGGTCGCGACCGGCAATTTCTTTTCATCGTTTTTGAAGATTTCCGAGGGCTGCAATCATCGATGCTCTTTCTGCATCATCCCGAAAATCCGCGGACTGCATGAGAGCCGGCCGGTTGGTGATCTGGTTACGGAAGCGCGTGCGCTGGCGGAGCGCGGCGTGCGCGAACTGAACCTGATCGCGCAAGACTTGACCGCATACGGACGCGATCTGGCGCCACCGGCTTCGCTGGCGGCGCTGCTGCGCGAGCTGGCGATGGTCGAGGGGATCGACTGGATACGGCTGCTCTACTGCTACCCCAACTTCGTCACCGATGAGCTGCTCGACACCATCGCGGAGCTCCCGCAGGTGGTGAAATACATCGACATGCCGCTGCAACATGCAGACGATGAGATTCTGCGCGCGATGCGCCGCGAACGATCGGGCGCCGCATTGGGCGGCTTGCTCGACCGGATCCGCGCGCGAGTGCCGAACGTCGTGCTGCGCACGTCGTTCATCGTGGGCTTCCCGGGCGAGACCGATGAAGCGTTCGCGCGGCTGATGGGCTTCGTGCGCGCGCAGGAGTTCGACCGGCTCGGAGTGTTCACCTACTCGCGCGAGGAGAACACCGCGGCAAGCGATCTGCCCGGGCAGGTGCCTGAGAAGGTCAAGCGGGCGCGCCGGGCGGAGCTAATGGCCGCGCAGGCCGAGATTTCATTGCGCAAGAATCGCGGCCTTATCGGGCGCGAATTGGAAGTTCTGGTCGAGGGTCGTGCGCCGGGGCGCGCCCTGCGGATGCGCGGGCGGACTGCCGGGCAGGCGCCTGAGATTGACGGCGCCATCTTCGTTAGCGGAGAGGCGGAGGCCGGAGATCTGGTGCGGGCTCGAGTGGAGCAGGCCCTGACCTACGACCTTCACGGCCAGATCAGCGAGACGACCCATTGACAGCAGGAGGTTGGCGCCATGCCTAATAAGAAGTCTGCCGCGACCGCTCGCAAGAAGTTCCTCGCCAAAGTGCGTGAACACCTGCTCGATGAAAAGCAGCGGCTCGACAGCGAGCTGCGCTCGGAGCTCGAGGCGGAGCGTGAAGGCACCAAAGACGAGGGCATGGACACCTATGACCTCGCTTCGGAGGAGCGCGACCGCGAGATCAATTTCATCCTTAGCGACCGCGAGCGGGTGAAGTCGAAATCAATCGAAGATGCCGTGTCGCGTCTCGACGATGGCAGCTACGGAATCTGCGAATCGTGCGGGCTGGAGATAGGAGAGGAGCGGCTCGAGGCGTTGCCCTTTACGCGCTTGTGCCGCGACTGCCAGCAAGATCAGGAGCGCGAGGCGCGCACCCAGCGCCGTGTCGAAGACGAGCGCACCTATCGGAAGATGGGATCGAGTGACGCGGACGAGGAAAGCGCCTAGTCCGCACCCGCCGAACTGATACAGCCTTTCAAGGTTGCATAGACGGCCCACTCCCCGACGGGGGGCGGGCCGTCAAAGCTTGCAAATTCCGCCGCCAGCGGTCCGCCGTTCCGACGTTCGACCCTTGGGGACAGCCGCCATCGTGCGATTGGAGGGGTCGATCAAGGGTCGGGGAATTGCCGAAGCTGATATCAAGGCGCAGTTAGACAAGAGTCAGCACAAGTTATTGTGAGTCGACACGAAATAGCGGAACCCAACGCGGTACCGATTTTGCACCTGCGCGCCTTTACCCCGCGATACAGAATGGGCATCCTAAGCAGAACGGGCTTCAGTTGCTGTGAGCATAGTAAAGATACATCTTTCGAGTTCGTACCAACGATGACTGATTACGACGCAGCGGGTACCGGTCCCGAGGCACACGGCGCTTTGAACGGGCGGCTCATCGATGACGTGAGGCACAATCTGGCGCAGGTCGGAGCGCTGATCGCGATCGCCAGCGCCAAAGGCGGCTGCGGAAAGAGCACGCTGGCGGTCAATCTGGCGGTATCGCTGGCGGGGAGAGGCCGGAAGGTGGGGATCATCGACGCTGACGTGGGCGACCCCAGTGTGGCGGCGATGCTCGGCATCGCGCGGACGCGAGTGTTCCCGATGATGGGCGTGATCGACACGGTGGCTGGTCCCTTGGGACTGCGGGTCATTGGGGCCGACTTGATCGCGGCCGACGATCCCGTGGAACTAAGCGTAGATAGCGAAGCGTCACCTGACACCAACGGATTCAATCCACACAAACTGCATGAACCGGCCACACTTGCATCGATGCTCGCGCATACGCGGTTTGGCGCACTAGATACGCTAATCGTGGATCTTGCGTCGGGGCTCGACAGTCTCAGGCGTCTTGCCGAGCTTATCCCGCCCAGTGCCGTGATCGTCGTAACGCAGTCGTCGTCGATGGCCGTGAATGCGACGCGTCGCATGATCGAGTCAGCACGCAATGAGGCAGTGCCAATCGCGGGCGTGGTCGAGAATATGACGGGCTACTACTGCGAGCATTGCCGTTCGCTGCGACCGCTGATGCCCAATGGCGATCTCGGAAGCGTCGCGCACGGCCTCGGCGTGACGCTGCTCGCGCGCATCCCGTTCGACGCGCGCATTGCGGAGGGTGGGGATCGCGGCGTGCCGTTCGTTCGCGATTTCGCGGATACCCCTGTCGGCCACCAGTTCGCCGACATCGCCGCTGCAGCAGAGGTTGCGGTGGCAGACAGGACCGCCAGGATGCCGGCCGACGCTCCCGGTTGAGCAGGGCTGCCCCGCCGACCGCTCCGCCTCAGTCCTCTTCGCCGTTAGATGAATCGACCGATGCACCGCGCATCGGCTCGGTGCGCCGCGAATACTCGAACATTCCGAGCCCTTGGTGGGCGTCCATCTCGAATCGGGCGAAGCCGAGCGTGGTGTAGATGCGAGTGCGATCCGGGCCCGGGCGCGATAGCGGAAGAAAGCTCTCGATGGCGCCGCGCATGGTGTGGAGTATTCCGCTGCGGCGGAACGCGGCTGAAATGTAATCCGGAGGATGCTCGGGAGAGCGCGCGTCAAGATCGAGGCGGTCGAGATCGAGCCGTGCCGAACCGCTGGCTGTATATTCGAGCGCGCTCGCTTCGTCGCGATCGCCGCCCGCGATCAGCCGGGTTTCAATCGCGGTCAGCTCGGAATGATCAGGGAAGCAGGCCCAGATCGTCCGGCGCGATGAGAATCGGGCGTTGCCGAGCCCGCTCATTGCGAGGCCCATCCGGCCCCATCCGGCGAGGGGCGACTGGAAGCCGTCGAGCGCTACGCGGCCGTCGATCGCGCCGAATCGGGTGATCGGAGAGCCAACCCCATCGCGATCGCGGATACCCGCAAGCGCATCGTTGAGGGTCGGCGCTGCGGCGCCCAGCTCGAATTGGATTGCGAGATTTGCGGCTTCCTCGATCGAGCCTGAAGCGAGGGCCTGTTCGATGCTTAGATAGGCGACACCGTCGGGGACAACGATCGCCGGTCCATGAAAAGTGAGCTGCAAGTGATCGCGTTCCGCGGTGAGCGCCAGCGGGCCTAGTGCGATGCGGTTGCCCTCGAGGCAGGGCGTGCCTTCGCCGGTGAAGAGAGCCACACGGCGAGGTCCGAGCAGGAGCATGATCCGCGCGCCGATTGCGCCCGGGCCGAGATCGAAGCTCGCCATCGCGCCGAAATGCGCGTGAGGATCGTAGAATTCGACACCCAAGCGGGAAGGCGCGGCTATCGGCTGGCGAGAGATAGGCGGCTTGGGGCGCGATGGCCTGGAATGGCGGATGATCGTGAAGCGCGGAGGGGAGCCGTCAGTGCCGGGAGCGATTGCGGCGTCAGCAGTGTCGGTATGATGGCCGAGCCGGCGGAAGGAGTCGGCGAGCACCTCGGTCGTACTCTGGCGAATCCTGCCGGGCATCCGCAGTGCGACGGAAAGCTCGAGCTGGACCGCATCGGTGAGGCGGTCTTCGGCGAAGCTCGCGAGCCGGCGCAATGCGCGCACATCGCTGCCGCGATGGCGTTCGGTGAAAGCCTGAAGCAGGTTCTGTGGCCCGCCCGCGGGATAGCGCGCGCCAAAGGTGGGCAGCACCCCGATTTCCGTCAGCCGATGCGAGAGATCGCCCAACGTCGAAATGATGAAGTCGTCGCTTGCAGAAATGTGCGCCGCGCCGACGGGACGAAGCTCGGCGCTCGTGCTGCGCGCACCCAGCCCGAAGTCGAGGCGCGGTTCGATGATGTTCCAGCCGTGAATGAGGGCGATCCAGGCGTGGCCAGAGCGCGCGATGATGCTTTCTACGGAATCCGCGATTAGATCGAGCAGCCACGCAGCTTGTGAGGCGAGTTCGCCGACCCGGTTGCAATCGAGCCGGTTGCGATCCATCCCGAAATTGATCAGAGCAGAGGCGTTCAGCGTGGCCGCGAGCTCGCGCGTGATCTCGGCGGTATGGAGGTCGTTGACCTTGGGATGGAGTGTTGCCGCAGCGGCTGGACCGGCACGGCCCGCATGGGGCGCGATCAGCAGGATCGGCCGGGTACCTTCGACAACCTGCAGCCATGAAGGATGCGTTCGAGCTGGCGCGGCAGTGGGCTGGTCAGGCATCGGAGTCAGCTGGGTACGTCCGTCTGCGACGAAGTGCGCGCGACTAGAGCACGCGCATGAAGCGCGAAGGATGCGGAGAAATAATAGACGACGTACCCGAAGGAACCCCAAAGCAGGACGCGCGGCGTAGCGGGCAGCGCCAGAACCAGCGCCACCGTCAACGCACCCCAAATGAAGCCCAGCACCATCGTGAGCGGCCGCAACGGCTGCGTGCGGCTTGGATAGATGTATTTGATCGGCACGAAGACCATCGCGGCGAACGCCGCGACGATCACGGCATTGGCGGTGGTTGAGAGACCGAAACAATACAGATACAGCGCCGCCAGGTTCCAGTACGACGGGAAGCCCAGGAAGTAATTGTCATCGGTCTTCGCATCGACGCGGCAGAAGCCGTAGGCGGAGGCAAGCATCACCAGCGATGCGACGCCCAGCCCGGGCCATCCGGCGGGTAGAATCCACGCCCGCAGCATCAGGAAGACGGGTGCGACGACGAAGGTGAGATAGTCAACGACATTGTCGAGCAACGCGCCATCGAAGACCGGCGTCCGCTGGCGAACGTTGAACGCTCGCGCGAGCGTGCCGTCACTCGCGTCGATCGCTACCGCAATCGCCATCGCAAGGAATGCGGCACGGAAGTCGCCCTGGGCCGCATAGACGATGGCGAACAGCCCAGCGACGGCGCCGAGCGCAGTGTAGCCGTGAACGCTCCAGGCGCAGACGCCAAGGAATCTCTCTCTCGCCAGATGGCTTGAGGAATCCGCTGTTACGCTCGAGATCCCCAAGCTACTTGTCCGGCTTGAAGTCGCGGGAGCCGAAGTAGTCTTCAAGAACCGTCATGAATGGACCGCATGCGCGGCGCTGTTTGACATGCGCGACCGCCTCGTTGAGCGACATTCCGCGATGCGCGCGCATGTGGGCGATCGCGATGGTCGGTGCGCGGTTCAGGCCGGCATTGCAGTGAAGATAGACGCGTTCGCCTCGCTCGATGAGGCTCTTGAGTTCGGCCATTGCTGACTCGAGATGAATCGCGACGTGATCGGCGCTGCCATCGGGAATAGGAGTGCGTACCAGGTGGACGCCATTGTCACGGCATGCAGCGAGCAGCGCCTTGGCATCCAGCCCATGAACGGCGAAGTCTTCCTGATCCTGGAGATTGTGGATCGCGGTGACGCCGAAAGATTCCTTAAGCCATGCGATGTCTTTTTCGCGCAGATACTCACCGATGAAGAGGTCGCTGAACAGCTCGGTGACGGAAGGACGTCTGTCGCGTTCGGCGCGTGCGACACCATCGGGTCTTTTGGTCCACCAATCCATGTTGTAGTGCTGCCGCCAGCAGCCGATCACATTGTTGCATCGGCGCGGCGGCTTGAAAACGGCTTTGGGACGACCTGTTTGGCAACCTTTGCCGACTTGATTAGTGTCGGCGGCGAATGTGCGGGCCTTGAGCGGCAGGATCGCGCCGTCACATCAGGTCCCAGCATCCACTAAAGCAACAAGGGAGTTCGAACCATGGCTGACAACGCTGAGTTCTGGAAGAGAGTACATGAGGCGTCCGCCAAGATGACGTGGGCGTACCTCGCAACTGCCGTTGGCGATCAGCCCAAAGTGCGAGTGGTTCATCCTGCATGGGAAGGCGAAAAGCTGTGGGTGGCGACCGGGCGCGCGTCTTCGAAGGCCCATCAGATCGAACGCAATCCGAAGGTCGAGTTGTTCTACCAGATCGGCCAGCCCGACTTTATTCATGTGACGGTGACTGGACGCGCACGCTTCGTCGATGACCTCAAAGAAAAGGAACGCATCTGGAACGGCAAGGTCTTCGATTACGAGCTCAATCAGTTCTGGCCGGAGGGTGCGCGCGCGAAGGAGTTCGGGCTGATGCTGGTGACGCCGGCGCGCGTCGAAATCACGTCGATGCCGGAGATGATGCAGGGCAAGAAGCCCGCGGTCTGGCGCGCGAAGCCGGCGTAAGCTCCGCGGCCCGCTCGTCAGGCTCTGCGTCAGCCGCGAGTGCGTTCGCGGTTGATGATTGCGCGCTCTTCCGCGGTCATTCGCTCGCGGATGCGCGAGCCTTTGCCGATGTGCCGATAGAGCCCGCCTTCGGAAAAAAACTCTTCATAGGGTTTGGCGGGAAGCGGCTCGCCGGGATCGTCTGTGATCTTGACGCCCAGCGCTTCCTCGACCAGCTTGACGTCGTACATGCGGATCGCGTCGTAGTCGGTCAGCAGCGCGCAGACCTCAACGCAGATGTAGCAGCCGATACATTCGTTGAAGCGATCCTGCACGGGCTGCACACCACGGTTGTAAACTGAACCCGGCGCCATGTACTCGATGCATTGCACCGGACAGAACTCGGGGCATTTCCCGCACGGAAAGCACAGGTTGACGTCCATGAAGGCGACTTCGCGCGGACGCTTCTTCTTGCGGCCGAGTTCCTCTGGCGGATCGGGCAGCCTGCTTTCCTTGAGCTTGCGTTTGATGAGATCGATCGCAGACATGATTGCTCTATCGTGAACCTCCGGCCGATTTTACCAGTTGTCAGGGGCAGGGCGAGACCGGCGCGCCGACCGTGACGGGCAACATCGGGCTGGAGACTCCGCCCGACCCGGCCGTTACCATGGCGGGGGGTACGGCGGGAGTGATTCCAGTATAGGCCCCTCCGCCGTCTGAACTGAGGATGAGGGGGCTGTCGCTGCCCCAGAAGGTCGAAGCCGCACTCGTGATATCAGACATCGTTCCATCGCTGAACGAGCCGAGCGCATGGAGGTTGATGGTGCAGCTCATCGGCACCGAGGTCGCCACCGCGCTGGGACATGGCGTCGGCGCCGGCGTCGTCGTGCTGGTCGGCGCCGGAGCAGGGCCCAAGCACAGCTCGATCGCTAGCAGCGCGGGTCCGGGCGAAGCGGTGGCAACTCCCGTCGCGCTGTCGCCGCCGCTTCCGCAACTGAGCGCGAGCGCCGCCGAGACGAACGCGAGCAGCGGCAGCATCACAATCCACGCTTGGCGGGGAAACATTGAGCGATCACCTATGACCGCCGCATCAGGGACTGTCAAGGATTGATCGCTCGATGGCGCGCGAAGGCGAGGTCTGCGTCGGCGGCTGGCGCCGCGGCCCGAGCCGGCTTGCGTCTCAGCGGTCATGCCGTAGATGATTCAGGCCGATTGAATGCGGCAAGTCAGGTCGACGCAGAGAGGACAATGCTCTGAACATCGTATGCCTCGATAGCGTGATCGTTGCGGTCGCCGATGCCGCGCGCGCAGCAGATAACTGGCGCCGTGCCGGATTCGCGATTAGCGAGGCCGCCGAGAACGACGGCGTAGCTACGAGGCGGGCCGCGGCGGGAGCCGTGACGATCGAACTCTGCGCGCCGGACGCATCGGGCAAGCGGGCGGATGGCGACCAGCTCGGTGCGGCCATCGGGTCGAAGCTCGCAGAGGGTGGCGGAGCCGTCGGATGGATGTGGGGAGTCAGTCGCTCAGCGACAGTGGGCCTCGAAACCAACGACCGTCACGCGGGGAGCTTGCCGGGCGTCTTCATCGGATGGCGCGAACTTGCGAGCGACCGCCGCGAAGTCGCGATTCGCAGGAAGCTGCTGGCCGAGGGCATCGGGACCAATCCGAACACGGTTGCGTACCTCGACCATATCGTCGTGATGACGCCCGAGCTTGATGACGCAATCGCGACCCTCGAGCGGGCGGGCATTGCGTGCCGGCGTGTGCGCGACGCTGGCAACGGGATGCGTCAGGCATTCTTCAAGCTCGAGGAGACGGTGCTCGAGGTCGTCGGACCGGCGCGCGGGCGGCCCGGATGCTGGGGGCTGGCGTTTATGTGCGGAGACATCGATCACGCGGTGGCTGGGGCGCGCGCGGCTGGGCTGCAGGTGACCGAGCCCAAGGTCGCAGTTCAGGGCGGCAGGATCGCGCGAATCGTGGAGCCGCTGGATGGTGTAGCAATCGCGTTCATGGAGCCGCCGCGGGACGCGGGCTGATGACTGATTCGCGTTCGGTTCGCGGTGAGCGGATGCCGCGTCGCGCCTGGCTTCAGCTGTTTCTGATTGTTCTGCTGTTCGGCGCGGGACTATATCCACTCGCGCGCGACTATCTCTTCGATCATGTGGACGAGCATCTGTACACCGATGCGGCGATCCAGATGGTTCAATCGGGCAATTGGCTGACGCCGCTGGATTCAACCGGCCAGCCGCGCTTTCAGAAACCAATTCTTACGTATTGGATGGTCGCATCGAGCTACGAGCTATTCGGAATCTCCACATTGAGCTCGAGACTGCCTTCGCTGATATTTGGCGCTGGCGCACTTCTCCTCACGTACGCACTAGGCTTTCGACTCTCGCGTAGCCGCGGCGCTGCCAGGCTCGCGGCACTTGTCCTGGCGAGCAATCCGCTCTTCATCCTTGCAGCACTCCGCTCGAACCCTGACATATTCCTTTGCTTCCTACTTCTCTGGAGCAGCTATTGCTTTGCAGATGTACTGTTCGGGCGTGATCCGTCGAAGAGCAGCGCATGGCATGGGTACCTTGCCGCAGGCTTGGCGATACTGACTAAAGGGGCGCCCGCGATAGTATTCCTGCTTTATGTGTGGGTCTTCGCATCACTCGCGAAGCCGCGACTTGTGTTGTTGCGGCGACTGGGGGGTGTCAGCGTCGTCGCGGGTGTCGGCTTGCCGCTGTTGTGGTTCGTCGCCATGTACAGTGCTTACGGAGCGGATTTTGTTCGGGGCTTTTGGACTGACCAGGTTCAGGACAAAGTGTCGCTTGGATTGCTCGCTACCCCGGTGAGCATCTTGGCGTTCGCCGGACAGTATGTGCTCTTCTTCCTGCCATGGTGTTTGGTGCTGCTTGTCGCCATCGCCGACTCATGGCGAGATCGTTCGGAGGGTGGTTGGGGCGCTTTCGATTCATTCGACGTGTTCGTGTTGGGCTTCTCGGTTGTATTGGCGGCGATCTTCGGATTTGGCCGCACCCTGAATGGTCATTACTTGCTGCCGGCATGTCCGCTGATCGCGAGCTGGGCCGCCCGCCGCATATGCGAGACCGATACTTCACAGATGCGCGTCGCACTGCGCTTTGAGCTGTTGATAGCTAGTGGCGTTCTGCTTGTGTTCGGGGTGTTGGTGTTCAGTCAGGAAACGTCCGGCTGGCTATTTGTGGCCGCCGCTGCGGGCGTGGAGGCGATGCTGATGATTGCGATTGACTGGCGAGCAGCATCGTCGGTGGGCGCATCAGCGGATAGACTAGCCATTGTGCTGTTCGCCTTCTTTCCGGTAGCGGCTGTTCTGATGAGAGCATGGGCGGTCCCGGACTTCGGACACGAGGTGGAGGGCGGGCTGCGCGGGCTTGGTGTGGATGCGAATCAGCAGGTTCTTTTCGTCGGGAATGCCGCACTGGCGGGGCAAATCCGCGTGTGTTCCGGAGGACGGCGCCGCGTGCTCGAATCGCCAGGGTTGCCGCCTGCGGATGCAGACGATGCTGGAGTGATTGTCGCGCCGATCGAAGAGGTGCAAGTTCTTGCGCGGCG
This sequence comes from Binataceae bacterium (SeqCode), assembly GCA_041491005.1. Lineage (GTDB taxonomy): Bacteria > Desulfobacterota > Binatia > Binatales > Binataceae > JBGPUE01. The sequence goes on along the minus strand of JBGPUE010000012.1, from coordinate 28,281 downwards.
GGGCTATGAGACGGGTGCGGCGGCGGGCGTTGTCGTCAAGGTGTCGGCGCTCGACGTGATTCGCGCGGGATTGCGGCTTCAAGTCGTCGAGTTCATGGAGTCGGCAAAGCAGCGCTACGTGATTGCGACCAGGAAGGCGAACGCAGCAACAGCGGGTACGTCAAAGGTACGAAGAGCGGGCCGCTCGACATGATGCGGCGCGGGTGCTTTTCTGGCAGCGCGCGCCCGTAGCTCAACTGGACAGAGCATCGGACTTCGGATCCGGGGGTTGGGGGTTCAAATCCCTCCGGGCGCGCCAACCGAAGCCGCAGGACTAGTCGGGTTTCTCGGGCGACAAGCCGGCGGCTCGCAAGGCTTTCTTCTTTGCGCCATCCAGATCGTAGTGGCGCCGGGTCACGATGCGTTGCGCATAGAGCCCGCCTCCGGCTTGAACGTTGGTTACCGCCCGCCAGCCGCCGAAGGCGTCGGCGGTGAGGTCGCGGATCGCATGAAACAGCCGCAGCCGGTATTCGCCGTCCACGCCCTTCATGGTGCTCATGTACTTGCGCAGCAGAGGTCCGGTGGCTTCGCTTTCAAGATCGCTCACCGCGGGTGCGGTCAATATCGAGCCACCCGCGATGTCGTGCAGATGGCGAACCATCAGGTTGTAATTGGCCGCTGCATGGTACTTGGCGGCATTGGTGTAGAGCTCGTTGGGGAACGCCGTTCCGTCGGCGGTGACTTCGCAGTTCCACAGCGCAGCTTCGAGTCCGGCGCGGACGAGAGTGGCATGGATGATCATCTCGGAGATTTTCTCGCGCACGTGTGATTCGGCGGCCAGCCCGTTGGCCTCGGCGATCAACTGCGAGAATCCGACCAGCTGATCGGCCTGCTCGGCCATGTCTGAAAGACCGCCGAGGCGCTCCCAGAGCCCGAGCGAATGCGCGAAGACCGCGGCCTGAGCAGTTTCGCCGTCCAGGAAGATCCGCTCGCGCGGGACGAAAACGTCGTCGAAGATCACGAAGCCTTCCGGCATATGCGTGCGGGCCGAGAACGGGAAAGTGCGGACGTCATCCTGGCGCGGAGCGTAGGTGGTGTTGATGATCTTCACGCCCGGCGCGTTCACCGGCACTGCGCACGCGATTGCATAGGATTCTTCGCCGGGCTTCATCGCCTTGGTCGGGATTACCATCAGGTTGTGTCCCAGGGATGCGCCGGTGATATGCAATTTCGCGCCGCGGATTACCACACCGCCATCGCTGCGATCGACGACATGGGTGTAGGCGTCGGGGTCGTCCTGTTTGCCCGGCGGCCGGCTGCGATCGCCCTTGGCGTCGGTGATGCACTCAGTAACGCGGATGTCCTCGTGCTGGGCCCGCTCGACATACTGGTGGATCCGATCGGCATACTTGGGGAGACTCGCCCCGATGCGGGCCGCAGCGGTGGTGAGGGTCATGATCGACTGATAGGTGACGAGCGCCACAATGTCGGCGCCGTGTTGCAAGGCAATCCGGGCGCGCAGCTCTTCGGGCGATCGGGCAACCGCCATCAAGGGGTTGCGGGCGCCGGGCGCCGGCGAATACCAGCGGTCGTAGCCCTTGGCGACGAGATCGACCGACTGACCGAGAATGGAATGGCCGACAAGATCGTCGATGCGCTCGCCCTCGAAATAGGTCGCGCGCCCATCATTGAGAGTTTTCTTGTACTCGCTGCCGGTTAGCATCTGGTACCTCTGGAACCGAGAGTTGGAGTCATGGATAGTCTGGCGCCAGCCTTGCGGATACTCACGCGCGGCTCGCGAGGATTATCACAAGTCATCAGCGGTAGAGAATCGATCCGGGCAATCATCAGTGCGCATTCTGAAGAGTGGGTTCTTTTGCCACCATCGCGAAGGCGATCTATGATGAGCGGCTAAATTGAGAGGTCGCACATAGATGAAGATCGGCGGGTTCTACGAGCTTCAGCTGCCCCGTCCCTGGACGCGCGGCCTCGAGCATCGGCTTTTCAAAGACGCCCTTGATCAGGTCGAACTTCTCGATCGCCTCGGCTACGACTATGTGTGGGCGACCGAGCATCACTTCCTCGAGGAGTATGCGCATTCGTCGGCACCGGAGATCTTCCTTGCCGCATGCAGCCAGCGCACCAAGGGAATCCGGCTCGGACACGGCATCGTTCAGCTGCCGCCGCTGATCAACCATCCGGCGCGGATCGCAGAGCGGATCGCGACGCTCGACTTGGTCAGCGATGGACGCGCGGAGTTCGGCACAGGCGAGGGTGCGAGCGAGGTCGAGTTGGGCGGCTATCTGGTGCCGCAGGAAGAGAAACGGGCGATGTGGCTGGAGGGGTTGAGTGTCGTTACACGGATGCTGGTGGAAGAGCCATTCGCCGGCCATGAAGGAAAGTATCTGAAGATGCCGGCGCGCAACGTGGTGCCCAAGCCGCTGCAGACGCCGCATCCGCCGCTGTGGGTGGCTTGTTCGCGGCGCGAAACGATTCATCTGGCGGCGCGGCTGGGGCTCGGCGCGCTGACTTTCTCATTCGTGTCACCCGACGAAGCGCGCCAGTGGGTCAACGATTACTACACGATTATGGAGAATGAGTGCGCGCCGGCCGGCAGCGCGATCAATCCGCAGATCGCGATCACGGTCCCCTTCCTGTGCGATCGCGACGAGGCGCGTGCGCGAGCGGTAGCTGCCGAGAATCACGGCTTCTTCGTCTACGGACTTGGCCACTACGCGTTTTTCGGGGCTCATGAGCCGGGCAAGACCAATCTGTGGGAGAACTACAAGAACAGCCCGAAGGGCTTCGCGATGCCGGAGGGCAAGCTCGCTGACTGCATCGGCACGCCGGAGCAAATCCGCAAACAACTCAAAGAGTTCGAAGAGGCGGGCGTCGACCAGGTGATCTTCCTGTCGCAAGCGGGAAAGATATCGCACGACATGCTCTGCGCTTCATTTGAACTGTTCGGGCGCGAAGTGCTACCGGAGGTCAAGGAACGCGACGAGCGCCACGCGGCGCAGCGGGCGGCGACGCTGGAACGGCTTGCCGAGAAGGCGATGAAGCGAAAGAAGAAGCCGGAAGCGCCAAATTGGGGCCCGACGGTAATCAAGGCCGCGGGTCACCATTAGAAGCCGGCACGTGATAGGGCGCGCCATCTCGCGATAGTCACGCGGGGCAAGGAGGAATCGAGCGATGCCGACTCAGACGCGCTTGGGATCGCTCCAGCATTACGAGAAGGGCGGCGTCCAGGTCATCAACGATGATCCGCGCAGCTACGCCTTCTCGAATGTCTACGAGGTGGCATCGAAGTCCGAGCCGTACGAGAAGGTGGCAGTCGGGCGCAACCTCAAGTACGTGCTCGAAGCGATCCGCGCTGAAGGCGTCTCTCCTTGGTATACCGCATCGCACGATGAGGCGGCGATCATCATGGACGGCGAGATCGAGATTCGGCTGGTCAAGCTCGATACGCCGGCGGTGGCCGATGGGCACGAGGGGACGACAATCCTCGAAGGCAATCCCAAGGGGCGCAAGATGGGAACGATCGTAGCCCGCCGCGGGCATATGGCGCTGCTACCCAAGGGGGCCGCCTATCAGTTTAGTTCGCCGAAGCCGGGCGTCGTTCTGCTGCAGACGATAGCAGGCGATCTGACGATCGAGCGCTGGAAGGAAATCTGTCAGAAGTGACGGAGGGCGCGACGGTGGCACAGGCTCAAGCCAACGAATTCGGATATCGCTCATTCAAGTTGGGCGGTTTCAGCTTCGCGCGCGACGAATACTTCGTCCATGTAGGCTGGCCCGGCGGCGCCCACATAGTACCGGCGGATGCATTCCTTCGCGCGCTGGTGAGAGATCTAGCCTGGAATTTCTTTTACGGGATCGTCAACTTTGATGCGGTGTTCGGAACCACCAACCACTACGGCACAGTCGATGTCTTCGCGGGGCTGTACAATGGCGGCTATCGCAGCCGCCATAAGGAATACGTCGAGACTTTCAAGAACGAAGACGCGCGAGCGGCGTTCGAAGCGATCCTTGATGATTGGACCAATGAAGGCTTCGATCCATTTGCGGCGCCGGAGGAAACCGGTAGCGCGTTCGGGCCCAAACGCGGCAGCAATCGTAAGGCCATCACCCGCAAGCGGCTGGTCGCGAAGCGGATGGTCGGGATGAAGGATGATATCCCGCTGCGGTCGGATGCCGCTGGAAATCCGGTCAACCGCCAGCTTGCCGATCTCGATCGAAACCAGCCTGAGGTTCGCGCCGAACCTGGCTTCGAAAACGAGGTGCACGCGTTCAACTTCTTCGACTATGTGTCGCGCTCGGATGTGACCTGGAATCCGTCGGTATGCGCAGCGGTCAAGGACAGCCAGGTGTGCGCGACCACCGAGGAGTACATGTTGCCGGTGATTCACGGCAACGATCGCGTCGAGTGGTTCCTGCAATTGAGCGACGAGATACATTGGGACGTCCACGATCGCGATACCGGCGCCCCGCGCGCGCGAGTGATCATGAAGCCCGGCGACGTCGCGGCGATGCCGGCCGATATCCGCCATCAGGGGTTTTCGCCAAAGCGCTCGCTGTTGCTGGTCTGGGAGAACAACGACGCCAGCCTGCCGGAGCTGTACGCGAGCAAGCGGTTGAAGCCCAATCCGGTCGACTTCTAGGCGGGCGCTCCGCGGCCGGTCTCTGCGAATGCCGCGCAAGGCAGCGCCCGAGCCAGCATGAAGCTACAGACCAAGCTCTTCATCGATGGCGCGTTCGTCGAGGCTGAAGACCGCGCGACGATCGAAGTCCTCAACCCGCACGACAACACGAAACTCGCGGAGGTCGCGGAGGCGAAAGCCGCGGACATCGACAAGGCGGTAGCGGCAGCTTCCAGAGCCTTTCCCGCGTGGCGCGATACGCCGGCGGCGGAGCGCGGACATCTGCTGCTCAAGCTGGCGGACGCGATCGAGGCCAACTTCGAGGAGCTGGCGGAGATCGAAGCGCTCGATACAGGGCATCCGATTCGGGATGCGCGAACGCTCGACGTGCCGCGCACGGCGGCCACGTTTCGCTACTTCGGCGGAATGGCCGACAAGCTGCAGGGCTCGGTGGTGCCCGTCGAACGCGGCTTTTTGAATTACGTCGTACGCGAACCGCTGGGCGTCGTGGGCCAGATAGTGCCGTGGAACTTCCCGTTGATGTTCACCAGCTGGAAGCTCGGGCCGGCGCTGGCGGCCGGCAATTGCGCAGTCATGAAGCCAGCCGAACTCACGCCGCTAAGTTCGCTCAAGATTGCGGAGCTGACAAGGCAGGTTGGCATTCCGCCCGGAGTGGTGAATATCGTGCCCGGCTTCGGCAACATCGCTGGCCAGCATCTGGCCGAGCATCCGCAAGTTCAGAAGATCGCGTTCACCGGCTCGACCGTGACCGGGCGCAAGATCGTGCAAGCGTCGGCGGGAAACCTCAAGCGCGTGCAGCTCGAACTCGGTGGCAAAGGCGCCAACGTCGTGTTCGACGATGCCGACCTCACCGTGGCGATCAATGGCAGCGCCTTCGCGATTTTTCACAACCAGGGCCAGGCCTGCATCGCGGGCTCGCGGTTGCTCCTGCATGAGCGAATCGCGGAGCGCTTCCTGGATGGCTTCCTCAAGCTTGCCGCTTCGATCCGTATTGGCAATCCGCTCGATCCGAACACGGAGATGGGACCGCTGACGTCCAAGGGCCATCTCGAACGCGTCCAGCAATATTGCAAGGTCGCCAGGGATCAGGGCGGCGAGGTATTGCTTGGCGGGAGGCAACCCGAGAATCGCGAACTCTCAAGGGGCTGCTACTTTCTACCCACGGTCGTGCGGGCAAAGCCGGGCGACCGTGTATGCCAGGAGGAAGTGTTCGGGCCGTTCGTGGCGGTGAGCACCTTCCGCGACGAGGAAGAGGTGGTCGCGATCGCTAACGGTACCGTCTATGGGCTGGGCGGCGGGCTGTGGACGCGAGACATCTCGCGCGCGCACCGCATCGCTCGCCACATGGTGGCCGGGATGGTGTGGGTCAACTGCTACAAGCGCGCCAACCCGGGCTCGCCATTCGGCGGCGTTCGCAGCTCGGGCTACGGGCGCGATATGGGATTTGAGGCGATGCTCGAAAATACGAGCCCGAAGTCGGTGTGGATCAACGTCGACGCCAATCTGCCGCCGTTCTATCGCCGCTAGGCGCGAGGATCTGACGGCAACTCGCTCCCGTGGCGAGAGCGAGGTGCGCAGCATGCCGGTGGATTCAAGCGGCGAGGTTGCGTGATGCTCAATTTCGTCTATGAAGCGCTTCCCGGCCGGGTAATTTTCGGACTAGAGAGCATCGAACGGCTGCCCGCCGAGATCGAGCGGCTGGGTGCAACCAAGGCTCTGGTGTTGGCGACGCCCGAGCAGGCTGATTCAGCGAAGGACATCGCGGCGCGCCTTGGCAGGCGCGCCGCCGGGATCTTCGACAAGGCGCTGATGCACGTGCCGATCGAGATAGCCGAACAGGCGCGGCGGGAAGCGGCGCGGCTCGGTGCTGACTGTTGCGTTGCGGTTGGCGGCGGATCGACGACCGGATTGGCCAAGGCCATCGCTTTGGTCTCAACCCTTCCCATCGTCGCCGTGCCGACGACCTATGCCGGCTCGGAAATGACGCCGATCTGGGGACTAACTGAAGGCGGGATCAAGAAGACGGGCAGGGATATCCGCGTACTGCCGCGGACCGTGATCTACGATCCCGCGCTGACGCTGAGTCTGCCGGCCGCGCTGTCCGGGACCAGCGGAATTAATGCGATCGCGCATTGTGTCGAGGCGCTCTACGCTGAAGACGCAAACCCGATCGTATCGCTGATGGCGGAGGAAGGTATCGGCGCGCTGGCGGCGAGCCTGCCCATCGTGGTGAAAGAGCCGGCCAATCTCGAAGCCCGGTCGAATGCGCTCTATGGCGCGTGGCTGGCGGGGTCTTCGCTGGGAGCGGTCGGGATGGCGCTTCATCACAAGCTCTGCCATACGCTGGGTGGGACTTTCAACCTGCCGCATGCTGAGACCCATACGCTGATTTTGCCGCATGCGGTTGCATACAACGCTTTGGCGGCTCCGGAGGCGATGAGCAGGATCGCGAAAGCGCTCGGCTCGCAGAGCGCGGCGGGTGGACTATTCGATCTGGGAGTGGCAGTAGGTGCGAAGATGGCGCTCAAGGATTTCGGCATCAAGCTGGGCGACCTCGAGCGGGCAACCGATCTTGCGGTTCAGAACCCGTACTACAATCCGCGGCCGATCACCCGCGACGGCATCCGCGCTCTGCTGGAAGACGCGTATCACGGGAGGCGTCCGGTCTGAACGGCCACTGCGCGCGGGCTATTGGCAGAGTTGGCAAGCAGAGTCTTGAAGAGGGCAAGCCATGAAGAATGGCGTATCGAGATCGCAGGAAATTCGCGCCCGGCTTAGCCATCCGATCGTCGATGCTGACGGCCATACCGCCGAGTTCGAGCCGGCGTTCTTCGACTACCTGAAGGCGATCGCGGGCGCGAGCGCGGTTGAGCGGTTCAAGACGTTGGAGAACGGGCCGTTCGCCAACCGCTGGCACAAGCTATCGGTGGAAGAGCGCCACCGGCAGCGTGCGATCCGGCCCCACTGGTGGGTTCATCCGACCAAGAACACCCTGGATCGCGCGACGAGTTCATTGCCCAAACTGCAACATCAGCGCCTGGACGAGATGGGTATCGATTTCGCGGTGATCTATCCGAGCATGGGCCTGTTCGCGCTGCACATGGCCGATGACGAACTCAGACGCGCGTCGTGCCGCGCTTACAATGAGCTCAACTCAGACATCTACCGTGAATATTCGGACCGGTTGACCCCGGTCGCGATCATACCGATGCATACGCCGGGCGAGGCGATCGAGGAGCTCGAGTACGCCGTAGGCAAGCGCGGAATGAAAGCGAGCCTGATGGCCTCTTTCGTGCGGCGGCCGATCGCAGCGGCGAGCGCCGAATCGCGCCGCTATGCGTCATGGCTCGATACGCTCGCGCTCGACAGCGAATACGACTACGACCCGGTGTGGGCGAAGTGCGTAGAACTCAAGGTCTCACCAAGCTTCCATTCGCCCAGCGCGGGCATCGGGTTTCGCACTTCGACCTCGAACTTCATGTACAACCACATCGGCCATTTCGCGGCGTCGGCCGAGGCGATCTGCAAGTCGCTGTTCTTCGGCGGAGTGCCGCGGCGCTTCCCGGCGTTGAGATTCTGCTTTCTCGAAGGGGGCATCGCCTGGGCGTGTACGTTGCTGAACGATCTCGCCTCGCATTGGGAAAAGCATGGCGTGCAAGCGCTGGAGAATGTGGACCCGGCGAGCCTCGATCACGCCTTGCTGCGCGAGCTGTTCGCGAAATATGGCGAGCAATACGGTGAGCACCGGCTTAACCCGGAGAGCGAACGTTCGCAGTTGCTATGGGGATCGCCCGAAAATGCCAGCGAGCTCGACGAATGGGCGCGATGCGGACTCAAGCGCAAGGACGACTTGCACGCACTCTTCGCCGCTCCCTTCTATTTCGGATGCGAGGGCGATGATCGGATGATGGCGCTGGCGTTCGACAAGCGGATGAATCCGCTGGGTTGCAAGCTCAACGCGATTTACGGATCGGATATCGGGCATTTCGACCTGCCCGATATGCGAGACGCCGCCAAGGAAGCATATGAACTGGTGGAGGACGGCCTGATCACCGAGGAGGACTTCAGGGACTTCGTGTTTGTGAACCCGGTCAAATTCCTCGGCGCGCTCAACGACCAGTTTTTCAAGAATACGTGCGTCGAGCACGAAGCCGAAAAGGTGCTGGTCGCGAACCGTTCGCATCCAACTGGAGCGAGGGCGCCAGCATTTCCAAGGAGTGGCGGCTAGACTGCCGCGAGGCGCAAATGGCGAAGCTCAGTGAGACGACGATCACCGATGCGGTACTCGAGCGGATATCCAGCTGCCCAAATTCGCGGCTCAAGCAATTGGCTGGCGGCCTGATCCGCCATATTCACGACTACGTCCGCGAAGTGCAGTTGGCGCCGGAAGAGTGGCTGTACGCGATCGAGTTTCTCACAGACGTAGGAAAGTTGTGTGACGGCAAACGCCAGGAATTCATTCTGCTTTCAGACACGCTCGGCGTCAGCGCGCTGGTGGATATCCTTGACAATCAGGGAAACCCTCCGGCCACGACCGAGTCGAGCTTGCTCGGTCCTTTTTACCGTAAGGGCGCGCCCGAGATGGGATCGGGAGCCAGCATTGCGGGTGATACCGCCGGCGAGCCGCTGATCGTGAGCGGGCACGTGCTTGGGGACGGGGACCGCGCGATCGGCGGCGCGATGCTCGATGTATGGCAGGCGGCGCCAAGCGGGCTTTACGATCTGCAGGACAAGCGTCTGGACGGAATGAATCTGCGCGGGCGATTCAGAACTGACGCGGAGGGCAGATTCGCGCTGCGCACGGTCAAGCCGGCCAGCTATCCGGTGCCGGCTGACGGACCGGTCGGCCGCATGCTGCGCGCGCTGGGCCGTCATCCGTTCCGCCCCGCGCACATTCACTTCATCATCTCAGCCGATGGCTATCAATCACTGACTACGGCGCTCTATATCGCGGGCGACAAGTATCTCGAGTCCGACGCGGTGTTCGGATCGCGGCCATCGTTGGCGGTCGGCTATCGGCACGAAGCGGCAAATGGCGGCGCTGGTAAACAGACGGACGCAATCGAGTTTGATTTTGTATTGAATCGCGCGCTTGGAATGCGGCGCTGAGGGCGTCGTCGAGATGCGCGCTTAGGACGGCGGAGACAAGACGATGAAAGCACTGCTGTCGAGGATTGTCCGAACGGGAGAGTTCAGGACGGGGCTACTGGCGTTCGCGGTCCTGAGTTTGATCGCGGCGACTACTCATGCTGCGCCACCGGCGGCGAGCAATCCGCTGGAGCCGCTTGGCAAAGCTGAAATCGAATCGGCGGTGAAGATCCTCAAGGCGAGCGGCAACCTGGCCGACGGCGATCGATTTTCGGTCGTCGCCCTGAACGAGCCGTCAAAGGAAGAAGTCCTGAGCTACAAGCCGGGCGCGTCCTTCCGTCGTGAGGCGTTCGTGGTGCTCTACAACGCGGGTCTCAACCGTACCGCCCAAGCCGTCGTTGACCTCAATGCGGGCAAGCTGGCTTCGTGGCGAGAGGTGCCGGAGGCGCAGGCGCGGATCGACGCAGTCGACCAGATTGAAGCATCGAAGATCGCGCATGCGGACTCCGGATGGCAGGCGGCGATCCGCAAGCGCGGCATTCAGGATCCGGAGAACATACAGGTCGATGCATGGTCGGCCGGATACTTCAACGTGGCAGAGGAGCAAGGCAAACGGTTGGTTCGGGGTTTCTCGTACTACCGCGGCAAAACGCACAACGCATACAGCCGACCGATCGAAGGCCTGATCGCGATCATCAACCTCAACACCAAGAAAGTGGACAAGCTCATCGATACCGGCTTTACGCTGGTGCCGACCGAAAATGGCGACTTTGACGAGAAATCGGTGGGTAAGCTGAGGCAGGCAACCGCGCCGCTGGAGATCGTGCAGCCGCGGGGCGCGGGCTTCGAGCTCAAAGGCAACGAGGTGAGCTGGCAGAAGTGGCGCTTTCGCTTCGGGATAACTCCGCGCGAAGGGCTGGTGCTCTACACGGTGACGTACGATGACCAGGGCCGGGCGCGATCCGTTCTGTATCGCGCGGCACTCTCCGAGATGGTGGTGCCATATGGCGATCCGTCGCCCGGATGGTACGTGAAGAACGCCTTTGACGAAGGCGAATACGGGGTCGGCGCGCTGGTCGATTCGCTCGAACCGGGTAACGACTATCCGTCCAACGCGACGCTGATCGACGCCGCGCTGGCCGAAGGCGACGGCAGCGTGCGTGTGGTGCCGCGCGCGATCGCGATCTATGAACGCGACGGCGGGATCCTGTGGAAGCACGTCGACTACATCACCGGTCACAATGAGTCGCGCCGCGCGCGGCAACTCGTGGTCTCATCGGTGAGCACCGTGGGCAACTACGAATACGGTTTCAACTGGATCTTCAACCAGGACGGCGCGCTCGAAATGAACCTCGACCTGACCGGGATCATGCAGGCCAAAGGCGTGGAAACAGATGGCGCCGATTCAGGCGGGCATGCGGACGCATACGGGCATCGGGTAGGACCGAACACCATCGCCGTTAACCATCAGCACTTCCTCAACTTCCGGCTCGACATGGATGTCGACGGGCGCGAGAACAGCGTGGTGGAGCTCAACACGCAGGCGGATCAGCCGGGTTCGGACAATCCGTACGCGAACAGCTTCCGGATGAGCGAGACGCCGCTGACCCATGAGCAGGAAGCGCGGCGACAACTCGATCTGGCGAGCGGACGCCAGTGGAAGATCATCAACCCGTCGGTGAAGAATGCGTTGGGCGCGCCGGTGGGATACATCCTGATCCCCGGCGAGAACGCGCTTCCGTATGCGGCCCCCGAGTCGTGGGTGCGCAAGCGCGCGGGCTTCCTCGATGCGCCGTTGTGGGTGACGCAATATCAGCCGGAGGAGATGAACGCGGCTGGCTACTACATCAATCAGAGCAAAGGCGGGGAAGGCCTGGCGAAATGGGCCAGCGCCGATCGTCCGCTGCAGGCCCGCGATGTGGTGGTGTGGTACACGGTGGGCATCACGCATATCGGGCGGCCGGAGGAATGGCCGGTGATGCCGTCGCATCATGCGGGCTTCCGGCTGATACCCGGCGGCTTCTTCGCGCGCAATCCGGCGCTGGATGTGCCGAAGGAAAGAGTGGCGGAACCGAAGCCGCAGCCGCAGCCGCAGTCGCCAGCGCCAGCAGGCGCGAGCGGCTAGCGCCGACAAGCAGAAGCCCAGCCGGTCTCCCATCACGCAACGATCGGGCGCCTGGACCCGTCCTTGCGGTTGCAGACGCGGGCGCGGGCTTGTGCCTTCCAGCCGCATCGCGTAGCAAACTAGCTGTCGCATGAAGAACGGAAATAGCGAGCAACGAGCCGATCGCGTCGCGCTGCCAGAGCGGGGCGCAGCCAGAAGCTCTGCGGACGGCGTGGCGCTGGAAGGTACGGGGCTGGTCAAGTCATACAACGGGCGGCGCGTCGTCAACGACGTGATGGTGCGGGTCAGGCGCGGCGAGGTGGTCGGACTGCTGGGGCCCAACGGCGCGGGCAAGACCACGACGTTCTACATGCTGGTGGGGCTGATCCGTCCCGATGCCGGGCGCATCGCGCTGGGCGGCGAGGACATCACGATGCTGCCGATGTACCAGCGGGCGCGGCGCGGTATCAGTTACCTGCCGCAGGAAGCGTCGGTGTTTCGCAAGCTCACGGTCGAGCAAAACCTGCTGGCCGTGCTCGAGACGCTGCCGCTGACCGCCGAGGAGCGCGAGGCGCGGCTGCAATCGCTGCTCGACGAGTTGGACATCTCAGGCCTGGCCAAGACCGCGGCAGGCGTACTGTCGGGAGGCGAGCGGCGCAAGGTCGAAATAACGCGGGCGCTGGTGCTCGATCCGCTGTTCCTGTGTCTGGACGAGCCGTTTGCGGGAATCGATCCGATCACCGTGATCGAGATCGAGCGAATCATCGGTTATCTGCGCGATCGCGGGATCGGTGTGCTGATGTCCGAACACAACGTGCACGAGACGCTGTCGATCATCGATCGCGCCTACGTGATCCACGACGGCAAGATCCTGGTCGAAGGCACGCCCGGCGAGATCGTCGACGATCCGCGCGTGCGCGAAGTCTTCCTGGGCGATCGCTTCCGCCTGCGCTGAGCGGCGGCGAGCCCATTCCAAATAGTTGATTCGATTTTTGTCCGCAAGCGGCGCTATACTCGCCGCGCTCCGAGCGGTCCGTCAGCAGAGGAGCGTCAGGCGCGGTGATCGAAGACATCAGAGGCGGCCAGCCAGCCGAAATACGAAATGCGACTCAAAGACAAGGTGTCACTGATTAGCGGCGCGGGATCGGGCATCGGCGAGGCGACGGCCAAGACCTTCGCGCGCGAAGGCGCAGCGGTGGTGGTGGTCGATCTCAATGAAGAAGGCGGCAGCCGAGTCGTCGGCGAGATTCGCAAGGCGGGAGGCACCGCGGAGTTCTTCAAGGCGAACATCGTGCATCCGACGGAAGTCGATGCGATGATCAAGTTCGCCGCGGACAAGTTCGGGCGCCTCGACGTCCTACACAACAACGCGATTTACACGGCGGTAGGGCGAATCGGCGAGCTGACGATGGAAGGATGGCAGCGGACGATCGACGTCGGGCTGACCGCGTACTGGTACGCGACCAAGGTGGCGCTCGGTGTGATGCTGCCGCGCAAGAAAGGCTCGATCATCAATACCGCATCGGTCTCGGGACTGGCGGGCGATTACACGCTGGGGGCGTACAACGCGGTCAAGGCGGGGGTGGTGAATATCACGCGCGTGACGGGAATCGAGTACGCGCGCAAGGGAATCCGCTGCAACGCGATCTGCCCGGGCCCGATCGCGACGCCGCCGCTGAAGCAAATCGAGAAGACGCGGCCTGACATCTACAACCGCATCCGCGAGGCGATTCCGATGGGACGCTACGGCGATCCGCAGGAGATCGCGAACCTGGCGCTCTTTCTGGCGTCCGACGAATCGTCATTCTGCACGGGTGCGTTCTTCGTCGCCGACGGCGGCTTGTGGGCGCATTCAGGGATGCCCAGTCTCAGCGGTGAGGGTCCGGACTGGTAACTCCGCTGCGCGATCGTGATCGCGGCCCGCGCGAGCCCGAACACAATAACCGCGCCGGTATTCACAAAGGCCGAGTCGAACGTTACGGCTTGCCGCCCGGTACTGGAGCCTGAGAACTCAACGCCGGCATGAGGTCGGTGAGAATGTCATTGAGCGACTTGCTGATCGCCGCTGCCGCGGCCTCGGGCGTGTTGTCGGTGGCCGGCGTATCGCGGCGGAAGTTCTGACACCACGCCGGGCGCGCCATGCTCGTGGTAGGCGTCAGGCAGAATTCGATCTCGACCAGTCCCGAACTATGCCCGCCATCGTCGACCTCCTGAAAGGCGCGAATACGCGCATCCAGGAGCATAATCGGATCGTCCTTGGCGGCGGGGTTCGCAAGGCCCGCGGCAGGTTGTTCAATCATGCCGGTCAGCCGTTGTGTGAGGATCTCGGTGGGCGGCGCGACCCATCGATGAAAGCGATAGTTGTCCAAGCGAAAGGGAGAGATCTGGTAGGCGACGCCGGTGTCGTGGAACGGAGCGAGCCCGGTGACGCTGCCGATTTCGAGGTTGAGGCTGGCAGGAAGGCTCGGCGCGACAGCGGTATCGGGGATAGTGTAGCGATGCATCACGGGCGGGCTGCGGAAAAGTGCACAGGCGCCGCATGCAAGCGTTATCGTCATAACGAACGCCGCGACGATGCGCCTGATCGCCGCCATCAGCGTTCCTCCCGCACCGGCACGCGGTTGCCGAACAGCAGCACCGAGGGCTCGGCCTGGATCGTCTGAATGGTCTCGTCGAGATGGCGGGAGACGTGGTTGATCTGATGAAGCGTGGTGTCCAAATCGCCTGAGCTGCGGCTGAGCAGGGCGTCGGTGGTCGCGATCAGGTGTTGGGCGCCCGCCAGGGTCTGATTGAGCCGCTTGAACGCAGAGGTGGCCTCGCTGGCGAGTTCGGGCGCCTTCGTGGTGAGGCTGTCGACCAAGGTGCCAGCGCGTTGGGCGGTGTGATTGAGGCGTTCGCTGGCCTCTCTCAAGTTGTCCACCGTCGTGTTGATCGCATGCAGTCGCGCAGGTTCGATCAGATCGCCGGTTACGGTCCGCAAGTTGTGGGCGGTGGCCGAGAGATCCTGAATCAGGCTCTTAAGCGCCGCAGTATTGTCCTTGTCCAAGACCCGGTTGATCGACGACAGGGCCTGACGGGTCTGATCGGTCAGATCGAGCGCCTTGTTCCGGATGTCTTCGAACGATCGCTGCTGCGCGGTGATGGAATCACCTTGGGGAAGTTCGCCGGCCTGCTCGGTGCCGCCGCTGAGTGCGACAAACTGGATACCGGTGACCAGGGAGCCGCTGAGGGTCGCGAGCGTGTTGCGGCGAATGGGCGTGCCGGGCCGGACTTCGATATCGACCACCACGCGCGGCGGACTGTCATGGGTGAGCCGAATATCGACCACCTTACCGACCGTGACACCTTCGAGTTCGACCGCTCCGCCGGGTAGGAGGCCGCTGACCGAGCCCTTGAAAACGACCTGGTAGCGATCGACCGGGCGCAGAAAGCGCGAGCCGGTAAGCCACAGCAGGACGATCACGACGATCACGGCGATGCCGGCGACGAAGACGCCGACGACGTAAGTGCGATTATTCCTGGCCATCTTTCAGCACCATCATCCGGCCTTCCTTCCGCCCATGTTTTTCATGACCCGCCCTGGTCGCATTCTAGCTAGCTCTCCGCCAGCCGCATCAGTTCGGCGATCGGGCGGGTACCGTCGCCGCCGTCGCGGCGGGCTTCGCGGCCAAAGAATGCATGAACCTGCGGATGATCCATCGCGCGCACCTCGGCCAACGTGCCCTGCGCGATAACGCGGCCCGCATCGAGCATCATTACCCGATCGGCAATCGCCCCGATGCTCGCCAGTTCGTGGGTGACGACCACGATGCCGACGCCGAGTTTGGACTTGAGATCAAGAATCAGATCATCGAGGCCGCGCGCGGTGATCGGATCCAGGCCGGCCGACGGCTCGTCGAAAAGCAGGATCTCAGGGTCAAGCGCGAGGGCCCGCGCCAGTCCGGCGCGCTTCTTCATACCGCCGCTGATCTCGGCGGGCAGCAGGCGCGCCGCGTTATCGAGTCCGACCAGGGAGAGCTTCATGCGGCCCAGCACCTCGGCGATCTCCGGCGCGATGCCGCGATGCTCGATCAGCGGGAGGGCGACGTTCTCTTCGAGGCTGAGCGAATTGAAGAGGGCGCCGCTCTGGAAAAGCATGCCGACGCGCGTAAGCAGCTTGCCGCGCTGCTCCTCATCGATGGCGTAGAGGTCCGTGCCAAACAGCGTCACATTGCCGCCTTCGGGGGCGCGCAGTCCGACGATGTGGCGCAACAGCGTCGACTTGCCACATCCGCTGGAGCCCAGGACGACGAGGATCTCGTTGGGATGCAATACCAGATCGACGCCATGGAGGACCGTATGATCGCCGAAGCGAACGACCAGTTTATCGACGCGAATCAGCTCGTCCATCGTCAACCGGTAAAGTAGAAAAGCAGTGTAAAGACCGAGTCGGCCGCGATCGCAGCGATGATCGAGAAGACAACTGCGCGGGTGGTCGCCTCGCCGACGCCGCGCGCACCGCCTGAAACTTGCAAACCTTCGTAGCAGCAGATCAGCGCGATCAGCAGGCCGAAGACCGCCGCCTTGATCAGCCCCGATATGATGTCGCTGATGAACAGCGTTTGCGCGGTTTGCCGCAAGTAGTTGTCGGAGCCAAGACCCATCGAGAGGCCAACCAGATAGCCGCCGGTCATACCCAACAAGTCGCTGATCACCGTCAAGCACGGCAGCATCACGAGCATCGCGATCACGCGGGGTGCGACCAGAAAGCGGCTGGGCTCCAGCGCCATCGTTCTCATCGCATCGATCTCCTCGGCCACCACCATCGTGCCGAGTTCAGCGGCGATCGCGGAGCCCGAGCGGCCGGCGACGATCACAGCGGTGATGAGCGGGCCCATCTCGCGCGTCATCGAGACGCCAACCAGATTGGCGACGAAGATCGAGGCTCCGAACTGGCTGAGTTCGCGTGCGCCGTTGAGCGCGAGCACCGCACCAACCAGCAGGGAGATGAAGACGACG
Organism: Binataceae bacterium (SeqCode); assembly: GCA_041491005.1. GTDB lineage: Bacteria > Desulfobacterota > Binatia > Binatales > Binataceae > JBGPUE01. The sequence goes on along the minus strand of JBGPUE010000012.1, from coordinate 11,451 downwards.
ATAGTGGTGCCGCGGACGCCGATCAGGTCCATCTGATCGACGACGCCGGCCCAGTTCCAGGGCTTGCCGGCGAACGGATCGACAAAAATCGCGGTGAGCACCCGCGCGGTGAATTGCCGCCAGCTGACGAAGTCCGCCGCCGCCCTCAGGGCCTGTTCGCCTACCCGTTCAAACAGAGGCTCGGAGGGCTGGCTGGCAGCCTCGTCTGAGAGCAGGTGCTCGGAAGCGCCTTCCAGCGCGCGGGCGAGCTGCTCGCCAATGCCGGTCAGTTCGACACGGATGCCGCGTTCGCGAGCTTCGCCCTCGACGCGAACCAGCACAGCGATCACGGAGATATCGGGCTGCGGCACGGCGCTGAGATCGAGAATCAGGCGTGAGCCGCGAGGGCGGCGGAGGACTTTACTTCGCAGCGTACCGAAGGAGGCGCCGTCCGTGCGCAGATCCGCTGGCGCAAGCATCAGACGTGGCGGGATCGCGCTGTCGATTAAAGCCTGGTTCGCCAAGACATCATCCGCCCGTCGCTTCCCATCCCCTCGGGGCCGCTGCGCTGGGTGAGCAGGCGACCCATCGCAGCCATGCAAACCGAACGCATTGACTTATACCGGATCGCCGGAGGTGGCGGGAGTGACCGGCGCGAGGTTCTCGACCGCGCATCAGCGGGGAGGTATCGTAGCAAACATGAGCATGCTGGTACCGATCGTTGTGGAACAGACCGGGCGCGGCGAGCGCGCGTACGACATCTATTCGCGGTTGCTGAAGGACCGCATCGTGTTCCTGGCCGGTGAGATCAACGACGACATCGCGAGCCTGGTCACGGCGCAACTGCTGTTCCTGGAGGCGGAGGATCCCGAGCGCGAGATCAACATGTACATCAACTCGCCGGGTGGATCGGTGACCTCGGGACTGGCGATTTACGACACGATGCAATTCGTCAAGCCGCAAGTATCGACGCTATGCGTGGGCCAGGCAGCGAGCATGGGGGCAGTGTTGCTGGCGGCGGGCGCCAAGGGCCGGCGTCATGCGCTGCCGCATTCGCGCATCCTGATCCATCAGCTGTCGGGCGGCTTTCAGGGACAGGCAACCGACATCGAAATTCAGGCGCGCGAGGCGTTACGGCTGCGCGATTCGCTCAACGAGATCCTGATGCGCCATACGGGACAGAATCTGCGCAAGATCGAGAAGGATACCGATCGCGATCAGTTCCTGAGCGCGTCGCAGGCGGTCGAGTACGGCATCGTCGACAGCGTACTGCAGAGCCGGCTGGACAAGGGACCGCGGCCGGGTTGACCTTCCCCCGACCCCTCGCCTGAAGGTGGAGAGGAGTAGGAAGTCGGAGCAGGTTATTTCGACGCGGGTTTGATGAGCGTGTTCGAAGGCAGGGTCTCATCGAGCAGCTTGCGCGTGGCGTCGATGCCGACGATCGGCAGACCGTGCGGCTCGAGCAATCCCACCTGGATGAGCAGAGACGCTTGATCCCAGTAGATGTGCTCGTTGTAGATCTTGCCGCCGCGGAACTGGACGATCGCGATCAGAGGGAGATCGACATGCCTGCCCGTTGGAGGAACGCCGGGCAGCATCCAGTCGATCTCGATGTCGTGGGTGAAGCTGAAGACCAGCTCATCGACGACCCGGTCGGAGCCGATCGTGCGCGAGACCGGCGTGATCTTCACGTCCTTGGGAAGACCAGGGATGAAGTGATTCTTATAGAAAGCGTGGAGATTCTTGTAGCCGGTGCCGCCGGTCATGGTCGGGATGTGATTGACGTAGGCGTCTTTGACCATCGTGGCCATCGTTTGATCGACATCGCGGATGTCGAATTCGTCCGCAGTGTGTGCACCCCATAACGCATTGAGGTCGTAGCGAGGGCCAAGCGCGCGATGGAGCACGGCCAGCGTGCGCGATTGTGCGAGCGAGGCCGACGACGCATGGAATGAATCGTCACTGCGGCGGTCAAAGCCGTGATCGGCGTCGGGGTAGAGATAGAACTCGGCGTCATCGCGGCCGACGAGCGCTTTTCGAATCTGCTCGCGAGCGGCGCCGGTCACGAAGCGATCTTTGCCGGCGAAGTGGAAGAGGATTGGACATTTGATCTTGCGGGCTTCATCGAGATTCTGCTCGATCGCGACGCCGTAGTAGCTGATCGCCGCGTTGACCTCGCATCGGATGGCGGCGAGGTAGGCGAGCTTGCCGCCGAGGCAGAAGCCGAGCGCCCCGACCTTGCCGTCGCACTCGGGCATCCCGCGTAGCGTCCTCACGGTGTCGGCGATGTCCTTCATTCCCTGATCGACGTCGAAGCGCTGGTAGAATCCGAGCGCTTTCTGAGAGTCCTGCCCGGTGTAGCCAAGCTGCACGCCGGGCTGCATCCTCCAAAACAGGTCAGGCGCCAGAACGACATAGCCCTCCTCGGCGTAATGGTCCGCAACATCGCGGATATGCCGGTTCACGCCGAAGATCTCCTGCAGCACTATCAGCCCCGGGCCTTTGCCCGCGGGCGGAAGCGCGAGATAGGCGGAGAACTTGCCGCCGTCAGCGGCCACGATCGGAATCATCTTGCCAGTCATACGTTCTTCTCCTCGGCACGATGGAAAGAGCTGCACCGACCCTTTATCACATACCCAGCATGAACTAGGTTCGGAGCGCCGGCGCGAGCATCGCGCGGCAACCCGGAGATTGCGTGGCAACTGGACAGGTAGCGATGCATGAGTGAGACGGTGATCAAACTTCTCAAGAAGGACATCTTCGGCCGCGTCGAGATCGTCGAAAGAGAGAGCACCCGCGTCATTCGACGAGTCGCCGCCGGAGGAGAGGTTCCCGGGTCTTCGTTTGTTGGGAGGCGGCTGGCGTGGCGTGAGCAGAACGCTTTGGCGAGGCTGAGCGAAGTGACGGGAGTGCCAAGACCACTAGGCACGGATGGCCGAGAGGCCTTCTACCGCAGCTATATCGAAGGTGCGCCGCTATACGAGGCAGCCAAGTCTGTTCCGGCCAGCTATTGGAAGGACCTGATGTCTCTGGCCGACGAGTGTCACCGGGCCGGTGTTACGCATAACGACCTGGCCAAGGAGGCCAACATACTTGTGACGCCGCAGGGGCGGCCAGCCTTCATCGATTTTCAAGTGGCGCTTTATCTTCCGCCACGATTGAGAGGCGGGTTCGCGGCCATGCTCCGCCGCGAGGATCGACGCCATCTGCTTAAACACAAAGCTCTATACCGACCCGATCTGCTGAGTGCTGGAGAGCGTGAGGCCTTGGGTAGGAAATCGCTGCCGGTTCGGGTGTGGTCAGCGACAGCGATGAAGCCCTATCAACGATTTATATGCTGGCTTGGCTGGGAAGACGCGAGAGGGCCGCGATCGCGTTGATGCGATCGACTCGCGACGCGGGCGAACGCCGCGCCGGCGAGACCGGCTATCGGCAGGGCGAGGGCGGCGGCGGCGAAGACGCCGCGTGGCGGGAGAATCGCGAAAAGCGGCGCGACGAGCAGAAGCCCGGTTGCATGGCCGCCGCGATCGATGAGCGCGATGAGCCCCATCACGCGCCCGAGCACATCATCGGCAATCGACTCCTGCGCGGCGGAATTGATCAAGACGATCGCAGCGCTGCTACCGAAGCCGACGAGAAGCGCGCCTGCGAACACGGTCGGCGGCGCGGTGGCGGCGGCCATCAGGCCGTAGCCGGGCAGATGGACGAACAGCGCGAGCATGCTCATCCGCGCCTTGTCGCGGACCGGGAAGCGCGTCAGCAGCACCCCCGCACCGAGCGACCCCATCGCGAACGCCACCATCACGAGCGAGAAAGTACCAGCACCCAGATCGAGGCCGGAGCGAACGAGATCGGGCACACCGCCGATCCAGGCGCCTGACGAGATCGTCACCGCTATACCGAGTACAACGACTGCCGTGGCCAGAGCCGGCAGAGGGCGAAGAGCGAGGAAGCCTTCGCGGAGCCGCACGCGCTGTGGTTTCGCGTCAGAGGCATGGGAGTCCCCCCGAATGCCGACGAGAAACGCCGCGGAAGCGAGGAACGAAGCCGCGTCGAAAGCGAAGAGCGCACCCAGCGGCATCAAGGCAACGAGAGCAGCGGTCAGCGCCCATCCTCCGATTCCGACCGCGTTCGCAGTGGCGCGGACCAGGCCGTTGGCTCGCTGAGCGTTATCGCGATCGACGAGCGCCGGCAGCATCGCGCCGTAAGCCGGCTCGAAGTAGGTGCTTGCGGTCTCAAGAATGAAAGAAGCAATGATCAGGGGCCATAACGTGAGCCGTCCGGCGAGAGCCAAGATACTGACCGGGACAAGAACGGCGGTCCGGATCAGGTCGGCGGCAATCATCGTGCGCTTGCGATCCCATCGGTCGGCGACGATGCCGGAATGAAGGCCGAAGATCAGCGCCGGTATGCTGTCGGCGAGCCGCACCGCCACCACACCGAGGGGGCCGCCCGCTTCGAGCGCAAACCACATCAGGGCGATGTAGTGGACCGAATCGCCGAGTTGGCTAATCGCAGCGGACAGATAGAGGCGGCGAAAAGCTGGACGCCGCAGCAACGAGAGGGCGCTTTGCGTCATCAGTCGCGGCCGCGATTCACGCAATAGCTAGCGAGTCTGGTTTTGGTGGGCAGGGACAGAATCGAACTGTCGACACAAGGATTTTCAGTCCTTTGCTCTACCGACTGAGCTACCTGCCCACGCAGCGGGACGTTTCGTCAGGCGATCATTGCTACCGATACGGTCCGCCGGTTGCAACCGTTGGCGCCTGCGGTTGGAACTCAGCCAGATAGAGCGGCGACGCGCGACTCGGCGAAGTCGATCACCTTGGCTTCGAGATTGACGCCGTCGAGGCGATCGATCTCCTGCACGCCGGTGGGGCTGGTGACGTTCACCTCAGTGAGATAGTCGCCGATGATGTCGAGGCCGACGAAGTAGAGTCCGTCGCGTTCGAGGCGCGGCTTGAGCATCCGGCAGATCTCGCGATCGCGCGCGCTGACGGGCGCCTTCACAGGAATTCCGCCCACGTGAATGTTACCGCGATGTTCGTCGCCGCGCGGGACACGGAAAATCGCGCCGAGCGGCTCGCCGCATAACACGATCAATCGCTTGTCGCCGGTAGTGCGAACCTCGGGGATGTAGCGCTGCGCCATGATTGGGCGGGTCTGAAACTGAGTGACGGTTTCGAAGATCGCGTTGACGTTGCGGTCGCCGGCGCTGACGACGAACACGCCTTCGCCGCCGTGGCCGTCGAGCGGTTTGACCACGATGTCGGCCGCCTGCTCGGCCATGAAGGCCTTGAGGCGGCCGACATCTTCGGTGACGAGCGTAGGCGGAATCGCGCCGGGGAAGTTGAGCGCGTAGAGCTTTTCGTTGGCCTCGCGCAATCCGGCGGGCTCGTTGAGGACGAAAGCGCGGCGGCGATCGACCAGGCTCAGCAGCATCGTCGCGTACAGATAGTTGGCATCGGCGGGCGGATCCTTGCGCATGAAGATGGCATCGAAGCTCTCGAGCGGGCGGTCAACGCCGCCGTCGAGGAAGCGGTAATGCGGCGTGGCACGCATCACTTCGCATCGGCGCACCTTGCCCGAGACCTGCGCGCCGCGCGCTGAGAGATCGAGGATGCCGAGGAAGTAGAGCTCGTGGCCGCGCCCCAGCGACTCGAGCATGAAGGCGAAGGTAGTGTCCTTGTCGACCAGTACACGGTCGAGGGGATCCATTATGAAGGCGAACTTGTAGGGCACCGGTCAGTTATGCTCCTTGTTTGAGTTCGTCCAGTGTCGCCACGGCGAGGGCGACCGCAGCGAGTGCGGCGGTCTCGCTGCGCAGCCGAGTGGGTCCCAAGCTGGCGAAGACAAAGCCGGCGCGGGCGGCGGCGCCGAGTTCCGCGTCGTCGAAATCACCCTCAGGGCCACACGCTATAAATATTCCATCGCGAGTGGCGTGGCGAACAGCCTGCGCCAGCGGAGGTGCGCCGATGCGCGCCATTACACGAAGCTGCCCGGGCGGCGCATCGGCTAGCATCCGGGCGAAATCGCGCGGCGGATGCACAGCCATCGGAGCGGCGCTGAGGCTCTGCTTGGCGGCAGCAGTGGCGAGCCGGCGCCATCGCGCGAGCCGCTGCTCGCCGGGCGCGTGAGCCTGCGTGCGCGCAGATGTGATTGGCCATAGCTCGGTGGCGCCGAGTTCAGCAGCCTTTTCGACCAGGAAATCCATCCGCGGACCCTTGATGATCGCGGCGGCGAGGATGAGCGGGGTCGAGGGCTTGCGCGGTGTGCGGACGGTGCATTGAACGGTGGCGTGGGTCGCGGCGACATCGATCAACCGCCCGGCGTATTCGACGCCGTCGCCGGTAACGACGGTCACCAGCATCCCGAGCTTGGCGCGCATCACGTCGCGCAGGTGGTGAAGTTCGGCGCCCTCGATGCGAATTGAGCCGGCTTCGATTGCGGAAGACGACACGACAAATCGCGGCGGACGCTTCATCGCCGGAGTACCAGCGTCGCCCAGCCGCGATCATGGCGAATGGAAGCCAGCCGAAGTTGGGGTAGGTAGTGACCGAGCACGCGATCGACCTCGGGCTTGAGGATACCCGACAAAACCAGAACCCCCCGGGCGGCCAGCCGGCGTTGGAGCAGCGGGGCGAGGTCGACGAGGGTGGCGGTGACGATGTTGGCGGTGATCAGGTCGAAGCGGCGGCGAATGGAAACTAAAGCATCACTTGAGAATCCGATTTGCCGACCGAGGCGATTGAAGGCCGCATTCTCGCGAGCGTTGGCGATCGCAATTTTATCGTTGTCGACGGCAAGGACGCGATCCGCGCCGAGCAGCTTCATCGCGATCGCGAGGATGCCGGAGCCTGTCCCAATGTCAAGCACAGAGCGGAAGCGACGGCGGCCAAAAAGCGCTTCGAGCACACGAAGAACGCCGCGGGTGGTGGCGTGATGGCCAGTGCCGAAAGCCTGCCCCGGATTGATCACGATTTGCAGGCGTTTGGTGGATGGTACCTGCTTCCATGGCGGAACGATGAGGAAGCGATGGCCGATGGGCAGCGGCTCGAAGCGATGCTTCCACATCGTGGCCCATCCGGGATCGATGATTCGGCGAAGCGGGGCGGCGGCATGTGGTCGAGCGAGCATACCGGCATCTGCGAGGGCCATCCGGTGGGTTGCGAATTGACGCGGGGAAAGACGGTCAAAGAAGACTTCGAGCTGAACGGGGCCGGCATTCGAGCGGACGCGGCGTGGTCTGACGGCGCATCCCAGAGCACCGCGCGCGATGAGAATCGCGGCGGCATCGTCAGCCATCGCAGGAGGGACGGTGAACACGGCGCTTAGATAGCTTGCCGGTTTCTTCGCGGCAGACATCAGCGATCGGAAGAGTACGACACCGACGCCGCAAGTGTAAGAGCGATCCCGCGCTGTTGATGGATCGGGCGGCGTCGAATGCCGCGTTGCGGAGAAGGTGTTAGAATTTTGCCGGATGCGAGTTGTCAACATCGCGCATCGCGGCGCCAGTGCACGTTATCCCGAGAACACGCTCGCGGCCTTCCGCGCCGCGATCGAGGCGGGCGCCGACATGTGCGAGCTGGACGTGATGCTCACGCGCGACGGCGGCGCGGTAGTAATCCATGACGAAACGCTGGAGCGAACGACCAACGGACAGGGCCGCGTGGCCGACGCGACGCTGGCGGAAATCAAGCGGTTGGAGGTATCCGGGGAATTCGGCGCGCGGTTCGCGGGTGAGCGGGTACCGACGCTGGATGAAGTGTTTGCACTGACGCACGGACGCTGCGCGCTCAACATCGAGCTGAAGTGTGCCGGCGCCGAGCGCATGGCATGCGAGCTGATCCGCAAGTACGAGGAGCTCGAGACGTCGATGCTGTCGAGCTTCGAGTGGGACGCGCTGCGGCGGGCGAGAGCGATCGAGCCGGGGGTGCGGATCGGGCTGCTCGCGGAGGAAAAGGCGGAGCATCTCATCGAAGCCGCCCTAGCGATGCAGGCGTTCGCGATCAATCCGCACTATAAGCTCGCGAACGCGGCGTTCTGTGCTGAGGCACATCAGCAAGGGCTGAAGGTTTACGTCTGGACGGTCGACGACCCAAATCAGATGCGGGCGAAGATCAAGGCAGGAGTCGACGGTATCATGACGAACTATCCCGAGCGGCTGGCGGCGCTGGTTGGCTGATGGCGGCGTTCTCGCAAGGCGAGCTCGACGAACTGCGCGGCCGCATCGACATCGTCGAAATAATCGGCGCGCAGGTTCGGCTGCGGAAGGCCGGCCGCAACTTCGTTGGGCTGTGCCCGTTCCATCAGGAGAAGACGCCATCGTTCTCGGTGAACCGGGAGCGCGGATTCTTCTATTGTTTCGGCTGCCAGGTGGGCGGAACCGCGTTCGACTTCCTGATGAAGACCGAGGGGCTGAACTTCGCCGAAGCAGTGCGATCGCTCGCCAAGCGCTACGGCGTGGCGCTGCATGAGCGCGAACGAAACGGCCCCGAGGAGACGGCGCGCCAGTCGATGCAGGATGCGGCGGGAGTTGCGAGCGAGTTCTTTGCGCATGTGCTGTGGAATACGACGGCTGGCGGTGGTGCGCGCGAGTACCTGAAGAATCGCGGCATCACAGCGGAGACGGCCGGCGAATTCAGGCTGGGATTCGCTCCGGCGTCGTCATCATCGCTGGCTACGGCGCTCGCGAAGCGCGGGCTGGCCGACGCGGGCGTGAGAATCGGCGCCATCAAGCGCGACGGTGCGGAGTTGTACGACATGTTCCGGGCGCGGCTGATGTTTCCGATCCGCGACGGGCAGGGCCGCACGATCGCATTCGGCGGACGGGTGCTCGACGCGCGGCTACCCAAGTACATCAACTCACCGGAGTCGCCGCTTTACTCAAAAGCGCGCAATCTTTACGGCCTGTTCGAGGCGCGCGCGGCGATCGCACGAGCCGATCGTGCGATCGTGGTCGAGGGGTATATCGACGCGATCGCGCTGTGGCAGGCCGGTTTCAAGGAGACGGTTGCGACATTGGGCACGGCGCTGACGGTGGAGCAATTGCGGTTGCTCGCGCGGCATACGCGCAACGTGCTGGCGTGCTTCGATGGCGACAGCGCAGGCAAGGCGGCATCGCTGCGGGCATTGGGCGTGTTCCTGGAGGCGGGGCTGTTGGGGAAGGGAATCTTCATCCCCACAGGATTCGATCCGGACACGCTCATCGCACAGCGCGGAACGGCCGAGTTCCAAAAGCTGATCGATGACGCAAAGCTGCTGGTGGACTATTTCATCGAGAACGAGGCGGGCTCCGCGAAGGGATCGCTGATGGCGCAAGCGCGCGCGGCGGAACGCGTCGCAGAGATGCTCCGGCAGGTGAACAATCCGTTCGAGTTCGACTTGTTGGCGCGCAGGGCAGCCGATGCGCTGGGAGTGAGCGAAGAGATTCTGCGGCGGGAGGGAAGGCGCCCGCGATCAATGGGACGCGCGGCGAGGGAAACGGCTGCTCACGGAGTGCAGGGGGTCCGCGATGCGGCGGCGGAAGCGGAGATCGGATTGCTGGCAATGGCGATAGGTCATCCAGAGCTGCGCGCGGAAATCCGATTACATGCTGGGCGGGTGGAAGCAGAGGCCCCGAAAGAGCTCATCGAAGAGCTATGTGAAGTGGGCGCGGCCGGAGCCGAGTTTCAGGCGGCGATCGCTCAGCGTCTGAATGATGACCAGAGGTCTCACCTGAGCGAATTGATGGTGGCAGAGACGATCGATGACGCCGGGCGAGCGCGCGCGTTGGTGCACGCATACGGGCGGGCGCTGGAACGGCGCGAGCGCACGCGGAAGACCGCGCAGCTGGCGCGATCGGCGTCAGAGGCGAGCGAGAGTAGCGAAGGTGCGGCCGACGCGCAGGAAATAATCGCGCTCAGGCGCGAGGCAGAGAAGATCTAGGCGAAGTAACGCGAATTGGGCGCAGGCACCTGATGGACTTTAAATGAGCTTGCGATTGTTGCTACCATGAAAGGACTCGATGTTCCCTTCGGGGCCCATAGCTCAGCCTGGTTCAGAGCTGCCGGCTCATAACCGGCTGGTCCCAGGTTCAAATCCTGGTGGGCCCACATTATCAGACCGCCTCCCGCACCGGCCGCTGTTGGCCGTCGATTACGCTCCAGCCGCGGATTGCGCTTGGCGATCGCAAGCAGGAGGAGTGATTTGCGCGAAGAAATAACTCGGCTTATGGCGCTGCAGGCGCTCGATCAGGCATTGAGCGAGCAGCAGCAGGCCTTGTCCAGGTTGAGTGAACGCACCGGCCAGCTTCGCGATATCGTCGAACAATCAGCGAGCGAACTCGAAGGGCTGAAGGTCGAAGAGCGGCAGTCGGCACTGGCGCGCCGGGAAATGGAGAATGCGCTAGCCGAAGGGGAAACGCAGATTCGCACCAAGCGGATGCGGATCAATGCGGTGCGCAACGACAAGGAACTGCAAGCAATTGGTCACGAGATCGAGTCGCTCAAGGAGAACAATCAGCGCCTGGAAGGCGAGCTGATCGGGATAATGGAAGCGGCCGATCCGCGTGCCGGGCGGATCAAGGAGCTCGACGCGCTGGCCACAAAGAAGCGCGCGGAGCTCAAGTCGGCGGAGAAAGAGATCGCGGCGGAACTGGAAGAGATCAAGCTGGCGCTGACACAGCGGCGCATCGAGCGCGACAAGCTGGCGGCGCAGATCGAGACGGGCCTGCGGCAACGTTACGAGACGATCTTCAGCCGGCGGGGCGGGCAGGCGGTGGTGCTGGTGAAAGATGGGACCTGCCAAGGGTGCCGCCGAAGCGTCCCGCCGCAGCTCTACAACGAAGTGCTCAAGTGCCTGCAGATCCATTTCTGTCCGAGTTGCCAACGAATCCTCTACTTCGAAGCCCTTCAGACCGACCCCAGCGACAGCTGAGCGCCGTCAATTCATCGGCGCGGCGCACCATCGCGCATCTGAGCGCGGATGCTACATCTGTCTTCCGTCCGAGCGTTTGCGCTTGATGCGCTAGACGTTGCGCCGCGTGAGGCGTAGAACTGCGCCGATGCGCTGTTCCAGCTGCAACTCCGATAACCGCCAAGGCGCAAAGTTCTGCACGGCATGCGCCGCTCCGCTCGGGATCGTGTGCGAGAGATGCGGATTCGAGAACCGGCCCGGTGACCGATTCTGCGGCGAGTGCGCTGCTCCGTTGGGAACACGGCAGACGCCCCGTGCAAGAGCCGCCGAAGCGAGAGTCGGCAGCGCAGGCCAGGCGGAGCCCGATTCGGAAGCCGTACCGCTCGACGGCGAGCGCAAGACGGTGACGGTGCTGTTCGCGGACATCAAGGGCTCGATGGAGTTGATCGAGGACCTCGACCCCGAGGAGGCCCGCGCGATCGTCGATCCCGCGCTCAAGCTGATGATCGACGCGGTCCATCGCTACGACGGCCTGGTGGCGCAATCGATGGGCGACGGGATCTTCGCGCTGTTCGG
>JBGPUE010000011.1:0-62855 GCA_041491005.1 Binataceae bacterium (SeqCode) | reverse complement strand
GTCACGCCTGGCCAGATCGCCGGTGAGATACCAACCCCCAGCAAAGCACTTGCGATAGCGCTCCTCCTCGTGCAGGTAGCCGCGAAACATCGAGGGCCATCCCGGCCGGAGCGCGAGCTCGCCTTCAACTTCAGGTTCGGTCACTTCTTCGATTGTTCCATCCGGCTGGCGACGGATGATGCCCGCATCGATTCCGGGTAGCGCGCGGCCCATGGAACCCGGACGAATATCCATCGCGGCATAGTTGGCGATCATGATCCCGCCGGTCTCGGTCTGCCACCAGTTGTCGTGAATGGGAAGTCCGAAGGCCTCTTGACCCCACACTACCGCCTCGGGATTTAGTGGCTCGCCAACGCTGGCGACGAAGCGCAGACGGCTGAGATCGTACTTGCGTATCACCTCCGTTCCGACCTTCATCATCATGCGCACCGCGGTCGGAGCCGTGTACCAAACGGAGACTCGCTGGTTTTGCAGAAGCTCATACCAGCGCTCGGCATCAAACTCGGCTTCATCGATGATCGACGTAATGCCGTGCGTCAGAGGCGCGATGATCCCGTAGGAGGTGCCGGTCACCCAACCCGGATCGGCGGTACACCAGAAAACATCGTCAGGGTGAAAGTCCAGGGCGAAGTGGCCGGTCATGTGGTGAGCGACGACCGCTTCATGCACATGCATGGCTCCCTTGGGCTTGCCAGTAGTGCCACTGGTGAAGTGAAGCAGCGCCAGATCCTCGGGGTCGGTTTGCGGGATGACGAAGTCGTCATCTGCTTCCGTCATCAGCTGATGAAAGTCGTTCGTCTCAGGAATCGCTCGAATCTCCTCAGCGGTACCGACTAATAGGACGTGCCGAAGACTGGGAAGGGAAGCGCGCACATCGGCCACTTTTCGCTTGTAGAGTGCGACCGTCGTAACCAGCACATTGGCGTCGCCGATGCTCATTCGCTGGCGGATCGGCTCGGGGCCGAAGGCCGAGAAGAGCGGGCAGAAGACGCTGCCATTCTTCAAGGCGCCGACAGCGCTGATGTAGAGTTCGGGAATTCGCCCGGCCAGCATAAAGACTCGCTCGCCTTTGCTCACGCCAAGGCGTCCAAGGACATTCGCGAAACGGTTGGTCAGAGAGCGCAAGCCCGCATAGGTGAAGTCACGCACTTCCCCGCGTTTACCGAGCCAGCGCAGCGCCAGGTGATTCCGGCACTCACCGGTGGCGTGGCGATCGACCGCTTCGTGAGCGATGTTGAGTCCACCTCCGCCAGGAAGCCCATCGAGCAGGTGTCGGGCTCCCGTCCAAGAGAACGCGCCCCGGGCATGCTCATAGTCCAGCATGTTCGGGACGACGGCCCAGCCCTGGCGCTGCTTCTCAATCGGTTTCCATGTCATGTGTCGGTATCTCTAAAGCTTTCCAAGGAGACCACTAAAGAAGAGGAGTGTGCAACGCGTAGCACGCTTCGAGAGTCGTGAGCGGAGCCTCCCCTACTGTAGCGATCGGAGTCACGGGCCAGCCGACAAGCCATAGTTGCCGACGCGCGCTGGCTCGCTTAGGCTCGATGAAAGCGCCGGCGCACGGCGCAGTAAACATTGCTCCTCAGATTTCTCGATCAACTGGGGGAGATCGGGCTGCTGTCCCGAGACTTCCTGCGCTGCCTGTTTCGGCGGCCTTTCGAGTATCGCCTTTTCGTTGAACAGCTCGACTACATCGGCGTGCGTTCCTTTAACATCGTTAATTTGACCGCGATCTTCACGGGTATGGTCCTGGCGCTACAGATGGGCCATTTCCTTAGCAAGTTCGGCGCGAAGATTTTTGTCAGCCGCATCATGGGATTGTCGTTGCTGCGCGAGATGGGCCCGGTTCTGACGGCCCTGATGCTGGGCGGACGGGTCGGCGCCGGAATCGCAGCCGAATTGGGCACGATGAAAGTGACCGAGCAGATCGATGCACTGCGGGCGCTGGCTTGCAATCCGATCAAGAAGCTGGTCGTGCCGCGCGTATTGGCCACGCTGGTGATGTTGCCGCTCCTGACGATCCTCGCCGACGCGATCGGTTTGCTCGGCGGACTGGTAATCGCAGTGACGCAGCTCGGCCTCAGCGCCGAATACTTCTACTTTTCGATGATGCAGAACCTGACAATGAGCGACGTGCTGACCGGGCTGGCCAAGGCCGTGGTCTTCGCCTACATCATCGCGATCATCGCCTGCGCGCGCGGGCTCGCAACCACGGGCGGCGCCGACGGTGTGGGCCGCGCCACGACCTCGACCGTGGTCGCGGCCTCGATCAGTGTGCTGATTTCCGACTTCTTCCTGACCAAGATGTTCCTGACGGTCTGATGAACAACGGGGGTCAGCCCTTCATCCTGGTCCGCGGGCTCGAGAAGTCCTTCGGCGACAATTTTGTGCTGCGCGGCGTTGATCTCGAAGTGGGGCACGGCGAGACGCTGGTCGTGCTCGGCGGCAGCGGCTCGGGCAAGAGCGTTTTGCTGCGCCATCTCAACGGACTGCTGCGGCCCGATCGGGGCGAGGTGATGGTCGATGGCCAGCGCCTCAATGATCTCAGCGAGGACGAGATGGCGGCGGTGCGCAAAAAGGTCGCGATGGTCTTCCAGCTCAACGCGCTGTTCGACTCGCTGACGGTCTACGAAAACATCAGCTACCCGCTGCACGAGCATACCCGGTTGCCTGAAGCCGTGATCCGCCATCGTGTGGCCGAACTGCTGGAACAGGTCGAGCTTTCCGGCGTCGAGCGCCTGTATCCGGCCGAGCTGTCGGGCGGGATGAAGAAGCGGGTCGCACTGGCGCGCTCGCTCGCGCTCGAGCCCGATGGGGTGCTTTACGATGAGCCAACCAGCGGGCTCGACCCATTGGTGACTCGCAAGATTAATCTGCTCATCCGTAGCCTGCAGCGGCGTCTGGGCTTCACTTCGGTAGTGGTCACCCATGATGTGAAGAGCGCGTTCATGGTTGGCGATCGCTTCGCACTGCTCGACGGCGGCAGGATACGATTCACCGGGACGGCGCAGCAGGCGCGCACCAGCAGCGACGAATTGATGAAGGAGTTCGTAGGCGCCGCCAGCTAGCGGACGCTCGAAGCAGGCCGGTGGCCGAGCAGAGATACTCGAACGTGGCGGTGGGCTTGCTGATAATGGCAGCCTTGGCGATCCTGGGCGCAGCGGTCTTCTCGATCGGCGGTGCGCGCCGATTCATCGGCTCGACCGAGATCTTCGAGGCGCACTTCCATCGCACCAACGGGCTCCAGACCGGCGCGCCCGTGACGCTCGCGGGGGTCGATATCGGAGCGGTCCAGTCGATCCGCTTTCCCGCCGATCCGCATGCGACCTACGTCGTGGTTCGCTTCTGGGTCCATGGCGCGGCGGCGGACCGCATGCGCGCCGACGCGGAGTGCTGGATAAGGACGATGGGCCTGCTGGGTGACAAATTCATCGAGATCGGTCCGGGAACTCCCGGCGCGCCTCCGGTGAGCCCGGGCAGTGTGCTCACGGCTCACGACCCGGTCGACTACGAGACGATCATGGGGCCGAAGAATGCGGGCGATCTGTTCGCCAACGTCATGTCGGTGTCTAGCTCGCTGCGAGATCTTCTCGACGATATGCAAAAGGGCAAGGGACTGCTGGGCCAGCTAATGCGCGGCGACAAATTCTCGCTGGCCTCGATGCAACAAACCTTCGAGCATCTGGACCGTGCGTCGATCCAGCTCGAACTGATGCTGTCGCGCATCAACCGTGGACAGGGCCTGGCCGGAGCGATGCTCAGCGAAAAGGTCAATGGCCGCAAAGTGGTCCAGGATTTCGCGGCTTCGGCCGCCTCGCTCAAGGTCTCAGCCGAGCGTATCGAGACGCTCACTGCGCGGCTGGAAAAGGCGCAGGGACTCGCGCCGCGACTGATCGAAGATCGGCAGTATGCCGACGAGGTGATGCGCGAGCTGCGGGATTCGTCGCGCAATCTCGAGGAGATTCTGCGCAAGATCAACACGGGTCAGGGCACTGCCGGCTTGCTGGTGAATGATCCGGGGCTCTACAACGACGCCAAGAACCTGCTGGGCGGCGGCGGATGGGGTCTCCCGATAATGCGCGGCCTTTACTCTCTGACGCATCCCTTTAGCGGTGCCGGCACGAACGCGAATGCTCCCGCGGAGAGCCTGCCGCCCGTGACCGCTGGCAACAGCGCGATGCCCGCGGCGGCCATCGATCCGTCACCGGTCCCGCCGACACCGAGCGTCGCAGGCCCGGATATGAGCGGCGCGAAGTGACATCTTCATCGAGCAAAATGACTCAATCGGTAAATCTCTCCGTTGATACTTGCGACTGATTATCGAGTCACTTGACCAGTAATCCAGTGACCAGCAATCCTCTTGCGCAGTTCTTCGAGAGCGAGCATGCCGACTGCAAAGGGTATCACAAGAAGCCATACCATTCGGCTCAAGGGCGCCGTTCCGATGACGACATTGCCCCAAGTCGTGTAGTCAATCAGCAGCAGCAGCGCGATTTCCCAAACTACACCCAACAAGATTAGCCGGTTGCCGAAAATCCCGGTTGAAAATACTGATCTGGTCGAGCTTCGACACAAGAAAACGTTTATCACCTGCATCACGATGATGGCGCTGAAGCACCCAGTGGTGGCTTGCTGATAGAGCAGGTCATGGCCATCCAACCTTGCGCCGTAGTGCCAATCGCCGCTCCGCAGCACAAAAAGGAAGGCCGCCATGGCTATGCCGGCTTCGATCATGCCGAGAAACAGGTAAGCGCGCAGGGCCAGGGGCCAATCGAACAGCCGCTCGCGCTGAGATCGCGGAGGGCGGTACATTGCCTGTGGATCCGGTTTTTCGACGCCCAATCCCAGCCCGGTTAGCGAGTCGGTCCCCATGTCAATCGACAGAATCTGGATGGGCGTCAGTGCCAACGGGATCCTGAACAGCGAAAAAGCCAGGTAAGGAATCAACTCGGGGACATTGTGCGCCAGGATGTAGGTGAGGAACTTGCGGATATTGTCGAAGACCGCTCGTCCTTCCTCAATGGCGTTCACGATGCTGGCGAAATTATCGTCCAGCAGCACCATGTCGGCCGCCTCTTTGGCCACGTCTGTACCCGTAATTCCCATTGCGATCCCGATGTGCGCACTCTTCAACGCGGGAGCATCGTTTACGCCGTCGCCCGTCACCGCTACCACATGCCCCTTTTGTTTCAGCGCTTCGACGATGCGCATTTTCTGGTCTGCGCCCGCGCGGGCAAAAATGATATCGGGCGCGTCGAGTGCCAAACGCAACTGAGTGTCGGTTAGTGCCCGCAGTTTTTCGCCCGTGATCACAACCGGGCTGCCTGACTGCCCGACGAGTCCGATCTCCAGCGCGATCGCCTTGGCCGTGTGGGGATGATCGCCGGTGACCATAATCACTTTGATGCCGGCTTCCCGGCATCTGCGCAGTGCCTCCGGCACCTCCGCACGGGGCGGGTCCTCCAAGCCAGCCAGCCCGGCAAAAACGAGATCTTGTTCGAGAGGCGCCTGATGCCACTCAGGTTCGAGTGATCGGTAGGACATCGCGATTACTCGCAAGCCTTGCGCGGCCATGTTTTCCTGGGCTTCGCGCACCTTCGCGCGCAACTCGGAACTGAATACACGAATATCGCCGTCCACCAGAATCCGGCTGCACAGGGGAACGACGGCTTCGGGTGCGCCCTTGCAATACAGGGTTGGGCCATCCTGCATTGCGTACACTGTAGAAAGCCGCATGCGATCAGCGTCGAAGGGAATTTCGTGCAACCTCTGGCAGGCGGGGAGCGTCGGCAGGGATTGCTGTGCCCTTTTGACCAAGGCGATCTCCATGGGGTCGCCTGAAAGTAACAACCGTCCGTGCTGCTCACTTTCTCTGAGATCGTGGCATAAGCGGGCCGCCAGAAAGAAAGGCCGGTAAGACTCCGCCAGCTGCCGCCCGATTTCATCCACGCGATCCGAATCGGGGTGGGCGCCAAGGAAAACCTGCTTTACCGCCATCTGGTTCTGCGTCAGCGTGCCGGTCTTATCGGTGCAAATCACGGTCGTGGCGCCGAGCGTCTCGACCGAAGGCAGGTACCGAATCAGTGCGTTTCGTTTGGCCATGCGCTGGGTGGCCAGAACCAGCGCCAGCGTCAGCGTCGGAAGCAGGCCTTCTGGCACCATGGCGACGATGATGCCGATCGCGAAGATGAATCCATCCCAAAACGGGACGCCGATTACCCGGCTGATTGCGAAAAACGCAAGCCCGATCACGACGGCCAGGATGCCGATGATGCGACTCAGATGGGCGACTTGTTCCCGCAGCGGCGAGACGGCCGCTTGGCCGGTCTGAGTGAGGTGCGCGATCTTGCCAAATTCGGTGTGCATGCCGGTGGCAAAGACAACTGCCTTGGCCTCGCCGGAGACCATCGAAGTACCAGCGAGCAGGATGTTTCTGCCATGGATCAGCTCTTGTTCTTCGGATTGGTCGGCGTTTCGAGCTTTCGGCAAGGATTCGCCAGTGACCGCCGCGTTGTTGACCCGAACTCCGAAGGCTTCGATTAGCCGGCAGTCTCCAGCGATGTTGTCGCCCTGACTCAAGAGGATGATATCTCCAGGCACCAACTCCTCTGCGAGGAGTCTGACAATTCTGGCGTCGCGTAGGACCTCGACATGCTGCGGCAGCAGCGCGCGCAGCGCCGCGAGAGTTCGTTCGACCCTGTATTCCTGCCAAAAGGAGAACAGACCGCTGATCAGGATCACCGCGACCACCGCATAGCCCACCCTCGCCATGCCCTGCCCCGGGTCACTCCATTCACCTGCAAAGGCCAGCGCTGCGGCCAGCCACAGGATCAACGCGAAGAAATGCGTGAACTCCTTGAGAAATCGCAATACCAGCGGTTCGCCCGCAACTTCTTCCACCCGATTGGGGCCGTACTCACGCAGCCGGCGCGCCGCCTCGCCAGACGACAACCCGGCCAAGCTGCTGTTGAGGCTGGCAACAGCATCAGCGGCAGATAGTTGATGAACTTTCAAATCAGGATGCGGAACCGCGCGGTTCTCACTGAGGCTACGGCTTCGAGGCGCCGTTACTTGCCGCAGTGAGCGCAGCATTCATCTCGTGCAACCAACCCGTCGAGGAGAATTCGTCCTCGGCGGCAAGCCGCAAAGCCTGGCGAGTCTCGGAGTCCTGGCTCAACAGGGAGGCGAACTCGAGGATCGGTCTGACCGCCTCCTTCGGCTCACGCGAGAGCGAAGCAACAAAAGCCAGCTTTTCGGCATCGGGCAGATCGGACCGAGCGAGTAATTCGGCAAGCTTGACGCTTTGCTCGTTGCCCACCGCCCGCAGTTCGCCGCCGAGTTCTTGGACGCGCCGGCCGAAAATCCTCGCTTGATAGGCTTCGCGTTCCGCCACGATTGCCAGCCCCGTACGAAGGCCGTCGGTTTGGCAGATACCGCTCCACTTTGCAAAGCCAACCGCAGCTTGCGCCCGCGCCGCGCGCAGTTCGTCGAGGAAGCTCACGACGGCGTCCCGTTCAGAGCGGTAGAGCCGTCCGAAGGCCCGGAAGCCGCCTTCATCGCGTTCCTCCGGGAGCGAACCCTGTTCGAGCCGCTGCATCTCCTCGGAGAATGCCGCTTCGCTCAGGATCCCTTTGCGATAAGCGCGCAATAGTTGTTTGATTTCGAAATCACGGTTCATCTGTGCTTGCTCCTTCGAGGGCTGTACGGCTTCCCACTCCCAACCCGCCGGCGACCGCAGCGCATCGGTGTTGCATGACACCCTGCTCCGTTGAGCTCTGATCGCTCGACTTACGAAGCCGAGGTAGCAATTCCTCTGCCACACAGGGCTGAGGGTGATCCCGGGAGAGAAGCTCGCAAGCACCTACGGTGCCCTGCATTGCACCTCGCAGCCTTTCGTCTCTCCGGTTGACGCGATCAGCGTCAGCGATTGGTGCTGTTCGCGCCATCTAAAGGCAGCATTCGGACATGTCGAGCGTGAACTGCACAACGCCGCGCCGGCTGCGCGGTGGCAAGGCTCTTGCAACACGAGGAACGACCCACAAAATCACTCAAAGTAAAGAAGCGATTTGGACGTCAAGCACGCGGTTCGAACGATCGGGAGGATAGCGCGATGCGTGAATTTGGCAGTGAGCGGCGGCGGATGGTCGATAGACAAATCGCCGCACGCGGAGTTAGCAACCCGGTTGTACTTGAAGCGATGCGAACCGTTCCGCGCGAGGCTTTCGTGCCGAAGGAGATGGCCGAGTTCGCGTACGAGGACGCACCTCTTCCGATCGAGGGAGGGCAGACCATCTCGCAGCCCTACATCGTGGCGCTGATGATCGAGAGCCTCAATCCCCTTCGGAGCGATCGCGCGCTCGAAATCGGAACGGGTTCAGGTTATGCCGCGGCGGTTCTCTCGCGAATGGTCGCCGAGGTCCGCAGCGTCGAGCGGCATGAAGAGCTCGTCCGGCTCGCGAAGAGCCGCTTCGCTGAACTCGGCTACGACAACATCAATGTTCTTCATGGCGATGGAACCCTCGGCTGGCCCGAGCACGCGCCCTATGACCTGATTGTCGTCACTGCGGGAGGCCCGCAAGTACCCCGCGCGCTGCTGCGCCAGCTCGCGGTGCGCGGCCGCCTGATTATTCCGGTCGGCGACACACCGCGATCGCAGCGCTTGATGCGCGTGACCCGGGTGGGCCCGGAGCGGTTCGACGAGGAAGACCTCGGTGGCGTGAACTTCGTCCCTTTGATCGGGGCGGAAGGATGGGACACAGGCGTCGCAAGGCCCGCGCGCCTATCCTCGCCGACAAGCCGGCCACAGACCGTCGCGAAACTGATCAGCGAGACTGCGGAACCGATCGCGGATATCGAGAAGGTTGACCTCGGCCCCCTGCTCGACAGAATCGGCGATGCGCGCGTGGTACTGCTGGGAGAGGCCACTCACGGGACTTCCGAGTTCTACCGAATGAGGGCCCGAATCACGAAGGAACTCATCCTGCGGCGGGGCTTCAATTTCGTAGCGGTCGAAGCCGACTGGCCCGACGCTCACCGCATCGACCAGTATGCGCGGCATGAGCCGGTGCGACAGGAGCAATGGAAGGCCTTCACCCGGTTCCCGACCTGGATGTGGCGCAACCACGAGACCCTGGAGATGGTTGAATGGCTCCGCGCCTACAACGCCGAAGTATCTGATCCAGAACGCCGCACCGGATTCTACGGGCTCGATCTCTACAGTCTGTTCACGTCAATCAGTGCGGTAATCAACTATTTGAACGGCGTCGATCCCGCGATGGCGGCGATTGCCCGGCGGCGCTATGGGTTGCTCACCCCATGGGAACGCGATCCTGCTACCTATGGACGGGCCGCGCTGAGCGATCCCTATCGAAGCTGCGAAGCGCCCGTGGTCGCGATGCTGCGCGACATGCTTAAGCGGCGGATCGAGTACTCCGAGCGCGATGGCGATCGCTTCTTCGATGCGGCCCAAAACGCCCAAGTAGTCGCCGCGGCCGAGCAGTATTACCGCCTGATGTACTACGGGTCCGTCGAATCTTGGAATCTTCGCGACCAGCACATGTTCGACACACTCGAGCGGCTGCTCGACTTCCACGGTCCCGGCAGCAAGGTCATCGTCTGGGAGCATAATTCCCACGTCGGCGATGCCGCGGCCACCGAGATGGGCGCCCGTGGCGAGCACAACGTCGGTCAGTTATGCCGCAGCCGCTTCGGTGATGCGGCGTTCAACGTCGGCTTCGGCACCGACCACGGGACTGTAGCCGCAGCCTCGGAGTGGGACGGCCCGATGGAGATCAAGCGCGTTCGGCCTTCGCACGAGATCAGCTATGAGCGGCTCTGCCACGATTCCGGTGTCGATGCCTTCATGCTGCATCTCAAGCAACCGAGAAGGCAGGCTGTGCGCGATGAGCTGATGGCTGCGCGACTCGAACGCGCAATCGGCGTCATCTATCGCCCGGAGTCCGAGCTGCAGAGCCACTACTTCCAGGCTTGCCTGCCGCGCCAATTCGACGAATACATCTGGTTCGACGAGACCCGGGCGGTATCGGCACTTCCGGCGGTGGCGACTCACGGCGTGCCTGAGACCTTTCCGTTCGGGGTCTAGCCGGCTTTTCGCTGGCGGATGCTTCGCGTGGCGGCCGATATCGAGACCGTATTGGCGAGGCTCCGCTGGATGCGCGAGCAACGAATCTGGCCTAACGGTCTCCGATACCTCTGGACCGACGCGTTCGGCGTCGTCCTGCTGGTTTCGCTCTATCACCGGCTCGGACACAGCAACCTTCTCGATCAGGCCGAGCAGATCGTCGCGGATGTTGAACGCGTACTCGGACGCCCGCGGGGCTTGCGAATCGGCGAGGCTCCGGATCGGGACGGTCAGTACTTCCACTATCTGGCGATGTGGATGTTCGCTCTCGGCCGTCTCGGCGAGGTTCGTCCAGCTTATCGCGCCAAGGGAATATCGCTAGCAAAAGAGATCCATTCCGCATTCGTGATCCCGAGCGAGGGCGTGGTTTGGAAGATGCTTGAGGATCTGAGCGGTCCCTATCCCGGGTTCGGACTGGGGGCCCTCGATCCATTCCATGGTTACGCCGTATACAGACTGCTCGACGCAGAGGCGCTCGCCGGCGAGATCGGTGAGATGAAGACGATCATCGAGCGGAGTTATCAGAAACTGGTCATCACGCAGGACCTGGGGCTTGGTATGATGCTGTGGATGAGCCACTTCTTTCCCGGAGAGCGATGGGCGGAAGTCCATCGCGAGCGGAGCCTGACGATGCTTGACCGGATGTGGGTCGATTCGCCCGGCTACTTCTGCCGCCAGCCCGACACGCCGCGAGTCAAGTTCGCATTCACCAACTACGGTGTCGCAATCGGCTTGCAAGCGGTCGGGGCCTGGCCGCAACGCGTCATCCGCCTGAATTCGTTCTTCGAAACCTACCGTTCAGGAGACCAATACGACACCGATGCGATCACGCATGTAATGGCCTGCGTCGCGCACTTCACGGGCGAATTTGTCATTCGCAAGTGACCACCCGCCGATGCGCGATAGCCGTCAGGCCGACCACGAACCAAGTGCGGTCTCTGCGATTGCGTCGCGGCTCAAGAATTAGGTCGGGAGCGCTGATGGTTGTCCTGCGCGAGATCCAGGACCGCCTAGGTTGCATTCCCGAGCAGAGCGTCGGACGATCGCGCGCGTGCTCAATCTTTCGCACGCTGAAGTTCACGGAGTAATCGGCTTCTATTCCGACTTTCGCAAAGCGCCAGCCGAGATCCAAGATCCAGGGGGTTGTCTACTGCGAGTCCGCTGCGAGATTCAGATATCGAGCAGCACCGTGAGGCATGGATGGGGACTCTCGACAAGCGCAGCCGCCGGGACTTCCTCCTGTCTCAGGTCACCGAAGTAGGTCTCGACGCGCTGCGCGACGCCAAGGAATGACATGATCGAAGCAGTGATATGGGATTTCGGCGGCGTGTTCACGACCTCGCCGTTTGAGGCCTTCGCGCGCTACGAGCGCGAAAAAGGCATTCCGGTTGGTGTGATTCGCAAGATCAATTCTACCAATCATGAGAACAATGCCTGGGCGCGGTTCGAGCGCTCGCACATCGATATGGCCGGCTTTGACAAGGCCTTCGCGGTGGAAGCCAAGGCGCTCGGCCATCACATACCGGGCCACGACGTCCTTCCGCTGCTGGCGGGCGATTTCCGGCCCGAGATGATCGAGGCGCTGCGTCGCATCAAGACCAGGTTCAAGACCGGCTGCATCACCAACAACATGCCGACGAACGCGGCCGGCGGCACCGACGCGGGGCGCTCGCTCTATGCGCGCGAGATCGTGGAACTGTTCGACGAGCTGATCGAATCGTCGAAGGTCGGTATCCGCAAACCCGATCCGCGCATCTACACGATGATGTGCGAGAAGCTCGGCGTGAAGCCCGACGCGTGCGTCTTCCTCGACGATCTTGGCGGCAATCTCAAACCCGCGCGCGCCATGGGCATGACAACGATCAAGGTGGAAAGCGGACCTCAAGCCATTGCTGAACTTGAGGCCGCCACCGGAATGAAATTGATCTGAGCGCTTAAGCCCATTCTTTTTGAACCGGTGTCGGAGCGCTGGTGACCAGCAGCTTCGCCCGCCGAGCTTTTTCCTCGTCCGAAAGCGTGACGTAACAGGGTAATCGATCCGGAGAGCAGGGGAAAGCGCGGTGATAGAGCCCGCGCCCGGCCAACGAGAAGCGCGCGCAGCTGTAGTCTTTGATGGGGATGCGCTTTGCCGCAGGAGGAGGTCGTTCATCGACGTAGAGACGAAAAAGGGACGCAGCTACTACGAGCGATCCGAAGGGGAAATCGCCGCTGGCCCCATTGCGCGCGCCAGCGCGCCCGAGGTAGCCGGGCGACCTGCGGAAGTGCCGCGTCCCCCAGCCAGCACGCGGGACAGGCACGCCCGCCGTCAGAACTTGGCGCGGCGTCGGATGCGGCGGCCGGTGCACGAAAGATCACCCGACGAGCCGCGACCAATACGCCGCGATGTTCTTCGGGTTGTTCGCGGCCCTCCAATTCGTGTCCGATGACGGGATTCGACAGCGCGCCAGCGGCCTCATGACGAGGATGCTCGACTACCTTTTCGAGAACGGCTGGAACGTGCCATTGCGGCCCGAAGGCGCGATCTGCACGAGCTACCTCGGCGCCTTCGATCACTAGCTTGCGTTCCTGCGGATCGGCAAGACGATCGATCCGTCACGCTTCGGAGGCCATTACGACCGGGTCGCAGCGGCCTCGGTCTCCGCGTGGCTGCCGATCTGGTTGAGCGTGCTCGATCCGATGCCGCAGTACTACATGTTCAACTTGAGCCATGCGGTGGTATCGCCGACGCTCGTTGCTGAGGACGATCCCGGACTCCGCCAGAACTACCGGCGCGCCTACGACATCCTGAGGCGCGCCAGCGCGCACCATCGGAACGCGTACTTCAATCTCGTGCGGATCCTGGAGGCGCCCGGGAACGGGTACGTGAAGCCCGCTAAGCCGACGAGAGTCTCTCTGTCGTGGGCGATTCGATAGCGAAATGGGACCGGCGCCATCATCAGTATAGAGAAGTGGCGCGCTGGACCCGCGACTCATGCGCAAGGTGGGCCGAGAGCGAGTGGGCGGGCAGCGAAATCACCGCGGCTTGGCGGGCCTTTCTGCCGGAATATCCAGAGAGCGCCGCGCCACTGAGACTGCGTGGCGGAGGACGCAGTCTCCGGCGAACCATTCTCCGCGTCAAATTCCCTGTTAAACAGGGAATTAACAGGGAATTTCCGCATTTTCAGGTCCAACAGCGTCGCCGTAAGGGCAGAAAGCGCCGGAAGTACGGGGGCTTTGTGACCAAATTCCCTACTCAACCGAACAGGGAATTTTGATCAGCGAACAGGGAATTCTTTTGGTCGAACAGGGAATTTTCAGCGCCGAGCAGGGAAACGCTCGATCAGGCCAGCGCCCTCTTATATCGAGCGCCAGATTGGTGATGTTGGCATGCGCCTTGCGCGGCTGGCACAGCAACGGTGCCCCGTCGGTCCCTCCTAAACGCGCAAACTTGACGAAATTCAGGCGGCGCGGCGCGGACGACGCACATCCTTCGCCATCACCTTCTCGGCGACCGGCGTGAAGATGAAGGTCCCCACGTTCTTCATATCGATCGCGTCGCTCGGCACGATCTCGGAGGTGCCGGCGCGAGAACGCAGTTCCTTGAGCACGGCCGCAAGGTCGTCGGTATCGATCTCATAGAGGGCCAGGTACTTGTAGGCCTTGCTGGCCTCGCCGCCCATCTGCGTATCAGCAAGACGGAACCGCTGCGCACAGACGAAGCCGGGCACGTTAAGGACGTCCGGGATATGATGCCTGTTGTACCATTCGTTGAACTCGGGCTCTTTGCCCGCAGTCGGATTGGTCATTACGACGAACGCATACTTGGCCATCGCCAGCCCTCCTCGGTTTTATCCTGAAGCACGCGGCGTCGCGCCTATCGTCGGCGCGGCTCTAACGGGACATTAGTCCCACGATCCGCAGGGAGTCCATCGGATCGCGCAGCAGGAATTCTCGCGTGCCCCATCACCGCTCCGACGCAGCGAAACATCATTGAGTTCGACTTTTCGATGCTGACGCGGTGAAGAGTCTCGAAAGCTTCGACTTCGCCGCCATCCCTTCGCTCAACGAGACCTTGGTGCTGGAACTGGCGTTGCTACACTGAGTAGCGCGACGATCAGGCTTTCGCGCGTCGCCAAAGGTTAGAAGCCGGGGGGCCGTTCAACCTGCTCTCACTTCAGATTCACTCTCTCATACAGCCCGCGAGACTTGCGCTCGACAAGGCCTGCGTCCAGCCAACGAGCGATACCGGCAAAGATCTCCGAGGATCGCTTGCTCCTAATCCCGCGCACCGAGCGAATGTCGGCCGCCTTGAACTGCTTTGGTAGCTGAGCCAGCACGGCACGCCAGTTGATCCTGCTGCCCCGTTTGGCCGCGCCGCCGTCGGCGCGCGGAGCGCCGGACCCGCCGGCGAGCTGTGCAAGTGTTGAGGCGGTCTCCCTGAGCCGTCGAAGCTCGGTTTCTCTCGTGACTATCTCTTTTAAGAGGCTGCCCAGTAGGCGACGAGCGCGTCCTTGAACGATGTGAAACGATGAAACAGCCGTCCGTCGTCGCGGCATTCGGAATTCTCCTCGCACTTTCGTTGCATGCATCGGTATCAGGCCGCCAACAGCCCGCGCAAACGCTGATTGCGCTGGCGCGGGAATCGTCGCCGTCGTTTGCGTTCTTGTCAGCGCGCGGCCCCTCCGGCTGCCCGCAAACCTGACCTGCGGCTCCGTTTCGCCTCCCTTCTCGACGGTGGCGCTCGCTGCTCTAGCACGCCGTGCCAGGTTCCTCGTTGGGAACCACGCGTCGATCTTGATTGATCGGACGGTATCGCTGATCCGCCGGTGGCAACGCTGGTCGCTCATGGGAGGAGCGGCAGACCGAGAAAACGGTCCGGTCGAATGTAAGCTTCCCATTGCGTCGCGGTTGTCCGAGGTGTGCGAGAACATCAATCAGGCGTCTTGACCGTCGATCATGCAGGGAGTTACGCTAGTTTCGATGATGGGCGCTTGTATCAAATCCCACCGGCGACCGCTGCCCATTTCTCTTGGTCTGGCTGCCGGGGTTGTCAGCTTCATAGTGCTGCTTGCTTTTCCGCTGACGCAGGTTCACCACTTTGGCCCTCGCTATCGGACTACACAGGTCGGGCGATGGGTTGAGCGCCACACGTTCGTCGCCCAGCCCGAAGGGGACTCGCGCGATCGCGTTGTGCATTGGAGAACTCAGCTGACGCCGCTCGCGCCGATCAGCGCCACGGGACCCGTCAAGCTTGTGGCGGATTTCAGGCCGGCATCGTCGGTTCGGCTGACACGCCTGTTGTTACGGTTCAAGCTCGGTCCATCCCGCGCGGATGGACAAGTCCCGCTTCTCTAGACCTCGACATAGCGACTGATTAGCCGCAACCACTGCGCGGATACGCCCGCGCAAGAGCGCGGTGATTTCAACGGCGGCCGGAGATAGCTCCGGCGCGGCAATCGCTCAACGAGGTCTCTTCGAGGGTGCCTGGTTTCTCGTTACGCAATCCCCACGTCGTGATAGTGGGGGCTATTCTCACCGTCATCCTGGGCGTCGTCGCGCTGCTGCGGATGCCGGTGGACGTATTCCCGACGCTCGACATCCCAGTCGCTGTGGTCGCCACGTTCTATCCGGGGATGCCACCGCTCGACATTGAGGCCGACATCACCACTCGTTTCGAGCGCTTCTTCACGCTGGGCAGCGATATCGAACATATGGAATCTCGCTCACTGCCAGGCGTGAGCATCATCAAGGTGTTCTTCCAGCCTGGCGTCGATCTGAGCGTTGCGACTTCTACGCTGGGCAATCTGGCGATGGCCGATCTGCGCCATCTGCCGCCAGGGACCCTCCCACCGCTCATCCTCAAGTCGGGAGCATCCGCGTTACCCGTCACCCTCGTGACGGTCTCGGGCCAAGGTTTCACCGAAGCCCGGCTCCGCGATCAGGCGCAGTACAACATCCGCAACTGGATCGCGACGGTCGCCGGCACTTCGGTGCCTCCGCCGTTTGGCGGCAAGTATCGCCAGGTGATGGCCTATCTTGACCGCAACGCGCTCCAATCACGCGGCCTTACCCTGATGGACGTCGTCCATGCCCTCAACGACGCGAATCTGATCATTCCGGCTGGCGACGCAAAAATCGGTTCGACTGACTACTTCGTATACAGCAACAGCATGATTTCCGACCCACACGACATCAACCAGGTCCCGGTCAAGGTTGGGCGCGATGCGGCACCGGTCTTCGTCGGCGATGTTGGTCACGCTGAGGACGCGGCGCAGATCCAGCAGAACGTCGTGCGGATCAACGGCCAGCGTTCGGTCTACATACCAGTGATGAAGCAGGGATCCGCAAATACTATCGCGGTCGTGGACGGCGTAAATGCCGTACTGCCGAAGATCGCCGACCTCCCCAAAGGAATGGAAGTCAAAGCCATCTTTGGCCAGGACACATACATTCGCGCGGCCGTTGAGGGCCTTGAGCATGAAGCGGCTTCCGGCGCAGTCCTCGCGTCATTGATGATCCTGATCTTCCTCGGTAGTTTCCGCTCGACAGTCGCGATCTTCCTGTCGATCCCGCTTTCAATTCTTGCCGGGGCGTTCGGGCTCATGATGAGCGGCGCAACAATCAACATCATGACACTCGGCGGCTTTGCTCTCGCCATCGGCCGGCTGGTTGATGACTCGACCGTGGTACTCGAGAACATCAACCGACACCTTGCCGAGGGTAAGACGCCGTCACAGGCCGCACGCGACGGCGCCGACGAGGTGGCGCTCGCCGTATTGGCCTCGACGGTCACGACGATGATCGTTTTCTCGCCGGTGATGTTTCTCTTTGGCGTGGCGCGATCCTTGTTCAGTGCCCTGTCCTTGGCGGTCGTGCTCTCGATGGCGGCGTCCTACCTGGTTGCAATGACGGTGATTCCGATCTTCTGCGCCCGTTTCCTCACCACGGAGGAAGGCCGGGAAGCCGAGGAAGGCGGCCGCGGTCTTCTTGGCCATTTCATCGCTGCGTACGATCGCTTCGCGCTGCGCTACGAAGGTTGGCTCGACCACGCGCTCGACCACAAGCCAATCGTTATCGGCACGGTTGCTGCGTTGTTCGTGCTGAGCGTCGGTGCAATCCCGTACTTGGGGACCGAGTTGTTTCCCAAGACCGACGCAGGCGAGTTCGTCATCCAGTTCCGTGCGCCGGTCGGAACCCGAATCGAAACGACCGAGCAGCTCACCGAGCGCCTTGAGGAGTCGATCCGCAAGGCAGTTCCAGCCTCTCAGCTCTCGACCATCGTCTCGAACATCGGACTCGCGCCCGGGTTTTCGTCGATCTATTCACCGAACGCAGCGAGCGATTCGGGCTTTGCGATGGTCGTGCTCAAGCCGGATCACTCGGCATCTACTTGGGACTACGTACGGAGGCTGAAGCGCGAACTGCCACAACAGATTCCCGAACTCAGGACATTCTTCTCCTCGGGCAGTATCGTCGACTCGGTACTCAATTTCGGGCTTGCCGCACCTGTCGATGTGCAAATTATGGGTTCGCACTATGCTGAACTATTTCCCATCGCGCGGGAAATAGCTCATCGCTTGCGGAGCGTGCCCGAAGTCGGCGGCGCGTTCATTGCCGAGGAGGCTGACTACCCAACATTGCGGATCAACGTCGATCGCGTGAAGGCGGCCCGGCTGGGACTCTCGCAGCGCGGTGTGATTACCAACGTAATCACCGCGCTTACCTCCAACCAGATGATCGAGCCCTCCATCTGGATCGATCCGCACTCGGGTAATGACTACTTCCTCACCGCGCAGTATTCCGAAAAGAGCGTCGATTCGATCGAGACGCTGCGCAATATTCCGGTCCGTAGTGCCGATGGCTCGCGGACCCGGGACAGCGCTCTTTTGCTACGCGATGTCGCAACGATCACGCGAGAGAAGCATCCCGCCGAGGCCGAGCATTACAACATCCAGCGCGTCGTCGATGTGCTCGTGTCGCCCAGCTCAGACGACCTCGGCGGGACGCGCAGCGCGATCGTGCGTGCACTGGACGGCGTCTCGCTGCCAGCCGGAATGCGCATCAACATCCGAGGCTCGGTCGAAGCAATGCGAGCGTCATTCCAGAGCTTCGGCTATGGGCTCGCGCTGGCGGTCATCCTCCTCTATCTCGTGATGGTTGCGCAGTTTCGCTCGTTTCTCGACCCCGCCATCATCATGTTTTCGGTTCCGATGGGTATCATCGGGGTGGTCTGGACGCTGCTCGTCACCGGCACCACGCTCAACATCGAGTCTTTCATGGGAATCATAGCGATGGTCGGCATCGTCGTGTCCAACGCGATCTTGCTGGTTGATTTCGCAAATCAACGTAGGCGGAGCGGAGAAGAGTTGCGTCGCGCCATCGTGAAATCCGCCCGAATACGGATGCGTCCGATCGTGATGACGACGCTCGCAACCATCGTCGGGCTGCTGCCGATGGCGTTCAAGCTGGGCGCCGGTTCCGAAGCTTCCGCTCCACTTGCACGCGCGGCGGCCGGCGGCCTGGCGGTCTCAACGTTTTTCACGTTGTTCCTAGTGCCGGCATTCTACGAAATCTTCTACAGCCGCCGACGGGTATCCAATTGAAGCTCGCGACCAGTGTCCTGATCATCACTTTGCTGGCGGCGACCGCGGCCGGCTGCTCTCGTCCTGCAGAAAGCGCGATTGCCCAGCCACGAACGACAGTCGCCGTGGTCCGGCCACAGCGGGGCGATGCCGTTCGCTCTATTACCTTGCCTGGCGACCTCGTCGGATTCGCTGAATCCACTCTCTATTCCAAAGTAACCGGCTACCTGAAGAACATCCCGGTAGACAAGGGCGACTGGGTAAAGAAGGGGCAGCTTCTCGCCGAGATTGAGGTACCGGAGCTCCAACAACGCGTGGCGCGCGCCGCGGCGAGTCTCGATGTACAACGCCTCACCTATCAGCGGCTTGAACAGGTCTGGAAGACCGATCCGCGCCTGGTGGCGCGCCAAGACGTCGATATCGCGCAGGGCAAGTACCTCGAGGCTAAAGCTGAGGTCGGCGAGCTGCGAGCTATGGTCTCATACACGAGGATTGTCGCTCCATTCGACGGCGTTGTTACCGGCCGCTTCGTCGATCCGGGTGCGCTAATCAAGGCGGGCGGCGATCAGGCGACCTTCTCGCCGGAAGAGGGTTCCTCGCATCCGGGAGGTGCTGCAACGCCGGTCGTAAGCCTCGCGATGATCGATACGATGCGAACGTACGTATACGCGCCGCAAGGCGTCGTCGGTTTCATCAGGCGCGGGATGCCGGCAAAACTGACGTTTCAGGATCTTCCGCAGCGTTCGTTTGACGCCACGGTCACGCGCTTCGCTTCTTCACTCGACCTCTCGACCCGTACGATGTTGACCGAAATCGATCTGGAGAACCGGCGCCACGAGCTCTATCCTGGGATGTATGCGAACGTGACCCTCGAGCTCGAACGTCATCTCGCAGTACTCCAACTTCCTGACTCTGCTGTCGGCGACGACAACGACAGAAACTACGTGATGCTTGTATGGGGCGGAAAGCTGATCAGAAGAAGAGTAAGTGTTGGCATCAGAACCAGCCAACACGCCGAAATCACCGACGGCCTGGATGGTAACGAACAAGTGGTTGCGGCGCTTGATCCTTCACTAACAGAAGGTCAGGCCGTCGCGGCTGTTCCCCGAGCTCCGCCGTTTCCTAAAGGTTCTCCCGTCGTCCCCAGTACGCAATAGGCGTTGGGCTGAGATGATGCTCATATCAATCAAACGCAATTCACTGATCGTCTGTATCGCTCTGTGCCTGATAGTCGCGTTTCCGCGATGCTCGATGTCGCTGGAGACTCTCAGGCCCGGCGAAAGGTTAACACTCGACCGTGCCATCGAGTTGACGCTTCATAACCATCCCCGAGGACTCGAGGCGGAGTCCGAAGCGGTGGCGGCCCGCGAACGGATAGGCGAAGCGCGGTCGGCACTGATGCCTCAGGTCTACAGCGCGGCGGAATACCTGCGCTCGACCGACAATCCGATCGGCAACACTACGTACCTGAATCCGGGCTTCATTCCGCGCATCACCGGGACGTTGCACG
Organism: Binataceae bacterium (SeqCode); assembly: GCA_041491005.1. Taxonomy (GTDB): domain Bacteria; phylum Desulfobacterota; class Binatia; order Binatales; family Binataceae; genus JBGPUE01. Next base: position 42,643 of record JBGPUE010000011.1, on the reverse strand, counting down.
GTGGCCCGCCCGATCCTCGCCAGGGCTTTTCGACTACCGATAACTTTCTCGGCGGTGTCGGCGTTGAGCAATATCTTTTCGACTTCGGCCGAGTTCGTGGCCAAATCCGGCAGCGAGCCGAAGAAGCGCGCGCTGCCGAGTCGGATGTCAGACTAACCGACCTCGATCTCGTCTTTGAGGCCGCACAACGTTACTTCGCTCTCCTGGCCTCGGTCCAGAAGGTCAAGGTCTACCATAAGGCCGTCGAGCAACGCACAGAGCAGTTGCACGACGCGACGGTGAAGGCTGACGCGAATCTGACTCCAAGGATTGACATGCTTACCGCACGCGCAGCTCTGTCCCGCACTGAGACGAACCTTCTTGAGGCATCAAACGAGCTGGCGACGGCCCGAGTCGCGCTGGACAACACCATGGCCGTGAGCCCGAACGTTCCGCCATACGAACTGGCTGACGTCTTAACCTATAGGCCAATCACCGGAGACATCGCTGCATACTTCGCCTCCGCCCTCGAGCGTCGCCCGGACCTCGAGACGCTGAGAGCCGAAGCGCGGGCGGCCGGGGCAAAGATCTCAGAGGTGCGCAGCGACTTCTTCCCGTCCGTTCAGGCCACCGCCGGTTACACCGCCATGGGAACGGGTCTTCCGGCGGCGAATAACCTTGACGCGGGAATTGTAGTGACCTGGCCGATCTTCAACGGCTTCCTTACCCAACACCAGATCGACGAGGCTAACGCGAAACGGGACTCCATTCGATTCGCCATGGAGGACCTTCGGCTTCGAATCTGGTTTGAGGTCAAGAGCGCATTCCTCGAGCTGCAGACATCGGTTGAGCGTATCCACCAGGCTGAGGATACGCTAGCCGCGTCTTCGGGGCAGCTTGAACTAGCAGCGAAACGTTACACCGCGGGTCTCGGCAACATAATCGAGCTGACAGAGGCCGAGCGCTTCTACACGCAAGACGATGCCGCATACGTCGACGCGCTTTATTCCTATTCTGTGGCAAAGGCCAAACTGGATCGCGTGACCGGGGCACCGCTCTCCGAGCGGAGCATTAAGTAGCACTTTGACAGGGCCGAACATGCATACTCAACGCAGCCCGCCGTCTCTGGTTACGACTGACGGATCACGACCACCGTCAGGAATCTCGACACCTCTCAGTCGTTTCAAGTTCAAGCCGGCGGAATGAAGGACCCAACCGGGATCGCGGACTTCTGCAAACGTGAATCAGCAGACTAAACCGCTTCTCTGGAGGTTCCAAGCAATGAGAGTATCTCTACGATCTTGTGCCTGCTAGAAACTCCGAAAGCGCCGAAGAGCCTAGAGTTTTGGGATTCACCGCCTTAGTGTTCCCGGCATGCTCACGCTGGCGCGTTCGATTCTTTCTGTTGCTGCCTGCCGCTTCCGTAGCCGGGCGGCCTTGGAACTAGAGGTCCTCGCGCTCCGTCATCAACTGCACGTTCTTCGTCGCCAGCGGCCGGGTCGGCCCCGGCTGTTCGCGATCGACCGCATGCTCTGGGTCTGGCTCTACCGATTGTGGCCGCGCTGTCTGGACGCGATGGTGTTGGTCAAACCGACCACCGTCGTCCAATGGCACCGTCAAGGCTTCTGCCTGTTTTGGCGTTGGCGTTCGAGACCAGGCCCGCCGTCAGTAGATCGCGAGATTCGTGTTCTGATTCGGCAGATGAGCAGCGCCAACCCGCTCTGGGGTGCGCCTCGGATCCACGGCGAGATCCTCAAGCTCGGCATCGAGATCAGCCAAGCGACGGTGGCCAAGTACATGCTACGAAGATCCGGTGCGCCCTCGCCGACTTGGCGGAGCTTCCTGCGCAACCAGACCGAAGGCATCGCTGCAATTGATATGTTCGTTGTGGCGTCCGCGTCGTTTCGGCTGCTCTATGTTGCGGTCATCTTGGGCCACGAGCGCAGGAAGATCGTGCACACGGCTGTCACCGAGCATCCGACTGCCGCTTGGCTCTCACGCCAGGTAACCGAAGCGTTCCCGTGGGACACCGCTCCGCGCTATCTGCTGCGCGACCGGGACGCGTCGTATGGCGCGTACTTCCGCCGCCGGGTCGAAGCCATGGGCATCACCCAGATCGTCACGGCACCACGGTCGCCTTGGCAGAACGCCTACGTCGAGCGCATGATCGGCTCGATCCGCCGCGAGTGTCTGGATCACATCGTGATCTTCAATGAGCGCCACCTGCGCTGCGTCCTGTCCTCGTACGTCGATTACTACCAACGAACCCGCACCCATCTGTCACTCGACAAGGATTGCCCAGACTCGCGCCCGATCCAGCCACCCAGGATCGGAAGAGTCGTCGCCATCCCGCAAGTCGGTGGCCTGCATCACCGCTACGAACGCCTCGCCGCCTGATTCGTACAGACACGCTCCTTCTCAATGATGGTTGCGCGGCGGCCGGCACGCCATCATCTTGGGATCGCTATATCGGAGGTTTTCGATCTTGACCAGGGGCCGCCTGTCTGTGTTGCAGATTGCAGCCTGTTTCACTTCATCGCCGCAAATCGATAGCGCTTCTCGCAGCTGCTCGTATCACGATCCCGATGGAATTTTCAGCAGCGACAGTCAACTTTGTGCTCTAAAAACGTACTCAACTCGTCAACGCCCGCGACCAAATCAAACGCCCGGTGATAAAGCACAAGCCAACGATTAGGTACATAATGCTAAGCAGCTGTGTCAACATACCTGGCGCAACATGCACTGTCGCAATGTCTGTCAAAAACTGCACAATGGCTATGGTCGCGCCTGCCGCCGCGCACCATAAAGCCCTCCCCCTGACCGCATACGCGATCCCAAATAGAAGAACTCCGATGCCGTCTTTCCACTGGTCGATACTGATGCCTCCGACTGTCAAAGGCGCAAGGCTCGCTAACGCTAAACACAATGCGCCAGCCGCTAGGGCGACGGCTCTTTCCGCTCCTTTTCCTTCGGAAATGCAGCCGAGGGACGTCTTCCAAGTGCTGCGTGTGCGAGGTCTACTCGGAAATTGCTGAATGACAAGACGTAGATCGAACCACCTAGCACGAGTAGCATCAGAATCGCGATACGCCATGCATTGATCTCACCGCGGATAGGCGAATCTAGATACCTTTTACCGAACGATTCCACAACGAATAAGCTGGTGCCGCCGAAGACGGTCGCCTGCAGGCCAAGCGACAGAAGAATATCGTCAGCATCGAAGAACTCGCGCGCGGCCCAAAAGAAGACCATGCACAGACACCAGAGTGAAAGCGCCTCTGCGATTCCAAAAGAAGTTGTCGTCCCGCGCGCGACAAATAGTATGCAGCCGGCCGGGATCAATATTCGGGCCGAGTCCGCGACTATTCCGAATACGCTCACTCTCACTATCCATGCGGATCCCACGCAGAGCGACGCGTAGGCAAGGAGCTTCACGAGCAAGCTAATCCGGTCAAGATCACCCATCGTTCCTGACGCTCTTTAGAGGGACCAAGAACGAAAAGAATAACAGGACGAATCCCACAACCCCGCAGAATCGCCCGTTCTTGCCGGCCCTTCGGGCCCTCGCCGAGCGTTCAGAGACTCTGCTCAGCGACCGATCCGCTAAGCGCCCCGGCGACTTGGTACGCGATCACGCGAGGTACCACCTCGTTGGCTCGATATCCGTGATTCCTGCCCTGGCAGAGTCGTTCGCTGACGACCTTACCAGCGTTTGCGCGGGCAATCGCGACAGCGACCCTGCGGGATGAACTGTATCGCCTTGGTTGGCGCAGCCGAATACGGGGCGACGATTCGGACCATGTCACGGTTGCGATCACCCTCGACACATCTCTCCTAGCGGAGAGGCAGCGCGAGGGGTTGCAGAAGATTCGACGAGGCCTTGGGAGCAGCGCTTAATACAGCGAAGAGCGTCGCACCTATTGGGGTCTGTTTATCGCTAACGGGCGGGGTTTGAAACCAACGGCATGGCGGCGCTACAGGCGTTGCCAGCGTGGTGCGGCTTACGGTAGACGCAAGTGTTCAGTCCCTAGTCGCTTGGTTCGCATACTTGAGATGGAAGGCAGTCGGCGACCGGAACAGGAAGTCTCAGCGCGCAGCGGGAGCAGCTCGAGTATCTACGAGCCGAGCTGGAGCTGATGCCGACCGTGTATCGAGAAGATGCCGCGCCTTGTTGAGGACGAAAGCCAAGAATTGGAATGGCGCGATAGCCGCACCGAGAAGGAATGATGACGCAAGACCTCAAAGAGTCGGACCTAGCGGCAGCTTTTCAAGAGTTCAACGATCGTTATTTTGGTGGTCGCCTGCGAAAAGTCCGAGTGCGATTCAAAGCGGCGGGACGTCCTCCTCTTCGGCCAGGCGGATCAGGTCACTACGATAGTTCGTCGCGTACCATCTTCATCGCGCGAACCGAATCGCAGATTCTCGAAACTTTGCTTCATGAGATGTGCCACATTGGCGAACCACATCATGGCACCAAGTTCCGAGCTAAGTTGCTTCACCTTCGTTCTCTTGGTGCTTCGGTTGCGGCAGCCGACTGCGAGCCCCGGCTGCGAGGGCCTGCTGAATTTCACATAAGGCATGCGATCGACGATCTCTTTCTACAGGCGCCAACCCTGACCTGGCCTCGGGCGCGGAAGCTGTTAGCTTGGGACCTCGGATTGCGACCTAAGGAACTCGAAATACGTGCGCCATGGGCAAGAGGCGTCTGGCGGAACCTCAGGGCCCCACCGCACTCTCAACGGGCGTTCGGCCAATAGCTGCGACGGTGAGCCGTAATAGGCGGGCGTAGTCTTTTCAAAAAACGGCCCGTGCGGAGGGCTTCTGACTGGGCTAAGCTGATGATCTTATCGGCCCGCGGCGGCTCGCAGACCCGAGCGCGTCCCACCCTTTTTGGAAGACTCGACCGTCATCTCGGTCTTGTAAAGCTGGAATCGCTTCCAAGGGTTCGAGCCGCCACGCTGCTTCAAAAGGCCGGCGATTCGTTCAGCGATCGGCATCAGGTCTTTCATTAGCCTTAGTTCGACTTCGTGTCAGGTGCGTGTCCAAGCCAGCCGCTCGTCGGATATGGATCGCAGGCGACTTTGCGCATTGGCGGAAGGAAACCACCATCCCACGATCTACTACTCATTGTGACGCTTCTCTACCAGAGTTGGCCAGCTTCCATGTACGGCAGATGGAGAGTCTCCTCCAGCAGCTAGAGACCGTTTGTCCGTGCCGGACGCTCCCCAACTTACCTGATCTCACCGACCGTGGTCCGATAGCGGCGTCGCTGCTCAACCCAATTGAGAAGTTGCGAGATGCTGTCGACCTGGTCATCATAACGGCCGTGTGGGAATTGCATCAGTTCTGCACGCAGATCGTCGAGCCATTCGGCCTTGCGCGGCAGACGGACATGGCCAGCTTCGATCTTAGCGGACTGGGTATGGACCCGTGTCACCTTGTCGCCATCGGGCTTGAACGCGATCGGGTAGTGCACGCCAGGATTGCCCTCGCTGCGCAGCTCCTGAATCAGCGCCATGCCGGACCCGGCGTCCTCGATGATGATCGAGTCGGCTCGGAACGCGGACGCGTACTCGACAAGGCGCCGTTTCAGGGTAGGATAGTTCAGCTTCTCGCGCAGCAGGTCGATCAGGTAATAATCACCCTCCTTGATCAGCCACGTCGTGCAAACTGAATAGTCGCTGAACTCCTCTGCCTTTGATGCGGTATCCCAGCTCTGAACGATGCGATCACCAGCCTCGCGCCGCGGAAGCTCGTCATAGAATTGGAACCATTCCCACTTGATGATTTCTCCCTCCACTGGAATCGGGCACTGCTGGTATTGCGCGGAGAAGTTGAAGCTGCCTATCGTCGTTTTGATGCGATCGAGATCGGCTCTCGACTCCCGGGCTTCGTGCAGCAGCTCCCCCGGGTGCCGAATGTGGAATTTGTTCTCGCCGATTGGGATCCGCTCTTCGGTTTCGGCGATCGCGGGGAGATTGAGGTGCACCCAGGGCTCCTTTCCCAGCAGGTAGCCCGCCAGATCATCAATATGCAGACGCTGCATGATGAGAATGATAACATCGCCGCGCTTATCATCGAGGCGCGAGTAAAGGGTCCGGTCAAACCATTCGTTGACCGCCGAGCGCCTGTTGTCGGACATCGCCTCCTCAGGCTTGATGGCGTCATCGATGATCACCATGTTGCCACCGCGGCCGGTGAGCGTGCCGCCGACCGAGGTCGAGTATCGATAACCGTGACGAGTGGTCACGAAGTTAAGCTCCGCGTGCTTCTCCCGACTGATCCGGGTGTTGGGAAAGACACCGCGGTACCAGTCGCTCTCCATCACCGCCCGGCAATCGAGGGCGTGTTTGCCAGCAAGGTTTTCGGAGTAGCTGGCGCAGATGATCCGTGCCGTCGGGTCGTGTCCCAACAGCCATGCCGGAAAGGCGACCGAAGCACAGATTGACTTGAGATGGCGCGGCGGTAGGGTGATCAGAAGCCGAGTGATCTTGCGTTCCGCGCACTGCCGCAGGTGCCAGGCAATCGCCTCGATGTGCCAGTTGTGTCGATATGTTTGAGCCGGCGCGACGGTCTGGAATACGCGATGTATGAAGGTGGTCAGATCATTGCGAAGCGCAAGGTCGACTATCTGATGCTCAAGAATGCTCATTGCTTGTCCTCGTCATTTGAGTGTTCGGCTGCGGGCAATCCGAGCTTGGCATCGCCCAGCAAACGCACTTTCAGCGCCTCCATGATTTCCCGTTCCTCGATGCTGAGGGGTCGGCCTGCAACCGGTGCCTCGCCTTCGAGATCGAAGACCCGAAAAAGAGCGTTCATCACGATATTGGCGATGCGCGGGTCTCCCTTGATGGTCCGCGCTACCAGCGCCTTTATGACTGCGCGCTGTTTGGAGATTCTCCTCGAACGCTCGCCTTCGCGGACCAGGACCGTCTCGCGCATTTCTTCGACCAGGTCGGTCTTGAAATTCTTGGTTCCCCTCGGCCGCCCGTTGGGGTTGCCTGACCTGCCCCTTTTGAACTGCGTATGGGCAGGCGGTTTTCCGAAACCAATTTCATAGTCATTCGACATGCGCCTATCTCCCTTCACTCGACAGGTTCGCTCGGAAGCGAGTCAGCGGCACGCTCGCGCTGTGTCTCGGCAAAGGTCAGTCCGGTCTCGGCATGAATAGCGTCTGCGCCTGTCAGCTTCCGGAACCGCGCGATCGTCACGTCGACGTACGCGGGATCGAGCTCCATCAGGTATCCGCGGCGCCCGGCCTTCTCGGCCGCGATCAGCGTCGTCCCGCTGCCGCCGAAACAGTCGAGCACGATTCCGCCGCGTTTCGAGCAATCGAGAATCGCGTCAGAAACCAGGGCAACCGGCTTGACCGTCGGGTGCATCGCGAGCTCTTCGAGGCGGCCCTCGCGAAACGTGTTGGCACCGGCGTACTGCCAAACGTTGGTCCGATTGCGTCCGAAACGACCGAGCTCGACGTTGTTGATGTGGGCCGCGCTGCCGTTCTTAAAGACAAAGACCAGCTCATGCTGGGAGCGATACAATGAGCCCATGCCGGAGCTGCTCTTGACCCATACGCAGACGTTTTTGACTTCGTGGTATGTAGAATTACTCGCCGTTAGAAGCTCATAAATGTGCCGCCAATCCATGCAAACGAAATGCATCGATCCGTCAGCAGAGTGAGTAACCAGTTTGGCGAAGATTGTCTTTAGGAATTCCGCGAATTCGGCGGAGGACATTTCGCCCGCCGCCATCGCGAATTCGCGGTGCTTAACAGCACCCAAGCCGGACACGTGCCCATCGATGGGCACGTTGTAAGGCGGATCGATGAACACCAGCTGCGCCTTCATGCCCCCAAGGAGGCGCTTGAACGATCGCGCGTTCGTGGCATCTGCACAGAGCAGGCGATGCTTGCCCAGAATCCAAAGATCGCCGAGCTGGCTTACAGGCGGCTCGAGCTCAGGAATTTCGTCCTCTGCGCCTCCAGCACCGCTGGGCTCGGCACCCTGCAGGAGCAGATCGATCTCGGCGGTCTCGAATCCGGTGATGGTAACGTCGAAATCAAGGTCGAGTTCGACGAGCTGCTTCAATTCAATCGCCAGCAGCTCGCGATCCCAGCCGGCGTTTTCGGCCAGCTTGTTGTCCGCGATGATGTATGCGCGTGTCTGCGCCTCGGTCAGGTGTTCGAGCCTGATGATCGGTACGCGCTCCAGGCCGAGCAGGATGGCGGCCTCAAGCCGCGCGTGCCCCGCGACTACGCGGCCGTTCTGATCAACAAGAATCGGTACCGTCCACCCGAACTTTTCGATGCTCTTCGCGATTTGGCGGATTTGCGCTCGAGAGTGGGTTCTGGCGTTGCTTGGGTGGGGCCGAAGAGACGCTACTGATACCCACTCGATTTTCCGTTCATTTCGATCGCCGCGGAATCGCGCCCTGTCACGCTGTTCGCCTGACTGGCCGGCCTCGCGCAGCCAATCGGAAGGAGTTTGTCGAGATCTAGTCCGTTCCATGGTGTCGATGATGACAGCCATGAACACCGCGAAAATCGGCAGATAAGCGTGATCGACTTATTTTACGGTCGAACCTCTTCGGCGCGCAGGACACTCGGGCAAGAGCAGTCGGAGGCACTGTCGGAGCGGCGTCGCGAGGGTTCGCGACCTGGATCTCACTCTTCCAACAACGATCTATTCGCGCACTCGTCCGCTCGGGCCGCTTTGAGTTCGCAGAGAATTGTTTCTGCCGTCTGATTCTTGTCGTAAAGCCGATCCGGCCGAAGCTCCATTTTCAGCTCAGCCGACAGTCTTCTGATTCCCATGCCAACTGCGTTTCGATGCACTTCGACCGCCTCTGCGATTCGTTCCCGACTCCAACCACGAGTCTGATAACCGGCAAGCCAGAGAAAGGCCTCATTCTCAAAACGCCTTGGAGCGAGTGATTTCTTGGTGCGCCCGCGGCTTCGGCGGCGCCGCGGCTCGAACAAACCGGCACGGATCGCGCTCGCCGCGACCTCGTCGAGCGACTCTCTCAAGATCCGCTGAAACGCACGAACGGCGGACCGGCGGGCTGTCGACCGCGTTTGCTGGTCGCCCAACCAGTTGCCAAAGTCGACGCCGCCGATCCGACGCTTGATTGCCTCGTCGATGGTCGTCGGTATTCTCTCGAAGCGAGCTCGAGGCGACCATTCTGGATGATAAAATCGGTCCCAACGCCTGCTGGGTCCTTTGCGCTGCCATTCGATGGTGTAGTCAAACCAGTCAATCAGCCAGTCAGCGCTGAGATTCCATTGCCGCGCCCACCGCTTTAGCTCTCGCCTCTGGGGCTGCCGACGTAGCGCGTTACTTAGTTCCTTCAGTGATTGCAGGACCGCGGGATTGAGCGGCAAAATCGCGGCTAGGAAACGAGCTTGCACCGGCAGGTTCGTGACCGCCTTCTGAATTCGATGGCGCTTGCCGCCGTTTCCTGATCCCATACGGCCGAACTATCAGGCGACATGGCGCGGAGACTAGAGCATCCGAATCTCGCTCGGTCCACGTGCGGAATGGCGCTCTGCAGACTTCAGTGATTCGGGTTTATTTCAATTCCCGGATTCGAAAGCGGCCTTCGCCGCCCTGATCTCTTCGATTCCGCGCGCAAACGCGGCAATCGCGCCGCGCACGGCAGCGGCGATTTCATCGTCCGCAGCCAAGCCCGCTGCGTCCGCTTTCCTGCCCATCAGCGGCACCGTGATCGATGCTCCTTCGACCAGCTTGCCGCCAGCCGTCCTCAGTATCTCTGTGAGCGATTCGATAGCGATGGTCGCAAGCTGCGATGCGTTAAACACCGCCACCGGTTTATCGTAAAGGTCGCCGATCGAAACCGTCCAGTCCAGCGCATTCTTGAGCACTCCCGAAACGCCATGCGCGTACTCTGGACTTGAGATCAGGACGCCGTCGGCGCTTCGGATCTGATCGCGGAAATCCTTCACCTCAGGCGGCGCCGCATCGTCGTCCAAATCAGGATCGAACGGGCCGATATCGCGCAGCGCTTCGTAGATCTCAATTTCCCAAGTGCCGGCGCACAACTGCTTCGTCGCACGTAGCAATTCTGTGTTTGACGATCTTCGTCCGAGACTTCCCGAAATCGCGAGTATCTTCATCGTTCGATCATTTTGACCGTGTCTGTGACAATCCGCGGCGCCGCAGGTGCCGCTCTCCAAACGAATGCTGTGAGATGAGAAAACAGGTTGCCCTCGAACTTGCAACGATTCTTGAACTTCGCATAAGGCATGCCGGCGTTTATCGTTTGGGGCGGTTTTGCTAAACGTGGGACAGGTTCACGCGACATTCAACCCTCAACGTCAAAAAGTGGAGGATCACCATGGCGACTAAAAACTTTGAGGTGCAACAACTGTTCAAGGCATACCGCAAGGGGGTGATTTCACAGGAATTTGTTGCACAGCAAATGGATGAACTCGTCGGGGGCGGTGATGCACATGCCGCCGTCCAGAACGTCTTCGCGTTTCGCGGTGACGGCGCGAAGATGGCCCAGCAGATGCTCGGCAAAACACCGCAGACCGAGTCCATGGTGTTTACTCTTCCCCCCGGCTTCGGAGATGGCCGTGAGAACTCTCATCGCGGCGACCAATTGATCTATGTAATCGAAGGAAAAGCCACCTGCCGCGTCTCGGGCAAAGAATGTGAAATCAAGGCGGGCGACCTCGTTACGATTCCAGCTGGCGCGCCTCATACGCTGCGCACCGGAGCCGAGAAGCTGTTCGCTTTGACCGTCTTTGCGCCGCCGGAGCGCTAGACTCCGCAGAACTCTGGCAGGCTGCGTGGCTGACCCAAATCCGCGGCCGCGATCGACAGCAGGAGCCCTTGCGACAAGACCCTAGGAAATCATCGATGAAGGCTGCGGTCTACCACGAGAACGGCAACCCTGACGTCCTGAAATACGAGGACGTGCCCGATGCGGTTTGTCATCCGAAGGGCGCGTTATTCGCGTCGAAGCGGTCAGCATCGAGGGTGGCGACACGCTCAATCGGTGGCATGGTCGATGAAGCCGCGAAGGGCGAATTCAAAGTGGTGATCGATAGGACCTTCCCGTTGTCGCAAGCCGCTGCCGCGCACGCCTACATCGGGAGCAGGCAGGCAGTTGGGCGGGTTCTGCTAATTCCGGAGTCGACGGTTCGGTAGCGAGGTTTACAGCGTTCAGGAGGACATCGTATGGCAGCGACCGCACGCAAAAGTTTTGCATACGAGATCGACGTTGAAGACGTGGAATATCTCCGCCACGCCGATACCGCTCTGCTGGCGCGTCTGTTCAAACCGCGCGGCCAAGGACCGTTTCCCGCGATCGTGGAACTACATGGTGGTGCATGGTGTCTCGGCGATCGCCTCAACGACACTTCCATCAACGAACAGTTGGCGCGTGCGGGAATCCTCGTGGCGGCGCTCGATTTCCGGGTTCCGCCGGCGGCCTCCTACCCTGCCTCGTTGGCTGACATTAACTACGGCATCCGCTGGCTCAAGACGCGGGCTGCCACGCTGCGCACTCGTCCCGAGATGGTATGCACCTTTGGAATCTCCAGCGGCGGACATCAGGCGATGCTGCTCGGTATGCGTCCCCAGGACTCGCGCTATTCAGCCATATCGCTTTCGGGCAATCGCGCCGTCGATGCGGGCGTGCGCGGCGTGATCATGGGCGCACCGGTAATTGATCCGATCGGTCGCTATCGCTATGCGAGGCAGCTCAAAGAGAGCGGCAAGCCCTATCCGGAGTTCGTGGACATGGTGCTGCCGCTTCACGACAAATACTGGAAGACCGAAGAAGCGATGGCCGAGGGCAGTCCGGTGCAGGCGCTTGAGCGCGGCGAACGAACCGCGTTACCGCCCGTCCTTTACATTCAGGATTCGCGCGACATCGTTCACCCCCGGCCTCAACTCGAGCGCTTCGTGGAACTGTATCGCAAGGCGGGCGGCCAAGTGGAGTTGGAACTGTCCGAGGGCGCCGCCGATGCGTTCATGCCCCGTAACCCTCCACCAGCGCTCGGGCGCATGTACGAGAAGCGCGATCCTTCATCGCCCACGGCATCGCGAGTAATCGAAAAGATGATCTCCTTCGTTCATGCGCAAACGCGCTAGACAGCCAAATGCGACGGAGTCATTCGATGCGAGTACGTTTCCATGGAAGCCAATTCGATCTATAAGACTTAGGCAACGGAACAACGGATGCCATGAGCAGTAACTATACAATCATCGACGCCGATACCCATGTGACCGAAACTCCTGACCTGTGGACCAGCCGCGCTCCCGCGAGCATGCGCGGCCGCGTGCCGCATGTAGTGACCGGCGCGAACGGCACTCAGCGCTGGCAGGTGGGAGAAGGCCGGCCGCTGGCAACTGTCGGTATGACCGCGACCGCAGGGCGCGGGACTTTCAAGCATCCGCCCAGGAACTACGAAGAGATGCATCCGGGCGCATACGATGCGAACGCGCGCCTGAAGTACATGGACGAGATGGGCATCTGGGCGATGGTCATGTATCCGAACGTTGGCGGCTTCGGGGCTCAGCAGTTCCTGAAACTTAATGACCCCGAGCTGATGCTCACCTGCGTTCAATACCTTTGGCGACGCGCGAAAGCCTGATCGTCGCGCTACTCAGTGTAGCAACGCCAGTTCCAGCACCAAGGTCTCGTTGAGCGAAGGGATGGCGGCGAAGTCGAAGCTGTCGAGACTCTTCGGCGCGTCAGTATCGAGAAGTCGAACTCAATGATGTTTGGACGCGTCGGGTGATGGGGCACGCGAGAATTCCTTGCTGCGCAATCCGATGGACGGCCTGAGGATCGCAGGACTAATATCCCGCCAGAGCCGCGCAGACGGTAGGCGCGACGCCGATCGGCTTCAAGACAACACCGAGGAGGGCTGGCGATGGCCAAGTATACGTTCGTCGTAATGACCAATCCGACTGCGGGCAAAGAGCCCGAGTTCAACGAATGGTACAACAAGCATCATGTCCCGGACGTACTCAACGTGCCCGGCTTCGTCGGTGCGCAGCGGTTCCGTCTTGCTGACACCCAGATGGGTGGCGATGCTAGTAAGGCCTACAAGTACCTGGCGCTCTATGAGATCGATACCGACGACCTTGCGGGCGTGCTCAAGGAACTGCGTTCTCGCGCGGGCACCTCCGAGATCGTGCCGAGCGACGCGATCGATATGAAGAACGTGGGGTCCTTCATTTTCACGCCGGTCGCCGAGAAGGTGATGGCGCAGGATGTGCGTCGTCCGCGCCGCGCCGCCTGAATTTCGTAACCCGGAGGGTATCGCCCCGAAACGAAGATGCAACGCGAGATGGCGCGCAAGCTGGTGCTCGGCGACACGTTCGGCGATCAGATCGACAACAAAGCACACGCCCTCACGGCCTTCCACGATCACGGTCTGATTGGTGCGGCGATCGAGACTGGGATTATCGAGACCGGGATTGACGACGGTGACGTTGGCGAGCGTGACGCCCTGCCTTGGCACGGTAAGCGGCTTCGAAGGGCGCAGAATGTCGAGGAGCGCGACTATCATCGCCACGAACGCGGCGACAATCGCGCCTGCAATTTTGAGGGCCAGTCAGAGCCAATGCTTCATAGTGCACCTGCTCTAACGAGTTCCGCGTGTCTATCGGCGTCGGATCGACCTCAATTGAAACTTTTTTTTCGTCGTACTTGAATCTTTTTTTTGCTTAGTTGAGTGCTAGCTCATAGCGGGTCTGATCGCTCCAAATACACCCGAATAATTTTGCGCGCGCCGCCGCCGCGCCTATGGAGATTTCTCGATGAATGATGCTGTGAAGGTTTCGTCCACCAACAACGGTGCTCAAGGATTCGATTTCGATCCCGAAGCCCTGCGCAACAGATATCGCGAGGAGCGCGACAAACGCATCCGCTCCGATGGCAATCATCAATACGTCGAAGTGAAGGGCGACTTCAGCCGTTATGTGGACGATCCCTATGTCGAACCCGGCTTTACCCGAGAACCGCTGACCGACGAGGTGCAGGTTCTAATCATCGGTGGCGGCTTCGGCGGCCTCCTGGCGGGCGCGCGTTTGCGCGAAGCGGGCGTGCAGAGCATCCGCATCATCGAGAAGGGCGGAGACTTCGGCGGCACCTGGTACTGGAACCGCTATCCCGGGGCGCAGTGCGATATCGAGGCGTACATCTATTTGCCGCTGCTCGAGGAGACCGGCTACATCCCAAAGGAGAAGTACTCCTACGCGCAGGAGATCCTGGCCCATGCCCGCCGCATCGGCGAGAAATTCGATCTCTATCGCGACGTCTGCTTTCAGACTCAGATCAGAGCGATAACCTGGAACGACGACGAGTGCAGGTGGATCATCACCACCGACCGTAACGACCGTATGCGCGCCCGCTTCGTCGTCATGTCCAACGGGCCGCTGAACCGGCCGAAGCTTCCCGGGATTCCCGGCATCGACAGCTTCAAGGGACACACTTTCCACACCAGTCGATGGGACTACGGATACACCGGCGGCGATACCATCGGAAATTTGCACAAACTCGCCGACAAGAAAGTGGCCGTCATCGGCACCGGCGCGACCGCGGTCCAATGTGTGCCGTACCTCGGAAAGTACGCGCAGCAGCTGTACATATTTCAGCGCACGCCGTCCTCGGTCGACGAGCGCGGGAACCATCCGACCGACCCCGAATGGGTGAAGAAGCTGACTCCGGGCTGGCAGCGGCGGCGGATGGACAATTTCAACATCCTCGTCTCGGGGGGCAGCCAGGAGGAGGACCTCGTCAGCGATGGATGGACCGACATCATCCGCAATCTGGGCGCCATCCTGCCGAGAAAGAAAGATCCCAACGCTACCGCGTCGCCGCAAGAGATGGGGCGCATGATGGAGCTGGCGGATTTCAAGAAGATGAACCAGATCCGCGCGCGAGTGGACGCCGTGGTGAAGGACAAGAAAACCGCCGAGGCGCTGAAGCCATGGTACCGTCAGTTCTGCAAACGCCCCACCTTTAATGATGAGTATCTGCCGGCCTTCAACCGACCCAACGTGACGCTGGTGGACACGAGGGGCCGCGGCGTCCAGCGGATCACCGAGAAAGGCCTGGTATTCGATGGGGTGGAGTACGAGGTGGACTGCGTCATCTTCGCCACCGGATTCGAAGTGGGCACGGCATACACCCGGCGTGCGGGCTTCGAGGTCTACGGTCGTGGCGGTAAGTCACTGACCGACCACTGGGCGGATGGTCTTAAAACGTTGCACGGCTTCTACAGCTCAGGTTTCCCGAACTGCTTCCACATGGGCCTTACGCAAAATGCAATAACGGCGAACTTTCCACACATGCTCGAGGAGCAGGCACGCCACATCGCCGAGCTGATTCAGCATGCGAAATCGCAGGAGGCGCGATGCCTTGAACCTACCGCGGAGGCGGAAGCTGAGTGGGTGGCAACGATCAAAGAGAAGGCGATGAACGCTCGGGATTTTCTGGAGGCGTGCACGCCTGGATATTACAACAACGAAGGTAGACTGGACGAGAACGCAGGGTTTGTGGGCGCGCTATATGGCGGAGGACCGGTGGAGTTCTACGACCTAGTGCGTAAATGGCGCACCGACGGCCAGATGAAGGGGCTGCTGTTCACCTAGGTCAAAATTGACTCGGGTGCGGCAATCCTCTTTCTCTGCACCGGCAATTCAGCGAGCAGCATTATGGCCGAATGCTCGATCAGCCCCTGGGGAAAAAGGCCGATTCCGCGGATTCAGTGCCGCAAGTCATCCTAAGGGCGTAGTCCATCCGATGACGATCGAGCTTATGAGGAAAACTAAATTTCTATACCTCCGGTCTCCGCAGCAAAAGCTGGGATGAGTTCGCGCGCCCGGGGTCTACCCTTGGATTTCGTTTTCACCGTCTGCGATCGAGCCGCAGCGGTTCGCAGCAGACCGCACCATCCGCCAACGAGTCCCGTAATCAGAGAATTCAACGCGAGCAGGCGGAGTTAGCGGCTCGGACGTGATGCGGCGCGCGAGGTTGCTGGGACGGCTCGGCGACGTCGCGTTTGCGATCGATCGGGAAAAGTCAATCAGCTATCTCGAATCCTCAATCGCTCTTTTTGAGAGTATCGGACGTTTCGATAAGACAGCATCCATGCATGTCGGCCTGGGCTTCAGCTTTGCCACTGTGGCCCAGCCGCAATACAACGGCGCACGCGCGATCGAGCACTTCCGGCGAAGATCTGGGCATTCACGAATCCTTCGGTGGTTCCGACCCACTCCGAATATACGGGCACGTCTCTTTGAACAACTTGCGTGACGATGACTTGCGGGCGAGGCGCTGGCGCCGGGGGAGCTGCCCTTCGGCAACAGGTCGCGTCGAGGCCTATCGCGACCGCCAGTGAGGCCGCGAGCGTTCGCTGAACCAGTCGGTAGCGGAGCTTAGTCGGGCGCATGGCCACACGCATCGCGGGTAGTAGGATGCGTTGTGGCAAGAGGAGACGCAAATGCATCGGATTGCGGTTCTGAGTCCTCTTATCGTCGGCACGGGCGCTATCGCATGCACGATCGTCGTTCACGCTCTGGCTCTGGTGGCGATTGTCCATTTCGTCCGCCGCGAGCGAAGACTGGGACGCGCCGGCGCGGGGTTCTGGACCGACGTCAGCATCGTGGTGGTGGCGATCCTGCTGGCATTTGCGGCGCACCTGATTGAGATGGCGCTGTGGGCGCTGCTGTTCGCGCTCTGCGGTGAATTCCCTGACTTCGGCGCCGCGTTATATCACTCGTCCGTGAACTACACCACCCTGGGCTATGGCGACGTAGTCATGTCGCAGCGCTGGAGGTTGCTGGGACCGCTGGAGGCAGCCGATGGGATGCTGATGTTCGGGGTCTCTACGGCGTTGATCTTCACCGTCATCCAGCGGCTGGTTCAGACCAGATTTCAGGATCTCCGCACATGAGTCTGTCTCGAATCTCCGGCGAAACCGAACTGGCGGATTGCGGCGCAGGAATTTTGTTCGCCAAGGATTCGGCTCTGCTTCGGGTCTCTCCGGTTCGCATAGCTTTCATGACAGGCCGCCTTGGATGTGGAGGCCTGAACATCGACCCATACGCTCCAGGGTGGGGAACCAAGGTGAGCTTCTCCCAGAAGTGCGGTTTCAGCTTCCTTCGTTACGAGTCGGCGTTCCAACGCAACCACTGTGAGCGCTGCGAAGCGTAAGACTGAACTGTCGGTACTTGAAGTTCCCTGCGTATCCGCGCGCTCAATCGCTCACCGGAACACCGCGTTTACCGACTTTGGCTGTAGTAGCCATCAGCCCGGCCTTGCGCTTATCCTTAGAGCCGATAGCGCTCGCCGTTGATGTCGGAATGCGAGCGGGCTGAGGCAGGTGCGGGTCGGTCGCAATCGCTGCTCCGGCCCGCGTGAATCCAATGGATCCGAAATTCGCCTAGGCATGTCCAGCGACCCGTCATCACGTTTTGATCGGAGTCGAGCTTTTACCGGCGTCAGCTCGCGTCATCAACTTACAGCATATGCAGGTAATCCGGTTTTCGTACAAATAGGCTTCGACTGCGAACAAGGTCCTCCGAGAGTTTGCGGCTGGTCGCCCGGAGCAACTCCTCGATTCTTTTGACTATCGCGATGCGGGCGTTGCGGAAGTGGTGATCGTGACGATCCGCCCGCCACGCAGCGCGGAGGAGGCGGCGACTCGGCTGGAAATTCCCGGTCAGGTTTGGCTGTGCCTGACGAGGGATGAAGAAGTCGAAAATGTACTAAAGGAGAAGTCGAAATGCGTGTCTTCGTCACAGGTGCTACAGGCTTTATCGGTTCTGCCATTGTTCCGGAGCTAGTTAACGCGGGCCATCGGGTCATCGGTCTTGCTCGCTCGGATGCGGGCGCCAAGTCTCTTGTCGACGCTGGCGTCCAGGTGCATCGAGGCGATCTTGAAGACCTAGAAAGCCTGCGCAGTGGAGCAGCCGCCTCGGATGGCGTGATTCACTGCGCCTTTAATCACGACTTCTCGAAGTACGCGGCCAACTGTGAGGCAGACAGGCACGCCGTCGAGGCTCTCGGCTCCGTGCTCGTTGGCTCTGACCGCCCCTTGATCGTGACCTCCGGGACCGCAGTCGTCTTCACGCCGGGCCGCGTCGCGACCGAAGACGATGCGCCCGCTTCCAGCTCCGCGGGGATCCCCCGCAGCGCGTCGGAAGAGGCTGCAGCTTCGATGGTATCACGGGACGTGCGCGCGTCGGTGGTGCGCCTCCCGCAGGTCCACGACCGAGTCAAGCAGGGCCTCATCACTTACCTGATCGCTGTAGCTCGCGAGAAGGGTGTCTCGGCGTTTGTCGGCGACGGGCTCAACCGCTGGCCCGCGGTGCACCTGCTCGATACTGCCCGCCTCTACAGGCTGGCGCTTGAAAAGGGATCTGCGGGAGCCCGGTTTCACGCGGTCGCCGAAGAGGGCGTGCCGCTTCGAGACATCGCTGAAGCAATCGGCCGACGCCTGAATGTGCCGGTAGTCTCCAAGTCCTCCGAGGAGGCAGCCGAACATTTTGGCTGGCTCGGGTTCTTCGTGGGTGGCGACGCTCCGGCTTCAAGCGCGCAAACGCAGGAACGGCTGGGATGGCGCCCGACGCAGACTGGGCTCATCTCCGACCTCGATCGTCCAGATTAAACTCGGACCGGCAGACGTGAGATGAAGGATGGTAATCGATGCGTGTATTCGTCACGGGCGCTACGGGATTTATAGGGTCCGCCGTTGTTAACGAGCTGATCAAGGCGGTTCATGAGGTGGTCGGGCTTGTTCGCTCGGATGCGGACGCCAAGTCTCTTGCGGGCTACGACGATCTCAAGGCACACGGCATCAAGATCATCACAGCAGTCAATCACGGCGTGACGAAGAGCGTTTATTTCCGGGACCCGGATGGCAATCAGCTCGAGGTTTACTGCGACGGTCTGCCCGACGAGGTCGCGAAGTTCCCCGACCCTTACGCTGGGATGGAAAAGCTTGATTTCGCGACGGACGCGCCCGACTTCACGGAGGCCATCCTGGAGCTGTCGAAATGATCCGAGACTAACGAATCACCCACACCTTTCCGCATAGAGAGTAGTCTCAGGTGCCGAACGCCGCCGATGTGATGATCGCGTCAAGAAGCGGCGGTGAGCCTTTTGAAAAGCTGATCCATACCGGGAGCCTCCTTAGGCGATCGCGGCAGTCGAGCGCAGCTGCCCGCTGCGCTGAGCTTGACGCAGTTCGGATCGAGCACACCCAGCGGGTGACCGGACTTTCGCTGGGCGAATAGTGCGCTTCAGCTCCAGTGGGTGACGCGCAGGAAACTTGAGCGTTAGATCGCCGCACCGCACTGCACGCAGCGACCGCGCTGCGGTATCCGCCGCGGGACGCGAACTTCAAGAACTAGGGGCAAAAGGCCGGACGCACGCTGCGCGCGGTCGCAGGTCCAGTAGATCTGCTGAGCGCCCCCATCGAAGCTCCGGACGAACTGGAACAGCTGGTCATCGACTCCACGCTCAAGACCTTGTCCAAAGATGAATATGCCAGAACTGCCTTCAGTTCAGCACACTACCGCCATGAGCCTCGAATTTCGGCGTCGCGAGTTGGGTCTCAGCTCGGGAACTCCTTGAACTGTGGCAGCCTGTCGGCGATGTCGTACCAAGGGGCCTTGGAGCCGACGAACATGTGGCTCGACGGCTTGACCCCTGGATCGTCATCGAGTGTGCCCATTGCCAGATAGAGATCACCGTTCGGATCGGCTGATCCGCCGCCTAGCGTAGAGCCGCAGTTCTTGCAGAATAGACGCACGCCTTCGGCTGAGGACTTGTAGCGTGCGATCTGGTACTCGCCTTGGGTCCATTTGAGCTTCTTCGCCGGCACCGCCATCGCGGCAAAGAAAGCCGCGCCGGTCTGTTTTCGGCACATCGAGCAGTGACAGTTGGCCGCCTGACCCTCGCCGGGCTTCATGTCGATCTCATACCGGACGTTTCCACACAAGCATCCACCCTTGAGCGCCATAATTCGGTCCTCCGTTGTCTTGATTTTCTGGGGATATAGAACGCGCGCACCGTTAACGCAACTGGCGATGTGGCGGCCGAACGCTGGCATCGACCGCGATCTTGCCAGGGTCCGATCTCGGCGCGCCTTGGGGGGCCGCAGAGACTCAGCCGGGCGAGTTGTGCTTGGCGCGCTTGATCGGCTTCCTTCTTCGGATCCGCCTCAGCGCCCGCTCCACCGCGCGCCAATCGATCGCCTCTTGGCCAGGCACTACGGCCTCTCTGATGAAGAACTAGACCTCATCACCAACTACGGCATTAAGTTCCGGATGGGTCAGGACGAAGCGGAAGAGGCCGAATGACTTCGGACGGGCAGCTCGCGCTGCAGGTTCAGCTCAACAACTACCATCTGCCCATAAAGTCCACGGGCTGCCTATAAAAGGCTCTCAGTCCGCTGCCGTAACGATCGAACCGGAGTCTTTGCTACTTCCTATCGGCTACTTCTTATCGCCATGTTCCGCCGCATGCTGTTTTGCCGCTTCCTCTGCCTGGTGGGGTAGCCTGGAGATGGTGTCCGTAAGCAATCTGAGCGTGATGTCCTGCCATTTCATGCGCACCTGCCTCGTGATGCTTGGCCGCTTCAATGATGATGGCGTGGCGGCATGCTCATGGTGTTGGGCTGCCCGTTTGTGGTGCTCCGCACCTCCTGTCTAGCCATTTCCTATGGTCTCCTTTTGCGAATGCGCTTTCGTATGGCAAGAGCCTTGCCAGAGCGCACCTCGTCGTGGCGTCCGCTCAGTCCAAGCTCAAGGTCCGACTGCCCTATGAGGATGCCGCGAACGGCGCCACTCCCTGAAGCTGATCGCGTCAACAAGATCGCTTCAAAACGGGGCAGGATTCGGCGCTGCGCAAAATCATGAAGTTCGGTAAGCCGCGTGGAAATTCGCGCGTCAGCGCAGACGATCGCGATGAAAGGCCAGATAAATCGCGGTGCCGACCGAGCCGGTCAACGACAAAATGAGATACATGACAATGAATCTCACCGACGGAGGCGGCAATTGATGAAGCGACCAGAACAACACCATGTTGGCCGGGACGTAAAACGCATAGACAATCGCGAACGGCAACGCCCACGCACGCATCCGCCAGATACCGTAGACGTAGGTGAGCAGCACGAGCCCGAACAGCGGACCCAAGATCAAGTTGTCTCGGACGCCCTCGAACTTGTGACCGAGAATGACCAATCCGCCGACCGCTGGATTTTGCGAGTACTGGAACGCCTTGGTGAAGTCGGAGAAGGCGAGCAGCACGAACAGCGCCGCCATCACGGTCAAGAACCAACCGCGCGCCCGCGCCGCTGGAGCGTTCGGTGTTGTCATGCGCGCGAAGCTAGTCGCGTGCGCGCCGATCCGCAAGAATGCCCGCCTTTCATTGAGAGGACAAATAGCCCACGCTTTGCCGATTGAGTCTATGACTTGGTAGGCCTATCTATTTACCGTCTAGTTGTTACAAGAAGCGTCAGGAAGCTGTCGTTGGCTGTTCTAGGAAGAGTACTGCGAGTTCAAATCCACTTCGCTCCGCCAGCGCTTTCCTTTAGCTCACCCGGGACACTAGCTCCATTGCGCAGTATCACGCGGAAACCACCGCGCGTCATACCCGATGCCGCTCCCTGAGCAGCTCATCCCTGATCTTGCCGAAGGCGAGCCGAAGAAAGCTCTCTATTTCCTCTCCGCTTACACGCCCCTCGTCTCGTCGCTTGTTGAACCAGCCCGCAGCGAATGATTGCGTGATTCTGGCCGTCTCGAAAGCGTGCCTAGAAATCCGGTCGACGTGATCCTTGAGGTTCCGTTGCAGCGCGTCTCGCGCTTCCAAAGATGGCGCTGCGGCGGAAGCTTCCCGCTCCAAGTAGTAGTTCAGGTGACGCTCGGTGAATCGTGCAAAGAACTTCCGCGCCAACTCACAAAACCCCGAACCGGTGGCGACACCATGCCAAATTTCAAAGGCGTTTTCGTGCCTCTCGAACAGCGGGCGCGGACCCGACCGGTTCTCTTCAAACCAAGTGCAGATCGCTTCGCCGGCGGCGCGCGTAGCGAGCTCGGCATACTCACCGTTGTCGCTATGCTTCCCCACCCAGTCACGTAAGGCTCTCACGAAATCGAGTGGCGTCGGACTCTCGGGCACGTTGATGCCGTGACGCCCGAGTTCGCTTCGTGTGGTCTGTGGATCGCGCGCCGCAAATCCCAAGAGGACCAGATAGTAAAACGCCGCCTGAACGCCCCTGTCGGTCTGGACGTTGCGAAGCTGACCCCTCAAGAGTTCCGTAGTTCTTCCGGCCAGATCCGCTACATCGGAAGCGCCCGTTGCGCTAGCGATCCTTTCAACGAGATCACGCCAGCGTTCCGTTTTTGGTAGAAGGCCTACCCGTTCGTGCCCCACGGTTTCTCCCCGGGTTCCTTGGATGCAGCGAGCCTATATTCTTACCTATCGCCGTAATTGTCCAAGGCGCCAAACGACCATTCCAAAGCAGCGACGCTTCGCTGTGAGACGCCCTCTCAGGCTTCGCAAGCTAGGCGCTCGCGCCCGTCCCGTAATCCCGCCTGGCGCATCCCGCGTCTCCGCTTCGCACCGCTCTGATCGGTGGTGTTCGCTGAGACTAACTGCAGCCCGTGGAAACGCCCGGGATACCAGCTGCTTATTTGCGCTACTTCTGCGCCAAGGATTCCGGCAACATCGAACAGATCGCTGCGAACGAGGCGAATCGCCGCGCGTTGTATAAGCACGTAGCAGCCTCGTCCGTGCTTTTGCCAATCTGGACAACGCCGTCGAGATCCATACCCTCAGACGTGGATCACTACGAAAAGGTCCGCACCGAGGTGAAGCTTGATCGCTAAGATGTTCTGGCTGCTCGCTGGTCGCAATCTTAGTTCCGCAGTGAACGTATTCAGAACCGGAGTGACAGCGTTGTCACTGGTGCTGGCTGCTGTAATGACAGTTTATGCAACCGGCGCCGCCCAACGACGTGGCAAGAATAGCTTCGCCTTTGGCTTATGGGTGGCCGCTTCTGTGGTGCTAACTCCGATCGTCTGGCTTCACCATCTGACGCTCCTTTTGATTCCTCTGGCTCAGGTGGCAGGCGCGGCAAGGTCGGACGTCACTGCCTTCCGACTCGGCGTGTTCTGCTACTGCACTTTGGAACTTGCGCTGCTGTCCTACTGGGTTGGCTGGCTTCTATGGCCGGCATATCTATTTCCAATCCAGGTCGTCACAGCGGGCGCAGCTTTCACTGCGCTGCTTCTGGCTTTTGGAGCAGCTTACACGTTGGCGGTCAGCGGCTCTGCTCGGTCGCCTAGCAAGCTGGCGGTTCTCCGGCCATGATTAGCGCTGACGGGAGCGCCGCTGCCTCCCAACGCCATTTAGGCCCTACGCCCGCTCCGCAAGATCGGGGTCCATGCCGAAAGCAGGTAGAAGGCAACCGCCAACAGCAGCAGATAGCGGAAGCCGAGCAGCATCGAGAAGGATTCGGCAAGCCCCCCGACGACCGACCCCGCGATATTCGCGCCGAAGGCCATGTCGGGATCGGCGGAATCGCGGAAGGACCGGGCGAAGATCACGCCGGAGAAGAACATCGGGCCCAGCGCGAGCGCGCAGGGAACGGCATAGCGCCAGAAAATGCCGCCGCTCAGGAACACGTCGAACGGGATCGCTATCGCCGCCGCCAAGAGGCCCAGCAACCCCGTGTAATGCCATATGAGCCGCGTCGGCGGAGCCTTCAGCACATAGAGGTTCGCCAGGAGAACCAATATCAGGGCGGTGAGAAACACGAGCGAGTTGACGAGCCACGTGCTGCCGAACAGGAGCGCCAGTTGAACGACCGCCTTGGTCTCCAGCAGCATGAAGGCGGCGCCGAGGAAAAACATGCGCCCATCGAACCGTATGCGCCCCCGGCCCTTTGGCAAGAACAGGTAGACCATCGCGACGCCCAAGACCCCGAGCACAATCATCGAACGGATGCTGAGGTCGGGGATCAGCTTGTCGTGGAGATAGAGGAACGGCCAATCGTCGGTCGCAGAGCGTGGGCTTCCGGTCTGGTGAACGATCGTGGTGGGCGCGATCTGCTGCCAGTCCTTCCGTTCGGCCGTCGGCATGGCTTCAGGCTGCACCGTGAACCCGTCGACGTCCTTGTTCCTGGCGGGCAGGGTGTTCAGCCAGAAGTTCTTATGGGTTGCGAACGCGTCGGCGATCTGTTGATTGCAGCCGCCCACGATCATGGTGAAGCCGGCTTGCGACGAGGAGGGGAGCGTTTCGCGATAGGGCAGGCTGAGCACGATCGGCTTGCAGCCGAAGACGTTTTCGGCCATCGCGGCCACGCGTTCCACGACCCATCCTTGGCGGAAATAATTATAGGTCACGAAAATGCCGCCCGGTTTAAGCGTCCGCTTGATGTCAGCCAGCGCCTGTTCGGTGAATAGGTAGCTTTCCAGCCGGATGTTGGCGTAGCCGCTGTGGAGAATGAGTGAATCGACGAGCGCATAGACGACCAGATCGTATTTGCGGTCGGTGGTGCGCAGGAAATGTCTCCCGTCGTCGAGGTGGCGAATCACCCGCGGGTCGGCGTAGGGCCGGTCGGGATTTTTGCCGATGCCGATGCTCTGGATGACGGGGTCGATCTCGACCGCGTCGATGCGGCCGACGCCGTAGCGCAGCGCGTGGTCGATGTCGTTGCCGGATCCCGCGCCAATGATGAGCATATCCTGAAACGGCGCGCTGCCGGCTCCTCTCTGGAGCAGGTGGATCAGCGAATAGGGCGATCCGCCGGTGTCGAAAGGCACCATCGCCTGGTGCCCGATATTGTTGACGTTGATGCTGAGAGCCGGCGCGTCGTATTCGACCGCGTAATAGGGCGACCAGAAGGTTTCCCGCCCGCCTCGCGCCCGGTAAACGGCCGGCAGCGTGACCGCCGCCAGCAACGCGACCAGCGCCAACCCACGAAACCAGGTCAATCCGCGGACCTCATGGAGCAGATAGGCGATGCCGGCGCAACTGATGCAGAACCAGACCGCCGGCGGCGCCTGAACGAGCGAAATCAGCGAAAACCCGGCGATGCCGACGAGGCTGCCGCCGATGTTCAAGGTGTAGCCCATGACGCGATCGGGATAGGCATCGAACGCCCTGCCCAGCACCTGCCCCAGACCGACGAACATCAAGGCGATGAGGACGAAGAAAACCGCGACGATAAATTCGATCGGCACAGTGAATTGCGCGACGTCGGGATTGCGATATTCGGTTCCGAAGAAGATTTCCTGCGGCGACGCCTGGTGCCCGACATCGATGGCGAGGCCGCTCCAAAACTTATAGATTTCCAGCGTCGCCAGCGCCGCCAGGACGGTGCCCAGGGCCAGCAGCGGGAAATAACCGAGCCAATCGCGGCGCTGGCGGGCCGCCATGCAGCCGCAGGACATGCCGAGAAAGCAGGCCAGCAGGACGACATTGGTGAAGAATTGCAGGAAAATCACGTTGGCCGCGAACCAACGGATGCTCGCCAACTCCAAGAAGAGAACCAGGAATCCTGTCAGAAACAGATTGAGCCCTTGCGTTCGCACGCTGATCCGCGAAACCGCGGCGGAAAGATCCACGGACTCTGTCGCTATCTCACCGGTCATGGCGTTCTTCCGCTCCCGTATGCGGGCATTTCCCGACCGGAAATCCAGCGAGGATCACAGTACAGGCGCGCCGTGCTGGCTCGGCTACCAAAGCTGTTCAAGGCGGCCGACATTCGCTCGGTGCGCGGAATCGGCAGCAAGCGATCCTCGGAGATCTTTGCCGGTATCACTCGTTGGCTGGACGCAGACCTCGTCAAGCGCAAGTCTCGCGGCCTGTATGAGAGGGTGAATCAGAAGTGAAGGAGGTCGCAACCCCGGCAGGTTCGATGGCGCAACCGCCGCCCTTCCTCGTCAACCCAATCGCGCCGAATTTCCCACTCGTGCTGGTGGCTTTCAGGCATCGGCGCTCGCAACCATAGGAAAGGAACGAAAGAACAGTCAATGCTCGACAACGCTGATTCACTGCGGGGCCACCTTGCCCATCCAAGCTGAGAGCCAAGGCGAGCCCGCCGAAACGGCTGGCGAGAGAGCTGGCTCGACGACAATTTTCAAGGCCGTTGGAGCCAAAGCAGGCTGTCAACCATTAACCACGACCCCTCCGTCTCATAGCGTCTCCAGAAAAGCCCTTTGTTTTGTTGCCTCCCTGGGCGGGACTCGAACCCTAAGACCCCCGAAGCCGGTTCGGTTCCCTAGTGGGGGGTCGTGAGTGATGGACCGATCGGCGTTAGTGCTTCGACAAGCGCAGCACCTTGGTGGTGGTGTGCGCGCAAGGCGGTGACGGCTGCTTCGCAGCGGGACCCGGCAACTTCCTCGGTCGGCAACAGTAGTAACCACGCCCGCACTCAGCTTTGAACAGGAGGCGAAAAGAGAGTCTGCCACCGTCACCCACCCCTTTTGCTTGGCAACGGCCTCTCGGGCGACTTTGAAGACGCGCTAACAGGCGCCAAAAGTTGCGAAAATATCGCCGGTGAGAGGACTGGCTGTTCGCGGCGAATCGAGCAATGTGTGTGGTACCCGGAAAAGGAGCCGGCCACATGAAAAGCTCGACCTCCCAGAGCGACGCCAAAACCTTGGCGGACAGTCTAGATAGTCTTAGCGTTCTGAAACCGGATGAGCTCGCTGAGCAGTGGCGCAGCTTGTTCCGCTCGGATCCACCTGACAGATTCCGCCGCACTCTCTTGATTTCGGCGCTCGCCTATCGCCTTCAGGAGCAGGCGCTCGGCGGTTTGAAACCCGCTACTCGGCGCCTGCTCGGCAGCGTCGCGGGCGACGTTGGGGCACGACGGCCGATCACAATCGAGTCGAAGCGCCCGGTCAAAGCCGGCGCGGTGCTGATCCGGGAGTGGCACGGCACCAAGCATCAGGTGACCGCCGTGAAAGACGGATTCATGTTTCGCGGAAAACGCTTCCAATCGCTTTCAAAAGTCGCCAGTGAGATCACCCGCACGCGCTGGTCAGGGCCACTCTTCTTCGGTCTGAAGCAGTCCCACCAGGAGCAGCAAGATGGAGCCCGCTAAACCACAGACGCGGCGTTGCGCGATTTACACCCGCAAGTCCTCGGAAGAAGGACTCGAGCAGGACTTCAACTCGCTGCATGCTCAACGCGAATCGTGCGAGTCGTTCATCCGCAGCCAGCAGGGCGAAGGCTGGCGACTGATCAACACCCACTACGACGATGGCGGTCTTTCGGGCGGAACCATGGATCGCCCTGCCCTCCAGAGCCTGCTTGAGGACATCCGGCAGAAGCTGGTCGATGTCGTGGTGGTCTACAAGGTCGACCGGCTGACCCGTTCGCTCGCCGACTTCGCAAAGATGGTCGAGGTGTTCGACGCATGCGGTGTGTCGTTCGTCGCTGTTACCCAGCAGTTCAATACGACGACCTCGATGGGCCGTCTGACGCTCAACGTTTTGTTGTCGTTCGCGCAGTTCGAACGCGAAGTAACTGGAGAGCGGATCCGTGACAAGATCGCTGCATCGAAGCGCAAGGGCATGTGGATGGGCGGCGTGCCGCCCATCGGCTACGAGGTTCGCGACCGGCAGTTGGTGATCAACCCTTGCGAGGCGGAAACGGTCAGGCAGATCTTCCAGCGCTACTGCGAACTCGGCAGCGTACGACTTCTCAAGGACGAACTCGATCGAGGTGGAATCCGCTCGAAAATTCGTATCGCCAAGAACGGGGTCCAGTCCGGCGGGCAGTCATTCTCTCGCGGTGCCCTCTACACGCTGCTGGGCAACCCGATCTACGTCGGCGAGGTCCGCCACAAGGGCACGCGCCATCCAGGCCAGCACCTGCCCATCGTGGAACGAGCGATCTGGGAAAAGGCTGAAGGACTCCTCCGTGCCAACGCCGTACGCTCTCGCGGGAAGACCAGCAAGTCGATGAGCAGCGTGCTCGCCGGCAAGCTCTTCGATGAAGCAGGCGCAGGCCTCACACCGAGCCACGCGGTCAAGGGCCAGCGCCGCTATCGCTACTACGTCTCTCGCAGTTTGATGACCGGTACCGCGACTGATTCCGAAAATGGCTGGCGGATCCCGGCGGCTGAAATTGAACGCAGCGTGGCCACCTCGGCCAAGATGATTCTCGATGATCGAACTGCGATCCTGGCCGACATCGAGCCATCCAACTCGGATGCAACTCAGATCAAATCGATTCTTGACACCGCCAGCGCCTGGAGCAGTCGCCTTCAATCCGAGGCCGAAGGGCCGGAAGCTCTGGGACTTCTAGTCGATCGCGTAGAGCTGCGGCAAGATGGCATCCGACTCTCCATCAAGCTGCCCATTGGGCTTTCTGAGACATTGGTAGGTCGCGGGCCGACTCACCTCAAACTCAGCCGGCTGATCCCGCTGCAAATGCGACGGCGCGGAGTCGAGATGAAGTTCGTCGTCAATGGCGACTCCACAGCTTCGCCGAGAACCGAGCCCGCGCTGCTGAAAATGACCGCCCGCGCGCGCTGCTGGTTTGACGATCTGGTCTCAGGGCGCGCCGCTTCGATGGTCGAAATCGGCAAGCGCGACAAAGTGGGCAAGCGTCATGTCAGCGAGATCATCCGTCTCGCCTTCCTGGCTCCCGATATCGTCGAGCAGATCGTTAACGGCGCCCAGCCAGCTGAACTGACGGCGAAGACCCTGCTTCAGAAATCCACGCACCTTCCGCTCGATTGGGAAACGCAGTACGGATTTCTAGGCTTCCCTTACCCCGCCTGATCCGCCTTCGCAGGTTCGCGGATGCAGTACTTCCAGATCCGGAATCTCCGTAGCACTGCTTTCTCATCACCGTCGGCTCGTTCGCCGCGCATAGGTCTGATTGAGTCGCTGCAGGCCAACGTCCCCCACGAAAAATCGAAACTGAGAGAATCTCGCCAAATGCCTGCACATCGTGGCGAGCCGACCTTTCTCAGGCGTACTTTGAACGCACGAAGCGCCGCACACGCCGCGATTTCGTGCATGTCTTCCGACAATTCTCAGCATCGAGGACTCGGGTGCGGAGGGGGTGGGATTCGAACCCACGAGGGACTTTCATCCCTGCCGGTTTTCAAGACCGGTGCCTTCAACCGCTCGGCCACCCCTCCAGCTGAAAAGATTATGCAGCAATATTGCGACTTTTTTAAGCATTTTCGCTCCTATTCGCCGATTCGATTAACGACAGACCGCCCGGGGTGGGCATATGGTGGGCAATTTTGTCACTTGCGCTGTCGATCCGTTCCTCGAGTTTGGCGATCACTTCAGATTCGATCGGCTGGAGATTGATCCATCGCAGATAGTGCCGAATGAGCATCGTGAGATCGCGATGGCCCTGAGCTCACGCATCAGTTTTACGACAGAGCCGAGCTCGACATAGCGGGGGAAGATGTGCCTGACGATCTCGGCGTCGGCCTTGCCGGCGCGAATGTCGGCCAGCAGGCGTTGGAGAGCCGGGCGCTCGAGGTTGCCGCCGGAGTATCCGCCGTCATCGTACTGAGTCTCGATCAGCCGCCAGCCCTCGTGCGCCTGGCTCTTCACATAGGCCGCGCCGGCTTCGCGCTGGGCATCCAGCGAGTTGAACTCCTGCTCGAGTCCCTCCTCTGACGATTTGCGGGTGTAGATCGCGCACCAGCGCGCGGGCGGCTTACTCGCCATCGCTGATCACTTCCGCCTGTCGTCCGCTGCCCTTGCGCAGGCCGAAGAAGACCGGTCCGTTCCAGCGCGTGCCGGTGATCGCGCGCGCGATCTGCGAGAGGCTCTGGTAGGTCTTGCCCTGATAGGCGAAGCCTCGCTCGAGAACCGCGACCGCGTGCTTTCGCCCTCGCCACTCTTTGATTAGCGTGATGCCGGGTCTGAGCCGTGAGACCGGATCGAGTTCACGCGGGATCGCGCCACGTTCCAAAGCCCGGGCGAACGCTTCGAGGCGCTGGCGCACCGAGGGCTTCAAGCCACCGCTGGCACGCTCCTGAATCTTCCATGCCAGTTCATTGAGCAGAAACTCGCGGCTGGCGGTGAAGGTGGGCGGAGTTCCGAGGGTGGAGGTCCAAAGCCCGATCAGCTCGCCCTTGGTCAGGGTACGCAGATCGGCCAATCGGAAGCCGTCGGCCAGCGTCATGGGACCCTCCTTTTCGGGTCCCATGTGCGCTCACCTTGGCCGGCGAGTCCAGTCGTTTCTCTGCGGTCCCAAGCAGGGCCGCACCCCGGAGAACTGTGCCTTCTTGGAGGCCTGTTCGATCCTCCTCGCCGAGGCTCAGCGCTCTGATCAGTGGCCCTTCCCCTAAGTGCCGCTGTGACCTCGCACAAACGCGCGTGTTTCAGGTGAAATCTCTGTACGATGCGACCCTGTGGATCGTTGGCTATCAGTTCGCTCCCGCCGAGCCTCACGCGTTCGACGTCGAGCCCGGCAAGAGCGTCAGCGCCGAGACCCTGGTGAGCACCGCAAACGGGCGAGATGCGCAGGCTCAATCTCGGCGACGGATCGCGGCTTGCAGCGTGGCGCCAGGAGATAAAGCGACTGATGCCGAGCGTGCGGGCGGGCGATCAGCTCGTGGTTTCTGTCCGCGCGACGGGAGGACGCTGGCGTATTACAACGGCCGCAGCCAGGGCGAGGTCGACGACACGACTCTATGCCCCGCGATCATTAGCGTGTGGCTTCATCCGCAGAGCAAGAGCAAGGAGATGCGGAAGTCATTGCGTGGGCAGTGATCCTCGATGAATTGACCATGCTGAAATCGGCGTTCGACTCGCAACCCGTTGGCGCTCCGAGGTACAAGTGTGGGGACAATCTATGATTAAGCTGTATGGCCCTTTGCCCGTCGTGGTCTCTCTCGGGACTGCAGTCCAGAAAGGCTGACGGCAGGCGGTCGCGATACCGAGTGCCAGTCGCGAAGATGACGGTGTGAAAGAAGCGCGCGCCCAAGCGGCCTTCCGGACCAAAGCTCGTGGTTCTTAAGCTTGATGCATCTGGGAGACGCGCCGTTGAGAGGACTCTGACAAAAACACGTCCGCCGCAAGGCTGGCCGAAGCCGGTCAGGAAAAATGTCTAGACCCTTAGGACTGGACGCCGATGCCCCCCGCCAGCTGGAGGATAGTGATTACGTCTGGTCAGATCTGCACAATAGTTTTGTGCGTAGTCGGCGTCTGGCAGAACCCATGAATGATTACACAAGACAGTTCCCGATCACGACTACGTTTGAAGACCTCTCCGACAACGGGGCCTTTAGTCCGACGTTGTCGCCACAGGAACGACACGCGTTGCTTCGATGGCTCGCGCAGTGCATCCAAGACAACGGATGACGATCGCGTTAAGTCCACACTCCCCATCTGCGCCGCCCGCCCTCCTAAAGACTCTAGATGCATGTGATACTCAAGCCTTGTCTTGACAGGCAACGAAGCGGCCTGCGCCCTAGTCGGTCAAACAATAAGGAATGGGTAGGCGGGTCTAGCCCGGCCATGGAGGGATGCGTTTGCAATTTCCAACGGCTCGGGATCAGGGCGAGCCGTAGGCAGTAAGACCCAAGGACTGCAGCCATATGGACGATTGCGGGCAACAGTGAGAGGATGGCCCCGATCGCGCATACGGAGTCTAAGCAAAATGGAAAAACTGAATTCCGGCGATCTCTTCCCCAAGTTCGAAGTGCAGACCGTCGATCAAGGTCGGCTGGCGATTCCGGAAGGTCTTGCGGGGCGCTACGCGATACTGCTGTTCTATCGCGGATGGTGGTGACCGTTCTGCCGTCGGCAGTTAGCCGACTTCCAGGCGCATCTCAGCGATTTCAAATCACGGGATATTTCCGTAGTCGCGGTTTCGGTGGATCCGCTCGATAAGGCGCGCGGCGTGGTGGAAGAGTCGAAGCTGGAGTTTCCACTCGCTTACGGACTGCAGGTTCCGCAGGATGCGGAACGGATAGGCGCATGGTGGGACGAAAATCCCAAGCGGCCGATGATCCAGCCCTCGGAATTCATCCTGGGGCGAGCTCGCGACGATGGCTCGCGGACAATCCTGAGCGCGACTTACAGTACCGGTCCGATCGGCCGGCTCAAGGCGGAAGACGTCCTCGCACTACTACAGTATTTCGATTCGCAGCGGAAGTAGCACGAACTCTCCAGTTTCAGCGCGCTTCGGCGGAAGCCGCGTCTCACGAACTTCTTCGCAAGCGCCTGTGATGGTTGTGACCGGAACGAATATGAAACGAAGACTCCATTCCCGGATCGACCCTTAGCAGAGGATTGAAACGTCACCTGCCGCGCCTTCGGCGGGAGAAGTAGTGAGCAGAAAAATGGAATCAAAGTCAGCGAAAGTTCGTTCGTGGCTGAACCATCCAGTGATCGACTCTGACGGTCACACTATCGAGTCGGTCCCGGTGTTCCTGGACTATCTCAAAGCGGTCGGTGGAAGCCGCATGGCTGAGAGCTTCGGGACTGTCTTCTACGACAGCATTATCGACCCACGATGGTCCGCTTTCTCGATCGAGGAACGCCGCGCGCGAAGAAATCTCAAGCCGACGTGGTGGGCAAACGCCGCAAGAAACACCCGCGATCTCGCCACTGCGGTGCTCCCCAAACTCATGCACGAACGGCTGGGAGAACTCGGTCTGGACTATGGCGTTGTTTATCCGACGCTTGGGCTTGTCACGATCGCCATCGAAGACGCGGAAATGCGACGAGCCTGCGCCCGCGCGATAAACACTATGAAGGCCGATCTGTTCCGCGACTTCTCAGATCGCCTGACGCCTGCGGCTGTGATCCCAATGCACACGCCGGATGAGGCGATTGCAGAGCTCGAATACGCCGTGAGGGAACTTGGCCTCAAGGTCGCGATGGTGGCCAGTTATGTCCGCAGGCCGATCCCGAAAGTCGCGCGCGAGTTTCCGCAGGCCGCTCGCTATACCTACTGGCTAGACACTTTCGGACTCGACAGCGAACACGACTACGATCCGTTCTGGGCCAAATGCGCCGAGCTCAAGATCTCGCCGACCTTCCACTCGGTCGGTTACGGATGGGGCAGCCGTACTTCGATTTCCAACTACGTTTACAACCACATCGGTAATTTCGCGGCCAGCGCGGAAGCAGTGTGCAAGGCGCTATTCATGGGTGGAGTTCCGATGCGCTTCCCCAAGCTCAGTTTCGGCTTCCTGGAGGGCGGTGCGGTGTGGGCGAGGTCTCTCTACTGCGAACTGATCTCCCATTGGGAGAAGCGCAATCGCGAGGCGCTTGAGAACTACAACCCTGCCAATATCGATCGTCCGCTGCTCGCCGATCTCGTTCGCCGCTACGGAGGCACTCCGATGGAGGCGCGCGCTGATCTGATCTCACAATCAATCGATTCACCAATCCGCGGCACCGACCCGAGCCAACTCGACGAGTGGGCTCAAAGCGGAGTGCGAAGCGCCGAAGACATTCGCGACATCTTCACCGAACGTTTCTATTTCGGCTGCGAGGGCGACGACCCGCTCACGATGATGGCATTCCGGCCGATGGGTACCCGGTTCAACTCACGGTTGCGTGCCTTCTATGGCTCGGACATCGGGCATTGGGACGTACCGGACATGAGCGAGATACTCGAAGAAGCGTACGAACTTGTTGAACATGGCCTGATGACACCAGAGGAACTGCGCGAATTTGTCTTCACGATTCCGATTCAGTTTTGGACTTCAACGAATCCGGCCTTCTTCAAGGGGACCGCCGTGGAAAGCGAAGTCAGCCGGCTCCTATCTGCCTAGTTTGCGGCGATCGGTGCTGCGCGCGCATTTGCCCTACAATACTTCGTGCACATTGGCGTCGGCCGACCAACGGCAGGGCGCGGCGGGTTCAGTCGTACGATGACTTTTTCCAGATTCCGCGCTGGTGCATTAAAGCGATCTGCTTGTCGATGACTTCCCGACGATACTCCTGATGCTTCATCGGCGCGCGGTTCAGATACAAATTCTTCGGATAAATCGGGTCTCGATAGAGCATCCCGTAAAGCTCTGTCCGCAGGTCTTTCAGCCAGTTATCCCACTGTGCGTTGTCACGATGGTAGCGCATCGCCTCGATGTCTATGACGCCCGCGACGTAGGTTGATACGCCTCCGTATTCCTGCTTTCCCACTATGCGACCGCGATAGTCGATGACGAACGAACGTCCGCCGAAGGTGTCGATCGGGATGTCGCTATTCGCATCGATATAGTAAGTGCCCATGTTGGGGGCCACGACGTACATATTGTTGTCCAATGCCCTTGCACGGTTCTGGATCTCGAATAGGTCGTTGCCAGTCGCAGGATGAGGGTAAGAGCCGCGATAGACGACCTCAGCGCCGTTGAGCGCAAGCGCTCGCGCATTCTCTGGATATGATCCCTCGTTAGCCATCATTATTCCGAGCCTGCCGATTTCAGTATCGGCAACCGGCCAGAATGCATCGAGCGTCGTGCCGTACTTGCTCACCCACCAATCGAAAATATCGTGCGGACATACTGAATGTTCCACCGGGAAGAGCGGCGAACTCTTGTAGTGCTTGAGGATGACCTCGCCCTTTGGGTCAAGGATGAATCCCACGTTGAAGAACCGATCCTTCCAGTCGGGATGGTGCGCCTTGGCCTGGCCGATGAGAAAGGTATCGTATTGACGGGCTATAGCGCCGAGCGCGTCAGTCTCGCGGCCGGGGATATCGATTGCGCATTCGCGCGCGTACCGTTCGTGGTCCAGGTCGAATACCTCGTCGTTGAAGCCCTGTAGAGCGCCCTCAGGCAGAGCGATCAAGCGGACCGGCAGCTCAAGGCTGGAAAGCCACGCGGCCGCCTTCACCATATGAACGATGTGTTCGAGATTGACCGCGACCTCATCGCGCTTTCGAACGCCGCGGACTGTGGGGATTAGTCCGACCGCTGTGTAAGGCCTGATCATCCTGGCCTCCCTTCCTTCGAGAAATCTCGCATCAGCGAGGCCGGCGCCTCCGACTCGGCAATCGCGTCACGCGATTTTGGGAAGCTCAGCCAAGGCCGCCTTTATTGCTTCATCGGGATACTGGCTATCCTCGAGCTGTCCGCTCAAGTACCTGTCGTAAGCAGCCATATCGAAATGGCCGTGACCCGAAAGAGTGAAGAAGATGGTCTTTCGTTCGCCGGTTCGCTTGCACTCAAGAGCCTCATCGATCGCGACCCGAATCGCGTGATTGGTTTCGGGCGCCGGAATGATCCCCTCGGTGCGAGCGAACGTGACGCCCGCCTCGAAGGTCGCGCGCTGCGGCACGGCGACGGCCTCGACCAGGCCTTCATGGTAGAGCTGCGAAACCAGCGGCGAGTCGCCGTGGTAACGAAGGCCGCCGGCATGAATCGATGGCGGTACGAAATTGCGCCCCAGCGTGTACATCAGCATCAAGGGCGTTAGACCTGCGGTGTCGCCCGAGTCGTATGCATAGTGCCCGCGGGTCAAGGTTGGGCACGATTCAGGCTCCACTGCGACGAGGCGCACCTGTCGTCCCGATGCCTTGTCGGCGAAGAAAGGCAGTGCCGTTCCGCCAAAGTTCGATCCTCCGCCGCAGCACGCGATGATCACATCCGGGTAGTCATCAGCTTTTTCGAACTGCTTCCTGGTTTCGAGGCCGATCACGGTCTGGTGTAGCAGGACATGATTGAGAACCGACCCAATTGCATAGTTGGTATCTTTGCGTGATGCGGCCTCTTCTACCGCCTCGGAGATCGCGATGCCAAGTGAGCCGGGTGAGTCGGGTTCGAGATCCAGTATTCTTCGCCCGGGCCGGGTTTCGCCGCTCGGACTCGCGATCACCTCAGCGCCCCAGGTTTCCATCATCGATCGCCGAAACGGCTTCTGCTCGTAGCTCACACGTACCATGAAGACACGTACCGCGATGCCGAACATCTGTCCCGCCATCGCGAGCGCGGAGCCCCACTGCCCGGCACCCGTCTCAGTGGTGAGACGCCGTACTCCGGCGAGATGGTTGTAATATGCCTGTGCGACGGCGGTATTGGGCTTGTGCGAGCCTGCAGGGCTGACGCCCTCGTACTTGTAGTAGATACGCGCAGGAGTACCGAGCGCCTGCTCCAGACGCAACGCCCGATAAAGCGGCGTCGGGCGCCATTGGCGATAGATGTCGCGTACAGGCTCGGGAATTGGAATCCACCGCTCTCGTGAAACTTCCTGTTCGATGATAGCCGCCGGAAATATTGCGGCGAGTGCGTCCGGAGCGATTGGTCTTCCGTCCGGCCCCAGCGGGGGTGCCGGCGGATTGGGCATGTCCGCGACCACGTTGTACCAGTGGCGTGGGATGTCGGACTCATCGAGAGTGATTTTCACTTGTGACATCGAGTTTGGCTTGGGCGCGATTTCGCTGCCGTGCAGCGCTCGCCTCCTCCTTTGGAATCGGCTGCGGCTCGCATGATCCATCGCGCGCGCAATGGTTTCAAGGACTTGCTGCGCTTGGTCGAAGCGCGTGGGACCCAATCCCTGGTGTAGCGGCCCGCGAAGCGTTAGGTTGATGCCGTCCCGCCAAATTCGAATAATCGCCGGTAACCAAGCCGGCTAACCAATAGATTCGCACCGCAGTGGCAGCGCGGCCCTGCGTTCTTTTGTTGCCCGGGATACGGCTCGCGTCAGCCGCTCGCTGCGCCGTTACCGCTAGCCCCGGATTCCCACCAGCACCGCTGCTACGATCATCAGCACTCCCGCGGCGCGCGCGATCGGAAGTCCGAAGCGGCTGATCTTCTCGATCAGGACCAGCGCGCTGATTGAGCGATTCTGACGGACTTGACCTCTGTGGTGTCAAGTCCGTCAGAATCGCCTTTCCTCGCTCTGCGCAAGCGCTGCCGGTCCCTCTTCGGCAGCACTTGGCTCTGATCCGGCGGCGGTAAGGCCGGCCGATGATGGCGGACCAGCGCCCTGGCATGGGCACCGGATACCAGCCGGCTTGGGAAGCGCACCGAAAAAGAGGTGTAGGGCAGAACTCGATCTCGGGGATGCGAGAATGGAGCACATCTCAAACCGGCACCGCGACGAACTGGCGCTGGCCGAATCGCGAAGTTACTCCGATGGCGAGGGTTCGCGCCTGCCTGAAAGTGTGGTAGGGCGCGGGGTGGGACCGCGAGCGCGAGGAGGACCAGTCATGGCTACCCGCAAGCCCCGCTTTGGACTGACGCTACCCAACCGCGGCGTGATCATCGGCGCTACCACTGTGCCCGAGATGCTGGAGATGGCGGAGTGGGCCGACTCGGCCGGCTGGGACTCGGTATGGGTCGGCGATTCGATCTTCGCCAAGCCGAGGCTGGATGCGATGGTCCTGCTCGGCGCGCTCGCGGCTCGAACCAAGCGGGTACGCATCGGGCCTGCATGCTTCGCTAGCACACCCCTGCGCAACGCTCTGGTCCTCGCCTATCAGTGGGCGAGCCTCGACTTCATGTCGGGCGGACGCACCGTGTTCGTCGCATGCCAAGGCCAGCCCGAGCCCGGCGGTGGATTGTTCGACAAAGAGTTCAAAGCACTTGGCGTCGAGCCGGGCAGCCGCATGCGCCGGATGGAGGAGGCGATCGAGATCATGCGCCTGACCTCATCGCGCGAGCATGTCAACTACGACGGGAAGTATTACAGCTTCCGCGACCTCACCGTGCTGCCGCGACCGATACAGCAGCCAATTCCGATCTGGGTGGTGTCCAACCCCCAGCTCACGCAGGTGCGGAACGTGCACAGCGGCTACCGGCGGGTCGCGCGTTTGGGCGACGGCTGGATGACCACTGGTAAGACACCCGCGGATTTGCGCAGCTCTTTGCAGCTGATCCACGGCTTTGCGCGCGAGATCGGACGCACCCTGCCCGATGATTTCGAGGTGTGCGTCTATTACAACATCAACGTCAACGAGGATCGCGGGGCGGCGCTGGCCGAATCAAAGCGCTTCTTGGATTCGTACTACGGCGTCGACTATGGCCGCGAATTCCTCAACCTGTGGGTTGCGACCGGCTCGCCCGCCCAGTGTATCGAACAGATCCGCGGCTTCATCGACGCCGGCGCGACCACGCTCACATTGCGTCTGACTGGGTACGATCAGAAACGCCAGTTCAAGCGCGTGACGGATGAAGTGGTCGCGGCGTTTGCCTGACGCGCAAGCTTCGGGCTGTGGGGCCCTGTCACTTTTCTCACAGTAAGGGCGTGAAAGATGCCGATGTGACGTTGAATGGTTCAACGACGCCTAGCGGGCGCACCGCCCAGCTCCATGCGTTCCCGGCTCTTTGAAGGATGTGAGCGGAGCGGATATGAAACGAAGACCCTAATCCCCAGATAGATCCCTTGAAGGGAGGATCAAAGCAATGAGCCGCGAATCTGGACGCGACAGCATCATCGATGCCAAGGCAAGCGGAGCCGAATTGCGTGCTCTGGCGGAACGCCCGGGCCCTTCAGTGCAGGAGATCCTGAGTTGGGAAACGCGGCCGGTTGCACCCGCACTGTGCGAGGAGCGTAACGATTATCTCAACGAACCGGCGCCCGCGGAAATCGACAGGGAACGCTACCTCTCACCTGAATTCTATCGTCTGGAAGCTGAGCGGATGTGGAGCTGAACCTGGCAGGTGGCCTGCCGTGTCGAGGAAATTCCTAATGTCGGCGACCACATCATCTACGAGATCGTGGACAACTCGCTCATAGTGGTGCGGTCGAGTCCGACGGAGATCAAGGCCTTTCACAACGTCTGCTTGCATCGCGGCCGGATTCTCCGCGAGACCGGAGGGCACGTCGCGAATTTCAGATGCAAGTTCCACGGCTTCACTTGGCGTCTCGACGGCAAGCTCAGTTTCGTGCCCTGCCGCTGGGACTTCCCGCATCTTAGGGACGAAAAGTTCTCTCTGCCCGAGGCGAAGGTCGGAGTGTGGGGCGGCTTTGTCTTCGTCAACATGGATCCGGACGCGATCCCGCTCGAGGAATACTTGAGCGACATCCCGGTGCATTTCCGCCCGTGGAATTACGAGAATTGCTACGTCGCGGCGCATGTCGGCGTCGTAATCAAGGCCAATTGGAAAGTGGTTGCCGAAGCTTTCATGGAAGCAATGCACACGCTCGCAACGCATCCGCAGATTCTGGCTTCAACCGGCGATGGCAACGCCCAGTACGATGCCCGCAAGGACCGGCCGCATTACCAGCGGGCGATAGTTGCAGGCGGACTACCCAGTCCCTATGTCGCCAGCCGCGTCACTGACCAGCAGATCCTCGATGCTCTCAGCACACAGGTAGAAGGCATCAACGAATTGAAGGTGCCGGAGGGTATGACGGTCCGCCAAGCCGCTGCTCAGTTCATGCGCGAGCGCATGAAGAAGCTGACCAACGGGAAGGATTTCTCGAACTATTCTGACAGCGAAATGATCGACCTTATCATATACTTCCTCTTCCCAAATATTCTTCTGTATGGCGGCGGTGTCAACGCAATCTATCGCTTCCGTCCATGGGGCGACCCCGAGCAGAGTTTGATGGAAGCGATCTTGATGCTGCCCAAGCCGATCGACGCCCCGGCCCCGCTATCCGCACAGTTGCATCTGCTGGGGCCCGGCCAAACCTTCGCCGACGTTCCCGAGCTGGGCAAGTTTGGCGCTTTCCTCGACCAGGAATCTGAGCAATATCGCCCAGGTGCAAAGAGGGCTGCGGGCTAAACGGGCGCACGGGCTGGGTTTAGCGCGCTACCAGGAGAGTACGATTCGCCACTTCCATCGAACGCTTGATATGTACCTGTATGGTGAGAACGGACGGCCTATAAAATGACGCTTTGGCACAGTCGATTCGCGCGATCTGGATCCGCGACCATGCGACAGCTGCGCGCTCGTCGTGGCGCAACAGGTCGTATCATGGTACCGCTCGCTGAGAAGAAGAACATGTAACCCGCTGCTCGCTAGTTCGGCGATGCTCGACTTCGCACGGCGTAAAAATGATCCTACCCGAATCGAGCCGGTTCAAATTCACACCCGACCTCACCATTTGCAGGGTGCTCAACGGCATGTGGCAGGTATCGGGCGCGCATGGACGGATCGACCCGCGGCGGGCCGTCGAGGAGATGTTCGTGTACCACGACGCGGGCTTTACGACCTGGGACCTCGCAGACCATTACGGACCAGCCGAGGATTTCATCGGCGAGTTCCGCCGCCAGTTTGCCGCACGCCACGGGATGGCGCGGCTTGCCGAAATAAAGGCTTTCACGAAATGGGTGCCGCGTCCGGGCCGGATGACGCGCCGAGTCGTCGAGGAGGCTGTCGATGTGTCGCTCGCGCGGATGGGCGTCGACGCGCTCGATCTGATCCAGTTCCACTGGTGGGAGTACTCCGACAAGGGCTATCTCGAAGCACTCAAACATCTCGCGGATCTGCAGCAAGAAGGCAAGATTCGCCACCTCT
This sequence comes from Binataceae bacterium (SeqCode), assembly GCA_041491005.1. Classification (GTDB taxonomy): domain Bacteria; phylum Desulfobacterota; class Binatia; order Binatales; family Binataceae; genus JBGPUE01. The sequence goes on along the minus strand of JBGPUE010000011.1, from coordinate 2,262 downwards.
CGCTCACTAACTTCGACACCGAACGCCTGCGCATAATTACGGAGAACGGCATACGCGTCGTCTCGAACCAGGTGCAGTATTCGCTGGTGGATCGGCGGCCAGAGGTCCAAATGGTGGGGTTCTGCCGCGACCATGGAATCACCTTCTTGACATACGGAAGCGTGCTGGGTGGGTTGCTCGGGGAGAGATATCTGGGTCAGCCGGAGCCGCGCCTGGGGGATCTGAACACGGTGTCGCTAAAGAAATACAAGAATATGATCGACGCGTGGGGCGGATGGGCGCTCTTTCAGGAGTTGCTGGCCGTTCTCAAGCTGATCGCCGACCGGCATGGATTGAGTATCGCGAATGTCGGCGTGCGCTATATCCTCGACCGCCCCGCGGTCGCCGGCGTGATCGTCGGTACGCGGCTCAGCGTCGCTGAGCATATCGCCGACAATGCGCGCGTCTTTAGCAGCGCGCTCAACGCCGACGACCACGCGAGCATCGAAGCAGTGCTGGGCAAATCGCGCGACCTGTTCGAGCTGATCGGCGATTGCGGTGACGAGTACCGCTGAAACGCTTACGGGCCCGGCTTCGGGCGTGACTCTTCGGGGATAATCTGCAGAGCGAGTTTTTCTGCGCCGCGGATCACCGTCAGTTCCGCACGCACCCTGACGTGCCGCGGAAGTCGCCGACAACCCTCCGCTGGGCTCATCGTGATCTCGCGCGGTTTACGCTCAAAATAAACAATCGCCTTGTGGAGGTCGGCGGCAGTAACGCTCTTGACACGGCGGAGTTCACGGATGCGATCGCGAATTTTCATGGTGACAAGCGCCTTAGAGAGACAAGCGGGTGCAGCTTGTTGCCTCTACGGGAAAAATAAATGCGGAGCAGCCACAGGAATCGATAACGACGCCACGCCGCTAGCTGGCACCCCAGCCCAACCGCTCGCTCAAGGCGGGTTCAATCGGTACGCTCTCGGAATGGCTCAGGCGGTTCGCAAGGCTTTCGTGGCCGGCGCCGACACTCATGATCGTGCGCGCCGCAAACTAGTTCCATGCTTCGACGATTTTTATCGCACTGCGCTCGAATTGTTGCCGTTTAAGCCCGATGATCGCTTCGAGGCGCTCGATCTGGGCGCAGGCGCCGGACTCTTGTCCGCGATGATCGCAGAGGCGTTTCCGAAAGCGCGGCTCACATTGTTCGACCTCACACCCGAGATGCTGATGATTGCGCGCCAGCGCCTAAAACCACTCGGCAAACGCGTTCGATTCGTGACCGCCGATTTCGCCGCAGCCGCGCCGTCGAAGTCTTACGACGCGGTGGTGTCGGCTCTGGCGATCCATCATTTACCCGACAGCGGCAAGCGTCATCTTTTCGCCGACATCTTCAAGTACCTGACGTCCGGTGGCGTCTTGATCAATGCCGACCAAGTCGCGGGCGAGACCGCGGCTATCGATCAGCGCTCGCGCCAGATGTGGATCAAACGCGCACGCGAACTGAAGGTCAGCGAGCGTGACCTCAATGCGGCGCTTGAGCAGATGAAACAGGACCTGCCAGCTACCGTCGGCCAGCAGCTCGCGTGGATGCGCGAGTCCGGGTTCACCGAGGTCTCCTGCGCTTACCGCAACCTGATCTTCGCGGTGGTCTCGGGCACAAAACCCGTCAATGCGCTGGAAGCGCGGTCCGGCGCGACGACGCGCTGAGCGATCGCGCTTCTATCTACGCGGCGTGGATGGCAAGAAACCGGTCAGAAAAGCATGGATCATCGTGATACGGTTTCCTGCAAAGCCGCGAGGTTCGGCGTGCGCCGCACGTAACGAATCAGTCGCCTGCCCGCTCACGGATACGCTCGCTTCGAGGCCGTGCGATGAAAGTGGAAAGGAGGAATATCGAGCAGGCACGCCGGGTAAGCGGCTTGCGAATCGTTACGCTTGCGATGGTCCCCAGCCCATGGGGCGAGGCGCTCAAGGGCATTCTGCACATCAAGCGCATCGCGCACGCGCGGGTCGGCCACCTGTTTGGCTCGCCGCTCGACACGCTTCAGGCGTGGTCCGGACAGGACAGCTTTCCGATCATGGCTTGGCACGACGAGCGGCCCCGGACCACCTGGATTGATCAATTGTGTCTGGCTGAGCGGCTGGCGCCGTCGCCACGGCTGATCCCCGAGCGCCTCGAGGACCGAGTCGCGATGTTCGGCTACAGCCACGAGATCTGCGGTGAGAACGGCCTCGGATGGTCGGAGCGGCTGCGCTCGGTGCATCAGGCGCTCGCGAAGCCCGG
>JBGPUE010000010.1:0-65142 GCA_041491005.1 Binataceae bacterium (SeqCode) | reverse complement strand
GAAGCCGAACGCCGAATCGCCACATTCGCTGGTGGTCCCTGTCCTGCGCTCGCGATCCTTAGAGAATTCGAGAATTCACGGCCCACTCGCGCTTCTTGATTCATCGAACGTCCGCTGCCGTCACGCTCATCAGGGGGACCACGATGTGGGACTTGGTTGTTATACTAGGCACGATTGGCTTCTTCGGACTATCTCTTACTTACCTCGTAGGATGTGACAAGCTATGAGCCCCTGGGAATTGATACTTGGCGCGGCCGCGGCCGTCGGCCTGACGGCTTATCTGATATACGCGTTGCTCCGTCCCGAAGACCTGTAGGGCATACGGGAGTCGAACCCAGTGTCACTCAACGACATCTTGCAGATGCTGATTTACCTCGGGCTGTTGGTGCTCGTGAGTATCCCGCTCGGTTCTTACCTGGCTCGTGTGTTCCAAGGTGAGCCTACCTTTCTCGACCCTGTGATGCGGCCGGTCGAGCTTGCAATCTATCGCGCATGCGGAATCGATCCGGCGATTGAGTCTGGATGGGTTGGTTACACAGCCGACATGTTGTACTTCAGCGCGGCAGGAATGCTGCTCCTTTATGGACTGGGGCGCCTGCAAGGCATTCTTCCGCTCAATCCTGAAGGATTCGGTGCGGTATCCGAGGCGTTGGCATTCAATACCGCAGCCAGCTTCACAACGAATACCAACTGGCAGGCCTACGCGGGCGAAGCCACGATGAGCTACCTGACCCAGATGGCGGGGCTCGCCTATCACAATTTCGTCTCCGCAGCCGCGGGAATCGCGATTGCGATCGCGATCATCCGCGGCTTTGTGAGGCACAGCGCCAAGACGGTCGGCAATTTCTGGGTCGATCTTACACGATGCACACTCTGGATCCTGCTCCCGTTGAGCGTCGTAGTCGCATTGATCCTCGTCTGGCAGGGAACTCCCCAGAACTTCAGCAGTTACGCGCATGCGACTACGCTCGAAGGCGCTGCGCAGACCATCCCGCAGGGCCCCGTCGCGTCGCAAATCGCAATCAAACAGCTCGGCACCAACGGCGGCGGCTTCTTCAACGCCAACTCGGCGCATCCGTACGAGAATCCGACCAGGCTGACAAATCTGATCGAGATGCTGGCAATCCTGGCGCTCGGCGGAGCGCTCACTTTGACGTTCGGCAAGATGGCCGGCGACATGCGGCAAGGATGGGCGTTGTTTGCCGCGATGGCCGTGCTCTATGTGATGACGCTCGTGCCCGCGGTCTGGTCGGAGCAGCATGGCAACCCGCAGTTCGCGAGCATGGGAATCAATCAGGCAGCCACCGGCGGTCAAAGCGGTGGCAACATGGAGGGCAAGGAAGTCCGCTTCGGCATCGTCAGCTCCGGGATTTGGGAGACGGCCACGACCGCGGCCTCCAACGGCTCGGTTAACTCGATGCATGACAGCTTCACGCCATTGGGCGGGCTGATGGCGCTGGTGAACCTGCATCTGGGCGAAGTGGTTTTTGGCGGCGTGGGATCGGGCTTGTACGGGATGCTCGTGATGGCGGTGCTCGCGGTCTTCATCGCAGGGCTGATGGTGGGCCGCACGCCAGAATACCTGGGTAAGAAGATTCAGGCGCGCGAGATGAAGCTGGTGATGCTCTACGTGCTGATCTTCCCCGCGCTTATCCTGCTGCCCGCAGCCGCCGCAAGCGTCACCGAGGCGGGGCTTGCGAGCCGCGCCAATATGGGGCCGCATGGCTTTTCGGAAATTCTCTATGCATTCTCATCGGCAGTGGCAAATAACGGGTCGGCGTTCGCGGGGCTCAACGCCAACACGACCTTCTACAACGTGACCCTCGGAATCACGATGCTCTCCGGCCGCTTCATGATGGCGATTCCCGCGCTGGCGATCGCGGGTTCGCTGGCCGGCAAGAAAATCGCGGCGCCGAGCGCCGGGACTTTTCCCACCAACGGTGCGACCTTCGTGGTACTGCTGGTTTCCGTTGTCGTGATCGTGGGCGCGCTGACCTTCTTTCCGGCACTCGCGCTCGGCCCGATTGTTGAACAGCTCGCAATGATGACCGGCAGGCTTTTCTAGGAAGTCATGGCATCGAAAAAGCAGATTGCTGTATGGGATCGCGCGATCGTTACGCGTGCGGCCCTGGATGCGTTGTACAAACTCGATCCGCGCCTGATGATTCGCAATCCGGTGATGTTCGTGGTCGAAGTCACCAGCCTCATGACCGCGATGATCCTGATCCGCGATTTCGCAGCCGGACGCCACGCGCTGGCGGTCTTCGAACTGCAAATCACGCTATGGCTTTGGTTCACAGTGCTGTTCGCCAATTTCGCAGAAGCGATGGCCGAGGGCCGCGGCAAGGCGCAGGCCGACAATCTGCGCAAGACCCGCATCGAGACCCAGGCCAAACTCGTGACCGAAACCAGCGCGACCACATTGGTCTCTGCGACCTCGCTCAGGCGTGGCGACGTAGTACTGGTCGAGGCAGGCGAGGTGATCCCGGGCGACGGCGAAGTGATCGAAGGCGTCGCCGCGGTCAACGAGGCCGCGATCACCGGCGAATCGGCGCCCGTGATTCGTGAGAGCGGCGGCGATCGCAGTGCGGTCACCGGCGGCACGACCGTGATCTCGGACTGGATTAAGGTCCGCATCACTGCCAACCCGGGTGAAACCTTCCTGGACAGGATGATCGCCCTGGTCGAAGGCGCACGGCGTCAGAAGACACCCAACGAAATCGCACTCGAAATCCTTCTTGCCGGACTGACTATCATCTTTATGCTGGTGATTGTCTCACTCTATCCGTTCGCACGGTACGCAAGCGTAGCTCTTTCGCTGCCAGTGCTGGTGTCGTTGCTGGTCTGTCTTATTCCGACCACCATTGGCGGGTTGCTGTCCGCGATCGGAATTGCCGGCATGGACCGGCTGGTGCAGCACAACGTGCTCGCGATGTCCGGGCGGGCGGTCGAGGCGGCGGGTGACGTCGATACGCTGTTGCTGGATAAGACCGGTACGATCACGCTGGGCAATCGGATGGCGTACGAGTTCGTTCCGGTCGAGGGCGTCGAGATCGCCGCGCTGGCAGAGGCCGCACAGTTCGCCTCGCTCGCTGATGAGACACCGGAGGGGCGGTCGATCATGGTGCTCGCCAAGCGTGATTTCAATCTCCGCGGCCGTCCACTGTCCGAGGACGGTGTCGAGTTCATCCCATTCTCTGCTCAGACGCGGATGAGCGGCGTCAATATCGCAAACCGCAGCATCCGCAAAGGCGCCGCCGATCAGGTCATCGCGTTCGTGCGCGAGCAGGGTGGTACCGTGCCAGCCGATCTCGCCGCGGCTGTCGAGCGAATCGCGCGCGATGGTGGCACGCCGCTGGTGGTGGCCGATGGGCCGCGCGCGCTCGGCGTCATCCATCTGAAGGACGTCATCAAGGAGGGCATCCGCGAACGCTTCGAGCGGCTGCATGCGATGGGCATGCGAACGGTGATGATCACCGGCGATAACGCTCTAACCGCGGCGGCAATCGCTCGCGAGTCGGGAGTCGGCGGCTTTCTGGCCGAGGCCACTCCTGAAGCCAAGCTCAGATTGATCCGCGAGGAACAGGCGCAAGGCAAGCTGGTCGCGATGATCGGCGACGGCACCAACGATGCGCCGGCGCTGGCGCAGGCCGACGTGGGTATCGCAATGAACGCCGGCACTCAGGCCGCGCGCGAGGCCGGCAACATGGTCGATCTCGATTCGAATCCGACCAAGATCATGGAGGTGGTCGAGATCGGCAAGCAGTTGCTGATGACGCGTGGCGCATTGACCACGTTCTCGATCGCCAACGATGTCGCCAAGTATTTCGCGATCATCCCGGCCATGTTCGTGGTTGGCTATCCCGAGCTCCAGGCGCTCAACGTGATGCGTCTCGCGACGCCCCAAAGCGCGATCCTCTCTGCAGTCATCTTCAATGCCCTGATTATCATCGCGCTAATCCCGCTTGCGCTGCGCGGCGTGCGGTATCGGCCATTGGGCGCTGCCGCGATCTTCACGCGCAATCTCTTCATTTATGGATTCGGCGGAGTGGTAGTTCCGTTCATCGGGATCAAGGCGATCGATCTGATGATTACTGCTCTGCATCTGGCCTGAGGTACAGATGATGCGTTCACTGTGGATCGCAACCCGGCTTACCGTGGTGATGACGTTGCTAACGGGCGTCATCTACCCGCTGGCAGTCTGGGCGGTGGCCCAGTTGCTCTTCCCGCTACAGGCCAATGGCAGCCTCGTATATGTGAACGGCAAGCTGGTCGGGTCGTCACTTATCGGACAGAACTTCTCAAGTGCGCGCAACTTTCACGGGCGGCCCTCAACGGCTGGGGCGAAGGGCTACGATGGATTGAGTTCGGGCGGCTCGAACCTCGGCCCAACCAGCAAGACGCTGATCGACGCCGTCCAGACGCGGCTCAAGGCGGTGGTCGAAACCGAGGGCGTGCGGCCGGCACAGGTACCGATCGATCTGGTCACTGCGTCGGGTAGTGGATTGGATCCCGAGATCAGCCCGGCCGCCGCGGATATCCAGGTCGCCCGCGTCGCAAAGACCAGAGGCTTGGCCGAAGACGCGGTACGCCGGCTAGTCAGGGTGAATACAAGTCGGCGATGGGCCGAAATCTTCGGCGAGCCCGGGGTGAATGTTTTGCGCCTGAACCTCGCCCTCGACGCATTGTCCCCGGACCGCACTCGGCAAGTTCGCAACGAGAGATGATACTATCGAGCTGACCTTAGATGGATAATAGGAAGGGATCCCTGCCGAGACCGGATCGACAGGGCAGCCGCGCAAATGACTTGGCGAATGACGCAGTCGCCGAAGGGTGAAGCGGACCGTGGCTCTGCCCGGCCCCCTGACGATGTGCGCCCCGAGCCCGAGTCGTTTCTCGATCTCGTTCCGCAGGCGTTCAAGGGCCGCCTCAAGATCTACGTCGGCGCTGCAGCGGGTGTCGGCAAGACGTACGAGATGCTCGAAGAGGCGCATCAGCTGCGCGCCAAAGGCGTCGACGCTGTAATCGGGGTGGTCGAGACTCATGGGCGCGCCGAAACTGCCGAGAAAATCGCGGGATTGGAGGTCGTCCCGCGCCGCACGATTGCGCACCGGGGCGTGACGTTGCAGGAGATGGATGTCGACGCCATCCTCGCGCGCAAACCGGAGGTCGCGATCGTCGACGAGCTGGCGCATACCAACGTACCCGGCTCCAAACACGAAAAGCGCTACCAGGACGTCGAGGATCTGGTTGCCGCAGGCATCAACGTCATCTCGGCGATGAACATCCAGCACGTCGAGAGCCTCAACCCGCTGATGAAACGGGTGACGGGTATCGAGGTGCGCGAGACCGTGCCCGACGCCTTCCTTGCGCGTGCGGATCAGGTCGTAAACGTCGACGTGACGGTCGAGGCGCTCCGTGAGCGGCTGCGAGAAGGCAAGATCTATCCTGCCGCGCAGATCGAGCAGGCGCTGCGAAACTTCTTCAAGCCGAGCAATCTTGCCTCGTTGCGCGAGATGGCTCTTCGTGAGGTTGCGCGCGGGCTCAGCCGCCAGCGCGAAGGGCAGGAAGCGCTCAAGCGCGAAGGCGGCCGCCGGCTCCAAATCACCGAGCGGATCATGGTCGGGCTCTCCTCCAATCCGGCCGACGGTGACAAGCTGTTGCGCAAGGCCTCGCGTATCGCGGGGCGGCTCAACGCCGAGTGGTATGCCATCCACGTGGAAACGCCGTCCGAATCGGTGCACAAGGTGCGCACCAGCGACTTCGTGGCGCTGCTCGACAACATCAACCTGGCTGGCGATCTGGGCGCGGAATCAGTCTGGCTCAAGGGCGATGACATCGTCAGGACGATGCTTGACTTTGCCCGCGAAAAGGGCATCACGAAAATCATCCTCGGGCGTACTCATCAGCCGATCTGGCGGCGGTGGCTTCACCTCGATGTGACCATGCGCATACTCGCGCAGGCGCGTGGTGTCGACGTCGAGATTGTGGGCGACTCCGAGCAGGAGAACGCGCGATGAAGACGCCATCGCTCCGCGGCCGGATTCGCAACGGTACGTTGCTGATGCTGGCGGTGGTTTTGATTCTTGGCGGATACGCCCTGCCGCACTTGTACCGGCTCGGCGGTGCGATTCGCGAGACACTGTACCGCAACTACGTCAGCATCGACGCCGCTCAGCACATGCACTCAGAGCTCAGGCGGTTGCAACTTGCCGATCGTGCGGGCCAAGGGCGCGCGGCGCTGCCCTCCTCGAGCGCTGCCTTTATGCACTGGATTGACGTCGAGAATCATATCCATACGGAAGTGGGTGAGCCGGAGCTGGCACACAGCGTCGAGTCGAATGCTCTCGAGTTATTTCGCGAGATCGCCGCTGGGCAGCCCCAGGCGGAGCGCGACGCAGGGTATGACCGGCTTCATGGGTTGCTCGACGATCTGATCCAGATGAACCGGGCGGCGATGTTCCGTGCCGATAGCCGCGCGATGCGGCTTGGCATGCGCCTGACCTACGAGTTCGCAGCCGGATTGCTGGTGCTCATTTTCACCGGCGTGGCACTGTCGTGGGGGCTGTCGTGGACACTGTCGAGGCCGCTGACGGAACTTGCCGAGCGGCTGCGCGGAATCAGCCGCCGCGACACGCATTTGCGGCTCGGCCCGCAGCGACTCACCGAACTCGATATCGTGGCGCGCGAGTTCAACGAGATGGCCGAGCGGCTGGAACAGTATGAGAAGCTCAACGTCGAGCGGCTGGTCTATGAGAAGAGCAAGACCGAGGCGATCATCGAGAGCCTCGAGGACGGCGTCGTGCTGATTGACTCGGGAGGTGTCGTCGCACACATCAACGAGATCGCGGCGATCATTCTGGGCATCGATGCGGCCGACGCGCTCGGCAGCATCTTCGATGATCTGAGCAGCAACCATCCGCACTACCTGCGCATCCGGGACGCGCTCAGGACGTCGCGCAAGTCCGCTTCCGGCGCCCAGCGCATCGAGGTGGAACTCCACGTGCGCGGCCGCGAACACTCTTACGTGCTGAAGCCGGTGCCGCTGCGCCATCCCGAGGGCGGCGCGCTGGGTACGCTGCTCATCATGCAGGATGTTACCTACCTGCGCGATCAGGATCGCGCACGCACGAACCTGGTCGCGACGCTCTCGCATGAGCTCCGCACGCCGCTCACCTCGCTCGCGCTTTCTGCCGAGCTGCTCGGCCGCGAGCATGAGGGCCTGGAGCCAAGACAGCGGGCGTTGTTGGGCGCTATCCTTGAGGAATGCGCGCGGATGAAGCAGCTTAGCGACAACCTGCTGAGCCTCGCCCGCGGCGAAGCAGCCGCGATCGCGGTGCAGCGCCGGCCGCTCGACATCGGCCGCCTCGCGGAGGAGGTGAGCGAACGCTTCGCCCTGCAGGCGCGCGAGAAGCAAGTCGTGCTTGAGCGGCGCATCGAGCCTGTGCCGCAGCTCAACGGAGATCCTGTGAAGCTGTCGTGGATGGTCTCCAATCTGATCGGCAATGCGCTGCGCTATACGCCCAGCGGCGGAAAAATCGAGATCGTTGCGCGGCCGCGCAATCATACGGTGATACTCGAAGTCGCGGACTCGGGGCCCGGGATTGCGCCGGAGATTCGCGACTACATCTTCGAGCGCTTCGCTCAATACGCCGCCAACGGCGGTGGAGCCGGTTCGGCAGGACTGGGACTCGCAATCGTAAGGGACATCGTCGAGGCACACGGCGGCCGGATCTTCGTCGAAAGCAACGGCGATCGCGGCAGCCGCTTCGTAGTCGAATTGCCGGCGATGACGGAGGCCTGATGGCGCGACTGCTCATCGTCGACGACGAGAAGAACATTCGCCGCAGCCTCGCGGCGTTCTTCCAGTCGCTCGGACACGAGGTGCGCGAAGCCGCCAGCGGCGTCGCGGCGATACAGACGCTCGCCGCAGGACCGCTGGATCTGGTTTTGACCGACTTCCGGATGGCGGAGATGAACGGACTCGAGCTGCTCAACGAGGCGAAGCGGCTGCATCCCTACACGCCGGTGATCCTGATGACGGCTTACGCGACCGTCGAGAACGCAGTGGCCGCGATGAAGGCCGGCGCCTCCGACTATATTGCCAAGCCTTTCTCGCTCGACCAGATACGCCATGTGGTCGATCGCGCGCTGCAGATGCACAGCCTGCAGGCGGAGAACCAGGTGCTACGCGAGACTATCGACGAGATGCCGATGCTGGAATCGCGCAGCGCCGCAATGGTTCGCATGCTGGAAACCGCGCGGCAGGCTGCGCGCAGCGAGGCGACGATCCTGCTCAGCGGCGAGAGCGGCACCGGCAAGAACGTCCTCGCCCGCCAGATTCACAGATGGAGTCCGCGATGCGAGCGCCCGTTCGTCGTGGTCAACTGCACGACGCTCTCGGAGCAGCTGCTCGAAAGCGAGCTCTTCGGCCATATGCGCGGTTCATTCACCGGCGCCATCAAGGACAAGCCCGGCCGCCTGGAGGCGGCCGACGGCGGCACGGTATTTCTCGACGAGATCGCCGACCTCTCGGCCGCACTGCAGACCAAATTTCTACGCTTCGTCCAGGAACAGAGCTTCGAACGCGTGGGCGGAGAACGCACGATCCGGGTCGACGCGCGAATCATCGCCGCGTCCAATCGCGATCTGGAAGACGAGGTCAAGGCGCGCCGCTTCCGCGAAGATCTGTTCTACCGGCTCAACGTGATTACGCTCCGCGTGCCGCCGCTGTGCGAGCGCCGCGAGGACATCCCGGCGCTGGCGGAGTGGATGCTGCGTGCGGCGGCGATTCGCAACCACCGTCCGCAGCTCCGGCTCGCGCCGCAGGCCGGCGCGGCCCTGGCCCGCTATCAATGGCCGGGAAACGTGCGCGAGTTGCGTAACGCTCTTGAGCGCGCCGCGGTGCTAAGCCGCAGCGATACCATCGGGCCCGACGATCTGCCCGATTCGATCTTCCGCGATATACCGCAGGCGCCGGGCACCACCTCGCCTGCCGCGAGTCTCGAAGACGTCGAACGAGAACATATCGCGCGAGTGCTGGCCGAGAGCGCGACACTTGATGAGGCCGCCGCAACGCTCGGAATCAACGCCACCACGCTCTGGCGCAAACGCAGACGCTATGGAATCGAATGAGTGGCGCGCATGGATACTAGTTATCCGTGAGGCTAGGCGCTCTGAGTGCCGCTCAAAGCGCTCGCCGCTTGGAGCAGGGTTGAGCTGCCTTCGCGATCAGTAGTGGTTCAGCCGCGCCAGCCGGTCCGCGTGAAAGTTCGAGTCGCCGAATAACTCCTGGGCGACGCGGGCGCGTCTCATGAACAATCCGACGTCGAATTCGTCGGTCATACCGATTCCGCCGTGCATCTGGACGGCCTCCTGCACAGCGAGCGTAGCGCTGATGCCAGCCCTCGCCTTTGCTGCGGAGCAAATCGTGCCAGCGCTGTCGAAAGACTCGTCGAGCGTCTGCAGGGCTTTCAGCACAGCCGAGCGCGTGAGTTCCAGTTCGATATAGATGTTGGCGGCACGATGCTGGAGGGCTTGGAACTCGCCGATCGGCCGGCCGAATTGCTTGCGTTCCTTGAGGTAGCTGACGGTCCGACTGAAGGCTTCCTCGCTCGCTCCCACGAGTTCCGCAGCGACTGCGGCCCGTCCGGCGTTCAGCACGCCTTCGAGCACGCCCCAGCCTGCGTCGACCTCGCACAAAACGGCATCGCGGCCGACCTCCACCTTGTCGAAGGCCACCCGCGCAGCGTCGTGGCTGTCGACCATCAATGTGCGCTCAGGATGGAGTCCCTTCGTCTTCGCATCCACCGCGAAGAGCGTGAGACCTCGAGTTTCGCCCGGCGTGCCGGCGGTTCGGGCGACCACGAGCAGAATGTCGGCCACATGACCATGCAGCACGAAAGTCTTGGCGCCATTGAGAACGAAACCGTTTCCCGATCGAGTCGCGGTCAACGCGGTTTTCTCGGGTCGGTGTTTGGTGGTCTCATCGACCGCCAAGCTCGCGATCAAATCGCCCCCGGCGATGCGCGCGAGATACTCATTCTTTTGGGCATTGCTACCGGCGCGCGCGATAGCGGTGGCGGTGAGCACCGCCGTCGCCAGAAAAGGAGAGGGCGTCAGCGTCCGTCCCAATTCCTCCATCACGATACCGGCTTCGACATAGCCCAAGCCCAGACCGCCTAACGCCTCGGGGACGAGGATGCCCGCCCAGCCTTGTTGCGCGAAGTCCTTCCAAAGCGGACGCGAGAAACCCGCCGGGTCACGGCTGTCGCGGAGCTGGCGCAGATGTGCGATCGGCGCATTCTTGCGCAAGAAGCCCCGCGCGCTGTCGCGAAGCATGGCCTGTTCTTCGGTGAGGACCAGCGGCATGTCAGCAGTTCCGAACGATCTGGCTACAATTGCGGCCCGTGAGCATCTTGCGAGCTACGCTCCCGGCAGACCGAGTATGCGCTTGGCGATGATGTTGAGCTGAACCTCGCTGGTTCCGCCTTCGATCGAGTTGGCCTTCGTGCGCAACCATGCGCGGGCCAAGTCGCCGTCGCGGGACCGCTGCCCTTCCCATTCCAGCGCGTCCGAGCCGCCAGCGGCCATTATCAACTCGAACCGGCGTTTGTTGAGCTCAGCGCCGTAGTATTTAAGCAGGGAAGACAGCGCCGGGTGCGCCTGGCCGACTTTTGCCATATCCCCGATTCGCTCGCCCGTCAGGCGAAACGCGAGGGCATCGACCTCGAACAATGCCATCTGGCCGCGCAGCACCGTGTCGGCCAGCAGGCCGTTCTCGGTTCCCAGCGTGTCGGCGGCGATCTGGCCCAGCGGACGGCTGCCCGTCGAATTACCCACGCCGCTGATCATCTCCCGCTCATGGGTGAGCAGATACTTGGCGATCCCCCATCCCTTATTGATCTCGCCAACGAGGTTTTCCCGCGGCACCACCACATCCTCGAAGAAAGTCTGACAAAAGGGCGAATTGCCGGAGATCAAAGTGATCGGCGCCGTAGAGACGCCGGGACTCTCCATGTCGAAGAGGACGAAACTGATACCTTCGTGCTTCGGCGCCTTGGGGTCAGTGCGAACGAGGCAGAAGATCCAATCCGCCTGGTCGGCGTATGAGGTCCAGATCTTCTGGCCGTTGATCACGAAGTGATCGCCCTTGAGCTCCGCCTTGGTTTGGAGCGAGGCGAGGTCGGAGCCCGCACCGGGTTCGGAGTAGCCCTGGCACCAGCGGATTTCGCCGCGCGCGATTTTGGGCAGGTATTCACGCTTCTGCGCCTCGGAGCCGTATTTCAGCAGCGCCGGCCCCAGCATCCAGATGCCAAAGCTGTCCAGCGGCGAGCGACAATCCAGTGCGCGCATCTGCTGGTGGAGGATCTTGGCTTCGTCGCGCGACAATCCACCGCCGCCGTATTCGCGCGGCCACTCCGGTACGGTCCAGCCTTTTTCAGCCATCAGTTCGAGCCAGATCCGCTGGGCATCGGATTGGAAGACCCAGCGCCGTCCGCCCCAACAGGTGTCTTTCTCGCCCTGCGCAGGGCGGCGCATCTCCGGTGGGCAGTTGGCCTCGAGCCAAGCCAAGGTCTCTTCGCGGAACGTCTCAGGGTCGGCCATGGCGACTTTCGCTCCTGTCAGATCAACTCGCGAGCACGGGCTTCGGATTATGGCCGAGAAGCCATCAGAGATGCTACCCGCGCTGAAGACCGTCGTCGGGAATGCCGACAGCATCTAGTGCGAGCGCGGATAACGGTGCTTGCATGCGCGGAGATGAACGCCGAACACCTCCATCCCGTGGCTTAGGGGCAGGTTATCGAGCTACTGAGTAGTTCAGATGCGCAGCGGACGGGTGGTCATCAAATTTGCGACCGGCTGATCGCGCCAAACCTCGGGCTGAACGTCGATATACAGCTCCACTTCGTTTCCGTCCGGGTCTCGAATGTAGATGCTGTGGCTGACTCCGTGATCTGACATCCCGTCTATCTGCACGTCCGCCGCGCGCAACTGCTCAATGGTCTGGCGCAACTCGTCGTCGCTATCTCCGACCTTGAGCCCGAAGTGATACAGGCCCACGCGCGGTTTGTGAGGAATCGCCGCGGCCTCCGCTCCCACCTGGATGAGCAGCAACTCGTGATGCGTCCGGCCGGAGGAAAAAGCCGCCGCCGCTCGCCCGCCCACTACTTCCTTCCAGCCGAGCAGGTCGCGATAGAAGTGCCGGGACCGCTCGATGTCTCTCACGTAGAGGACAATATGCCCCAGCTCTCGAACTACCATAGGCAATCCTCTCCGGCGAGCTCGCCAGCATCTCTAGTTCAGATCGACTCGATAGAGCTTGGCCGCGTTCCCGCAAATGATCTTCTGTCGAACTGCCGGTGGCACTTGCTCGAAATCCCGCGCGATGACCTGCAGCGAATTCGGCCAGGTCGAATCGGTATGCGGGAAGTCCGAAGCCCACATGAAATTGTCTTCGCCGAAGAACCTGAACAACATCGGCCCGATCGGGTCGTCCTGGAAGGTCGCCCAGACATTGCGGCGGAGGTAGTCACTGGGCTTCATGTCCAGCGGCTCTTGCATCATCGCGCCGAACTTCTCGAAGGCGTGGTCCAACCGATACATGTAGTGAGCAATCCAGCCGCTGTCGTTTTCCGCCGAAACGATCCTCAGACGCGGAAAGCGCATCAGCACTCCCCCGCAGATGATGTCGGTAAGCGAGCGCTGCACCTCGTGCAGGATGTTCATGTAGCCGCGGATGAACGACGGCTCTCGCGAACGGATCTTTTCCTGCTCTTCCTTGGACTTGGGCGGCTTCTTGCCGGTGATGACATGGAGCGATAGCGGCATCTCGAGGTCCTGGGCTACCTGCCAGAACGGATCGTAAGACTTCTGCCAGTAAGGTTTCTCTTTGGGTGGCGATCCCCAAATCATCGCGCCCTTGAGCCCCAGCTTGGCGGCGCGCTCGAGCTCCTTTGCGCCTTCGCCGACATCCTCCAGCGAGATCAGCGCGATCGCATGGAAACGGCGAGGATCGTGCGATGCGAACTCGGCAACCCAATCGTTATAGACCCGGAAGCAGGCTTGCTGCAGCTCGACATCATGAAGGCCGAAGAGCGGCATGCCGAGTGTCGTATAAAGCACCTCGGCCTGGACGCCATCGATGTCTTGGTCCTTGATGCGCTCGACAGGATCCCAGCCGCTGGGGCGCGCCGCCTTGTAGCCCTCGTCGGTGTTCGCCCGCTTCATGAATTCCTTCAGCTCCTGGCCGCTACGGCCAGCCGCAAATCCTCCGGCGACCGGAAAGGGAGGAATATCGGGCGCGACGAAAACGAACTGCCCCTTGTCTTCGGTCTTGATGACACGCGGCGAGCGGTCTCTGAACTTCTGATCAAGCCGCTGCGTCCACAGATCCGCTGGCTCCATCATGTGCGAATCGGCGGAGATTACCTTGATTGCTGTCGATGCCATCGCGGGTTCGCCTCCGTTCTATCGATGGTTGGCGATCTCCAAATCAGTTTCCGGCCAGGGGGCCGCGCAATAGCTGGCCAGGAAGCGCACCGGTATGTTCGTTATTGCGCAGCACGACCTCGCCGTTCACGACTGTGGCGAGCAGGCCCGTTGACTTCTGCTTGAGGCGCCGCGCACCGGCCGGCAGGTCGTAAACCAGTTCGGGAAGTTTCGGCGTTATCGTTTCAGGATCGAACACGATGACGTCGGCAAAGCTGCCTTCGCGCAGCATCCCGCGTCCGGTGAGACCCCAGCGATACGCCGGGACGAAACTCAGCATCCGGACCGCGTCTTCCAACGTCAGCGCTTGTCGTTCGCGCACCCAATGGCTCAGCACGTGCGTCTGCAGCGACGAATCCATGATCTGCGAGACGTGTGCGCCAGAATCCGAGAAGGTGACCACTGAGCGCGGATGGCGCATCATCTCGAGCACGTCGTCCTGGTTTTCGTTGACCAGAGTCTGCAGGAAGAACTGCTTCAGGTGCTTGTCCAGGGCCAGATCGATGACTACGTCAACCGGATCCTTCTTCAGTTCATCGGCGATCTGAGCGATCGAACGATAAGGCGGAGTTGGCTTGTCGAGCGGGAAAATCCAGTTGTAGTTCGCTGGCCGCGCCTCCGCGCCAACCTCATGCTGGCTCGATGGGGACCGTTCGTGGGATGCCTCAACCAGCTTGCGCCGCACTTCGGGATTGCGTAGCGCGGCTTCCTGTTCGGCCAGCGGCAATTTGCGAATTTCGCGCCAGGCCGGCAGCCGGTCGAAGGGCATGTATGTTTCGAAGGAGAGCAGCAGGTTGAGCGCCCGGCTGTGCACCTGGACAAACATCCGTCCACCAGCAGCCTCGGCTTCATCCGCCATCGCAAAGTAACGCCGCCAATAGCCCGGGGCGCGGCGCGAGCTGAACATGCCATAAGTCACGGGAACGCCGGTGTCGACCGCCAGCGCCTTGAGGCGGGCGAGGTAGTTGTCCAGACGTTCGCCCTCGGCACCGGTATCTTCGCCGGCGATTTCAAAGATGCCCGCGTTCAGATCGCCCATCTCGCCCACCAGTTGCCTGACTTCATCCCAGTTGGCGATGCGGCTGGCGACGGGATGCCCATCCGGCGTCTGATGGTTGCTGGTCCGCGAAGTGGTGAAGCCGATCGCGCCGGCGCGAATCGCGCTGCGCAGCTCATGCTTCATCAGCGCCAGGTCTTCGGTGGTCGCGGTCTCATTGAACGCACGTTCGCCCATCACATAGGTGCGCAGGGCGGAATGGCCTATGTAGGCCGCGTAGTTGATGCCTTTGGGCAATCCGTCGACGGCATCGAGGTACTGCGGGAAGGTGGTCCACGACCACTTGATGCCCGCCTCCATCGCTTCGCGAGCGATGTCCTCGGCCCGTTCGAGATTTCGCATCACCAAAAGCTTGTCCTTCTCTGCGCATGGCGCCAGCGAGAAGCCGCAATTGCCCATCACCACCGAGGTGACGCCATGCCAGCATGAGCAGGTGCCGAGCGCATCCCAGAAGACCTGCGCGTCCATATGGGTGTGTGCGTCGACGAAGCCCGGAGCCACAATATGGCCTTCTGCATCGATCGTCTCCCGGGCACTCTCGCGGATTCTCCCGATCGCCACGACCTTGCGTTGGGCGATGCCGACATCGGCCCGAAAGCGCGGCATGCCGGTGCCATCTATGACGGTGCCATTGCGAATGATCAGATCGTACATCGCGACCTCCGTTGTCGTGCGCCGCATAGGGCCGCATCGACGCGCAGTCTAATGGTTGATCCTGCCCTATTCCTTATCGCAACTGGCACAAGATGACCATGCTCTCGCCGGTCACAAAATCGGCCATCTCACCAGACCTTCAGTTGTACGTTTGCCGGTCGGCAAGATTCCAATCCTGCTGGCGCCAAAACCGTTTGCAAACATCGACATTCGTCGACGTGCTGACACGACCGCGTTACTATCTTCAGATGCCTTCAAGCAAGACGGCCATTGTTCTGAAACGCCCGCGTCGCCTGCAGATGCAGTACGCGGGTGGCTTGGTGAAGCACCTTGGTCTGTCCATGTATAGGGGCGCGGTACCGGCTCTTGCCGAGCTGATATCAAACTCTTGGGACGCTGACGCCACCAAGGTCACAGTGACCGTTCCTTTCGGCGTGGGCATGAAGGACCAGCGGATCATCGTGGCCGACAACGGCCGCGGTATGACTTGGGACGAGGTGCAGCAGGCATATCTCGTCGTGGGCCGCGACCGCCGAAAAGCTGAAGGGGAGAAGACGCCGGGCAACCGGGTCGTGATGGGCCGGAAAGGCTTGGGCAAGCGCGCTGGTTTCGGCATCGCTCAGGTCGTGGAGGTGCGGACGGTGTGTTCCCGGTGGGCCACGCATTTCCAGATGGACTTCGAGAAGATAACGAAGGGCGGGCAGGCAATCTGGTGGAGAACTATGAGCCAACGATCTTGGAAGATGCCAAGACAAAGGATGCTAATGGAACGGTCGTACTGTTGAGAGACCTGCAGATCGCCCGCTCAATCGACGAAGATGATTTCCGTCAGTCCATGTCGCGACGCTTCTCCATCCTCGGGAAGAGCTTTGAGGTCGAAATCAATGGCAACCCAATCGCGGTGTACAGCCCAACCCGGCAATTTCGCTTCCAAGGAGAGAATGATGGATGGGAAAATGTGCTTGGGGTAGGCAGTGTCAAATGGTGGTTCGGGTTTACGGCCAAGTCCATCCCCAGCGAGAGCGCGCGCGGCGTCAGCATCTTGGGCTGCAACAAGATGGCGCAAGCACCCTTTTTCTTCGACCTATCCGGTGGCGCTCATGGTCAGGCCGGAATGCAGCGGTCTTCCGTGGACGTCACAGGAAGCATTTCGCGTGGGCCTCGTGAATCGAGTAGTGCCCCCGGGCGAGCTGATCGGGACATGCGAAGAGATGGCGCGCGTTTATATCGAGCGGGCGGCTTATGCGCTGAAAACTGTGAAGCGGCTTATGAACCGCGGCGTGGAGCTTTCGTTGAAAGAGGGCATCGCGCTGGAGCGGAAGATGATCGGCGAGATGGCAACGCCGGAGGAACGCCGCAAAGCTCAGGAACAAGCGGCAGCCACTCAGAAGACTTACGCACGCATATTCAATCAGGCATAAGGAGACAACGATGACTACAGAAGAACTCGAGAAACGCACTACGATTATCGAAGACATCGAAGCTATCAGGAAGCTGAAGGCGCGGTACTGCGCCGTATGCGACAATGATCACAATCCTGACGAGATTACCAAGCTGTTTGCCGCCGACGGTATCTGGGAAGGCGAAGAAATCGGGCGCCATCAGGGGCACGAGGCGATTCGCGCCCTGTTCCTTGGGTTTCAAAAGAGGATCAGCTTTTCGCAGCATAACGTGATGAACCCGATCATCGAGGTCGACGGCAACCAGGCAAAAGGCACCTGGTACTTCCTGGGGCCATTCACTTTTCGCAAAGGCAACCGCGCGATGTGGCTCGCCGCGCGATACGAAGAGGACTACGTGAAAGTCAACGGCGAGTGGAAGTTCAAGCACCTGCGCGCGATCGGTCGAATGTCGGCACCATATGAAACCGGCTGGGCGAACAAGGAAACCAAGCGGAGCGACTGAGGCCGGCCTCCGATGCGACAAGGCTTGGGCTTGCGTGGTGACGCCCGCCGTCGCGGCGCAAGCTCGTCGGGTCAGCGTTCACGCTCGATGGTCCGAATACTCATTGCTTCCTCTGGGCGACGACGACTGGCGCCACTTCGACGGCGGTCACCTTGAACTCGGGACAGTTTGTCGCCCAGTCGGAGTTGTCGGTGGTGAGCGCATTTGTATGCGACTCCGGATGGTGAAACGTCGTATAGACCAGACCGGGCTGGACGCGACCGGATAGTTGCGCGCGAAGCTGGGTCGAACCCTGTCTGCTTCTGACCTCGACCCAGTCGGCATCGCGAATCCCGCGCTGATCAGCATCATGCGGATGGATTTCGAGACGATCCTCAGTATGCATTTCCATGTTCGGCGTTCGCCGCGTCTGCGTCCCGACGTTGTATTGGTTGAGTATTCGTCCGGTCGTAAGGATGAGCGGAAAGGCCGCGCTGGTCTTCTCCGGAGTCGGCACATACTCGGTGATCGTGAATTGGCCTTTGCCACGAACGAACTGACCAACGTGCATGACCGGCGTGCCCGCAGGCGCCGCATCGTTGCATGGCCACTGGATGCCGCCGAGCCGGTCGAGTTTCTCGAAGCTGACGCCGCGAAAGGTCGGCGTGAGGCGGGCGATCTCGTCCATGATCTCCGACGGGTGTGAGTAGTGCATCGGATAGCCGAGCGCGGTAGCAAGATTGCAGGTAATTTCCCAGTCGGGTTTGCCGGAGAGTGGAGCCATGACCTTCCTGATCCGCGAGATGCGGCGTTCCGAGTTCGTGAAGGTGCCGTCCTTTTCGAGGAAGGAGGCACCCGGCAGGAATACGTGCGCGAATTTCGAGGTCTCATTGAGGAAGAGATCCTGGACGACAACCAACTCCATGGCGCGGAGGGCCTGAGCGACGTGATCGAGGTTCGGTTCCGACTGGGCGACATCCTCGCCTTCGATGTAGACCGCCTTGAAACTGCCAGCGAGCGCGGCATCCCACATGTTCGGCATCCGGAAGCCGGGCGCCGGATCAAGCTTTGCCGACCAGGCCTGCTCGAATTCGGCCCGCACGATCGGATCCGAGATTGGCCGGTTGCCGGTCAGCTCGTGTGGAAATGAGCCCATGTCGCACGCACCCTGGACGTTGTTCTGGCCACGCAGTGGATTCAGTCCGACACCCGGCCTCCCGATGTTCCCGGTCACCATCACCAAGTTAGCCATCGCCAGGACCATCGTGCTGCCCTGGCTGTGCTCCGTAACGCCCAGCCCGTAGTAGATCGCGCCGTTACGTGCGTTTGCGTACAGGCGTGCGGCGGCGCGAATCTGCTGAGCCGGCACGCCCGTGATGTGCTCCACGGCCTCGGGCGAGTTGCGCTCTTCCGCAATGAACTTCTTCCACGCGGCATACTCGCCGGGCTCGCATCGCTCAGTGACGAAATCCTCCCGAGCCAGCCCCTCAACGATGATGACATGTGCGAATGCGTTGACCAGCGCAACGTTGGTACCGGGATGGAGCCGCAGGTGATAGCTGGCCTCGACGTGCGGCAGCCGCGCGATTTCCACAGCGCGCGGATCGACCACAATGAGTTTCACGCCCTCGCGGACACGCCGCTTGATCTGCGAGGCGAATACCGGATGGGCTTCGGTCACATTGGCGCCGATTATCATGATGACATCGGCATCCAGGACGGAATCGAAGTCCTGCGTTGCGGCTCCAGTGCCGAAGGCGACCTTGAGCCCGTAGCCCGACGGTGCGTGGCAGACGCGGGCGCAGGTATCGACGTTGTTATTGCCGAATGCCGCGCGCACCAGCTTCTGCACCAGGTAGGTTTCTTCGTTCGTGCATCGCGACGACGTGATGCCGCCCAGCGCGCCACGACCATAGCGCTGCCGGACGCGCTTGAACCCCGCGGCCGCGAAAGCGATCGCTTCCTCCCACGACACCTCGCGCCACGGCTGCTCGATCCGCTCTCTAATCAGGGGTCGCTTCACGCGGTCGGGATGAGTGGCAAAGCCCCACGCGAAACGGCCCTTGACGCACGCGTGCCCGTGATTCGCGCGGCCATCGCGCTCCGGAGCCAGCCTTACAATCGTGTCGCCTTTGAGCTCGACTCTGAACGTGCATCCAACCCCGCAGTAGCCACAGGTCGTGACTACGTCGCGCTCGGGCTGTCCATGCTCAATGATCGACTTTTCGGTGAGCGCCGCGGTCGGGCATGCAGAAACGCATGCACCGCAAGTTACGCATTCAGACTCGGCGAACGGACCCTTCTGTCCCGGCGAAATGACTGACTGGAATCCCCGGCCGTCAATAGTCAGAGCGAAAGTGCCCTGTATCTCTTCGCATGCGCGCACGCATCGCGAGCACACAATGCATCGGGCCGGATCGAACGTGAAGTAGGTATTCGAGCGGTCCTTTGCGGAGTCGAGATGGTTCGCACCGTCGTAGCCGTAGCGGACCTCGCGCAACCCCACGACGCCCGCCATGTTCTGCAGTTCGCAATTGCCGTTGGCCGGGCATGTCAGGCAATCAAGCGGATGATCCGAGACGTAGAGTTCCATCACGTTTCGCCGCAGCGCCGCGAGCCTCGGCGTTTCGGTGCGCACCCGCATCCCCGATTCGACGCGTGTAGTGCACGAGGCGGGGTAGCCGCGCTTGCCGTCGATCTCAACCAGGCACAGCCGGCACGAGCCGAAGGCCTCGAGCGAGTCGGTCGCGCAGAGCTTCGGAATATGGATGCCGGCCTCGGCGGCGGCGCGCATCAGCGAGGTACCCTGTGGCACGCCGACGCGGATCCCGTCAATTTGCAGCTCCACGAGCGCTGCTGTGGTGGCGACCGCGGGCGTTCCGTAGTCTCGTTCAGCCTTTGACAGCATCGTCGTCCGCCTGTCGTGTGGGGTTCGGCCAGACTTCCTCGATGTTAGCGGGCTCGAGGCCGAAGTCCTCAGGAAAGTATCTGAGCGCGCTCATCACTGGAAGCGGAGTGAGGCCGCCCAGACCGCACAGCGAGCCGTGCATCATCGTATCGCAGAGGTCGCGCAGCAACTCGAGGTTCGCGCGCGGATTGTGGCGGTTCACGATGCGATCGATCACCTCCGTCCCGCGCACCGAGCCGATCCGGCATGGCGTGCACTTCCCGCATGACTCCAGCGCACAAAATTCCATCGCGTATCGCGCCATTCGCGCCATATCTACCGAGTCGTCGAAGACTACGATGCCACCGTGGCCGAGGATTCCCCCGGCCGCGTCCATCGCCTCGTAATCCAGCGGCGTGTCGAACATCTTGAGCGGGAAGTACGCACCCAGTGGGCCACCGACTTGCACGGCTCCAACTGGACGGCCGCTTGCGGTGCCACCCCCGTAGTCGAAGACGAGTTCGCGGATGGTGACGCCGAACGGCAGTTCAACCAACCCCGGGCGCTTGACGTTGCCGGCGAGCTGAAAGGGCAAGGTCCCCCGCGAGCGGCCCGTGCCGCGCTGGTGATAAGACTGCGCTCCATTCGCAATGATAACCGGGACAGACGCAAACGTGATGACATTGTTGACCACCGTCGGCTTGGCGAAGAGCCCGCTGATTGCCGGCACCGGCGGCTTTGCGCGCACCATCCCGCGCTTGCCTTCAATGCTTTCGAGCATCGCGGTCTCCTCGCCGCAGATGTAAGCGCCGGCGCCGAGCCTGAGTTCGACGTCGAAGCGCAGGCTCGAACCAAGGATCTTGTCGCCCAAGCAGCCGTGTTTGCGAGCGGTCTGTAGTGTCTGGCCAAGCTGGCGATATGAATCCGGGTATTCGGAGCGGACATAGATGAAGCCCTGCGTCGCGCCGACGGCGAATGCCGCGATCGTCATGCCTTCGAGTAGCGCAAACGGATCGCCCTCCATGATCATGCGATCCGAAAAAGTGCCCGAGTCGCCCTCGTCGCCGTTGCATACAACGTATTTCGTATCCGCAGCGGTCTCGAGAACGGTTCGCCATTTGATGCCGGTGGGGAATCCGGCGCCGCCGCGGCCCCTCAACCCCGACGCTGCAATCTCATCGATAACGGCGGACTGCGTCCTTTCCAGAGCCATTCGGAGCGCGCTGTAACCGCCATGCGCCAAGTAATCATCGAGAGAGGCCGGATCGACAATTCCGGCGCGTGCGAACGTGAGCCGCTGTTGGGATCTGAGATAAGGGATATCGTCGGCTAGGCCGAGCCGGAGACGATGCTCGCCGCCCGCGAGGAAATCACTTTCGAATAGCGATGCAACGTCAGCGGCCGATACCGGCCCATACGCGACGCAGCCAGCCGCGGTCGCGACCTCGACCAGGGGTTCGGCAAAATAAAGTCCGCGCGAGCCCGTGCGCACGACTTCGAGCGCAACGCCACGGCGTGATGCCTCCTCGCGGATAGTGCGTGCAACCGTGTCCGCCCCCAAAGAGCGGGCGCCCGAATCACAAGGGACATAGACGGACAGCGCCACTGCTATTCCCTGAGACCCGCGATCAAATGATCGAAGGCGTCGGCTGTAACGCGGCCATGAAGCTCGCCATCGATCACGATTGCCGGCGAGCAGGCACAGTTGCCAAGACAATAGACGGGCTCGAGCGTAAACGTGCCATCTTCGCTCGTCTCGCCGAGGCCGATTCCCGTGCGCTTCTTGATGTGAGAGAGCAGCTCGACTGCGCCCATCGCCTGGCACGATTCCGCGCGGCAGACGCGCAAGAGGTGTCTGCCTGCGGGCTTGGCGCGGAAGTCATGGTAGAAGCTGATGACGCCGTGGACTTCTGCTCGCGACAGGTTGAGCGCCTGGGCGATTGTCGGCACGCAGTCAGGAGGGATGAAACCGAAGCGGTCCTGAATCTCCCGCAGGACCAGCATCAGCGCGCCCGGCTTTGCGCTTTGCCGCGAGGCAATCGCAAGAATCGCCGTACGATCCCAGTTGCGGTCAGGCTTCATGAATGTTTTCGCCGCCGCCGACATGCGAGCAACCAGGAACGCGATCGGAACCCGGCCGGCCTACCACCAGCGCACTCGGCCGACGTCGATATGTACGAAGTCCGACTTTGGATAGAAGCCGACGCCGCCCCGGTGCAGCGCGAGCGCCGCATTGTGCAGCGCCGAGAGCTCCCGGCCCGGCAAGCGGATGTCGGCGGCCATCCCCTTCATATGGAGGCTTCGCGGCGACACACCTTCGCCGTGCGCGCGCAGCATCGCATTGGTCGCGGCCGAGCGGTAGCCCGAGATGATGAGGAAGGGTTCGCGGGTATCGAGGCGGCCCGCGATCGCGTGCATCAGGTCGAGCAAACCCGGGTTAATCGGCTTGATCTCGCCGGTGCGAAAGTCGCGTAGAATGAAGTTGATATTCTCCACGGCTTCGCGGATGTAGCCACCCGCCGTCCAGTAGACCGCACGGAACGATTCACCGGTATGGAGATTGTGCAGCGCGAGAGAGCGTGCCGGGGCGACCGGCAGCCGCAGCCCGGCCAGCGCCCGATGCGGGATCAACGCGGTTGCGGCCGCTACGGTGGCGACCCGCATGAAACCGCGGCGGGTCAGCATGACGCGCGGCTCATTCAGTTCAGCCGCGGCCCGCTGCTCGGATGGAGGCCTGTTCTTGCGATTCATCGACCGACCCGTAAGAACCTCATCGATGCGATCCATGATAGCCGCCACGGGTTGCCAATCAATGTCGCCACAAAGACAGCCGCCCGCCCGCTCGATCGACCTCGCGCGCCACTCCCTCCCTTCGTTCGATGACAGCCGTTGCCTGCCGCCAATCAATTTCGCCGTCAAGACCGGAGGTCTCCGCCCACGCCCTTACCAGCAACATCGCGTCGCCCGCCTTGCGGTAGATATCGCGGTTGACCTCCAGAAAAATGCGCCCGTTGTCCAGGCGCGCGAGCAACACGGGCTGGTAAATGATCTCGCCCGGCTCGCCGACTTCAACGCGGCCAAACAGCGCCGCGATGTCGTCGGGATGGAGCCTGATACATCCGTGGGTCTGGAATGCGTAGATGCTCGACGGCGCGATCGTACCGTGAATCAGGTAGCTGGCGATGCTCAAGTCGAGGGCGTAACTGCCCAACGGGTTGCCGGGGCCCGGCGGCACGCAGCTGCGGACTTCTTTGCCCTCGCGCTTCATCTCGCGTTGTATCGATTCCGGCACGGTCCATACCGGATCGGTCCGTTTGCCGATGACGGTAAACTTCCCGGTGACAGTGCGCCACGATGGCCTGCCGAGCCCCACCGGGCAGGCAACATCCGCTTTGCCGCCGCGGAACAGGAACAGGTAGCGCTGAGGAATGTTGATCAATATTCCGCGTGCGACTGCGCGCGGCACGACGTGGCGGTTGTCGATCCGAAGCGTCCGTCCGACGCGCAGGCGCGCCGAGGCGGCAAACCCGTTGACCGCCGCCAGCGCCGTGGGCTCCACGCCATAGCGCGAGCCGATGCTTCGCAGCGAGTCGCTACGCCGCACGACGTAGGAGAACTCGCCCCCAACCAGCGCCGTGCCAAGCGGCGGTAGTTCGTCAGCGGCGGCTTCGGCGACGAGTAACAGAACGCACAAGACCAGCCCGCCAGTCCATCGGGCTAGTGCCAGGGCTGCCTTTGCCCGCGATTCCCAGCGCACAAGCTAAGGATCACAGATAGAGCGACGGCCTGAAACTACAATAATGACGATACGCAACTCGACTAGCAGGAGGGCGCTTTGCTCTCTTCTGATGGAGAGCGTGCCGCTGGCGGCGAGGGCGCCAGCACACGATTGCGCGCCTTGTCGAGCAGCTCGACTACCTGCGCGTCAGAAGTCTGCCTGAAATCGTCATAGTACTGTCCGATAGCGAAGAAATCGGGCGGGGTCGCAAGACAAACCACCTCGTCGACCTCGGCTCTGAGCGACTCGATCGTCTCGGCGGGTGCGACCGGCACGGCGAGCACCAGACGGCGGGGAGCGAGCTTTCGCAGACCGCGCAACGCCGCGCGTATCGAGGCGCCAGTCGCGATCCCATCATCGACGACGATTACAATCCGCCCGGCTGGATCGACCGGTGGATGCCCCTTGCGGTAGGTCTGCTGGCGGCGGTGGATCTCCTCAAGCTCGCGCAGGATCTCTGCTTCGAGGTAACTCTTGGGCACATCGATCCTTCGCAGCAGTTCCTCATTGAGCACGGTCTGCGGATGGTCGCCGTCGACGACCGCGCCGATCCCCAGCTCGTGTTGTCCGGGAGCGCCCAGCTTGCGCACGACGATAATGTCCAGCGGCGCGCTCAGCGCCTTGGCTACCTCGAAACCGACCGGAACTCCACCGCGCGGCAGTGCCAGCACGACGGGATGGTCATCCTTGTAGCGGGCGAGAGCCTTGGCGAGCCGGCGTCCCGCATCCTGGCGATTAGTGAACATGGGTCTCCTTTTCGCCCGGGTGAGCGTGCAGATGGCGCACGAACCAATCGCTGGCGAGCTTCACTACCTCGTCGAGCGTTCCCGGCTCCTCGAACAGATGCGTCGCACCCGGAACTACCCGGAGTTCTTTCTCGCAGCTCAGGCGCCTGAGCGCGCGCCGATTCAACTCCAGCACTTCGCGGTCTTCGCCGCCGACGATGAGCAGCGTCGGCGCCTTCACCTGAGCGAGCGCATCTCCCGCGAGGTCGGGTCGCCCACCGCGCGACACGATCGCGGTGATCGCTGGATCGCGCGTTGCGGCGATTAGTGCAGCAGCAGCGCCGGTACTGGCGCCGAAATAGCCGACCGGTAGTATCCCGGCGAGCCGATGGCGGCGCACCGATGCGGTAGCGGCCCGCAAGCGGCGGGCGAGCAGCTCCATATCGAAGACGTTTTGGCGATCCAGCGCCTCGGCCTCGGTGAGCAGGTCGAAAAGCAATGTGGCGACTCCGGCCGCACGCAAACGGGCAGCCACGTACATGTTACGCGGGCTGAGCCTGCTGCTTCCGCTCCCATGCGCGAAGATCACGATTCCCCGCGCAACGCCCGCCGGCATCTCGAGGTCGCCCTCAAGTTCAACTGAGTCGGTAGTTATCTGCAAGTGTCTGCCTCCCGCGTATCAAGCCGTCAGCGCGCTTCCTCTGCGGGACGCACGGTCAGCACAGGCCGCGGTGACTCGCGCACGACCTTCTCCGCGACGCTCCCCAACAGCAGATGTTTGACGCCCTTGCGCCCATGCGTCCCCATCACGACCAGATCGGCGGCGAAGGCCTCGATCGCACGGAGGATCTGCGTCGCCGGATCGCCCGCGACGACATGGGTGTTGTATGCGACCTTGCCTTCAAGCCGATCGTGGGCCAGTCGCTCAAGCCGTTCGCGCGCCACTTGCTCGATCGCGGGATACGGATCGAGCGTCGGCGCGAATTCGCCGGCTCCGATTGGGAGCGGCGCGACGTTGAGCAGCACGAGGGTCGCGTCGTTCTGCTGCGCGATCGCTATGGCCAGATCGAGGGCGCTCAACGACTCGTGCTCGAACGCGATCGGGCAGAGAATCCGGTTGAATAGTTTGCTCATCCGGTATCCCCTGCGCGACTACGCACTGCGCTTGGGCCGTCCGCGCCGAACCAAGCCCCTGCCCGTACGCGGCATCCGGCCGTGGTCTGGAGTGCCCTCTTCGCGGCCGAAAGGCCGGCCTTCGCGTATGGTGGTTTCTTCCTCGGGCTGGCTCATCGCGTCGGTCCTCTCCAGCGATTCATCCATCTCCAGCGGCGTCTCCCAGCGGCGGCCGAAACTGCGCGACAGGCTGCCCTCGCCGCGGCGGCGCGCACGGTTGAGTTCGCGCTGGCAATCGACGCAGTACAGCACGAAGGGCAGCGTGTTGAGACGCTCGACCGCGATCTCCTCGACGCATTTTGCGCAGATCCCATAGCGGCCTTCGTTGAGCCGCGCCAGCGCGTCGTCGATTTGTGCGAGCCGGTCTTCCGCTTGTTCGATCAGGCTCGCATGAGTCTCGAGGTCGGCGGTCGAACGCGCCAGGTCCATCTCATCCGCCGGCGGCGGAATCGCGTCGCCTTCCTGGTCGTGACGGAACTCCCGCACCCTTGCCCACGCATGGTCGCGTTGGCTGACTAGCACTGTTCGGAGCTTCTCGACCCGCTCGTGATTGGTATTCAAGATCGTCGACCCGGCTGGCATCTGAATCTCCTCCTTTCGCGTCAGGCCGCGTGAGCTGCGACAATCCAGTGCCGCGGGGGAGGCAGGCACAACTGCGATGCGTGGTAGCCGCCTGCCCCTGTGACCGATTGACTACTTCTTCTCTGCGCTCTCCACCAGCACTTTCTTGGGGCTGGCGCCCTTGGCCATCGGCATCGTGATCTCGACCGTCCCGTTTTTGAACTGCGCCTTGACCTTGTCGGCATCGGCGCCATCGGGCAGCGTAAGCCTGCGCTCGAAGGAGCCGTAGGAGATCTCGCGCCGGATGTAATCCTCGGCCTTGACTTCCTTCTGATCCCTGCGCTCGCCTTTGATCGTCAGCACGTTGCCCAAAACGCTGACCTCGATGTCCTTGGCCTCCAGTCCGGGAACGTCGGCGCGCACGACGATATTGCCGTTCTGGACGAAGCTCTCAATCGGCGGCAGAAACTCCGCTTCCTCGGCCCGAAACGGCCAGTCCTCAAAGACTCGCGGAAAGCGGCCCTCCAGATTGCGCGCCCATCGCTCCATTTCGCGAAACGGCCTCCATGGGGTTAATGCTCCCATTGATCTCTCCTCCTTTCAAATTGTTGGTGTTCGATGATGCTGTGTCGCAAGAAACTTGCCATCGAACTCCTGGATTCGTTGCACTGAATTCTCAGCTTCCGGGTAGGCCACAGTGAACCACGGTAAGCCAGCCCCCTCTGATGTGTTTCCAAAGGCGCCAGCCGCGCTCCGGATCGCTCCACACAAACATCGTGAGGCCCGGCATCGAAGCGGGGGACGAAGCAGCCTCGCCGCATCTACGCGACTCCGCCGTATCGTCGGAACAAGGGTGCTCTTCGCGACGACTACCATTGCGGACCGTCAACGAGAGAGTGAGGCGGCTTGATGCGCGATCAGAGCACTGTGAGCTCGACTTGCTTGAGCCCGATGAGCCTGAAGATCTGCTCGGCTTGCTCGGGGGTCAGCGAGGTGAGCGTCAACTCGACTCCATCGCTATTTCCACCGACGGTCACGCTGTCGACCGCTGCGATGTTGTAACGCTTGGTTAAGTCCTCAACCGTGCGGTTGATTTCGTCCCAATTGTATCTGCTCATTGTGCGATGTCCTCCTCGATTTGGCGCGTTAAGATCGACGAAGCAGGCCAAGCCCTACGTTGGCCTGATTGTCACCACCGGTCGTGTCGACTGCCGAACCACTTCCTCGGTAACGCTGCCCAGACGCACACGCCTGGTTCCTGTTCGCCCATGAGTTGCCATCACCACGACGTCAACGCCGAGTTCCTCCGCCGCATCAAGCACCGCCCGCGCTGGCCGGCCGGCGCGAACGAGGATCTCGTACGGCGCTTTTCCCTCGAACCATTTGCGGCCAATCCCGCGCAAGCTGTTGTGTGCGACCTGCTCCAAGTCGGCTTTCAGACGAGTCCGGTCTTTGGGGACGACGCACAAGAGGTAGACGAGGCCGCCGTCTCGCCCGGCTAGCTCGCGCGCGAGTTGGATTGCTCCGATCGCGATGCGGTCGAAATCGATAGGACAAAGAATCTTTCGGAACAGCAGTCTCATCGCCGACTTATTGCATGAGCCCTGAGCAATTCTCCTGCCGCACAAACAGGCGGAGGTATTCAGCCCCGCACAATCAACTGGATGCGCCGATGCTCGCGTCTAAGTCCAGCGAATCGCACCATCGCTGCTTATGAATTGGAACGCCATGTCGAAAGACAGAGTATGTCGGAGATGGGTGCTTTCGTAAGGAGGGTCAGCCGGGAACCAATGACTCCGTTAGATGCAGCAGCGCCAATCAGGCAGATTCGCGTCGCGTAATCGCGCACTGCGGCGACGCGGCTGACGCTTACGGCATCCAGAGCGCTCGGCGCATCGCCTGACACACTCGTAGGACTCAATAACGTCAATAGCGGTGGCTAGGCCGATGGACGCGGCATCAACCCTTTATTACGGCGAAGGGTTTGAGCCGCGCCACTCGCTTGCTGACGCCAGCCGCTTCCATCACTCCGACCACGTCTGCGACATCCTTGTAAGCGGCCGGCATTTCCTCCGCGACTGTCGAACGGCCTTGGTACCTGATCGTCACGCCGGCCTCCCGCAATTCCGCCAGTAGGTCGCGGCCGCGCGCCCGGCGCTTGGCTTCGGCGCGGCTCATTAAGCGCCCAGCGCCGTGACAGGTCGAACCGAAGGTCTCGGCCATCGCACGTTCGCGTCCCACCAGCACATACGAATAGCGGCCCATGTCACCGGGGATCAGCACTGGCTGCCCGATCATTCGAAAGGCGATGGGCAGCGCCGGATGGCCTGGGCCGAAGGCGCGCGTTGCACCTTTGCGATGCACACATACGCGCCGTTCGACACCGCCCACCACATGGCGCTCGAACTTGGCGATGTTATGGCAAACGTCGTACAGCAACGAGAAGCCGACTTCGCGCGGCCCTGTGCCCAGCGTCTCCATGAAGGCGCGCTCGGCCAGATGCATCATGATCTGCCGGTTGCACCAGGCGAAGTTGGCCGCCGCCGCCATCGCGCCCAGGTAGGCACGACCCTCCGGCGAGCGGATCGGCACCGAGGCGAGTTGGCGGTCGGGTAGAGTGATCCCGTAACCGCTCATCGCCTTGCCGATCACGCGCAAATGGTCGTCGCAGATCTGATGGCCCAGTCCGCGCGAGCCTGAATGGATAATCACAGTCACTTGGCCGAGCTCGAGGCCGAAGGCGCGCGCGATGTCGGGGTCGTAGATCTGATCGACACGGTCGCATTCGAGGAAGTGATTGCCCGAGCCGAGTGTGCCGAGCTGGATGCGCCCGCGCCTGAGCGCCATCTCGCTGACGGCCGATGGGTCAGCCATCTCGAGCCGGCCGCTCTCTTCGGTGTGCTCGAGATCATCCATCGAAGCGTAGCCGTGGTTCATCGCCCATACGGCGCCGGAGCCGAGCAGACGTTTGAGCTCGTCGGTCGCGAGGCCGGGAATCGCGCCGCTGGAGCCAACGCCCGCGGGCACAGCATCGAAGAGCGCGTCAGCCAGACGATCAACTTTGTCCGCGATGGCCGTGTACTCGAGGTTGGTCTTGATCAGCCGCACGCCGCAGTTGATGTCGTAGCCGACACCGCCGGGTGAAATCACTCCTTCGTCGGCATCGGTCGCGGCAACACCGCCAATCGGAAATCCGTAGCCCCAATGGATATCGGGCATCGCGAGCGAGTAGCCGACGATGCCGGGCAGGCACGCGACGTTCGCGACCTGCGTCAGCGCTGGATCATCGCGGAGTTCGTCGATCATCTGCTGGCTGGCGTAAATCCGCCCCGGCACGCGCATCGCTCCATGGCGCGGGATTTCCCATAGAAAGTCGCTGATCTTCTGGAGTTCCATAACCGGATACCGCCGACGCGTTCGACGGCCGCGCTTCGCACGATTGCGCGCGGGGCAGCCTAGATGTCGAAAATCACCTGCGCCTGCCAGCGATCTCCCACGCGCTCGACCGACAGCTGATGGTAGGTCACGGCTTTGATCTCGGTGCGCAGCTCGTGGCGCGCGGGATCATAGCGTTCGCCGACTACGTCCGCGCGCACTGAATCGCCGTCTTCATTCACCACCGCATCGCACCAAATGAACCCTTCAACCAGGAACAAGTTGAGCAACGCCGCGAGCAGGTCGTGCATCAGGTCGGCATCGCTCACTGCACTGACCCGCACCTCGCGCCGCTCGATCGGGCGGACGCCCTCGGGCGCCACCATCAGCCGCGCGATCGCGATCGCGGCCCTGCGGAACAGTTCAGCGCGCGACGTGGCGACGAGCTCGACACCCGCATCCCCGGTGTGCTCGATCTCACGGTAGAATTCGTCGCTGGGCATCGATCTGTGACGAGCCTAGCCCGATCAGGCCAACTTGCAAGACGTGCGCCGTGAACGCCGATCGTGCGTCAGAAGGGTCGGCCGCCAACCGCCACGCCCGTCACTTCAAAGTTTGCGCCCAACGGGGTCACGCGTGTCTCTCTTGGTGACACAACGGCCGCCGATTCGGCCAAGCTGGCGTTCGTGACTGGTGGCACAGGGATTGCGGAAAGCTCGGCTAAGAGAGGAACGACGTGGAATATCCGGTTCAAATCACAGCGCGTAACTTTCAGTTGACCGAGGCAGAAGAGGCTGAGCTTCGGCGCAGGGCTGCGAAGCTCGAACAGTTTGATCCCCAAATCAGCGGATGCCGCATCGCGGTCGAAGCTCCGGTGCGCCATCACCGCCGGGGCGGTCCGTTCAAGATTCGAATCGACCTGAAGGTCCCGAGGGGCGAACTCGCGATTAGCCATCAGTCCGACGAGGAACTCATGACGGCGATCCGCGAGGCCTTCGACGCGGCCCGGCGGCGGCTTGAAGACCACGTGCGCGAGGTGCGCGGCGCGGTTAAGAGCCACGAAGGGCCGGCCTTGGCGCGCGTCGCGAGGCTCTTCAGCGATGACGGCTACGGATTCCTCGAGACGCCCGACGGTCGCGAGATCTACTTCCATCGCAACAGCGTGCTGGCGCCCGGCTTCGAGCGTCTCGAAGTCGGCAGTCATGTCCGCTTCGCCGAAGAAGAGGGCGAGAAGGGTCCGCAGGCCAGCACCGTCACGTTGGCTGACTAGCCGGCGATAACCTTGCAAACGCGATTTCTCGCACCGGAATCGTTCGAGATACCGGAGAAATCAGGCTGTGGACGGTTGTAAAAGGGACGCCGTGCGACCTGCATCTCCCAGACAGGAGGCGCGCAGCGAGATGACCTCGCTTATGAGCGCGCTGCTACCTGAAGCGACTACTTCGCTTGGACTTTTGATTGGTTTCTTCTCGCTGGTCTTCGCCGTTCATGGTCATTACGGACGCGCCGCGCTCATGACCGAAATCGCGGTTGTGTTCGACTGGCTCGATGGGTCGATAGCTCGCGCCCTGCGCACCACCAGCGCCATTGGAGTGGAATTTGACAGCCTTTCCGATGTAACGGCCTTCGGCGTGGCGCCCGCAGTGCTCGTCTATACCTGGGCGCTCGAGCCACTGGGTGTATGGGGCGCGACGATTTGCGGCCTCTATGTCGTGTGTGCGGCGCTGCGCCTCGCGCGCTTCAATATCCAGGCAGGTAGTGTCGACAAGAGCCGCTTCGTCGGTCTGCCCGTTCCCGCTGCCGCCGCAATGGTCGCGGGCGTCGTGCTCGCATACCAATACTTCGAGATCACCGCGCCCCGCACACTATGTGCAGTGATCGCTGGATTGACATTGATTTTGGGGGGCCTGATGGTTTCACGCGTTCCATATCCGAGCTTCAAATCACTCAACCTTCGGCGCCTATCGCTTCCAACGATGATCGCGATGATCGTCACCTTGAGCGTTCTAGTGGCCTTACCCCAGCTCGCAGCATTTCTCTTCGCTACCGGCTATCTACTTTCAGGTCCTTTTCTGATTGCACTGGGCGAGCGCATAGAGCCGAACGCGCCGGGCCTTTGGCCGGTCCCCGACAAGTGTGCCCTCCGCTGCACGGGCGCCGCCAAAGAAGGCCAAGCGTTGGCGAAATAGCATGCGGTTCAGATAGAGGAGGTGCAGTTGCCCAGCCGCACTGGCTCGCCTAGGCTCGATGACAGCGTCACCGCGCGGCGCGGCAAGCATTGCTCGTCACGTTCTCGATGCAGAATCGGGAATGCAGGAAGAGCACAATGAACCTGACTATCCTTGCCGGATCGGCCAACCTCCCGCTTGCAGAGTCAATCGCCGACCGACTCGGCGTCCCGCTGGGGGGGCGCATCGTGGGCCGGTTTCCCGACAGCGAGCTCAACATCGAGCTCGAGCAGAGTGTGCGTGGGCAGGATGTCTATCTTGTGCAGCCTACGGGGCCGCCCGTCGACGAACATCTGCTCGAGTTAATCTTCCTCGCCGATGCCTGCCGGCGGGCAGGCGCAGAAAGGATGACGGCGATCATCCCGTACTTCGGGTATGCGCGCCAGGATCGACGGGCGACGGGCCGCGGCCCGGTCGGTGCGCGAATCGCGGCGGATCTGATTGCGACTGTCGGCGTCAGCCGGATCGTCGCCGTCGACCTTCATATGACGTCGCTGGAGGGTTTCTTTCCCGTTCCGCTGGAGCATCTCGCTGCATTGCCGATTCTGGTGCCCGCGATCAGCGCCGTAGCCGGGTCACGAACCGTTATCGTCAGCCCCGACCTTGGCGGCGTAAAGCTCGCTGAGCGCTACGCCCGGACTCTTCACGCGCCGACCGCGGTGGTCTACAAGCGCCGTCTGAGCGGAGAGCGGGTCGAAGCGCGGGGCGTGGTGGGCGACGTGCGCGGACTCGCGCCGCTGATCGTCGACGACATGATCACGACGGCGGGGACGATCGAAGCGGCAATCAACGCCCTGCTCGCGGCGGGATGCGATCCGCAGATCACGGTGGTATGCACCCATGGGTTGTTCGTCGGGCCGGCCATCGAGCGCCTGCGCGGACTACCCATAAAGCGACTATTTTATACCGACAGCGTGAGGGGGCCCGACCCGGCGGTTGTCCCGGTCCAGCGCGTCAGCCTCGCACCACTGCTCGCGGACGCAATCGACCGCCTGCATAGCGATCGATCGCTCGCCGATCTAATCGTCCACGCGTAGAAGCGGCCCTTCGGGGACCTTCCTCTAAGAGGACTCATTAAAGTGTGCGAATCGGGTAACTCTCGCTCGAAATATCGGGCTGCGCGGCTGCGCAGAACTTCGCGGAATCGATATTCTGAAACGCCGCTCGATCAAACGAACCGGCGACGATAGAATCCGTTGAACTGCCAAGCAGATGCCGAGTGAAGAGCAGATGCGGATCGACCACGGCGAAATAATGCGGCGCGTATCAGCTATCTCGCCAACGCTTGCCCGCAACGCCCAGGCTTGCGATGCGGCCCGGCGTGTCATCCCTGAAAGCATGGAGGCGATGATCTCCGCCGGTATGTTTCGCATCTCACAACCCGCGCGCACCGGCGGCTTCGAAATGAATCTCCGAACACTGGGGAACGCTGTCACGCTCATCTCGCAGGCTTGTCCATCGAGCGGGTGGGTGCTGATGGTGATGGAGGCGCATCACTGGTGTCTCGGATCTTTCCCGGAAGGCGCCCAGGACGAAGTATTCGGAGCGGGCCGTGACGGGTTGGTCGCAGGAACTCTCTCTTGGCAGGGCGCGGCGATGCAGGAAGGCGACGGCTACCGGGTCGACGGCCGATGGGAGTTCTGCAGTGGCGTGGACAATGCGCAATGGGTGATGCTTGGCTGTGCGGACTCGTCGACGCATGGACCGTTGGTGCATGTGGTCGTTCCGCGACACGAGATCGAGGTCGACGACACCTGGCATGTGATGGGTCTGCGGGGGACCGGCAGCAAGGACGTCGTAGCCCGCGGCATCCTGGTCCCGGCTCATCGCGCGATCGATACGCGAATCATGTTTCGCGGTGAGAGCCCGCACAGTAAGAATCACGCGACCTCGGTGTACCGGCTGTCCGCGGAGGCCATCCTGTCGGTTTCGGTCGCGACCGCTGTTCTGGGATCCGCCAAATTCGCACTCGAACAG
This sequence comes from Binataceae bacterium (SeqCode), assembly GCA_041491005.1. Lineage (GTDB taxonomy): Bacteria > Desulfobacterota > Binatia > Binatales > Binataceae > JBGPUE01. Next base: position 31,352 of record JBGPUE010000010.1, on the reverse strand, counting down.
TTCGTCAACCGGACGCGCGAGCGCAAGGTTATCCTGACCGGCGCCTCGAAGGCCGAACATGGACCGACTCAGGTCCGATTGGCGGAAGCGGCTGCGGAAATCGAGTCGGCCGAGTTGCTCCTTCAAGAGACGTTCGCCGAATTCGACCAGCTGATGGGCAGCGCGGATCCCGCCGGTACCGAAGGACGCGTGCGTGCCAAATGGCACGCGGCATACGCCGCGGAGCTATGCCGGCGCGCGGTCGTTAGGATGTTTACCGGCTCGGGCGCGCATGCGGTCTACGATCCCAGCGCGTTGCAGGCTGCGTTCCGAAACATCAATGTTGGCGCACAGCACGCGAGCATCGATTTCGACAGCTCTGCGGAGCAGTACGCGCGGTTTCGTCTACAATGATGCCGCGGATCCTGGCCGCTGCTTTGCGTCATTTCTCGAGCGGCCCGATCGGTAACACCGTCATGCGACGGCTCCAGAGTGTCGGCGCACACGATGGCCGACGCGCCGGTCCGGCTTGGCCAGCAGCCGCCCCATGAGCCAGCGCTTCGCGACTTCGACCAGACACAGGTAGGTCAGCGTCGCTACTGTCAGGAAGACAAAGTAGCGGCCGGGGAGGGGCACAAACCCCAAAGCCTGCGCGAGCGGAGAGAACGGCAGCAACACGCCGATCACGACGACCAACACGGTCGTCGCCGCCAGCGGCCGGCTGGGCAGACTGCTCCAGGGGACGCCCGCCGTTCGGATCACGAAAAGCACCAGAGTCTGCGTCGCGAGCGACTCGACGAACCAACCGGTGTGAAACAGCTGCTCGGAAGAGTGAAAGACCTTCAACAGGACGTAGAAGGTCAGGAAGTCGTAGATAGAACTGATCGGACCAATCACCAGCATAAAGTTGCGGATTATCGTGATGTCCCAGCGTTGAGGCTTGCGGATGTACAGCGGGTCGACATTGTCGGTGGGAATCGTCACCTGGGCAAGATCATAGAGGAAATTGTTCAGCAGGATCTGGGTCGGCAGCATCGGAAGGAATGGTAAAAAGACCGACGCAGCCGCCATGCTGAACATGTTGCCGAAATTCGAACTGGTCCCCATCAGCAAATACTTCAGAACATTGCCGAAGGCCTTGCGGCCCTCGATGATGCCGCTGTGGAGCACCTGAAGATTGTGCTCCAGCAAAATGATATCGGCAGCATCCTTGGCTACATCGACAGCTCCGGCCACTGAGATCCCGACATCGGCGGTGTGCAGAGAGGGCGCGTCATTGATGCCGTCACCCAGGAAGCCGACCACGTGGCTGCGCTGCCTGAGAGCCTGAATGATCCGATTTTTCTGAGCCGGCGACACACGCGCGAAGACGTCCACCTGTTCGGCGACGTGACCCAATGCCGAGTCGCTCATGCCCTGGACCTCGTCTCCGAGCACGATCCGCTCAGCCTTTATCCCGACCTGCTCGCAGACATGCCTTGTGACCAGCTCATTGTCACCGGTCAGAATCTTTACCTGCACTCCGTCCCGTCGCAGCGCCGCAAGCGATTCTGACGCATCTCCGACTGGAGGATCGAAGAAGGTTAGGAATCCGGTGAGGATGAGATCGTGCTCATCGTCCGTCGCCAGTCGATCACGGCCCTCGATCTGGCGACACGCCACCGCGAGCACGCGAAAGCCCTGCGCGCTGAGCTCCCGGAAAGTCTTTTCGCATCGGCGTCGTGGCTCTTCCTCCAGCGGATGCGTAGTTCCGCCAGCTTCGAAATATGCACTGACACCGATGACGCTCTCAGGCGCTCCCTTGGTAACAAGGAGACGGGCGCCGTTCCTTCCGGCCAGGATCGAAAGACGGCGACGCTCGAAGTCAAACGGGATTTCGTCGAGCTTCTGGTAAGGCTCTGCATCGTCGCGCGGATTCGCCAATATCGCGGCATCAAGCGGACTCTTGATGCCCGTTTCGAAGCGGCTATTGAGATAGGCGAGCGATAGAGCACGATCCGACGGCTGACCGAAGGGGTCGAGCGAACGATCGAGTGACATCGTGCCGGTAGTAAGCGTGCCAGTCTTGTCGCTGCACAGCACATCGATACTGCCGAAGTCTTCGATCGCGATGAGGTGCTTTACGATCACCTTCTTGCGCGCCATCCTCACCGCGCCCATCGAGAGCGTCACCGTCGTGATCATCGGCAGGAACTCAGGGGTCAGCCCGACTGCCAGAGCGACTGCGAAAAGGAGTGATTCGAGTGCGTTGCGATGCGCGCTCAGGTTGACCAGCAGGATGAACAGGATGAGGAAAGAGACCGTCCTCATGATCAGGAAACCGAACTGTCGCGTGCCGCGATCGAACTCGGTCTCAGGCGGCCGGACCGCCAGCCGGGCCGCGATGCCGCCGAAGGCCGTGGCCGATCCCGTGGCGATGACTACTGCTGTGCCACTGCCGCTAACGACCGAACTGCCAAGAAAGATCAGGCTCGCCGACTTGTCTGCCACGGGTTCACTCCCGATGGCGAACTTTTCGACCGGCATCGATTCTCCGGTCAGCGCCGCCTGCTGAAGGTGAAGATCGCGGCTCTGAATGAGCTGCGCGTCAGCGGGTACCAGATCGCCGGCGGCAAGCCGCACGATATCTCCCGGCACGATCGCGCGGCGGGGCACCTCAACGTACCGTCCGTTGCGCAGAGCGGTTGCGCTCGGTGCGACCTGCTCACGGAGGCGGAGCACTGCGCGTTCTGACCGGTACGCCTGGACGAAATTCAGCGCGATGCTGATTGCCACCATCGCGGCAATGATCGCGGCATCGATTCTCTGGCCGACCAGGGCCGAAATAGCACACGCCGATAGGAGAATCAGGACCAGCGGATTGCTGCAAAACCGGATGAACTGAGTGATCGCGGTACCACGGCGGAGCGGAACTGGTTCGTTCGGGCCGTATCGCACGAGGCGGCGGGAAGCCTCTTCGCTCGAGAGGCCCGCCTCGGTGACTTGACAGCGCTCGAATAACGCCTCGATCGACACGGGATCCGGTTGGGCTTCTGCGATTTCGGTGGGCACACTACTAATCTCCCAAGTTTCTCTACTTCATTTCAGATAGCCGAGGGAATCTTTTCCGTCGATAGCGGCTGTGCTGCTCGTTCGTTTCGCAGCAGTTTGGCGTTCGCGCGCGTGCTAGGCTGGCGGATAGCCGCGAAAGTGGTTGTGTGGCGGAGCAGGTTGGAGGCGGTATCGAGCGTCTGAAGTCAAATCGTTCTACGATACTCCTCGTGCTTCTCGCGGGGGCGGCAATGATCGGCCTGAGCGGATGCTGGTACGCTGCAATCCAACTCGCGCCAGTCGCCTTGAGTGCTGTCGTCCGTACGGTCGAGGGGGCGGTCATGCTCGCGCATCACGGCTCCGCGCCTCCGCACGAAGACCTCCGCCCCGGTGAAGACGAGGGGGATCGCCGGGATCGCTGCGAACAGCTCCAAGTCGAGGTTCCGGGTGTGATTGAACTGCACAAGAATGCCGCCGGGGTCCCGGAATACCGTGAACTTAGCCTGGGCGGTTCGCTCGACGATGGGCGCTGGATGACGGTAGTCGACAGTGACACGGCCGCTGATGGCTGGCGTCCGGCGGTGAATTTTTTGCAGATGAATTTCGCACCGCCGCTTGACGGCGCACTCTCCGGCACGGAAATCGACTACCTGGCATATGCGCCGGCGAAATCTGAGTCTCTGGCCGAGCAAGAGCGCATCGCCGCCTTGACTACCAATTTTGGTACAGCAGTCGGAACCTTCAACTGGAGTGGCCGCGTGTATCAGTATGCGTTGACCCACACGCTGCCATGTTTTCCACCGCCGACCTGACCGGCACTTTTATCCCGCCAGCGATCCGTGCGGGTGCTCAGAAGGCGTACGCAGCCGAATCGTTGCGGGCCGGCGGGCCTTCCGCTGGAAGGGTTCAGCTTCACCAGGCTCAAACGTTCACGGTGCTCATATCATGGTAACGTCCTCCGGCTGCGAAGCCCTTCGGCGCGACTTCCTCGATTCGCGCCAGGTCGCTCTTCGATAGCTCGATCCTGGTCGCCGCAGCATTCTCTTCCAGATAGCGGCGACGCTTGGTGCCGGGAATCGGGACCAGGTCCCTTCCTTGTGAAAGCACCCAGGCGAGCGCGAGTTGGCTTGGGGTGATTCCCTTCTCGTTCGCAATTTCCTTGATGCGATCGACGACCTTGAGATTCCGTTCCATATTCTCGCGCTCGAAGCGCGGCGAAATGCGTACTCGCATATCGTCAGCGGGCAGGTCGCGTATATTTCCACTCAGGAACCCGCGCCCCAGCGGGCTGAACGGAACGAATCCGATCCCGAGTTCGCGAAGGGTCGGAATCACCTCGTCCTCGTAGTCGCGCGTCCACAGCGAGTATTCCGACTGAAGCGCGGTAATCGGATGCGTCATGTGGGCCCGGCGAATCGTTTTCGCCCCCGCCTCCGACAGGCCCAGGTAGCGGACCTTTCCCTGGCGCACAAGCTCCGCCATCGCGCCAACGGTCTCCTCGATCGGCACTTTCTTGTCCACCCGATGTTGGTAATAAAGATCGATGTAATCGGCGCCGAGCCGCTTCAGCGATCCTTCGCAGGCGGAGCGCACGTAATCCGGCTTGCCGTTGATCGCGCGTTTGCCGTCGGGGAGGACCTGATTCCCGAACTTGGTCGCGATGATCACCTTGGCGCGGTGTTTTTTCAGCGCTTCGCCGACCAGCTCTTCATTGTGACCGGCGCCGTAAACGTCCGCGGTGTCGAAGAAATTGATACCGAGCTCGACCGCCCGTTCGATCGTCGCACGCGATTCCTTGTCGTCACGTGGACCGTAGAATTGCGACATCCCCATGCATCCAAGGCCCAGTTCCGACACTTCCAGTCCTTGGCTGCCAAGTTTCCTCTTTTCCATGGCTCATTGTCCTCTCGCAGTATCGTTCTTTGCCAAGGCCTGTCGCTCAGGCGCGCACAATCACATCGCAGCTAGCTCCGGTTCGCTCGATTGTGCCGTGCGTCTCGGTCCGGAGAGCGGCGATTTCAGCCCTATTAGGGGTTCTGGCGCGTACCCGACAAGCCCAGCGCGGCAAGCAATTTCGGGCGAAGCAGATGTATGAGCGCATCCTCGCCGCTGATGTAGTTGTCGGAAATGTCGAGCACGACGACCTTGGCCTCATGAGAATCGCCGAACCGGTCGCGGATGAAGCGCCGATGGGCCTCCTCCATCACGCAAATCACGTCTGCCTCTTCGACCAGTTCGAGGGTGAGCTGATTGTGCGCCCAAGGCTCAGTGCCGGCCGAGGTCACCCACATCGGGACGCGCATTTGCGCCAGCACCACCGCGGCAGTCGGACTCCTATCCAAGTTTCCTGTGCAGACCATCAGTACCTTCTTCATGGCAGCACAAAGCGTAGCGTAGCCCCCGTTCAAGCGCAAAATCGTCGTTGCTTCAACGCTGGAAGAGTCTCGGTGCTGACTGTTTGGAGGTCTCTGCCTTGAATTCTGCGACGCTCGGAATGCTACCAGAGGGTCAGGCGCGCGCGACGGTGCGGTCGGACAGCCGCTTGCGAGAGTGAGCCCTCAATTCCTCCCAGCTCGTACCCGCGGATTTGAGGGTCGGCATGACGACCTTCTCAACATACCAGCGGGTGTCATGCGCCAGGCCAGAGGCAACGAGCCTTTCGCTGTAGCCCGGGATGAGGCCATCACCCGGCATCTTGAACCGCGGGATGACGAACGCCATATCGGCCATGGTTCCTTCGCGATCCTGTTCCATATCGATCGCCATGAGCGTTCGGTAGAAACCGGCGTGAGCGGCTTCGTCGCGGCCGATGAAGGAGAAGATCGCTTCAAGCAGCTGGTCGTCGGCTGCGATTACCCGGTCTCGGAGGATTTTGTAGCCGAGATAGGTCGCGGCTTCCTGGAGCGCGCCGTAGCAGGTCATCTGGCGGATTTTTGTGAAGGGCAGTTCCCATTGAACCGATGAGAGGACGTCCTCGAATTCAGCCATCCCTTCACTTGAACGATAACCCGAACGAACCATGTATTCGCGCAAGGCGAGGCCATGCTTGGATTCTTCGTAGCACCAATTGGCCCAGAACCAGGCCTCACCGAATGAAGAGCGCAAAAGATGCATCACTTTGGAACCATAGTCCGGGAGATAGAGCTCCTCGGCACAGGCGTGTTCCACTCCCTGCAGGGTCTGTTCGCTTGCCCTGGAAGGGTCGAGCCGGTCCCATGGAACGTCATCGAAGACATTCCATCGCCGTTTGGTCTCGGCCGATTTGAAGAAATCGAGATATGCGCGATAGAGCTTTTCGCGATAGACAGAATCTTTCAAAATCAAGTTCACCGCTCCCTTGGCCAATTCCGCCGCCGGGTCGAATGGCGGCAGCCAGCCGGGCTATGCGCCTTATACAGGTTAGCGCCGAAACAAGTCGATAGCGACGATCGTGAACTATGAGCCAGCTCAAAGGCCAGACCTCATGAGACTTCGCTGAACCAAATCTTGGAATTCGCGCCCGAGCCGGTACAAAGACGTCCGTCTCTGAGCTACGATTTGCTTGCGCTTTTGGCAGGCGGGGTCGGGATCCTGATACTAGTAAAGCGTCGCGTCGCGAACTTCCACTGATCACCGACTTTCACGTACTCGTCGTCGTAATAGCCAGTTCCAATCCATTCCATCTCACGCGCAGCGCTGCGCAGTTCCACGTAGCATCTGCCAGTCGCCTTGGTTTTGCTCTGCAGATTCACAACATGGTTGTGGATATAAGGGCGCGGCGACACTTCACCGAGTGCCCGCTCGTACATCTTGCGAAGTTCGGCGCGTCCTTTGGTCGTCGCCTCTCGCTCACGTCCCTTTACGACAAATGTCCCATCCTCGGCGAAAAGCTCGACCATCGTCTTGAGATCGTTTTGCCAAACACAATCGCAATAGCGCACGGGCAGTTCACGAATCGCTTCGCGATCAGCAAGCTCGATTACCAGTTCATCTGTTGTTTTCATGATTGTCCTCGTTTCTTGTTTCGTTAGAGGAGGCGATTCCGAAACGTTCCGTCAGGATTGCGCCTGGGCATGGTGTTGCGCGACGCTATCACAACCGCGACCCTCCATCGACGGTCGCTTTCCGGGAACTCGCTCCGTTCTTTGGGTCGCCCGCTGTTTCAATCAATGATTGGGGAGATCGGGCGCGGCGACTAGCAGACCTAGAGCTCGCGGCGCTAACCGGTTCGCCTCATCGCCTGCTAGTTAAGACATCGCGTAACAATCCAACCTTCCAAAGCAGAGGAAAAGTGCAATGGGCAGACTCGATGGAAAAGTGGCCGTGATCACCGGCGCGGCGAGTGGGATGGGGCGTGCCACAGCGATTCGGTTCGCTGGCGAAGGCGCCGCGATAGTGATCGCTGACCTGAACCAGGACGGGGGCGAGGGAACGGTCCGCGAGTGCAAGGAAAACGGCGGGCGCGCGGTGTTCCAGAAAACCGACGTCTCGGCCGAGACCGAAATCAAGGCGATGGTCGCGCGAGCGATCAAGGAATTCGGCCGCCTCGATATCATCTACAACAACGCCGGAATCGGTGGCGCGGTCGGGCCGCTGGAGCAAATCTCGGTCGAAGACTGGGACCGGAGCCAGGCAGTCCTGCTACGCGGCGTGTTCTTGGGAATCAAGCATTCGGTGCCCGAGATGAGAAAGGTAGGCGGCGGATCGATCATTTCAACAGCTTCGATCGCGGGAATCCGGGGATTCGCAGGCCTGCACGCTTACTGCGCCGCAAAGGCTGGCGTGGTGAACCTCACGCGGTCGGCGTCGCTGGAGTTCGCCAAGGACAAGATCCGCGTTAACTGCATCTGCCCAGGCGGAATCAACACGCCGATTCTGCATCGCAACCAACCGGGCGTGAAGGAAGCGATGGAAGAATGGCTGGCGAAGGGCCAGCCGATTCCGCGCGCCGGGCATCCCGAGGACATCGCCGCTACGGCGCTGTTCCTGGCAAGCGACGACTCTGAGTTCGTGACCGGTCAGGCGATCGTCGTTGATGGCGGGTTGACCGTTGGCGCTTCGTTCACGCGCCCTGAAGACCGCGCCGTTCCGCAGGCAATTGCGCCAACTCGCTTCATGGGGCCGTCGTTCGAGGGCTGAGGAATGATCGAGTTGAGTGGAGGTGCTGCGAATCGGCGCAAGCAGCACCTCCGTTCAGCGCAGCCGATAGACCCTCGCTGCGGTCTCGTGGAAGAGAGACGCTTTTTCGCTCGAGCTGAAGTTCTGTGCGATTTTTTTGAAGGCGTTCCATAGCACTGGGTAGGAGCAGGACAGCTTGTCGACCGGAAAATTGCTCTCGAACATGCAGCGATCCGTCCCGAAGCAATCGATCGCATGCAGATAGTAATCTCGCGTCGCGGCGACGAGCTCGTTGGAGCTGGGCGGCAGCGCGCGCTTGTGCCACGCGAAGCCGCTAACTGGCATATTGATTCCCCCGAGCTTGGCGACGACATTCCGGCAGCGCGCGAGCTCGGTGATGTCGAGCTTCCATTGTGCGAAGATCTCGCCGCGCTTGCCCTGATAAGGGCCGATGCCCAAAGGCCCCCCGAAGTGGTCGAGGATGATCGTGACCTCAGGGTTTGCACGGGCAAGTGCGGTGAGCTCCGGAATCTGGTGATGGTAGAGCCAGGCATCGAAGCTGAGCCCGTACGAGCCGAGCCGGGCGAAGCCTTCGCGGAACTTTGGCAGACCCAGCAGGCCCGGCGGAGGGTTAGTGTGCGATCGGCGGATGTCTTGATTCGGATCGAAGGCCGACGCGTGGCGAATACCGCGGAAGCGGGCGGGCGCTGCCGACCGATGCGCTTCGAGCACCTCGTCGACGGCAGTCCCCAGCGTCAGATCGGCGAAGCTCACGATGCCCGCCGCCGCGCGCATCTCGCCATAGTTGCCGCTTGCGCTCTGCGCGGCGATGCCATTGACGAATTCCGTTTCGCCGACGGGCTTCAGCGGCGCGGAGCCATCAGCGCGATACATCGACATGCACTCGACGAAGACGGTCGCACGGACGTTGTGGCCGCTACTGGTATCCGCCCTTAGCTCATCGAGCGTGTAGCGGTCATCGGGATGATCCCAAAGATGATGGTGCGGATCGATGATCGGAAGATCCGGCTCGATGATTTCCTCCCGCACCTGCGCGAGCCAAGTCTCTTTAGACGCCATGGACCCTCCTCATTTCTGATTGCGAGAGCTTTGCATCACCAAACTGCCGGCGTAAAGGTCTGAGGTGACGGATGCTGCGAAGTGTTGCGCGTTACACTTCAAGTGCCGCAGCCGCATACATACCCGTCGGCTGATCTGGCCCTACGGCTGTTGATGCTCCCGGAGGTAGCTCGGGCTGTCCTCGCCGGGTTTCGCGTCGCCGCACAGGTACTTGCGGTAAACTGGCAAAGCGGGGTCATTGGCGGCGTTGATCGTGCTCTTCAGATCGTTGCGCCAATCCCCAACCCCTACGCACATGTACTTGATGTTCTTCGCACAATCGTAGGCATCCTTCATTAAACCCACGTTGCCTATTTCCCCCGGTCGGGACACGTTGGAGCTTTCGTTGAAATATACCAGTCCGTCATCGCCGCGGCGGACGGACGCGGGGTCCAGGTACGCATGACCCGGGTCTCCTTCCACGTTGAGCGATTTGGCAGCGGGCTCTTCGACCCAACCGTCGCGGCCGGTCCACTGAGCCGCCGCTCGACCCTGAACCAACAGAACCATCATTATAGCGAGCCAACAAAACCCGAGATTACCCGAAATACCCCGCTCCCCCATGGCATCACCCTGTGCTGTCGCGATCGGTGTCACATGCTTTGCGTCAAAGACACCGGGCGAAGTATACCTGATTTATCCGATGAGTGCGTTGTCGAAATCCACAATCGAAGCCGCGACCACCGCGTCCTAAACGCGTCCAACGAACCCTCCAGGGACGCAGTCGGCTCGCGCAAGAAGTGGCGCCACCAAATAGTGAAGCCTATTTCAACTCAAGCGTTCGGCGCATCTTACGATCGCCAATGAAGAGGAGCCACCAGCGTGTCAATCACAGAGCACACGGCCAAAACGGCTAGGCATACTACCTTCTATCTCGCTGCGGGACCTGAAAATCGGCCGCTCATTGTCTTCATCCACGGCTGGCCCGAGCTGTCCATTAGCTGGCGACATCAACTTCCAGCCCTTGCTGCGTTAGGTTTTCGCGCCATCGCGCCCGACATGCGCGGCTATGGGCGTTCTTCCGTCTATTGTCAACGCGGCGACTACGCACAGGAACATATTGTGCGCGACATGCTGGAGTTGCTGGATTCCGTCGGAAGAGACAGAGCCGTATGGGTAGGACATGACTGGGGTAGCCCGGTCGTGTGGAATATGGCCAGTCATCACCCCGACCGCTGCAATTCGGTCGCGAACTTGTGTGTTCCGTACTACACGATTGAGCGTGGTCTTGACCATACGCTCACCTTGGTCGATCGGAATCTCTATCCCGAGAAGGAATTCCCCGCCGGCCAATGGGATTACATGCGCTATTACGAAGAGAGTTTCGCCGAGGCCATCGCACCGATGGATGCTAACGTCTACCGGTTCATGAAACTCATCTTCCGCAAGGGGAATCCAGAAGGCGAGGGGCAGCGCGCAATCACGGCTACGGCGCGTCGCAGTCACGGTATGCTGGGTGGTGGCGAGATTCCCGATCTGCCGCGAGACCAGGACGTTGTCAGCGAGGAAGACTTGAGCGTTTATGTCTCCGCGCTGGAACGCAACGGTTTCTTTGGTCCATCATCGTGGTATATGAACCACGCCGCGAATGCTGGCTACGCAAAAGCAGCCCGCAATGATGGCTACCTCGACATGCCGGTCTTATTCCTCAATGCTCAATACGACTATGTGTGCGAATGCACGCATTCGCGACTCGCGGAGCCCATGCGCACCTACTGTCGCAAGCTCACAGAAGAGACGCTTCGCACGAGCCACTGGATGGCGCAGGAAAAGCCCCTCGAAGTGAATGCGGCTCTTGTGAAGTGGCTGGCCACCAGCGTCCCCTTGGTGTGGCCCCAGCCGGGTTGAGAAGAAGCTCTACGACCGGTAGTCGAGTGTCTGCGGCGGCAGCGCGATAGCATGGGTCTGCGTCTGCGGCACGCGAGCGTTTCTCTGCGCCATGGCTTTTCAAGCAGAACGAGGAGATGACGGATATGGACGCGATCAGGAAACTAGACCGCTCGGTAAAAGGGCGTGCAGTAATGGTTACAGGCGCGGCGAGCGGTATGGGACGCGCCACGGCTCACGTGTTCGCTCAGGAAGGCGCGCTCGTCGCGGCCACTGACATCAACGAGCCGGGAGTCGCGCGGGTCGTTGAGGAAATCAAAGCGGAAGGAGGGCGAGCGGAGGCTTGGCGCCTCGACGTGATGGACCACGCTGAGATCAAACGCGTCGTCGCGGAAATCGCCGATCGCTTCGGCAGACTCGACATCCTGATCAACAACGCCGGATTTGGCGGCTTTCGTCCGCTCGACGCGGAGGACTACGATCAAGTCTGGGACAGAACGATCGCCGGCTTGTTGACGGCGCAGCAGCAGCTGGTCCGGGCGGCGCTTCCACATCTAAGAAAGTCCGACGCGGCGCGAATCGTCAATATCGCCTCGACCGAAGGTCTCGGCGCTACCCCTGGAGACAGTCCTTACGTGGTTGCCAAGACCGGGGTGATCGGGCTCACTCGTGCATTGGCCGTAGACCTCGGCCCGGAAGGGATCACGGTCAATTGCATTTGCCCCGGACCGATTCGGACGGCACTGACTGACGCGATTCCCGAAGAGCACAAGACGATTTTTGGCAAGCGCAGGACCGCGTTGAAGCGCTACGGTTACCCGGAGGAGGTCGCCCACATCACGTTCAGCCTATGTCTTCCGGCGGCTTCCTACCTCACGGGCGCGATCATTCCGGTCGATGGAGGTCTCACGATCCGCAACGCGTAACCAATGCCATCGGCTCATTCGAGCATTTCGACGCCGCCAGTTACTAGCGCCAGCGCCGTCGCGCCATTCCTGCTCATAACGCTATGTACGCATCCGTTGGGCCGGTAGTTCATGTCACCGGTCATCACCTCACCGGACTCGTCCGCGTTTGAGCCTTCGATGACGAAGATCAGTTCGTCCCCGACGTGCCGATGAAGCGGAAGCCTGGCGCCAGGTTCAAAGCGCACCAAAAGGCCTCGCCGCTTCGTCTCGCGATCGGTCCAAATCGGCTTCTGACGTACGCCCGCCATCGCGTCGACCCACGCTATGTCACTCAGCACGAGGGTTTGTGAGCGCGGCGCGTTGCCGATTTCGGATGCCGGCTCGATGCCGCCGGTGATGATCGCGAACACGGTAGCGCCGGTCTTGCTGCTTACCGAATGCACGCATCCGTTGGGTCGATAGCCCACGCTGCCTGCAAGAACGGTCCCGGACTCGTCAGAAATTGCTCCCTCGATTACGTAGAGCAGTTCGTCGCCGATGTGACGATGCATCGGCAACACCGCGCCGGGCTCGAAGCGAGTTAACTGTGCGCGCCGTTTGGTTGCGGGATCGGACCACAGACTCTTTAATTTGATCGTGGGTGACATTTGTTCCCATTGGCGTTCGCTGATCCGGATGATCTGCGATGGTGTGCTCGATGCTGCCGCCGCCATGACTTGTCTCCTTCACGGACAGACTTCGAGTCAAACTACACGGTTACCTGCGTCCCGCACAGAGAAGCTGGGGCGCTGACAGCCCGCAGCCGAGCGGCCAGCGTTTGTCTCTCGACTACCAGAGCGCCCGGTAGAGGAGATGGGTTCCTGAGAGCCCCTTGAGTTTTACTCGCCGGCCTGCTCAAAGCGGAGATCCGTTTCCTACGGCGCCGCAACTTGCAACAGTTGGGTCGTCGCCTAGCAACCGGTGTGGGGCGGGGCGACCCCCGCCGGCTAGAACGCATACTGCTCGGCGCCCATCGGGTCGACCAGCAGCGGCCGCGATGAAGCTGCGGTGAAATCGCCGACCGTAACCGCGACCTTCATCGTCTTGTGTGCACCGCCGGCCAAGGGGCGGGTCACCGTCAGGCACATTGTGTCGTCGACGAACCTCTATCTTGCCAAGCGCAGGAGCGGCGAATTGCAAGACCCTTGGCTTTCGGAATTCTCAGTAGATGCAAGGAGACTCCAACACGGTTGAACATTTCGCATCAAAGGGGACACGACTGGCCACGAAGCTTGTGTCCGTATCATTAGCGGCCCGAAAAGCATACGCTGCGCGTTGTAACGCTTGGATTGTTCCTTTCATCTAGACCCGGGAATAAGCCCGGGTTTTCTGTTCGAGAACTCCCCGGCACAGCTTATGGAGGGCAATAAATGCCCAGCAAATTGTACGTAGGCAATCTGGCCTATTCGGTTACTCAGGGCGACCTCGAAGAACTTTTCGCTCAGGTAGGTCAGGTTCAAAGTGTGGCTGTAATAACGGATAAGGTCTCCGGCCAATCCAAGGGCTTCGGCTTTGTCGAAATGGCAAGTGCGGACGACGCTGCCAAGGCGATACAGCAATTCAACGATACCGAGCTCAAGGGCAGGAACATCAAGGTGAACGAAGCCAAACCCCGCGAATCGAGCTTCGGAGCCAAGAACCGAACTGGCAATCGGTAAGGATGCCGACCTCGCGGGAATGATTCCAGGACCGCAGCCCGGCCAGATTGTCTGACCTCTCGCGACCCTGCGCGGCTTGCTCTCGGTGCGTTCACCAAGCCGAGAGGCAAACTTGAAGTATTCATTTTTTCGAGCTCTTAACGGTCCGCTGGCGGCCACCGCCGGAGACGCTGAAGAGCCGATTCGCGCCGAATTGTTCAGCATCGAGCGCCTCGAACAGCATGCGGAGAGCCTTGCGGCTGCTCAGCCTGTCACGACGAGGCCGGGTACTACTTCACGGCTGCTGAAACGCCTGCGCGAAAATGGTCGCGTGCTGCTCAAAGCGTATCGCGCGATCGCGGCAGCGATCCGTGAGGAACGCGCAATTACGCCTGCGGCGGAATGGCTGGTCGACAACTTCCACGTCGTAGAAAAACAAATTCGCGAGGTCCGGGACGATCTTCCGCGTGGTTTCTATCGCCAGTTGCCCAAAATTGCAGAAGGACCACTTGAAGGCTATCCCCGCGTATTCGGAATTGCCTGGGCCTTCGTTGCGCATACCGACAGCCGCTTCGATCCGCAGATGCTGTCCCGGTTCCTACAGGCCTATCAGCGCGTGCAGCCTCTGACGATCGGCGAACTCTGGGCCGTTGCCATTACGCTTCGAATCGTGCTCGTGGAGAATTTGCGGCGCTTGGCCGAGCGGATCGTGAGGGGTCGAGCGGCTCGCCAGGAGGCCGACGCTCTAGCCGACAGGCTATTGGGAGTCGGCAATGGCAAGGGCGAGACGCTGGAGACTGTTCTGCGACGCTTCGATCAGACCTCGTTGCCGACGGCCTTTGCGGTTCAGTTGGTCCAGCGGTTACGCGATCAGGACCCAACCGTGACGCCAGCGCTCCTTTGGCTGGACCAACGCCTTGCAGCCCAGGGAACGACCGCCGACGAGATCGTCCGTCAGGAGCATCAGAGGCAGGGCGCGATGAACGTGACAGTGCGCAATGCGATCATGAGCATGCGCCTGATGTCCGCGGTGGATTGGGCGGAACTCTTCGAGAGTGTCAGTCTCGTTGATGCGGTGCTCCGCGCCGGCGGCAACTTTGCCGAAATGGACTTCCCGACTCGAGATCGCTACAGGCACGCGATCGAAGAGCTCGCGCGAGGGTCGGCGCATACGGAACTCGATATCGCGCGATCGGCGATTGTGGCCGCCAAGCGGGCGGCAGCAGATCCTGTGAACGGCGATGAGGCGACCCCACGCCGCGAGCAAGAGCCGGGCTATTACCTCATCTCGAAAGGGCGTCGGGCCCTCGAGAACGAGATCGGATTTCAGGTTCCGGTGCGACAACGGCTCGTTCGCGCCAACGCGGCCGCGGGAATTCTGGGCTATCTCGGAACCATCGCGATCGTCGTCACGCTTATTTCCGCGCTACTGTTGCTCGGCGTGGCAAAGTCCGGTGTCGGCGGATGGACTCTCGTCATGCTCGCGCTCCTGGCATTCCTTCCGGCGTTGGATGCGAGTGTGGCCCTGGTGAACCTCGGCGTCATGAATTGCTTCGGCCCGAAGATACTGCCTGGGCTGGAGCTTCGAGACGGGGTCCCGTCGAGTCTGCGCACGATGGTTGTCGTGCCCACCCTCTTGACGACACCAACGGAACTTGAGGAGCAGATCGAGCGTCTCGAGGTCCATCATCTCGCGACTCCCGATGGCGATCTTCGTTTCGCTCTCCTCTCGGACTGGACAGACTGCGCCACCGAGAATGCTCCGGGCGACGACAAGCTCCTCGGCGCAGCCGTCGCGGGAATCGAGCGGCTGAACCGGCTGTACGGTCCGGCGCCGGACGGGGAACGATTCCTCCTGCTCCATCGTCGGCGGATCTGGAACGACGGGGAGGGAAAGTGGATCGGGTGGGAACGCAAGCGCGGCAAGCTACACGAGCTGAATCGATGGCTTCGCGGAGCGACTGACACAACCTTCCTGCCAATGGGCTCCCGCCTCCCGGTCGTGCCTCCCGGCGTCCGCTACGTGATCACGCTCGACGCGGATACGCGACTACCGCGGGGAGCCGTCAAGCGGCTAATCGGTAAGATGGCGCATCCGCTCAACCGTCCGACCCTCGACCCGCATTCCTGCCGCGTGATCGAGGGGTACGGGGTGCTTCAGCCGCGAGTTACTCCGTCGTTGCCGAGCGGTCGGGACGGGTCGCTTTTCCAGCGTGTCTTTTCGAGCGCCAGCGGCGTCGACCCGTATGCGGCTGCCGTCTCCGACGTATACCAGGACCTCTTCGGCGAGGGTTCGTACAGCGGTAAGGGAATCTACGACGTGGACGCCTTTGAAGCCGCTCTCGAAGGGCGGGTTCCCGACAGCACGCTCCTGAGTCACGATCTGCTTGAAGGAATTTTCGCGCGGGCCGGACTGGTCTCTGACATCGAGGTGGTCGAGGAGTTTCCATCACGCTATGACGTCGCCGCGGCGCGGCAGCATCGGTGGGCGCGCGGCGATTGGCAATTACTTCCCTGGATCTTCGGCCGGGGACGCGACCCAAAAGGCGAACCGGGCCGCACGGCGATTCCGTTGATCGGCCGCTGGAAAATGATCGACAACCTGCGCCGAACGCTGTCGGCGCCGGCCGCCTTGCTGGCATTGCTGGCAGGATGGTCTCTTCCCTTGTTTTCCGCGAAAATCTGGAGCGCCTTCGTGCTCGTCACGATCGCGGTGCCTGCCCTGTTGCCTCTGCTCGCCGGGATCGCGCCCCGACGGCTCGGTATCTCCAAGCGGACCCATCTGCGCGCGGTGGGCGCGGATCTCCTGGTCGCTCTCTTACAGATCGCGCTCGTGGTCACATTCCTCGCGCATCAGGCGTGGTTGATGACCGACGCCATCTCGCGAACGCTCTTCCGCCTGTTCGTGAGGCGTCGGAGGCTGCTCGAGTGGGTTACTGCCGCTCAGGCGAAGTTCCGCACCCGGCTTGATCTTCGCGGATCGTATTGGCGAATGGCTGGCGGTGTCGCCCTTGCGGTTGTGGCCGTCGTCATCGTCGCATGCTTGGGGGGTGGGTCATGGCCGATCGCGGCTCCATTCGTGATCCTGTGGATGCTATCGCCGGCGGTCGCGCGATGGGCGAGCCTTCCACCGCCCATGGTGGGCCCAAATCCGCCCTCCGAGACAGATGCGCAGACACTCAAGCTCATCGCCCGCCGCACCTGGAGCTTCTTCGAGACCTTCGTCACCGCGGAGGATCACATGCTTCCGCCTGACAACTTCCAGGAAGAACCAATCCCAATGCTGGCTCATCGGACGTCGCCCACCAACCTCGGATTGTATCTTCTGTCCGTGACCGCCGCGCACGATTTCGGCTGGCTGGGTGTGCTCGAAACATTGGAGCGGTTGGACGCGACTCTCACGACGATGAGCGGACTCGAACGCTTCCACGGCCACTTCTACAACTGGTACGACACGCGGAAGCTTCGTCCGCTAGACCCCAAATATGTCTCGTCTGTGGATAGCGGGAATCTGGCGGGACACCTGATCGCCCTTGAGAACGCTTTGCGGGAGATGATCGGCGGTCCAGTGCCGAGGCCGGGATGGCTCGCCGGGATCGATGACGCGCTGGAAATCGCCCGCGAGTGTCTGCGTTTGCTCGCTGACGATCGGCGGACTCAAACGGTAACTCGAAAGCATATCGAGGACGCACTCGACGCTCTCACCGCTTCGCTGCGAAGTCCTGCCACGACTCCGGCGGATGTTGGAAGGCGCCTTGCGGGGCTCGCGCTTGACGCCCACACGGCCGTCGACATTGCGTGGACGCTCAACCAGGAACGGGGAGACGACGCTAGCGCCCAAGTGCTGAACTGGGTAGAAGCGGTGCGGGCGTCGATCCTGAGTCATCAGCGCGACGTCGAACAGTTGATGCCATGGGCGAAGCTCGCGGGCGACGTCGCGTTCGTCGCCGCTGAGAGAGCGGTAGATGGAGACGCTCCGCTGGAGGAGGTGCTCGGCTATCTGTTCGAATCCGTTCCGACCATTGCCGATCTGCCGGGTCACTGCGAAGAGGCGATCAGAGGCCTGACGCGTTACCGATCGGAACTTGACCCGCACGCCCGTGGAGTATCTGCCGCGGTGGTGCGAGCCGACGCTCTGATTGACGCCTTCGAACGTTCCGCGAACGCCGCACGCGTGCTCGAACGTCGCCTCGCGGCGCTCGGCGAAATGGCGGGGAAAATGTTCGAGGCCATGGAGTTCGGCTTCCTCTTCGACCCAGCGCGGCAACTTCTTGCGATTGGGTACCGGGTCGCGGAAGGCAGCCTCGATCCAAACTGCTATGACTTGCTCGCCTCTGAGGCACGCTTGGCCAGCTTCGTGGCGATCGCCAAGGGAGACGTGCCGGCGCGCCATTGGTTCCGGCTCGGGCGCGACCTGACGCCGGTAGATCGCGGTTCGGCCCTGATCTCGTGGTCGGGTTCGATGTTCGAGTACCTGATGCCGTCGTTGGTGATGCGCGCACCGGAGGGGAGCCTGCTCGCGCAGTCGAATCGCCTCGTCGTCCGCCGGCAAATGAAGTATGGCGCCGAGCTCGGCGTGCCGTGGGGTGTCTCGGAATCGGCTTACAGCGCGCGAGATCTGGAGCTCACCTATCAGTACTCAAATTTTGGCGTCCCTGGACTGGGGCTCAAGCGCGGACTCAGCGAGAACGTCGTCGTCGCCCCTTACGCAACGGCCCTCGCCGCGATGGTAGATGCCAAAGCTGCGGCGCGAAACTTCACACGTCTCGCTGCGGCCGGTGGCCTCGGCCGCTATGGCTACTATGAGGCTCTTGACTACACGCCGACGCGCCTCCCTGAGGGCGAAGACGTGGCGGTCGTTCGAGCTTTTATGGCGCATCACCAGGGGATGACTCTGGTCGCGATTGACGACGCTCTCCGGAACGGAACGATGCGCGCCCGTTTTCACGCCGCGCCAGTCATGCAGGCGACGGAACTCTTGCTGCAAGAACGAACTCCGCGCGACGTTTTGGTTGCGCGTCCGCGTGCCGAGGAAGTGAAGGTGGCCCCCAACATCCGCGAGATCGTTGCGCCGATGCTGCGACGATTCCGATCGCCACACGACGTGATTCCGCGCACGCACCTTCTCTCGAACGGCAGATACGCAGTGATGATCACTGCAGCGGGTTCCGGATACAGCCGTTGGCGGGACCTCGCGGTCACGCGTTGGCGAGAAGACGTTACCTGCGACTCCTGGGGAACGTACGTTTTTCTGCGCGATGTGCGTACCGGCGAAGTATGGTCGGCGGGATATCAACCGACCGGCGTCGAGCCGGATAGTTACGGGGTGGTGTTCTCCGAGGATCGAGCCGAAATCACGAGGCGCGACGGGACGCTCACGACAACACTCGAGATCGCGGTTTCGCCCGAGGACGACGCCGAGGTTCGCCGCGTATCGATCTCAAACCTTGGAAACCGGTATCGGGAAATCGAGGTGACCTCCTATGCTGAGGTCGTCTTGGCGCCCCCAGCGGAAGACGCCGCGCACCCCGCCTTCTCCAAGCTGTTCGTGCAGACGGAATTCGTCGCCGACGTGGGCGCTGTGATGGCAACGCGGCGGCTGCGGTCGCCCGGCGAGGCGCCGGTCTGGGCAGCCCACCTTGCCGTAGTAGAAGGCGAGACGGTGGGCGACTTGCAATTCGAGACCGACCGGGCGGCGTTCCTTGGGCGTGCGCGAGGGATCCGAACGCCGATATCCGTGATCGACGGCCGGCCGCTTTCCAACACGGTCGGCACCGTGCTCGATCCGATCTTCAGCCTTCGCCACCGTTTAAGAATTCCGCCGGGTGGCCGGGCGCGCGTCGCATTCTGGACCCTGATCGCACCCTCCCGAGTCGAAGCGCTTGACTTGGCAGACAAGCACCACGACTTTACAGCCTTCGAGCGCGCGGTCACTCTGGCCTGGACGCAGGCTCAGGTGGAGCTGCACCATCTCGGCGTCAGTCCCGACGAAGCGCACCTCTTCCAGCGCATCGCCAATCACGTCATCTATGCCAACCCGACGATGCGGCCTTCGTCCGAGGTGCTCAAGCGGAGCGAGCGCGGATCTTCGACGCTATGGGCCCACGGAATCTCCGGGGACCTGCCGATCGTGTTGGTCCGGATCGATGAAGCAGAGGATCGAGAGATCGTTCGGCAATTGGTCCGCGCCCACGAATACTGGCGGATGAAGCAGCTCGACGTCGATCTCGTGATTCTGAATGAAAAGCCTTCGTCCTACGATCAGGATCTGCAGGCCACGTTGGAAGCGCTGGTCCGTGCGAACCAATCGCGGCCGCAGGCCGACGGAGAAGCGGCGCGGGGAGCAGTGTTTGTGTTGCGCTCCGATCTGATCTCGGTCGAGGTGCGAAGCCTGCTTCAGAGCACCGCCCGGGCGGTGCTTCTCAGCCACCACGGAAGCCTCACCGAGCAGGTCAATCGCCTGGAGGAATCTCAACCCGCCATCGCGCCGCCCCCGAGACGCGAGTCTGCGCCGGCGAACGAACAGCCGAAGGCTACGCCGCCCCAAACGAGCCTGGAGTTTTTCAATGGCATCGGCGGCTTCGCCGCCGGCGGGCGAGAATACGTGACAATCTTCAGCGAGGCGCTATGGACACCGGCGCCATGGGTGAATGTGATCGCGAATCGCTCGTTTGGCTTCCAAGTGTCGGCCGCCGGCTCTGGCTACACATGGTCGATCAGCAGCCGCGAGAACCAGATCACTCCTTGGTCCAACGACCCCGTCTCCGACCCTCCGGGCGAGGTGATCTATGTTCGTGACGAAGCGACAGGTGCGTTCTGGAGTCCCACCGCTCTGCCGATTCGCGAGGAGACCTCGCCGTACGTCGTTCGGCATGGCCAAGGTTACAGCCGCTTCGAGCACACTTCGCACGGGATCTCGCTCGAACTTCTGCAATATGTATCCCCCGAGGATCCGATCAAGATTTCCCGGTTGAAGATTCGGAATCTCTCGGCGCGATCGCGGCGTCTTTCGGTCACCGCATACGTGGAGTGGGTGCTCGGCGCTTCCCGCATCACTTCTGCGCCGTTCGTCGTCACGGAAATCGATTCGACGACCGGAGCGATGCTTGCGCGGAACCCTCGGAGTAACGATTTCGGTAGTCGCGTGGCGTTCGCCGACCTCGCCGGACGCCAAAGCGCTTGGACCGGCGACCGCACGGAGTTCGTTGGCCGCAACGGCACGCTCGATTCTCCGGCCGCGCTCGCCAGCGCAACGCCGCTCTCCGATCGGGTCGGCGCCGGTCTCGATCCCTGCGGCGTCCTGCAGACTCAGCTTCAGCTTGCGCCGAACAGTGCGGCCGAAATTGTCTTCTTTCTCGGCGAGGCGGCGACGAAGGCGGAGGCGCTTTCCTTGATCACGCGCTACCGAACCACAGACCTGGATTCGGTCTTCAGGGCGGTCACTCGGCAATGGGACGAGATCCTCGGCGCAGTTCAAGTGAAGACACCCGACCGAGCGATGGACATTCTGATGAACCGCTGGCTGCTCTACCAGACACTGGCATGCCGCGTGTGGGCTCGGTCGGCGTTTTACCAAGCGAGCGGCGCCTACGGCTTTCGCGACCAGCTTCAGGATGTGATGGCGCTCGCTGCATCGACGCCTGAAGTGACGCGGGAGCATCTGTTGCGTGCGGCCGCGCGGCAGTTCGCCGAGGGCGACGTTCAGCATTGGTGGCTCCCGCCATCTGGCCAGGGGGTTCGCACCCGGATCTCCGACGACCGGGTATGGTTGCCGTATGCGGCAGCCCATTATGTGGAGGTCACAGGCGACCTCGCAGTCCTCGACGAGATGGTCCCCTTTGTCGAAGGCCCAACCCTCCGTGCCGACGAGCACGAATCGTACTTTCGACCGATGGTTTCCGAGCAACGCGTCACGCTCTTCGAGCACTGCGCCCGGGCCCTTGACGTGAGTCTCGCGGTGGGTCACCACGGCCTGCCACTGATCGGCACCGGCGATTGGAACGACGGCATGAACCGGGTCGGTGAGAAGGGAAAAGGCGAGAGCATCTGGCTTGGCTGGTTCCTTTATTCCACGCTTTCCGACTTCGCTCACCTGGCCGATGACCGCGGAGAGAATGCGCGCGCTGCAAACTGGAGCCGACACGCGGCCGCTCTCAAGCAATCCCTTGAGCGAGACGGCTGGGATGGCGACTGGTACCGGCGGGGCTACTTCGACGACGACTCACCGCTCGGTTCGGCTTCGAGTACCGAATGTCGAATTGATTCGATCGCGCAATCGTGGGGAGTGATCTCCGGTGCCGCCGATCCGGCTCGCGCTGCAACCGCGATGGCGGCGGTGGAGAAATATCTCGTCCGCCGGAACGAAAAACTGGTCCTACTCTTCACCCCTCCGTTCGATCTGGCACCGCTCGACCCTGGATACGTTAAAGGATACCCACCTGGAATCCGGGAAAACGGTGGCCAGTACACACATGCCGCAATTTGGTCGGTGCTTGCATTCGCCATGCTGGGCGAGGGAGACAAAGCCGGCGAGCTATTCTCGATGCTGAATCCCATCAATCACGCCAGCACGCGCGCCGGCATTCATCGCTACAAGGTGGAACCGTACGTCGCTTGTGCCGACATCTACGCTACGCCTCCCCATGTCGGACGCGGTGGATGGACTTGGTACACTGGCTCGGCCGCGTGGATGTATCGGGTGGGCCTTGAGCGGATACTCGGATTTCGTTTGCGGGGCGCAACCCTGGTCATCGATCCGTGTGTGCCGAAGGCTTGGCCACGCTTCGAAATCGTCTTCCTATACCATTCTGCGCGCTATGAGATCGCGGTGGAGAACCCGCGCGGAGTGAGTCGCGGAATTGCCTCCATCGAGCTCGACGGCGAAGCTCTGTCGAGAAACCGACCCGTTATCCCCCTGGCTAACGACGGCGTGACCCATCGAGTACGCATCACCCTCGGATGATCGAGGGAACGAGACGTACCTCGTCGCCATGTGGTGACCGGCAGGGCGCTAGTTGCTCTGGCGGCGACCGGGGAGACTCGATGGTCTTGACCCACTATGACGTCTCATGAATTATTAAGATTATCTCTAAAGTCTTATAACGATGAAGGTCGTGGTGGCAGGGCGGTGAAGCATCGTGCGAATCGGAGGCGCCGATGTGTCCGGATACTCCAAAGCTTTCCGGCGCGGGTGCGGAGTTTGTCCTCAGAGGCGTCGGCGTCGACTTGATCGGCGGCGATCGGCTTCGTTGCCGAAAATGCCGACAGATCTGGTCAGCGGACTTGGCAAGAAAGAACTACTTGCGTTGTGGGTTCTGGTGATGTCCAAACGGCTGCAATGCGGATCACGAAGCGAGGTGGCGCAAACGGGCATCAGGCGGGAGCGCGCGCTAAGAAGAACAACTGAATCGGTCCGCATACGAGTAAGGGAGGCCGCCGCTATCGCTACTATGTAAGTCAGGCAGTCGTTCAGCATCGGCCCGAAGAAGCCGGTAGCCTGCCACGTGTCGCAGCTCACGAGCTGGAACAGCTGGTCATCGACTCCACGCTCAAGACCTTGTCCAAAGATGAGCGCGCGAGAGCCGCTATGGCGCGGTTCAAGTCTGTCGACGAGTCCGAGCGCCACCGGATACTGCGTCTTGTTGTCCGAAGGTCGTGGTTGCGAAGGGGCGACTTCGGATCAGCATCGACCCTTGTCGCACGAATGACTCAGCGATGGAAGTTCATTCCAAAACGCCTGAGCAGTTGGAGCTCACGCCACTCGAAGTTCCGTTCGAAATCGCTTGCGGAGGCGGAGTGAGTCGCATCATCCTGAACGGGAATCAGGCGCCCACGTCGCCGGGGCCAGATCTGGCTTTGCTCAAGGTGGTCGCGCGCGGCTGGCGCTCGACCTCATCAGCACTGGGGCGACTATCGTGGGCATTCTACTACCAGCCCGAAGGGCCGGGGGCGCTCAAGCCGAACAGCGCATGTTTGCGAAACTCGCCGCGCCACGATTCTTGGCGGATGTACTCCAATTCACACCAACACCGACAGTACCCCTATCGCCCTCCCGTGTACCTCAACGCGATCATGAATTCGTTGAAGTCACCACTGTTCGGCCATTTGGCCACGACTGTCAGCCCGGTCCAAAGACCAGCTCGTCTGATCTCGTCGACTTGGCGGAAGAAGTCTTCGTCTGTCCAAACGTGACAATGGACATCTGCCGCACCACTTTCGTGGTTGGCCTGTGCCCATTGGTATAGCTCGACCGAATCTTTGCCTTTGAGCTCGTCGATGATGCACGGTGCGAACTGCATTATGTGTTCCACCGACGGGTACATGGCTCTCTCGTGATAGTCGCTGAGGATATGCTCAATCGCAGTTGCCGGTCGGGGATTGTCGAACGTTCTGCGCTTGTCGGGAACTGCCATCACGATCAGCGCATCTTGTCTCAAGAGATTTGTCAGATCCTTGACATAACCAATCGGGTCGGCCACATGCTCAATCACGTGGGCCAGAAAAACGTAGTCGAAGGTTTGCAATCCAATCTGCTCCGACAGGGGCTGCCGCCGACTCACTACGTAATTGACCTCAGGCACCTGCTCGGCAGGAAGATTGAAGAGCGTCACCAGATCTCTCTTGCCGTACATGTTTGCATGCAGGCATCTGCCGGCGCCGGGCAGGACCGTGGGCAGATCGCCGGCGCCAATTTCCAAACCGAGGCCTTTCTTCACGTCCGTTAGACCGGTGAGGAAAGCGAACCTATTCCGCTGGTAGTCCGCGCGCGTTATCATTCTCTATCCTTTGAGAAGTGTGACAAGCGATTGCTTGCGAGGGTCATCGTATGACGTCGAGCATTCAACTAAGCATCGGCGCCGAGTGTGGCAGAATGCGAGCGGAGAATGTTCTTTGCCAGGTCCGGTCGCGCTCTATTTTGTCAGGACGAAGTAGAACTCGATTCCCTCCTCGGTATTTCTTCGTACAGGATGGGACCACACGGCGGACCACGGAGCGAGGTCGCGGCGCGCATATTCGACCATTTCCGTAAAACTCTCGTAGGTCCAGGTATGGTAGTGAATGTCAGCGTCGCGCTCCAACGCAGACGCGATTGATCCGTCGATCTGCTCAGGAGACACTGGAAAGGCTTTCGTGTACCACTCCTGCCAATGTTGACGATCTCTGTCAGGCGAGGGCGACTCGTAGTCTAGAATCAGGTGTTCGAGTGGAGTCAGCTCGCGCTGCCGGTCAAAGGTATAGCGCTTGTCCGGAATGACGAGCACCAACTGGCCGCCCGGCTTCAGACGCAAGTATGCCGTTCGCAAAGCAAGAAGCGGATTTGCCGTATGCTCGAGCACATGGCATGCGATGACGAAGTCGACGCTCTCGTTTGAAATGCCCTCCATTTGGCAAAGGCCTGTGATCATATCAGGCCGTACGGCGTCGATGTTCTCGTTTGGATGATACTGCGCGGCAAACTCTTCCTGTGGCAGCCTATCGACGTAGCGGACCTCGCAGTGCAATGGGGTGGGGAAAGGATTGTCGCCTGCTCCGAACTCAAGGCCGGAGCCTGTCAGTCTTGACGCTGCGATCTCGCGCAGCGGTGCCGTCGCCGGCGGCGATTTCCAATCAGCGAGCGTCCAGTCGCGAGGAACGTACCCGCCCAGCGGTAGCTTGGCTATCTCATCGTCGGACAGCCGCAACACGCCGTCGGTAGTGCGCAACCCCGCTTCCCCTGCCCGTGCCAGATCC
Organism: Binataceae bacterium (SeqCode); assembly: GCA_041491005.1. GTDB lineage: Bacteria > Desulfobacterota > Binatia > Binatales > Binataceae > JBGPUE01. The sequence goes on along the minus strand of JBGPUE010000010.1, from coordinate 5,986 downwards.
TGCACCCAGCGACGCCTCCCGCCGCGTACGTAGAATATCTTCCCATCGAAGCGGCCGTCTCGCGATGTGATTAGCGCTCCCTCTGTAGGAAGATACTGTTTGAATACTGCGTCAAGCAGTATGCTTTCAAACTGGGCACAGGCCGCTTCCCAACTCGACGAGATCCTTGCTACATGCTTTTCGCCATTGGCCGCTATCCGCTTGCGCAAGCCGGCATCTCTAACGAGCGTGATGAGAGCGTCTGCGACGGCTCTCGGCTCCGGGTCAACCAGCAGCGAGTTGGTGCCTTCCCCTTCCATCCACGACTCGACGGTGGGAACCCTGGCTTCGACGACGGCGCAGCCACACGCCATCGCCTCGAAAGGCACCCACGAGATGTTGGTCAAGGAGAATGAGAGGTGAATGTGACTGCGGTTCATCTCCCGCGCGAGTTCGGATGAGGACAATTCCCCGAGGTGTTGATAGGCGAACCCCAGTTCCTCTCGCTCGACCATACCGTAGAACGCGATCTCAACTTCAGGGCACGCGCGCGCCAAGATTCGCAAGGCTTTCACGCCGACCGGGTACGCGCGCCGTTTCAGGCCCGGCCGCGCAAAGAACAGGACTCGGACGGGCGATTGGGGCCGAGTGTTGAGGTTGCGGTAGATTGATGAGTCAATGGAAAAGGGGATGTGGTGGGTTGGCAGGCGGTCACGCTCGCAAAACAGCTTCTGGAGATACTTCCCCAACGTGATCTTCCTGAGCGGAAGGTCGTAGGTCCGTTCTGCCAGTTCATGGGCCGGATCCACCCGATCGTAGAAATCCGGTTCGAAGTCCTGAACCAGGTACGCCTTGCATCTCGTGCTCTCGAGCGCGGTGACGGCATAGGCCGTGGGCCAGTTGGTGGCGACGGCAATGTCACTGGCGAGAATCTGATCGTGGCCAACGTGAATTTGAGCCGCACTCTCTCCGAAATGTCGGTGACAAAACGAGACTATCTGAGCATCGTTCATTCCCTCGAGGTGAGCAATCGCCTCGACATACAGATGTACGTCGTGTCCGCGTGCCGCAAGATGGTTCGCAAGGGCGAAGATATTCCGGTACCCTCCCCCCGTCTGCGCTATAGGCGCTCGCATCACGATCGCCACAGAAAGACGGCCTTGAGCATTGAGGCGGAGGTCAGTGAATATCCGGCGCAACGCCGTCGCGAGCTGAGGGGCACGACTGCGGGTTGTGTAACGGGCGAGTACGTCCGTGCGCGCCCGGCTTCCGACCCGTCGTCTCAGCGCGGGGTCCAGCGCCAGCCGCTCAAGCGTTTCGAACCACTCCTGCTCGCTTCGGCACAGAAACCCGTTCTCGCCGTGGGTGATCGCGACTCGATAGGCGGGCAGGTCGGAGGCCACCGTCGGAAGCTCCAGCAGACCGGCTTCGAAATACTTCAGTTCGCTCTTGCATTCCGTGAAGGCGTTATTCAGCTCGAGCGGCGCAAGATTGATGTCTGCGCGGCGCATGAGCGCTGGCAATTCCTGCCATGGCATGAACGGACTAATCTCCAGCCGGTCCACCGTGCTACGTAGACGTTCAGGTACGTCGAGATGACCGACAATCATAAGGCGCACGTTCGGGTACGCCTCGAGTATTCGCGCGAGCGCCGGAACACACTGGGCGAAGTCATCGTTGTGTGTGCTGGTTCCGCTCATGTATAAAATTCGGACCAGACCATCGTCAGTTTTCGGTATATGCTCGAGCGCGAAGTCGGCCTGCTGGAGCATCTCGTCGCTGACGGCGTTTCGATTGACGTACACAGGCCGATCGGGGAATGACTCTTTGACCCGGTCGCGCAGAGGCTCCGTGGTAACGATTGCGGCTGCGCATTGCGAGAGCGTTCTGTGGTAGCGCCTCACGCCATCTATGTAGAGATTGTACTCGTCGGGCGCGAAGTCACGTATTGCCTTAATGTCTCCGATGAAGCTCTCGCTAAAAATCAAATCATCCGTATCGAAGATAACGGGTTTGCCCAGCCTCTTTGCCCGATCGATGAACTGCTCGATGCCTGAAGTGTGCGGCACCCGATGGAGAACAAAGGCGCTGTATTGAGTTATGACGCTGGTGTAGTCGACTGCGTCGAATAGGGCGGCCTCGACAGACAACCCGAGCAGGCGAAGCTCCTCCGCCTGGTGCTCGACGCGATACCGGTAGGCATCGCCTGGGCAGCCGCTGATGATCAGCAGGAACCGGGAGATGCTTTGGTCGGGACGTTCTTGGGCCTCCGCGATTGCACTTGCCGGAGGCTCCGATGGATCGTTGTCGGGCGTCACAGGTTGGTCGGTCGCGCGACGGCCTCTATCAGGCTGTCTACTTGGGCGCTGTTCGTGAGCTATCCGCCTAAGCGCCCAGAGCGCGACTCTCTCGTATCGATTGAATAATCGCGGGCGGAGCCGTCGCTGCCTTTGAACCCAGCCGCGGTATCGCTCGATCACTCTCCAGCCCGGGCTGGCGAAGGTATCGCTGAGGCGGCGCTCGGCGGCGTTGAGTGCTTGCTTGAGCCTCACGGTCTCTTGCCGGACACGCCCTTCCTGAGCTCGGACCGTTTCGAGATCGCCGCGCGCCTGTTGCAATGCACTGGTTGCCGAACCGAGCTGGGTGTTGAGCTCATGAATTGCCGCCTTGTGACGGAGGGTCTCGGCGAACAGCACCAGCACTTCTTCCGGCAGTCGCTGTTCGCTCTTCCTGAGCAGCATTGCGTGAGGCGCGACAAAGCTCGTATCGAATAGTAGATCTGGCCAGAAACCGAACTCGGAGAATAGTCTCAGCCAGTAGATAAGCGGCCGGACGTTGAAGTGGGTCGCCTCCGCGAAGTCAGAGGGCGTGGAAGAGAAGAGGATTGTGCTGGTGGCGGCACACAGATTCTCCGCCACGGTCCGTTCATGCTCTGAGGGAATGTGCTCGATGACCTCGGTGCAAACGACTATATCGAAGGGGCCTTGCAGCGGATCGGTAAGCGAACCAACTGCGCAAAACGGCCTCATGTCAGGTCGAACCCTGGAGATGGCGTAAGGAGAGATGTCTATCCCCCAAGCTTCGACACCTCGATCCCAAAAGGACTCGACGAGGAATCCCATCGCACAGCCGGCGTCGAGAACCTTGCGCGGCCGGAGGCTACGGATCACCTGTTCCGCAATGTTTCCAAAAAACGTGAGCCAAGGTTCCGTGCGATCGTAAGGGATCGGGCCGCAACCGGTCTGGAAATAGTGCTCGTTATAGAGACGAGAGAGCTCCGTGCCGTCCGGTGAAACGATCTCGGATCGCATCGCAGCGGCCTGCCGCCCCGAACCGCCGTCAGCGCGGATACCGTCGGGCTTGACCTCCAATCCCTGACTACCTGCCGCCTGCGTGCTCGGGCTGTGCCTGTCGCTCGCCATCTTGAAGCGTCGACTCCTCTCTCGAGGCCGCTGGACCCGGCTCCAAATTCTCGGCGCAGCCCACTGGCATCACGAATCTTTTGCGCAGGAGCACCCCGTGCTTCCCGTGCGCAGGTTAGGATCGAGCGATCTGCGTGCCAGAAAACGCCGTCACTTGCCTAGCGCTGACCCGCCGTTGAAGCACTTCTAAGTCCGGCAACACTTCGGCCTCGGCAGTAAGGTTGGGATTGTAGTACTGGTCCCCCTTTGCGAACGACTCTGGCCAGCGCCCGAAGAACGATTCCCGTTCTTTGTAGCCGATGCCTGGCGCGCGAGTGCTGGCCTCATAGTGGCACAATACAGCACGTGCCTCGTAGACAACGCGGAAACCCAACTGCCTCACTCTAAGGCAGAGATCTACGTCGTTGTAGTTCATCGGAAACGAAGGGTCCAGACCACCTACCCGCTCAAAAAGGTCCTTACGAATCGCAAGGCATGCTCCGGTAACGGCGGAAACATCGCGCGTGAGATCCAGCCAGGGCCAGTAGCCACTGGTGAAGGAACCGCGCCCGGGATGCGCCGCCCCGACAAGCGCGTCGATGACCAAGCCCGCGTGCTGGATCGCTCCGGAAGGGTAGAGCAGCTTCGCGCCTACGACGCCCACTTCAGGGCGCTCCAACTGGCTCACCAGATAGCCAAGCCAGCGCGAGTCGAGCGGCTTGACATCATCGTTCAGAAGGACCAGCACTTCGCCTTCGGCGACCGCAACTCCGCTGTTGTTCATTGATGAGAAGTTGAACGGTGCCGAGTAAACAACCCGCCGGCACGCGAAGCGCTCGATCAGCTTCTCTATCGCTTCGTCGTCGCCCGAGTGCTCGACGACGATGATTTCACGGTTTGGATAATCAGTTCTGGATTTCAACGCGGATAGACAGCGCCTAAGCAGTTTGTGGCGCCTCGAACAAACTATAAGACTGACCAACGGTGTGCGGGACGGCCGGTATTTGAGATGGTACGTGTTCGGGCGCGGGCCATCTTCCACTTCCGCGTCCTGGCCACGCCGCTCAACGGCGTCCGCGAGGGCGCGGCGCCCCGCGTTGTGAGTATAAGGCTTCGCCGATGAATCAGCTATCGACGAACCCTCATGCCGACGCCAGTGATACAGGACGCGCGGCAAGTGCTGAACGCTCGGCGTAAGGTCGCTGAGGCGCAGGGCGAGGTCGTAGTCCTGGGCGCCGTCGCATTCAGATCTAAACCAACCAACCTGATCGAGCCGCCGCCGCGATACCACCATGAAATGATTGATGTACATGCAGGCGGCCAACAGCTCCGGCGACCATCCTGGCTTAAAGTTAGGCAAGATGCGGTTTCCTTGTTCGTTCACGATGTCTTCGTCTGTGTAGATGAGATCGAAGTTCGAATCCTGAAGCGCCTCGACGACGTAATGGAGAGCGTAGGGGCTTAGGAGATCATCATGGTCAAGGAAGCCTACATATTCGCCGCGGGCAAGGCTTCCGGCGAGGTTGAGAGCGCCCGAGATGCCGATAGGCGTGTTTGACCCGACAACCCGGATGCGAGAGTCAGCCTTTGCTTTAGCGTCGAGGAATTTGGCCACCCATTCCTCGCGGGAAGCGTCGTCGCAAACGCACAACTCCCAGTTATCGTACGTTTGACCGACAACCGAGGAGACCGCGGCATCCAGCCACTGTCGCTTGGGGTTGTGCACCGGCGTAACGATGCTGACCAGCGGGCGATAGTGCCATCGATGCGCTTGCTGCCGATGCCACTCGGGTGATGGGGCGCATGCCTCCTCGAGCTGCGCCCACTGCCGGTAAAGGCGTCCTCGTGGGTCCGTGCGCCTGAGCTTCAGATAGTAAGGGTTGAAGCGGGAATTGGCGAGTTTGTAGGCGAGTCTCGCCCGGGTGGTATCGTAGACCCGGCCCAGTGACCGAAAGCAGCGGGAAACAAAACTGTTCTCCAGGGCCAGGATTCGCTGCTCGAGATGCTGTTGGCTCAGTGAAGCAAACTGGAGGCGGTTGAGAATCTCGGCGCGCTCCTCTTCGGAATCTCTCAGACGTGATGCCATGTCATCTGTCGTTGCTATCTGTTCTTGCGCTTCGGACGATTCGAGTGAGTGTGCCTGGTCGCGAGGAAGGTTGCTCCGTCTTTGACTGTGAGCCGGCTCGGCGGCGAGGTCTCGCATTAGCGCGCGCATGTCGGTTAACGTGGGCAATTGTTCCCCCTAGGCGGCGTGAATCATACAGCAACTGATGCCGAGTCGGCAAAGCTGATATGCCAAGGGTGTCCATTGCTACGATGGAGTCGCTTGGAGCACACGTGACTCATAATCACGCACATTGCTGCTGCGAATCACTCAGTGGCGGTCTATTACACTTACCTGAATGTAGACATCGTGCTTCCCCCTGGGGACAACTGGCTGAAGACCAAGCGGGTCGGGGGACACCCTGGTTCAATTGGTGGTAACCGCGACGCTGGTTTGGCCGCGATTGAGGGCATTTTGGTCCTTGAAGCGCACATAGACGCGGTTGTTGGCGGGATCAAATGGTATTGGCATCAGCGCACCGGCGAAGATTGCAAAGGCCGGG
>JBGPUE010000009.1:0-68080 GCA_041491005.1 Binataceae bacterium (SeqCode) | reverse complement strand
GCCGGCTTGTCGGCACGCAGATGACGCGCCAACGCGTCAGCTCTGGGAACGCTCGCGCGCTTCAGGCGCCGGCGATCGTCATCTCGGCTAGCTTAATCGTCGGGCAGGCGGTGGCGGAGCGCCACACGAGGTCGTTTCCGATCATCTCGATCGAGCGGTACATCTCCTTGAGATTGCCGGCGATCGTGATCTCTTCAACTGGATAGGCCAGCACGCCGTCTTCGATAAAAATCCCGCTGGCGCCGCGCGAGTAGTCACCTGTGACGCTATTGACGCCGAAGCCGGCGAGTTCGGTCACATACAGGCCGTGCTTGACCGAAGCGATGATCTGTTCGCGCGTGTATTGCCCCGCTTGCAGATGCAGATTGGCGGGACTCACGGTCGGAGCGTCGCCGACCGAGCGCGCGGCGTTACCAGTGGACGGGAGATCGAGTTTGCGCCCCGAATAGCTGTCGAGCAGATACGTCGCGAGCACGCCGCGTTCGACCAGCGCCTTGCGCCGGGTGGCCAGCCCTTCGCCGTCGAACGGCTTCGACGCCAAGCCGCCGCGCATCGTCGCGTCGTCGATGATCGTAACCTGCGGCGCCGCGATCTGTTCGCCGAGCTTGCCGATTAGGAACGAGGCGCCTTTATATAGCGCGGGGCCGGACGCGGCGCCCGCCAGCGTCCGGATCAAGCCCGCCGCCAGGTCGGGCTCGAAGATCACTGGCGCGCGGACGGTCTTGATCTTGCGCGCCCCCAGTCGCCGCAGCGCACGCTCGGCGGCGATTCGCCCGACTTCGGCGGGGGGATCGAGCAGATCGTAGCGCCGGCTCGCGGTGTACCAGTAGTCGCGTTGCATGCCACCATCGTCCTGCGCGATCGGCACGACGCTCAGGCTGTACGACGTGCCGCCATACTCGCCTGCGAAACCCTGGCTGTTGGCGAACATCAAGTGATAAGTGCCCGATGCGAATTCGGCGCCCTCGGAGTTGCGGATGCGCCGATCCAGCCTCAACGCGGCCTGCTCACCTTCGCGCGCCAGCTTAAGCGCCGTATCAGCCTCGATGATTCCATGCGAGGGATCCGTGAGTTCCAGCTCAGGCAACTGGCGCGGATGAAGCGACGGATCGGGCAGCCCCGACCATGGATCCGATGCGGTTAGCCGCGCCAGCGCGACCGCCTCGGCGACGAATTCCTTCAGAGAGTCGCGTTGGAACTCCGCCGTGCTCGCAGTCGCGGATGATTGCCCGGTAAAGACGCGCAACCCCAGCCGCCGTTCGCGTGAGTGCTTGAGCTTCTCGACTTCGCCCATGCGCACGCCCGCGTCGAGCGATTCAGCAGTCACGATTAGAACTTCGGCGGCGCTGGCGCCGCAGCTGCGCGCCTGATCGAGCGCCCACTGGGCCAGTTGCGCCCCGTCAGAGTTCATGCGCTGTCACCGCGTTACCGGGAACCGCCTGCAGCGAGCCGGCGCGCTATGCGCGGGTGCCGCCAACCGTGATGCCATCGACGCGGATCGTCGGCAGGCCCACGCCGACCGGCACCGATTGACCATCCTTGCCGCACGTCCCGATTCCCGAGTCGAGTTGCATGTCGTTGCCGACCATCGAAACCCGCGTCAGCACGTCGGGGCCGTTGCCGATCAGCGTCGCGCCCTTGACCGGCCGCGTCACCTGCCCATCCTCGATCAGATAGGCCTCGCTGGCGGAGAAGACGAATTTGCCGTTGGTGATATCGACCTGCCCGCCGCCGAAGCTCGCCGCGTACAGGCCGTGTTGCACCGAGCGAACGATCTCTTCGGGCGCCGATTCGCCCGACAGCATGAAAGTGTTGGTCATGCGCGGCATCGGCATATGCGCGAAACTCTCACGCCGTCCGTTGCCGGTAAGCGCCGTCTTCATCAGGCGCGCGTTGAGCCGATCCTGCAGATAGCCGCGCAGGATGCCATTCTCGATCAGCACGGTGCGCGAAGTCGGTGTGCCCTCGTCGTCGACATTGAGGCTGCCACGGCGGTTTTTGATCGTGCCGTCGTCGACCACTGTGCACAGCGGGCTGGCGACGCGTTCGCCGATCCGTCCGGCGAATGCGGAAGTGCCTTTGCGGTTGAAGTCGCCTTCCAGCCCGTGGCCGATCGCTTCATGCAACAGGATTCCGGGCCATCCCGGCGCCATCACGACGACCATCTCGCCCGCCGGCGCGTCGACCGCATCGAGGTTGACAATCGCCTGGCGCGCCGCCTCCAGCGCATACTGGCGCCAGCGGTCTTCTTCAAAAAAGTAGCGGTACTCGACGCGGCCGCCGCCGCCGAATGAACCGGTCTGGCGGTTGGCGCCGTCCTGCGCGATGACGCTGACGTTGAGCCGGCACAGCGGCTGGAGGTCGGCCGCGATGGCGCCTTCGCTGTTCACGATCATTACGATCTTGGTCTCCGCGGCGAACGACGCCATCACGTTGCGCACGCGCGGATCGTAGGCGCGTGCGACGCGGTCGATCTCCTGCAGCAGCCGCACCTTCTCCTCGACGGGAATTTCGATCGGCGCGCTCGCCAGCTCGTAGAGCTCGTGGCGCGGCGCGAGCTGGCCCACTCGCACGGCTCCCGGACGGTCGCCGCGCTGATCGGCGATCGCGCGCGCGGTCTCCGCCGCCAGCCGCATCCGATCGACCGTGACCTCATCGGAATACGCGTAGCCGGTGCGATCCTCGGCACAAACCCGTACCCCGACGCCCTGGCTGATACTTTTGGACGTGCGATTAACCATCGACTCTTCGAGGCTCACGCTCTGCGCGTTGCGATACTCGAAGTAAAGGTCGGCATAGTCCGCTTTGCGCTCCAAGGCGGTGCCCAGCACGCGCTCGAAGGCGCGCTCGCCCATCCCGAAGCGATCGGCGAAAAATTTGTCGGGTTTGATCAGCTCGTTTGGCATCGACCGGTGGCCTCGCAATTAATGTATCAAATCATGATGATCGCCCGAAGCTCGCGATTTTGCGCGTTAACGGCGACCGTGCGTCGATCGAGGCTCTTGAGAAAGGCGGGCGGGCTCTGAAGAAAGGCGAAGAGGATGACTGCGATCGCGGCAGGCTTGCACGGCCGCCGCCCGCGATCAGCCCGTGGCGGCGCGCGCTTCGCGCTGCGCTTCCTTGCGCGGCGAGGTTTTGCGGCGGGGCTTCTTGCCTTTGGCCGCGGTCTCGGCGCCGGTGAACTCGACGATCGAGAGCATCGCGGCGTCGCCGACACGCTCGCCGAACTTGATGATCCGCGTATAGCCGCCGGCGCGATCAGTGAAGCGCGGTCCGATCTCGTCAAACAGCTTCTTTACCGCATCGTGCGAGTTGACGAATGCGTAGGCCATTCGGCGCGCGGCCAAGTCACCGCGCTTGGCGAGCGTGACCATCTTGTCGGCCACGCGGCGCAGCTCCTTGGCTTTGGCGTCGGTGGTGCGGATCCGCCCAAAGCGGATGAGGCTCAGGACCAGATTGCGAAACAGCGCCTTGCGATGGGCGCCGGTGCGGTTGAGCTTGCGGCCGCGATTAAGATGACGCATCGATCGATTCTCTGGCGTTGATAGGCCGGGCTACGCCGATTCGCGCCGCTCCTGCTCCTCGCGCATCCGGTCCAGTTCGCCGCGCGCCGGCAGATTGTCCAGCCGCATCCCGAGCGACAACTGCATGTCGGCCAGGATCTCCTTGATCTCGTTGAGCGACTTGCGGCCGAAGTTCTTGATCTTGAGCATGTCCTGCTCGGTGCGCTGCACCAGTTCGCCAACGTACTTGATGTCGGCGTTCTGCAAACCGTTGAAGGCGCGCACCGAGATCGGCAGACCCTCAACCGGGCGGTAAAGATTCTCGTTGAGCGGCTCGGGCCGAATCTCGACTCTTTCGCCCGCGACCGGCGCTTCGACATGCTCCTCGACGCCGGTGAAGATTGTCAGCTGATCGCGCAACACGCGCGCGGCAGTGGTCAGCGCGTCGCGTGGCGTAATCGAACCATCGGTCCAGATTTCGAGCGCAACGCGGTCGTAATCCGTGCGCTGGCCGACGCGCGCGTTGGTCACCACGAAATTGACCTTGCGAATCGGCGAATAGATCGCATCGAGGCGAATCGTGCCGACCGGTTCCTCTTCCTCGCCGCGCTCCGCCGGCACATAGCCGCGCCCTTCCTTGATCACCAGCTCCATGTCGAGTTCGGCGCCCTTGTCCAGCGTCGCGATATGCTGGTCGGGGCTGAGAACCTCCAGGCTTGGCCCGCCGGTGATATCGCGCGCCGTCACCACGGTTTCGCCCTTGGCCTTGAGCGCCGCGGTAATCTGTCCGCCCTCATGCAGTCGGAGCCGAACCTCCTTGAGGTTCAAAACGATGTCGGTAATGTCTTCCTTGACGCCCGGCAGTGCGGAGAACTCGTGCAGCACGCCTTTGATCCGCACCGCCGTGATCGCGAAGCCGCTCAGCGAGGACAGCAGCACCCGGCGCAGCGAGTTGCCGACCGTGATGCCGAAGCCGCGCTCGAAAGGCTCAGCGGTGAAGCGGCCGTAGATCGGAGTGAGTTCCTTCTCTTCGAACTCCACGGCCTTGGGCTTGATCAAATTCGCCAGATCGTTCTGCATGCGCATCCCTCAGTCGATGAGGATCTTCGCGGCCGCCAACCAGCGCGGCCACTCGAACCACCGCGCTTGCGCGCGGCTACTTTGAATAATGCTCAACGATGAGCTTTTCGTTGATCGGCATCGTGAGATCGGCGCGCGCCGGCAGCGAACGCACCGAGGTGCGGAACTGGTCGCGCTCGATCGCCAGCCATGGCGGCGTACCGCGCCGCTGCGACAGCTCCATCGCCTCGACAATCACCTTCTTCTGCCGGCTCGGTTCGGCCACGCTTAACACGTCATTGATCGCCACGAGGTACGAAGGAACGTTGACGGTCTTGCCGTTAACCTGGAAGTGCCCGTGGCGCACCAGCACACGGGCTTGCGCGCGGGAATTGGAAAAGCCCGCGCGATAGACCAGGTTGTCCAGGCGCCGCTCCAGCAGCACCAGCAGGTTCTCGCCCGTGATTCCCGGCATCCGCTCCGCCTCCTCGAAATAACGCGAGAACTGCGTTTCCAGCAGTCCATAGATGCGTCTGAGCTTCTGCTTTTCGCGCAGCCGGATCGCAAACTCGGAAAAGCGTGTGCGTCCCTGGCCATGCGCCCCGGGCGGATAATTGCGGCGCTCGATCGCGCATTTGTCCGAATAGCAGCGCTCGCCCTTAAGAAAGAGCTTCAATCCTTCGCGCCGGCACAACCGGCATACAGGTCCCAGATACCTTGCCACGCTCTGTAATCCTTCAGCTCAAACTCGGCGCTTCTTGGGCGGACGGCATCCGTTGTGCGGAATCGGAGTGACGTCCTTGATCGATGACACGCTGAGCCCCGCGGACTGCAGCGCGCGCACCGCCGATTCGCGTCCGCCGCCCGGTCCCTTGATATGTACGACTACATGGCGCATCCCGACTTCGGCGGCCTTGCGCGCCGCCGCTTCGGCCGCCATCTGGGCGCCAAAGGGTGTGCCCTTGCGCGATCCCTTGAAGCCGACCGAGCCGGCGCTCGCCCACGATACGACCAGCCCCTGCACATCGGTGATCGTCACGATGGTATTGTTGAAGGTCGCATGCACATGCGCGACGCCCTCTGACACCATCCGCTTCACGCGGCGCCGACGGGGTGCTGGCGCTCCTGCAGCCGCTCCGGCCGCACCCGCGGCGGGACGTTCACCGCCCTCGGGCGCCTTGGCTGGTTTGTCCTCTTTAATCTCGTCGGCCATCGGTTCCTATGCTCCGAGTCGGCTGCCTTCGTCGAGCGCGACCTAGCCCTTGGGCGGCGCCTGCTTCCTGCCCGCGATTACCTTGCGTGGCCCTTTGCGCGTACGCGCATTGGTATGAGTCCGCTGGCCGCGCACCGGCAATCCCTTGCGATGGCGGATCCCGCGGTAGCTGCCGAGGTCCATCAGCCGCTTAATCGATTGCTGCACCTCGCGGCGCAGGTCGCCCTCGACCTTATACTTGGCGTCGATCGCCTGACGGATGCGGACCTGCTCCTCGGGCGTAACATCATCGCTCTTGGTCCCGGGATCGACCTTGGCGCTGCGCAGGAGGTCGAGCGCGGCGCTGCGGCCGATTCCGTAGATGTAAGTGAGCGCAATTTCCATGCGCTTGGCGCGCGGAAGCTCGACTCCAACGATACGTGCCATCCTAGTCCGCCTTGTCAGCCCTGGCGCTGCTTATGGCGTGGGTTCGCACACAGGACGCGAATCACACCTTGGCGGCGCACGATCTTGCAGTTCTTGCAGATCTTCTTGACCGACGCCCGAACCTTCATCTCGCTGCTCCGACTCCGCCTAACGCATGCGGTAGGTGATGCGCCCGCGCGTGAGATCATAGGGCGACAGTTCGACCGTGACCTTGTCGCCGGGCAGAATCTTGATGTAGTGCATGCGCATCTTGCCCGAGATATGCGCCAGCACCTTGTGACCGTTGTCCAGCGTCACGCGAAAGACTGCGTTGGGCAGCGCCTCCGCCACGGTACCGTTCACTTCGATCGCGTCACCCTTCGACATCGCCTAGAGTTCGCTCAGAATCACCGGGCCGGCGGCGGTAATCGCCACCGAATGCTCGAAATGCGCCGAGAGCTTGCCGTCGGCGGTGATCGCCGTCCAGCCATCACTGAGCATCTCGATGTCGGCGCCGCCCTCGTTAATCATCGGCTCGATCGCCAGCACCATGCCTTCCTGTAAGCGCGGGTTCGGCATCCCGCGACGGAAGTAGTTGGGCACCTGCGGATCCTCATGCAGGCTGCGGCCGATTCCGTGGCCAGCGAATTCTTCTACCACGGAAAAACCAGCCCCCTCGGCGGTCTGCTGGACGGCCGACGAAATATCGCTGAGCCGATTGCCGATTCGGGCCTGTTCGATGCCAGCGTACAGCGCTTCACGGGTCACGCGGAGCAATCTCCCAGCATTACTGGAAACGCCGCCAACTGCAACTGTTCGCGCGGAGTCCCCAAAAAACCCCTTATAAACGACGCCGAAGTCCAGACCAACGATATCGCCGGACTTGAGCCTTCTCCCCGAGGGGATGCCGTGGACGATCTCCTCGTTGACCGACACGCACAGCGCCTTGGGAAAGACCACCCCGCGCGGCGCATAACCTTTGAACGCCGGCTGCGCGCCCTTCTGATAGGTCCGCTCTTCGGCCAGCCGATCGAGTTCGTCGGTGGTGATTCCCGGCCGCACCGCCGCGGCCAGCTCTTCGAGGATCTCGGCCACGATCCGGCTGGCCTGGCGCATCAACTCGATCTCTTCGCGATTCTTGATCAGGATCATGATTTCGCCGCCGCCGAGCCGAGCGCGTCGACAATCCGTCGCTGCACATCCTCCAGCCGGCCGATCCCGTCGATGCGCGCCAGCATCCCGCGCCGCTGGTAGAACTCGAGCAACGGCTGCGTCGCGGCGGCGTAGACCTCGAGCCTCATTCGCACGGTATCCTCGGCATCGTCCTCGCGTTGATAGAGCTCACCGTTGCAGTCGTTGCAAGTATCGACGTTGCGCGGCGGATCGAAAATCAAATGGTACATCGCGCCGCAGTTGCGGCACGTTCGCCGCCCCGAGATCCGCTTGATGATCTCCTCGTCGGGCACGATTATCGCCATCACCGAAGTGATCTTCTGCGTGCGCGCGGAGAGCGCCTTTTCCAGCGTCTCGGCCTGCGCCACGGTGCGGGGATAACCATCGAGGATGAAGCCTTCTTTCGCGTCGGGTTGCGCCAAACGCTCCTCGATCACCTTGTGCACCAGCTCATCAGGCGCCAGAGCGCCGCGATCCATGAAACGCTTGGCCTCGATTCCCAGCGCAGTGCGCGCCCGCACGGCGGCCCGCAGCAGGTCGCCGCTGGCCACCTGCGGGATGTTGTAGCGGGTTTCGAGAAGTCTTGCCTGAGTTCCCTTACCCGCGCCGGGAGGGCCCAACAACACCAGCCTCACGCCCTAGCCTCGCCTGGATCGGATTCGCCCGCGCCGCATGAAGCCCTCGTAGTTGCGCGTGAGCAGATGAGTTTCAATCTGTGCGACCGTGTCGAGCGCGACGCCCACCACGATCAACAATGCGGTGCCGCCGAAGTAAAACGGCACGTTGAAGCGCTGGATCAGGAGCGTCGGCAGCACGCATACCGCGGCAACGTAGATCGCGCCGCCCAGCGTGATGCGCGACAATACCCGGTCGATGTACTCCGCCGTGTGGCGCCCGGGCCGGATACCTGGAATAAAGCCGCCGTATTTCCTCATGTTGTCGGCGACATCGACCGGATTGAACGTCACCGCAGTGTAGAAGAAAGCGAAAAATACGATCAGCGCGACGTAAACAATTTCGTAGACCGCACCGCCCGGAGTCAGCAGGTCAGCGTAGTTCTTCAGCCCCGGAAACAGGCTCGCCACGGTTGCCGGGAAGACCAGAATCGATGACGCGAAGATTGGCGGGATCACGCCCGAAGTATTGATCTTGAGCGGCAGATGCGAGGTCTGGCCGCCATAGACCCGCCGCCCGACGACCCGCTTGGCGTATTGCACCGGGATGCGGCGTTGCGCAGTCTCGACGAACACGATCCCGCCGGTCACTGCGATTGCGAGCAGCACGATGATCAACAGCACGAAGAGGCTCATCTCACCTTCGCGCACGAACTGGAAAGTCGTGCCGAGCGCACCCGGCAGCCGCGCGATGATCCCCGCCATGATGATCAGCGAGATCCCGTTGCCAATCCCGCGCTCGGTGATCTGCTCGCCGATCCACATGATGAACATCGTGCCCGCGGTCAGCGTGCAGACCGTCAGCGCCCGGAAAGCCCAGCCCGGATTGTAGACCACCGAGCCACCCCCGGGCGCCTGGATCTTCTCCAGCGAGATCGCGATCAGCGTCCCTTGCACGATCGACAGCAGCACCGTCCCGTAGCGCGTGTACTGCGTGATCTTGCGGCGGCCGGCCTCGCCCTCCTTATAGAGTTCGTCGAGATAGGGCGATGCGACCTTGAGGACGTCGAGGATGATCGCGACCGAGATGTACGGCATGATCCCGAGCGCAAACACTGAAAAGCGCTCGAGCGCGCCGCCCGAGAAGAGATTGATCCATCCGAACAGCGTACTGCGCGCGGCGTCGAAGAATGAGGACAGCGCCTGACCGTCGATGCCGGGGGTCGGAACGGCTACGCCGATCCGGTAGACCGCCAACATCCCGGCCGTGAACAGCAGGCGCCGCCGCAGTTCCGGAATATGCGAGGCGTTGGAGACCCCCTCGAGCATTTCGGCCTCAGGCCGGAATTACTTCCGCGCTGCCGCCGGCCGCGGCAATCTTCTCAAGGGCGCTCTTTGAAAACGCATGGGCGCGAACGGTGAGCCCGCCTTTGAGCTCGCCGTCGCCCAGCACCTTTACTCTGCTACCTTTGCGCACCAGCCCGGATTGCGCCATCGAATCCGGATCGATCGTAGCCCCACCCGCCATCGCGGCCAGCCGTTCGAGGTTGACGATCTGCCAGCGTTCGCGATTGTCCGTGTCGGCCTGCAAGCGGCGGAAGCCATGCTTGGGCAGGCGCCGCTTAAGCGGCATCTGGCCGCCTTCATAGCCCGGCGGAGTATTGCCGTGGCTGCGCGAGCCGAGTCCCTTGTGGCCGCGTCCCGACGTCTTGCCGTGGCCCGAGCCGATTCCGCGTCCGATACGCTTGATACGGCGGGTCGAACCCGGCGCTGGTTTGAGCTTGGAGAGATCCATATAGGTGTTCAGCTCTTGAGTTCGACCACCAAATGAGGGATGCGCCGAATCATGCCCTCGACTGCCGGCGTACGCTTGAGTTCGCGCTCCGTGCCTACGCCTCTAAGTCCCAACCCTTTGAGCGTTTCGCGCACGCGGCGCGTGGTGCCGATCGGGCTGTGAACCAGCTTGATGCGAATCGTGTCAGCCATCGCAGGTCGCTCAGGCCGCCGCGGGCTTGTCGGTATCGCGCGCACGCAGCCGCATGACATCGGCCGGATTGCGCAACGCCAGCAACGCCTCCAGCGTCGCCTTCACCAGATTATGCGGATTGGAGGAGCCCAGCCGCTTGGTCAGGATATTGCGGATTCCGGCCAGTTCGACTACTGCGCGCACACCGCCGGCTGCGATAACCCCGGTGCCCTCGACGGCCGGCTTCAGGATCACCTTACCCGCCCCGAAGCGTCCGATCACCGGGTAGGGAATCGTTCCATCCTTGAGCGGCACGCGTACCAGACTCTTCTTGGCGCTCTCGGCTCCTTTGCGAATCGCCTCGGGAACCTCCTTGGCCTTGCCCAAGCCGAAGCCCACCAGCCCATGCAGATCGCCGGCGACCACCAGAGCGCTGAAACTGAAGCGCCGTCCGCCCTTGACGACCTTGGCCACACGGTTGATGTGGACGACTTTTTCCTTGAGCTCGAGGCCCTGAGGGTCGATTCGTTCTGCCACGTCTATTCCTTGCCGCTGGCGGCTCCTTCGATCAGAATTTTAGTCCCGCTGCCCGCGCCGCCTCGGCTAGTGCCTTGACCCGTCCATGATAGAGGAAGCCATTGCGATCGAAGACGACCTCGCTGATGCCTTTCTCCATACATTTCTGCGCGATGACCTTGCCGATCGTCTTGGCCGCTTCGAGACTGCGCGGACTCTTTACTGTCGCGCGCATGTCGGGAGCCATCGTGGACGAGGCCACCAGCGTGGTGCCGGTTTCGTCGGAGATCACCTGCGCATAGATGTGATGCAGCGAGCGATACACGGCCAAGCGCGGCCGCTGCTGGCTGCCGCGTACCCGCCGCCGCACGCGCTGCCTGCGCGCAGCGCGCTTTTCGACTCGCTGGCTGGGCATACTTTAGAGCTATCCTGCCGTGGCGCCGGCGGCTGCTTTGCCCGCCTTGCGCCGGATTGTTTCGGTTGCGTACTTGATACCTTTGCCCTTGTACGGCTCGGGCGGTCTAAGTTCTCGAATTTGCGCAGCTACCAGTCCCAGCAGCTGGCGGTCGGCCGATTCCAGCGTCAGCACCACCTGCTTCTCGACCTTGGCGCTCACAGTGGGCGGCAGTTGATAGACAATCGGATGCGAGTAGCCCAGCGTCATGTTGATCGCGCTGCCCTTGACCTCGGCGCGATAGCCGACGCCGTTAATCTCCAGCACCCGCGTGAAGCCCTTGCTCACACCCTCGGCCATGTTCGCGACCAGTTTGCGGAACAGTCCATGACGCGCCCGCTCGGCGCCGGAATCGCCCGCGCGCTTGACGACGATTGCCGCGTCGCTGATCTCCAGCGCGATGCCGGGAGCAACCGCCAATTCGAGCTTGCCCTTTGGCCCCTCGACCTTGAGCATGCCGCCGGCCAGCGCCGCCTTGACGCCCTTATCCAGCGCAACCGGCAATCGTCCTATTCGTGACATCGATGCTTCTCTGCCAGCCCTGTTACCAAACCGCGAGCAGCACTTCGCCGCCGACCTTTTTGCGCCGCGCTTCCCGATCCGTCATCACACCCAGTGGCGTCGACACGAGGTTCATCCCGAGTGCGCCTTCCACCCGCGGCATTGAGGAAGCACCCGCGTAACGCCGAAGGCCCGGACGGCTCTGCCGCTTGAGCCCCTGGATGACCGGCTGGCGGTTGCGTGCGTAGCGCAACTTGATGACCATCTTCTTGATGACGCCTTCGCCGCCGGTTTCGACCCCGTCGAGGAAGCCTTCGGCGATTAGCACGCGGCAGATGGCCTCGCGCAGCCGCGAATGCGGCACCACGACCTGATCATGGCGCGCATGCAGCCCGTTGCGGATTCTCGTCAGCAGGTCGGCGATGGGATCGGTTTGCGACATTCTTGCCTTCCGCTCAATTCCCGTTTCGGATCGGTCCTACCAGCTGGCCTTGATCACACCGGGCAGCGCCCCTTTGAGCGCAAGGTTGCGCAGGCAAATCCGGCACATCTTGAAACGCCGATAGTAGCCGCGCGGCCGGCCGCAGAGCAGGCAGCGGTTATGCTGGCGCACCTTGAACTTGGGCGTCCGCTGCGACTTGATGATCAGGCAGGTCTTGGCCATGCACGCTCCCTACTGTTGCGCCGCCTGTTGCGCCGCCTGTTGCGCCGCCGCAGCCTTGCCGGCCGCCGGGCGCATCTGGTCGCTGCCCACGCCACGAAATGGCATCCCCAGCTCGCGCAGCAGCATCAGGCCTTCGTAGTCGCTGCGCGCGCTCGTGATGATCGAAATCGTCATCCCCTTCACTTTTTCGACCTTGTCGAGGTTGAGCTCGGGGAAAATCGTATGCTCGCGGATTCCAAGCGAGTAATTCCCGCGCCCGTCGAAGCCCTTGTCGCTGATACCGCGGAAATCGCGCACGCGCGGCAGCGCCACGCTCACCAGCCGATCGAGAAATTCGTACATCCGTTCGCGCCGCAGCGTCACCATCGCGCCGATCGGCATCCCCTCGCGCAGCTTAAAGTTCGAAATCGCCTTGCGCGCCCGAGTGATCACCGGCTTCTGGCCCACGATCTGCTTCAGTTCTTCGGCCGCCGCATCGAGGATCTTGACGTTGTCGCGCGCCTCGGCCAGCGCCATGTTGATCACGATCTTCTGCAGCCGCGGCACCCGGAAGCGGTTGGTGATCTTGAGCTCGCGCATCAGGGTCGGCGCAACCTCGTTCTCATAGAGCAGGCGCATTCGCGCGGGTATCTTCGGCTCGGGCTCGGCCGGGATCTCTGCTGGGGCGGCGGCTTGTGTTGGCGCCGCGTCCTTGCGGCGCTTCTCGCCTTTGGCGCCCGTCGGCCGCACGGGCCGCTGCGCCTTTTCCGCCTTATCCGGTTTGTCAGCCTTGTCGGCCATCAATCGTTCCCCACCGGCTCGCCGCATCGCCGGCAGATTCTGGTCTTGGCCTTGTCGGCCGCAATCTTGAATCCGACTCGCACCGGCGCGCTGCAGCGCTCGCAAAACAGCATCACGTTGGAAACATCCAGCGGCGCCTCTTTCTCGAGGATGCCGCCGGGACTTGCCGCACCGCGCGGCTTGGAATGGCGCTTGACGATATTGATCCGCTCGACCATCACCCGCCCGCGCTCCGGCAGCACGCGCATCACTTTGCCGGTCTTGCCCCGATCGCGGCCGGTGATGACCATGACCATGTCGTTCTTCTTGATCTTGCGCGCCGCCCTCATCACAACACCTCGGGCGCCAGCGAAATGATTTTGAGGAAGCGCCGGGCGCGCAGCTCGCGCGCCACCGGTCCGAAGATCCGGGTGCCGACCGGTTCGTTCTGGTTATCGATCAGCACCGCCGAGTTGTCGTCGAAGCGAATATAGCTGCCGTCGGAGCGGCTGACGCTTTTGCGCGTGCGCACGATCACGGCTTTGCTCATCTCACCTTTCTTGACCTTGGCGTTGGGGATGGCTTCCTTTACCGAGACGACGATTACATCGCCGATCGTAGCATACTTGCGCTTGGACCCGCCGAGCACCTTGATACACATCACCTTGCGCGCGCCGGAGTTGTCGGCGACCTCAAGCATCGTGTGCGCCTGAACCATCGATCCCGGCCTCCAGCCCTATCCAGCCGCCCGCGACAGGATCTGGCTGATACGCCAGCGTTTGAGCCGCGACAGCGGCCGCGTCTCGATAATCGCCACACGATCGCCCTCGCGGCATTCGCCCTTCTCGTCATGTGCGAGGAAGCGCTGATGCCGCTGGATGCGCTTGCCATATACCGGATGCTGGACGAGACGGCGCACTTGCACGACGACTGTCCGCGTCATCTTGGCGGACACCACGATGCCTTCGCGCCGCTTGGTTCGTTGCCTCATCGTGCTTCTCTCGGCGCGCTGTCGGACGTACCGTCCGTTGTGCGCTTCTGTCTGATCAGGGTAAGGATCCGCGCCAGCTCCAGCCGCGCGCTGCGATAGCCCGAGGGATTGGCAAGCTGGCCGGTGCGCAACTTGAGCCGCAGGCGGAATATCGCCTCGCGGGTTTCGCGCTCCTTGACCTGCAGGTCGCCGGCGCTCATCTGATTGAGCTCTTCAAGCTCCAACGTGTTCTCCATGGCGCTCGACCAGCACGGTTCTGACCGGCAGCTTATGCCCGGCCAGCCGCAGCGCTTCGCGGGCGGTGGCGTGATCGACGCCTTCCATCTCGAACAGGATCCGCCCCGGCTTGATCACCGCAACCCAGCCTTCGGCTGCGCCTTTGCCTTTGCCCATCCGGGTTTCAGCCGGCTTCTTGGTGATCGGCTTGTCGGGGAAGACCCGGATCCAGACCCGCCCGCCACGCTTGATGTAACGCGTCAGGGCGATACGGGCGGCTTCCAGAGCCTTTGAATTCAACCACGCACGCTCCAGCGTCTTGAGCCCGAAGTCGCCGAAGGCCAGCTCAACGGCGCGCGACTCGGTGCCACCCCGGCGGCCCTTCTGGATCTTGCGGTATTTGACTTTCTTGGGCGAGAGCATCGGGGTTCCTATTGCGCCTGCGCGTGGGCGCCGGTGCGCTTGGCGTCCTCTTCCCGGCGGGTGAGGATTTCGCCGCGGAAGATCCAGACCTTGATCCCGATCACGCCGTAAGTGGTGCGCGCTTCGGCGAAGCCGTAGGCGACGTCGGCGCGCAGCGTTTGCAGCGGCACGCGGCCTTCGCGATACCATTCGGCACGCGCGATCTCGTTGCCGCCCAAGCGCCCCGCCACATGCACCTTGACGCCCAGCGCGCCCATCCGCATCGCGCGGGTGACCGCTTCCTTCATCGCACGGCGGAACGCGACGCGCCGCTCCAGTTGCAGCCCGATGTTCTCGGCGGCAAGTTGCGGATCGAGATCGGGCCGGCGGACTTCATGAATATTGATGTAGGCTTCCTTGCCTTTCATCAGTTTCTGGATGTCGGCTTTGAGCTTCTCGATCTCGGCGCCCTTTTTACCGATTACGATTCCAGGCCGGGCCGTATGAATGTTCAGCTTGGCCTTGTTGGCCATGCGCTCGATTTCGATCCGTGAGATGCCGGCGTGGTACAGGCGCTTCTTGATGAAGTTGCGCAGCTTCAGATCCTCGTGCAGCAGCGCCGCGTAGTCGCGGTTCGCGTACCACTTCGAGTCCCATCCCTCGATGATGCCCAAACGGAAGCCGCGTGGATGTGTCTTCTGTCCCATCGCTATGCCTCAGGCGGCGCGTTCGTCGATCACCACCGTCAGATGGCTGGTGCGCTTGAGAATCGGCGTCGAATGCATGTGGGCGCGCGGCATCGATCGTTTGATCGTCGGTCCGCCGTCGGCGACGACATTCTTCACGTAGAGTCGATCCTCGTCGACGTTCTGCTGGTTGCGCGCGTTCGCCACCGCCGCAAGCAGCGTTTTGGAAACGAAGCGCGCCGCTTTCTTGGGCGTGAACTCCAGAATCGAAACCGCCTCGGCCAATGGCTTGCCCTTGATCAGATTGCAAACCAGACGCAGCTTCTGCGGCGAGATCCTGAGATATCTTGTCCGTGCGACGGCTTCCACACTGTCTCCGAATTGCGCCTACGCCCCGCCCGCCCTCGGCCCGGCGCCCGCGGGAGCTGCCGGTGCTGGCGCCGCAGGTGCTCCAGGAGCCGCTGATGGTGCGCCCCCAGCGGGCTTGACCTCGCCCTTGCGATCACCGGAATGGCCGTGGAAGGTGCGCGTGGGCGAGAACTCGCCGAGCTTGTGCCCCACCATGTTTTCCGTGCAGTACACCGGCACGAACTTGTGCCCGTTATGCACCGCGAAGGTCACACCGACCATCTCGGGCAGGATCGTCGAACGCCGCGACCAGGTGCGGATGATCTTGCGATCGCCCGAAGCCACCGCGGCTTCTGCCTTGCGTTTGAGATGGCCGTCGACGAAAGGGCCCTTCTTTTGCGATCTCATTTTCCTAGCCGCGTTTGCCGCGCGGGCGGCGGCTGACAATCAGCGTATCCGAATGTTTCTTGCCACGTGTCTTGTAGCCCTTGGCCGGCTGGCCCCAGGGCGACTGCGGATGATTTCCCTTTGAGCGGCCCTCGCCGCCGCCGTGCGGATGATCGACCGGATTCATCGCCACCCCGCGCACGTGCGGGCGCCATCCCAGATGGCGGTTGCGGCCGGCCTTGCCGATCGAGATGTTCTCATGGTCGAGATTGCCAACTTGTCCGATCGTCGCGCGGCACAGCGCCTGCACCATCCGCTGCTCGCCCGAGGGCAGCTTGAGCAATGCGAGCTGCCCCTCTTTCGCCATCAGCTGGGCCATCGCGCCCGCGCCACGCGCCAGCTGTGCGCCCGCGCCGGGTTTCATCTCGATCGCATGCACGAAGGTGCCCACCGGTATGTTGCCCAGTGGCAGCGCATTGCCCGGCTTGATATCAGCCTGCGGACCCGACTCGACCGCGTCGCCGACCTTGAGTCCCTCGGGCGCCAGGATGTAACGCTTGTCGCCGTCGCGGAAATGAAGCAGCGCGATATTCGCCGAGCGGTTCGGATCGTATTCGAGCGCCGCGACGATCGCCGCAACGCCGTCCTTGTTGCGCTTGAAATCGATGATCCGCAAACGGCGCTTGTGGCCACCACCGCGATGGCGCATCGTCATTCGTCCGCGGTTGTTGCGGCCGCCCGATTTCTTCAGCGGCTGGAGCAGCGCCTTCTCCGGCGCCTTCTTGGTCAGGCCCGAAAAGTCCGCGAGCTGCATAAAGCGCTGGCCCGGGGTGCGCGGTGCTAGCTGGATTACTGCCATCGATCGCTATTCGACTGAATCAGAGCCCTTCGAAGAACTCGATCTTGTCGCCTGCCTTGAGCGTCACGTACGCCTTCTTCCAGTCCGGCCGCTTGCCGACGACGCGGCCGCGGCGGCGCTTCTTGCCCATGAAATTAATCGTGCGAACCTTCAGCACCGAAACCTTGAACAACTCTTCGACCAATTCGCGAATCGCGGGCTTGCTCGCGTCGGGGCGAACCCGAAAAACCACCTGATTGGACTTCTCGCCGACCGTCGATCCCTTCTCGGTGATCATCGGGGCCAGGATCACGCCATGATCGCTCATCGGGCGCGCTCCTTAAGCCGCGCATCGATCGCCCGCGCGACGTCGGCCGAGATCAGCAGCTCATCGTAGTTGAGCAGGTCGTAAACATTGAGCCCGGCCAGCGGCAGCACTTTATGCGCCGCCAGATTGCGCGCGGCGCGGCCGAAGCGCTCATCGGCCTCGCCAAGCACGATCAGCGCATGCTTGAGACCGAGCCGCTCCAGCACCGCCTTGGCCGACTTGGTCTTGAGTTCAGGCACTTCTAGCTTATCGACCACCACCAGCTTGCCGCCCCGTGCACGATCCGAAAGCGCCATGCACAGCGCCTTGCGCCATGCCTGTCGCGGAATCTTGTAGGAATAGTCGCGCGGCTGCGGCCCGAAGATCGTCCCGCCACTGCGCCATAGCGGCGAGCGAGTCGATCCGGCGCGCGCACGCCCGGTCCCCTTTTGCCGCCACGGCTTGCGGCCGCCACCCGAAATAAAGCCGCGGGTCTTGGTTGATGCGGTGCCGGCGCGCCTGTTCGCCAGCTGCATCTTAACCGCTTCATGCAGCAGCGACGGGCTGCCCTCGGCGGCGAAAACACGGCCCGAAACTTCGAGCTCGCCGACGCGTTCATTGGCGCCGGATACCATCGGCAGTTTGACCGCCGCGACTTCCGCCCGCTCAGCCATCGCCGCGCTCCGTTTCGCTGCGCCGATGCTTGGCGGCGTGGCGCACTTCGATGATCGTGCCATCGGCGCCGGGCACCGCGCCGGTAATCAGGATCGCGTTGTCCTCGGGCAGAACCTCGATCACGCTGAGGTTGGGGATGGTGGCTCTCGCATTCCCCATCTGCCCGGCCATGCGCATCCCCTTGAAGACGCGCCCAGGATAGGAGCGGTTGCCGATCGATCCGCCATGGCGGAAATACTCGTGCGTGCCGTGCGAGCCCGGGAAACCTGAAAAGTGATGGCGCTTGATCACACCGGCAAAGCCGTGACCTTTGCTGACTCCCGAGACGTCGACCCGGTCGCCAGCCTTGAAGACCTCGCCGGCGGTAAGTGCTTGCCCAAGCTTCAGTTCATCCGCACCCGAGCGCATAAACTCGCGCGTTGCGATGCCGGGTGCGACGTTGCTCCTGGCGAAATGGCCGCGTTCAGGCTTGCGCACGCGCGAGAGCTTGCGCCGCCCGAAGGTCAGCTGCACCGCATCGTAGCCATCGCTCGCTTCGGTCTTGACCTGAGTGACGGTGCACGGCCCCAGCTGGACCACGGTGACCGCGCGCACGCGCCCGCCCTGATCGCTGACCTCGGTCATGCCGAGCTTCTTGCCGATGAGTCCGTTGACCACGGTGCTACTCGAGCTTGATTTCGACGTCGACGCCGGCCGCCAAGTCGAGCTTGCCGAGCGCGTCGATGGTCTGCTGGGTCGGTTCGAGCACATCGAGCAGCCGCTTGTGAGTGCGAATCTCGAAGGCCTCGCGCGACTTCTTGTCGATATGCGGCGAGCGATTGACGGTGAAGCGCTCGATTCGCGTGGGCAGCGGAATTGGCCCCGCCACGCGGCCGCCGGTGCGCCGGATCGTATCGACGATCTCGCGCACCGACTGATCCAGCAGCCGGTAGTCGTAAGCCTTAAGCCGTATCCTGATCTTGTCGTTCATTGCTTCGAGCTACGCCGGTTGCCTCTCCCTATCTTCCTGTCCGTCCTACTTCACGATTTTCGAGACGACGCCGGCGCCGACGGTGCGACCGCCTTCGCGGATCGCAAACCGCAACCCTTCGTCCATCGCGACCGGGGTGATCAGCTCGCCGACAATATTGACGTTGTCGCCGGGCATCACCATCTCGGTACCCTCGGGCAGCGTGAGCACGCCCGTGACGTCGGTGGTGCGGAAGTAGAACTGCGGCCGGTAGCCATTGAAGAACGGTGTATGCCGTCCTCCCTCTTCCTTGGTCAGGACGTAGGCCGAGGCCTCGAAGCTGGTATGCGGCGTGATCGACCCGGGCGCCGCCAGCACCTGACCGCGCTCGACGTCCTCGCGCTTGAGCCCGCGCAACAGCACGCCGACGTTGTCGCCCGCTTCGCCCTGGTCCAGAATCTTGCGGAACATCTCAACACCGGTCACGACCGTCTTTTGCGTGTCCTTGAAGCCGACGATCTCGACCTCTTCACCGACCTTGACCCGCCCCTTCTCGATGCGGCCGGTCACCACGGTGCCGCGCCCCGAGATCGAGAACACGTCTTCGATCGGCATCAGGAACGGCTTGTCGGTTTCGCGCTTGGGCAGCGGGATAAAGTTGTCAACCGCGGCCATCAATTCGAGGATCGGCTTGCAGTTCGGGCAGTCGTCCTTGCCGCATCCGCATTCCAGCGCCTTGAGCGCGCTACCACGGATGATGGGAGTGTCGTCGCCCGGGAACTCCTGCTTCTTCAGCAGGTCGCGGACTTCGAGATCAACCAGGTCGAGCAGTTCAGGATCGTCGACCATGTCGACCTTGTTCATGAAGACCACGACCGCCGGCACGCCGACCTGGCGGGCGAGCAGGATATGCTCGCGGGTCTGCGGCATCGGACCGTCATTGGCGCCGACCACCAGGATCGCGCCGTCCATCTGCGCCGCACCGGTGATCATGTTCTTGATGTAGTCGGCATGGCCGGGGCAATCGACGTGCGCGTAATGCCGCTTGGTGGTCTCGTACTCGACGTGCGCGATCGAGATTGTGATGCCGCGTTCCTTCTCCTCGGGCGCCTTGTCGATCTGGTCGAAGGCGACGAACTTGGCAAGCTTGCGCGAGGCGAGAACCTTGGTAATCGCGGCGGTAAGAGTCGTCTTGCCGTGATCGATGTGGCCGATCGTTCCGATGTTCGCGTGCGGCTTGGTTCGCTCAAACTTGGCCTTGCCCATGGTTATACCCTCCGGGTGAAACCCTCCTGCGCCATCGCTCTATGCGCGTTGGCGCGCCTCAGCGCCCACGCCGCCCTGCGCGGTCAGCTCCTCGAAGATCTGCTGCGGCACCTGTTCGTACGCCGCGAACTGCATCGTATAAGTCGCCCGCCCCTGCGTCAGCGAACGCAGGCGCGTCGAATACCCAAACATCGTCGCCAGCGGCACCCGCGACTCGATTACCTGGGCGCCCGCGCGCGTCTCAAGGTTGGTGATCTTGCCACGTCGCGCGCTGAGATCGCCAATCACGTCGCCCATGAATTCCTGCGGCGTGACCACCTCGACCTCCATGATCGGTTCCAGCAGTACCGGATGCGCCTTGCCGGCCGCTTCCTTGAATGCCATCGAACCCGCGATCTTGAATGCGATTTCGGAGGAGTCGACCTCGTGATACTTGCCGTCGAGCAGCGTCGCCTTGATGTCCACCATCGGGTAGCCCACCACTACGCCGCCTTCCATCGCTTCCTTCACGCCGGCTTCCACCGCCGGGATGAAGTTGCGCGGAATCGAGCCGCCCTTGGTCCCGTCGACGAACTCGAAGCCCGAGCCCTTGCCCAGCGGCTCGATACGCAGCTCGACGACGCCGAATTGCCCGTGGCCGCCGGTCTGCCGGACGAAGCGGCCCTCGGCCTCGATCGCACGGCGAATGGTTTCGCGATAGGCGACTTGCGGCTTGCCGACGTTGGCGTCGACTTTGAACTCGCGCAGCAGGCGGTCGACGATGATCTCGAGATGCAGCTCGCCCATTCCGGCGATCAGGGTCTGGCCGGTCTCTTGATCGCTGTTGACGCGAAAGGAGGGATCCTCACGCGCCAGCTTGGCGAGCGATTCGCCGAGCTTGTCCTGGTCGGCCTTGGTCTTGGGTTCGATCGCGATCCGGATGACGGGCTCGGGGAACTCGATCGCTTCAAGGATGATCGGATTATCCGGGTCGCAGATCGTGTCGCCGGTAGAGGTATCGCGCATACCGACCGCGCAAATGTCGCCGGCCAACACCTCTGAAATTTCCTCGCGCTTGTTGGCGTGCATCTTGACCAGCCGTCCGATGCGCTCGCGCTTCTGCCGCGTGGTGTTCAGCACCGAGCTGCCGCTTTCCAGCCGGCCCGAATAGACGCGGATAAAGGTCAGGTTGCCGACGTAGGGGTCGGTCATGATCTTGAAAGCCAGTGCGGCGAACGGCGCATCGTCACGCGGCCAGCGCTCTTCGAGCTTGTCGCCCACTTTGCCGATCACCGGCGGTACGTCCAGCGGCGAAGGCAGGTAGTCGACCACCGCATCGAGCATCGGCTGCACGCCCTTGTTGCGGAAGGCCGAACCCACCAGCACCGGCACCAGCTTGAGCTGGAGCGTCGCCGTGCGGATCGCCGCCTTGAGCAGCGCGCTATCGGGCTGCTTGCCTTCCAAGTACAGCTCCATGATGCGCTCGTTGTGGTCCGCGACGGTCTCGATCAGCTTGTCGCGATATTGCGCCGCCTGTTCGGCGAGTGCCGCCGGAATCGGCCCGGGCTCGTACTCTGCGCCCAGCGTCTCGCGATGCCAGGTCATCGACTGCATCTCAACCAGATCGACCACGCCGGTAAACGTGTCTTCGGTGCCGATCGGCAGCTGCAGCAGCAGCGGGGTCGCCTTGAGCTTCTCACGAATATCGTTATAGGTGCGCTCGAAGGTCGCGCCGACCCGATCCATCTTGTTGATGAACGCGATACGCGGCACGCGGTACTTGTCCGCTTGACGCCACACCGTTTCGGATTGCGGCTCGACCCCCGCGACCGCGTCGAACACCGCCACCGCGCCATCGAGCACGCGCAGACTGCGTTCCACTTCGATCGTGAAATCGACGTGGCCCGGCGTATCGATGATGTTGATGCGGTGCTCCTTCCATGAGCAGGTGGTGGCGGCCGAGGTGATCGTGATGCCGCGTTCCTGCTCCTGGACCATCCAGTCCATCGTGGCGGTGCCTTCGTGCACTTCGCCCATCTTGTAGTTGACGCCGGTGTAATACAGCACGCGCTCGGTGGTCGTGGTTTTGCCGGCGTCGATGTGCGCCATGATGCCGATGTTGCGCACGCGCTCTATGGGTACTTCACGAGCCATCGAAAACTGTCGGTTGTCCGCTTACCAGCGATAGTGGGCGAAAGCCTTGTTGGCTTCCGCCATGCGATGGGTATCTTCGCGCTTCTTGACCGCCCCGCCGCGATTGCCCGCCGCTTCAAGGATCTCGGCTGCCAGCCGCGCCTGCATCGACTTCTCACCGCGCGCGCGCGCCGCCTGCACCAGCCATCGCATGCCGAGCGACGTGCGCCGTAGCGGACGCACTTCGATCGGAACCTGATAGTTGGCGCCGCCGACCCGGCGCGACTTTACTTCGACCGCCGGCCGCACGTTTTCCAGCGCACGCTTGAAAACCGTCAAACCCTCTTCTTTGGTACGCGTCTCGACCTCTTGCAGCGCACCGTAGAGGATCCGCTCGGCCGTCGACTTCTTGCCGCGTTCCATGACCGCGTTGATGAACTTCGCGACGGTCTTGTCGTGATGCTTGGGGTCGGGCGCGACCTCGCGGACCTTGATCTGTCCCTTGCGTGGCATCGAGGACTCTACTTGGGCTTCTTCGAGCCGTACTTGGAACGGCCCTGGCGGCGATCCTGCACACCGATCGAATCGAGCGTGCCGCGCACCACGTGATAGCGGACGCCGGGCAGATCCTTGACGCGGCCGCCGCGGATCAGCACCACCGAATGCTCCTGCAGATTGTGTCCCACGCCAGGGATATAGGTCGTGACTTCGTAGCCGTTGGAAAGCCGCACGCGCGCCACCTTGCGCAACGCCGAGTTGGGCTTCTTGGGCGTCGTGGTCTTGACCTGCGTGCAAACGCCGCGCTTTTGCGGCGAGCTTTGCAGGGCGGGCGCGCTGGTCTTGTAGCGCTTCTTGACGCGCGCTCCGCGTATCAGTTGGTTGATCGTCGGCACGTCGAACTCTGGCTCCGCCTGCAAAGGCGCCCGCTCGTGTTCATCTCGGTCGAATTCCGGGAACGTGCCGTGCTGGACACGTGCTGGGAAGCCGGCGCGCGAACCGGAGTGGGCCGGTGTTGCGTGTTAAACGAACCGCCCAAGGGCGAACTCGCCCTTGGGCGAACACTATTTTGTATGAGACGGCGCGGGTTTTGTCAATTAGCGTTGGGCAAGGATCGCGCGCGGCTCAGCAAAGAGCCGCGCGATACGTCAGTCCGCGCCTGTTCGGCATGCCGCGATTAGTCACCCGCCGCGACGCTCGAGCCTGCCGCCGCTTCACCCTCCATGATGCCCTCTTCCCCGGCACCGCCCTCGACCTTGATCTCGATTCGGTTGTAGGACGACATCCCGGTACCCGCCGGGATCAACCGCCCCATAATCACGTTCTCTTTGAGGCCGACCAGCCGATCGACCTTGCCGTTGATGGCGGCTTCGGTCAGCACCTTGGTGGTCTCCTGGAATGATGCAGCCGAGATGAAGCTCTCGGTCGACAGCGACGCCTTGGTGATCCCCAGCAGCAGCGGCTCGGCGATGGCCGGCTCGCCACCCTTTTCGAGCACGCGGGTATTTTCCTCGTCGAAGCGCCATTTCTCGACCTGGTCACCGACCAGAAAATCGGTATCGCCGACCTCCTTGATGCGCACGCGCCGCAGCATCTGGCGCACGATCACCTCGATATGCTTGTCGTTGATGCGCACGCCCTGCAGCCGGTAAATTTCCTGGATTTCGTCGACCAAGTACTTGGCCAGTGCCTTTTCGCCGAGAATCGTCAGGATGTCGTGCGGATTCGACGAACCTTCCATCAGCGGCTCGCCCGCCTTGATCACGTCGCCCTCATGCACGCCGATGTGCTTGCCCTTGGGGATCAGGTATTCGCGCGCGTCCCCGACTTCGGGCGTCACCACCACTTTGCGTTTGCCCTTGGTGTCCTTGCCGAAGGAAACCTGGCCATCGATCTCGGAGATCACGGCGAACTCCTTGGGCTTGCGCGCCTCGAACAGCTCGGCTACGCGCGGCAATCCGCCCGTGATGTCCTTGGTCTTGGTGGTCTCGCGTGGAATCTTCGCGATCACGTCGCCCGGCGAAACCGGCGAGCCATCGGGCACGTTGATGTATGCGCCGACCGGCAGGAAGTAGCGTGCCTGCTGGCCGCTGGCCGGCATCGTGGCGGTCTTGCCGCCGGCATCCTTGATCGAGATGCGCGGGCGTATGTCGAGCTCCTTGGACTCGGCGATCACGTTGGAACGCGCGCCGGTGCGTTCATCGACACGCTCCTCCATCGTCTTGCCCTCGAGGATGTCGCCGTACTTAACCGTGCCGCCGACTTCGGTGATGATCGGCGTCGTGTACGGATCCCATTCGGCGAGCAGCTCGCCGCCTTTGACCCGGTCGCCGTCGGCCTTGCGCAGCTTGGCGCCGTAGACCAGCGGATAGCGTTCGCGTTCGCGCTCGCGCTGATGGCCGTCGCCGCCCGGCACCGGCTCGACGATGGTGACCTCGGCATGCCGCGACATCACGACCAGCAGCCCCTCGCGGTTCTTGACCGTGTTGATTGCATGCAGCCGCACGATGCCCTCGTTGCGCGCTTCGAGCATGGTCTGCTCGGCGCGACGGCTGGCCGTGCCGCCGATATGGAACGTGCGCATCGTAAGCTGGGTGCCAGGTTCTCCGATCGACTGCGCGGCGATGATCCCGATCGCTTCGCCCAGATTGACCATCTGCCCGCGGCCCAGGTCGCGGCCGTAGCATTGCACGCATACGCCACGCCGTGATTGGCAGGTCAACACCGAGCGGATCTTCACCTTCTCGAGTCCCGACTCCTCGATCGCGCGCACGCGATCCTCGTCGATCTCGGCGTTGGCTTCGACCAGCACCTCGTTGGTGAACGGATCGCGCACCTGCTCCAGCGCCACGCGCCCGAGCACCCGATCGCCGAGCCCCTCGATGATCTCGCCGCCTTCGACCAAAGGCGTGATCTCGATGCCGTCGATGGTATGACAATCGTATTCGATGATGATCGAATCCTGCGCAACATCGACCAGGCGGCGCGTCAGGTAGCCCGAGTTGGCGGTCTTGAGCGCCGTGTCGGCCAAACCCTTGCGCGCGCCGTGAGTCGAGACGAAGTACTGCAACACCGTCAGCCCTTCACGGAAGTTGGCGGTGATGGGCGTTTCGATGATCTCGCCCGACGGCCGCGCCATCAGGCCGCGCAATCCTGCCAGCTGGCGAATCTGCTGGTCCGAGCCGCGCGCGCCTGAGTCCGCCATGATGAAGATCGGGTTGAACGACGGCCCCGAGATCTCGCCGCCCTTGTCGTCCTTGCCGAAGACCTCGGTGGACAGCCCGCGCAGCACTTCCGAACCGATCTTGTCCTGGACCTCGGCCCAGATATCGACGACCTTGTTGTAACGCTCGCCGTCAGTGATGACGCCGTTGTTGTACTGCTTTTGGATTTCGCTGACCTGCTTTTGCGCTTCATCGAGCAGGCGCGCCTTTTGCGCCGGGATCTTCATGTCCTTGATCGAAATCGAGATGCCCGCGCGGGTGGCGTATTCGAAGCCGATGTCCTTGAGCCGATCGGCGAAAATTACCGTCGCCTTGTTGCCCGCCTGGCGATAAACGATATCGACCAGGTTGGCGAGGTCTTTGCGCTTCATGGTCTTGTTGACTTCTGCGAACGGCACGCCCGCCGGCACGACTTCAAACAGCAACACGCGCCCAACCGTGGTCTCGACGCGCTCGGTGGCCACCTTGCCGTTTCCCCCGTCAGTTGCGCCGGCAACCTTGCGCTTGTCCCCTTCG
This sequence comes from Binataceae bacterium (SeqCode), assembly GCA_041491005.1. Classification (GTDB taxonomy): domain Bacteria; phylum Desulfobacterota; class Binatia; order Binatales; family Binataceae; genus JBGPUE01. The sequence goes on along the minus strand of JBGPUE010000009.1, from coordinate 42,339 downwards.
TCAGCCGAGAACAGATGCGACTCGTCGATCTTCTTCACCGGCATCCGCACCCGGATCTTCGCATGCAGGCCGACCTCGTCATGATCGAAGGCGATCCGCACTTCGGCCGGGCCTGAGAAGAAGCGGTTTTCGCCTTGGGCCAGCGGACGTTCGCGCGTCATGTAGTACAGCCCGAGCACCATATCCTGGGTCGGCATGATCGCGGGCTTGCCGCTGGCGGGCGACAAGATGTTGTTGGTCGACATCATCAGCACGCGCGACTCGACCTGGGCCTCGACCGACAGGGGCACATGCACCGCCATCTGGTCGCCGTCGAAGTCGGCATTGTAGGCGCTGCAGACCAGCGGATGGAGCTGGATCGCCTTGCCCTCGATCAGCACCGGCTCGAAGGCCTGAATACCAAGCCGGTGAAGCGTCGGGGCACGGTTGAGCAGCACCGGATGCTCGCGGATTACGTCGTCAAGGATGTCCCAGACATCCTTGCCTTCCTTCTCGACCATCTTCTTGGCGCTCTTGATGGTCGTGACGTAGCCCTTTTCTTCGAGCTTGTTGTAGATGAAGGGTTTGAACAGCTCCAGCGCCATCTTCTTGGGCAGCCCGCACTGATGCAGCCGGAGCTCGGGACCGACCACGATCACTGAGCGGCCCGAATAATCCACGCGCTTGCCGAGCAGATTCTGGCGGAAGCGTCCCGACTTGCCCTTGAGCATGTCGCTCAGCGATTTGAGGGCGCGCTTGGAGGGCCCGGTGATCGCGCGGCCGCGCCGGCCGTTGTCGAACAGCGCGTCAACCGCCTCCTGCAACATCCGCTTTTCGTTGCGGATGATGATGTCCGGGGCGTTGAGCTCGATCAGCCGCTTGAGCCGGTTGTTGCGGTTGATGACGCGACGGTAAAGGTCGTTGAGGTCGGAGGTCGCAAAACGCCCGCCGTCCAGCGGCACCAGCGGCCGCAGGTCGGGCGGAATCACCGGCAGGATGGTCAGGATCATCCACTCCGGCTTGTTGCCTGAATCGCGGAAGGCGTTGATCACCTTGAGCCGTTTGGCGGTCTTCTTGCGCCGCGCCTCGCTACTGGTGGCCTTCATCTCCTTGCGCAGTTCCTCGGCGGTCTTGTCGAGCTCGAGCTGCGAAAGCAGCGCGCGGATCGCTTCGGCCCCCATCGCAGCCTTGAAGCTCTCGCCATACTGCTCGCGCGCCTCGCGGTACTTGCGCTCGGTAAGCAGCTCCTTGAACTGCAGCGGCGTCTCACCCTGATCGGTCACCACGTAGGACTCGAAGTAGAGGACCTTCTCGAGCTCCTTCAGCGTCATGTCGAGCATCGTGCCGATCCGCGAGGGCAGCGAGCGCAGGAACCAGATATGGGCGACCGGCGCGGCCAGGTCGATATGGCCCATGCGTTCGCGCCGCACCTTGGACTGGATTACCTCGACGCCGCATTTCTCGCAGACCACGCCGCGATGGCGCATCCGCTTGTACTTGCCGCAGTTGCACTCGTAGTCCTTGGTCGGTCCGAAAATCTTGGCGCAGAACAGCCCGTCGCGCTCCGGCTTGAAGGTCCGGTAGTTGATCGTTTCCGGCTTCTTGACCTCGCCATGCGACCACGCCCGGATCATCTCCGGCGACGCGACCGAGATGCGGATGGCATCGAAGGCCAGAGGATTCTTGGGCTTCTCGAATACGCCAAACAGATCTTCCATCTGGATCTCCTCCCGGCGCGCCGCTTAGGCGCCCTCGGGCTCTTCCAGCAGCTCCATGTTGAGGCAGAGCGACTGGAGTTCCTTCACCATCACGTTAAACGATTCCGGCAATCCCGGCTCGAGGGTGTTCTCGCCCTTTACGATTGCTTCATACATTCGCGTACGGCCGGCGACGTCGTCTGACTTGACCGTGAGCATTTCCTGCAGAGTATAGGCGGCGCCGTACGCCTCCAGCGCCCACACTTCCATCTCGCCCAGCCGCTGCCCGCCGAATTGCGCCTTGCCGCCCAGTGGCTGCTGGGTGACGAGGCTGTAAGGCCCGGTCGAGCGCGCATGGATCTTGTCCTCGACCAGGTGATGGAGCTTCATCATGTACATCACGCCGACGGTGATCTGCTGGTCGAACGGACGTCCGGTGCGCCCGTCGAAGAGCGTGCACTGGCCGCTTTCGGACAAGTCGCCGCGCTTGAGCAACGCGAAGATTTCCTCTTCGCGGGCGCCGTCGAACACCGGCGACGCGACATGAATCCCGCCGCCCGCCTTGGCCGCCAGCTTCATCAGGTCGCCATCGGGGAGTTGGTCGATGAACTCGACGCTCTCCTTTTCGGGATACAGTTCGCGCAGGCGCCGGCGCAGCTGCGCGGGCGTGGCTGAGTCATGCAGCTCGCGTTCGATCTGGCGGCCGAGGTCGCGCGCGGCCCAGCCCAGATGGGTCTCCAGAATCTGCCCGACGTTCATTCGCGAAGGCACACCCAACGGGTTAAGCACGATATCCACCGGCGTCCCGTCGGCCATATAGGGCAAGTCCTCCTCGGGCAGGATCCGCGACAGTACGCCCTTGTTGCCGTGGCGGCCCGCCATCTTGTCGCCGACCTGGAGACGGCGCTTGATGGCGACGAAGACCTTGATCATCTTGATCACGCCCGGGGCGAGCTCGTCGCCGCCTTTAAGGCGGTCGACCTTGGCGCCATAAAAGGTCTTGACCGCCGCCACGCTCTCGTCCATCGCGGCCAGCGCCTGCGCGACATCGTTCATCGCCGATTCGTTGTCGACCTTGAGCTGGCTCCACAGCGGCGGCTGCAGTTCCTCGAGATCTTCGTTGGTGACGACGTGGCCCTTGTTGAGCAGCACCCGCCGATCATCCGACATCACGCGTCCTTCCAGCGTCTTGCCGGCCAGCGTCCGCTTGAGCTTGCGCAGGGTCTGTTGGCGGATGATCCGGATCTCCTCGCTCTCGTCCTGGCGGAAGTGTTCGACCTCGGTGGCCTCGATTTCCTGCGTGCGTTCGTCCTTGCTGACGCCGCGGCGCGAAAAGACCCGCGCGGCGATCACCGTACCTTCCACGCCCGGCGGCACCTTGAGGCTGGTATCGCGTACCTCGCCGGCCTTCTCGCCGAAAATCGCGCGCAGCAGCTTCTCCTCGGGGCTCAACTGAGTTTCGCCTTTGGGTGTGATCTTGCCGACCAGGATGTCCGTCGGGCGCACTTCCGCACCGATGCGAATGATCCCGCTGGGGTCGAGATCCTTGAGCGCCTCTTCGCCGACGTTAGGGATGTCGCGCGTGATCTCTTCCTGGCCCAGCTTGGTGTCGCGCGCCACGCACTCGAATTCCTCGATATGTACCGAGGTGAAGAGATCGTCTTTGACCACGCGCTCCGAGATGAGAATCGAATCCTCGAAGTTGTAGCCGCCCCACGGCATGAAGGCGACCAACACGTTCTTGCCCAGCGCCAGTTCACCCATGTCGGTCGAAGGGCCGTCGGCCAGCACATCGCCGGCTTTGGCGTGCTCACCCTTGACCACCACCGGACGATGGTTGATACAGGTGCCTTGGTTCGAGCGCTGATATTTGACCAGATTGTAGATATCGACGCCGGCATCACGTACGTCGCGGCTGGGACGATCGGCCCGCACCACGATCCGCTCCGCATCGACGCTCTCGACTACGCCGTCGCGCTTGGCGACGACCGTCACGCCTGAGTCGCGTCCGACTGTCTTTTCCAGCCCGGTCCCGACCAGCGGCGCCTCGGTCTTGAGTAGCGGCACCGCCTGGCGCTGCATGTTCGAACCCATCAGCGCCCGGTTGGCGTCATCGTTTTCCAAAAACGGCACCAGCGATGCCGCCACTGAGACCAGCTGATTGGGCGAAACGTCCATGTACTGGATCTCGTCGGCCCGCGCGACGGTAAACTCACCGCCGATTCGCACCGAGACCAGCTCGCTGGTAAAGCGCCCGTGCTGATCGAGCGGCGAATTGGCCTGCGCGATTACCTTGTCTTCTTCGTCGAGTGCGGAGAGGTAAACGATTCGATCGGTCGCCTTCGAGTTTTCGACTTCGCGGTAGGGCGTCTCGATGAAGCCAAAATCGTTTACTCGCGCATAGGTCGAGAGCGCCGCGATCAGCCCGATGTTGGGGCCTTCGGGCGTCTCGATCGGGCATACGCGTCCGTAGTGGGTCGGATGCACGTCGCGAACCTCGAAGCCCGCGCGCTCGCGCGTCAGCCCGCCCGGCCCCAGCGCCGACAGCCGCCGCTTGTGCGCGATCTCGGAGAGCGGGTTGGTCTGATCCATGAACTGCGAGAGCTGCGATGAGCCGAAGAACTCCTTGATCACCGCCGCCGCCGGCTTGTAGTTGACCAGCTCCTGCGGCATCAGGGTCTCGATATCCTGCAGGCTCATCCGCTCCTTGATCGCGCGCTCCATGCGGACCAGCCCGATCCGGAACTGGTTCTCGACCAGTTCGCCGACCGCGCGCACGCGGCGGTTACCCAGATGGTCGATATCGTCGATCTGGCCGCGGCCCTCCTTGAGATCGAGCAGGTAGCGGACGACTTCGAGGATGTCTTCGCGGCGCAGTGTGCCCTGCTCCAGCGGCAGGTCGAGTTTGAGCTTGTGATTGAGCTTGAGCCGGCCAACGCGCGAGAGGTCGTAGCGCTCGGGGTTGAAGAACAGATTGTTGAAGAACGCGGTCGCGGTCTCCATCGTGGGCGGATCGCCGGGGCGCAGCCGGCGGTAGATCTCGACGATCGCCTCGTCGGGTCCGCCCAGCTTGTCCTGCGACAGCGTCAGGCGCAGCGAGCCACCACCGAGCAGATCTTCGGTGTAGAGCACTTCGACCTTCTTGATGCCGCGGCTCTTGAGCTTGGTGTAGGTCTCGTCGCTCAGTTCCTCGTTGGTTTGGAGCAGAACCTCGCCAGTCGACGGATCGGCCACGTCATGCGCCGAGATGCGCCCGCGCACCTCGTCCAGCGCGATCGGCACTTCGTTGATCCTGGCCTGCTCCATCAGCCGGATGGCGGCCTTGTTGAACTTGCGGCCCTCGCGGACGATAACATCGCCGGTCTTGGGATCCTTGACGTCGCGGCCGACGCGGCTGCCGAGCAGCTGGTCGGGGATGAACTGCTTGGCGGGCTGCTTGCCATCGAGCAGGATCACATCCTTGCGATAGTAGTAATTGAGCAAATCCTCGGTGGTCATGCCGAGCGCGCGCAGCAGCACGGTGGCCGGGAACTTGCGGCGCCGGTCGATTCGCACGAACAGCACATCGCGCGGATCAAATTCGAAATCGATCCAGCTGCCCCGGTAGGGGATGATCCGCGCCGAATAAAGCAGCTTGCCGGTCGAGTGGGTCTTGCCCTTGTCGTGCTCGAAGAACACGCCGGGTGAGCGGTGGAGCTGCGAGACGATCACGCGCTCGGTGCCATTGACCATGAAGGTGCCGTTGCGCGTCATCAGCGGAATCTCGCCGAAGTAGACTTCCTGCTCCTTGACGTTCTTGATCGAACGCCGCCCACTCTCGACGTCCCAAATCACGAGCTGAATCTTGACCTTCACCGGCGCGGCGAAAGTCATCCCGCGCTGATGGCATTCGTCGACGTCGTACTTGGGCGTGCCGAGGTCGTAGGCGACGAACTCCAGCGACGCAGTCTCGTTGAAGTCCTTGATCGGAAAGACCGACTTGAACACACCCTGCAGACCGACATCGCCGCGCTGCTCGACCGTGACGTCCTTCTGCAGGAAGTCGTCGTACGAACGCTTCTGGATCTCGATCAGGTTGGGGATGTCGATGATCTTCTTGATCTTGCCAAAGGAACGGCGAAGGCGAAGGTTGCTGTTAACCTGCGACTGCTGAGCCATCATCTACCTCGACTCGGCGGCCCCTGGGGCCGCGCTGAACCCATACTGCGGCGGACGGATCCAACCTGTGCAGCGCATCGCGCCGCGCCCGGATGGATCGATACGATGCGGCAGCCGCGCGGCATATGAACCGCTGCTGAATTTGCTGCCGCCAGGACAATGTTCCGGCGAGTACTCGTGCACCAGCTACCCGTGAAACTTCTACTTCAGCTCGACCGAGCCGCCGGCGTCGGTCAGTTTCTTCTTGATATCTTCAGCCTCAGCCTTGTTGACGCCTTCCTTGACCGCCTTGGGAGCGCCGTCCACCAAGTCCTTGGCCTCCTTGAGACCCAATCCGGTGAGTTCGCGCACGACCTTGATCACCTGGATCTTCTTCTCGCCCGCGCCAGTGAGCATGACCGTGAATTCGTCCTTCTCAACGGCTGCTGCCGCCGCTCCACCCGCTGCCGGTCCCGCAGCTGCTAGCGCCACCGGAGCCGCCGCCGAGACGCCGAGCTCCTGCTCGAGCTCCTTTACGAGGGCAGCCGCGTCCATCAGGGTGAGGTTCTTCAGATAGTCCTTGACCTGGTCGCGGCTGAGTTGTGCTTCTGGCATTTCTCTCTCTCTCCTTGCGCCTGTCCGTCGCCGACGGGGGGTCCGTCTTTGCGGCCTGATAATCCCGGCCGCGCTTGGTTACCTAAACAGTCCTCGCGAAAACTCTATTCTGCCTTGGCTTCCGCCGTTGCTTCCGCAGCCGGAGCCGGTTCGCCCCCGGCCGATGTACCCGGGCCGTTCTTCTTGCCAATCGCATCGACCACTCGCGCCAGCGCCGAACCGGGTTCGTTGAGCAGCCGAACCAGCCGGGTGGCCGGCGCCTGCAGCAGGCCGAGCAGCTGCGCCATGATCACTTCGCGCGGCGGCAGCGTCGCCAGCGTCTGGATTTCCTCCGGCGTCAGCGGCTTGCCGCCGATCACCCCGCCGCGCAGCTTGAGCTTGTCGCCGGCATCCTTGTACGAAGTGATGGTCTTGGCGGCCTGAATCGGGTCGTCGTAACCCAGGATGAGTCCGACTGGTCCGCCCAGCTTGTCCTCGAGCGTCGCGAACGGGGTGTCCTTGATGGCGCGGCGCACGAGGGTGTTCTTGGCGATTCGCATCTCGGCGCGCACCGCCCGCAGCCGCCGCCGCAAGTCGTCGGATTGGCCCGCGGTCATGCCCTTGTACTCGGACACTAGCGCTATGCTGGCGCGACGCAGGCTCGCCGACAGATCCTCCACCACCTGGGTCTTCTGTTCGCGTTTCATTCGGTTGATCCAGCCGATTCGTCAGGCGGCCGCCAGCGTACGCGCCGCCGCGGTGTCAATCTTGATTCCCGGACCCATCGTCGAGCTGACGGCCACGCTCCGGATGTAATTGCCCTTGGCCGAGGCGGGCTTGGCGCGCGCGATCGCCGTGAGTAGCGTCTGCGCGTTCTCGATCAGTTTCTTGTCGCCGAAGCTGAGCTTGCCCACCGGGGCATGCACTACACCGGCCTTGTCGACCCGGTAATCGACCTTGCCCGCCTTCACTTCGCTGACCGCCTTGGCAACGTCGAAGGTGACGGTGCCGACCTTCGGATTGGGCATCAAGCCGCGCGGCCCGAGGATTTTCCCAATGCGCCCCACCGCGCCCATGATGTCGGGCGTCGCGATCACGCGCTCGAAGTCGAGCCAGTTCTCTTCCTGAATCTTTTTGATCAGATCCTCGCCGCCCACGAAGTCGGCGCCGGCCTCGCGCGCTTCGCGCTCCTTGTCGCCTTTGGCCAGCACCAGCACGCGCACGGCGCGGCCGGTTCCATGCGGCATCACGACCGTGCCGCGGACGTTCTGATCGGCCTGGCGCGGATCGACGCTGAGCCGCACCGCGAGTTCGACCGTCTCGTCGAATTTGGCGCTGGGATGCTGCGCGAGCAGCCCCATCGCCTCCTCCAGCGAGTAGCGCTTCTCAGCATCGATCTTCTCCGCAACCGCGCGATACTTCTTGCCTGCCATCGATTTTTTCTCTCAGCTCGCGATTTCAATTCCCATCGATCGTGCAGTGCCCTCGATCGAGTTCATGGCCGCCGCAAGATCCTTCGCCGACAGGTCTTTGATCTTGGTCTTGGCGATCTCCTCGACCTGCGCGCGGGTGACCTTGCCGACCTTGTTCTTGTTGGGCATCGCCGAGCCCTTCTCCACACCAGCCGCCCTGAGCAATAGGATCGACGCCGGCGGGCTCTTGGTGACGAAAGTGAAGGAGCGATCGGCATAGACCGTCACAATTACCGGAATCACCAGCCCTTGCATGTTCTGCGTTTGGGCGTTGAAAGCCTTGCAGAACTCCATGATATTGACGCCGCGCTGGCCCAGCGCCGGTCCGACCGGTGGCGACGGATTGGCCGCGCCAGCTGGAATCTGCAGCTTGATTTGTCCGACTACTTTTTTCGCCACTGCTTAACCGTTCATGCGCCGCTTCGCAGCGGCTGCCGATCGCCGAAACCAGCCGCCACAAGCGTAAAGCGCGTTCTCAGGCCTTCTCGACCTGGACGAAATCGAGTTCCACCGGCGTCGCGCGCCCGAAGATCGAAATCAGCACCCTTACTTTGCCCTTCTCCGGCCGCACTTCTTCGACGGTGCCGTTGAAGTCCTGGAACGGGCCATCGACCACCTTGATCGCCTCGCCAACCTCGAACAGCACCTTCGGCTTCGGCTTGAGCGCCCCTTCCTGCATCTGAGTGGTGATGTCGCGCACTTCGGACTCGGGCACTTCGGGCGGTGCGGTCGCATGGCCCACGAAGCCGGTAATCTTGGGCGTATTCTTGATGACGTGCCAGGTCTCGTCGTTCAGCTCCATGTTCACAAAGATGTAGCCGGGAAAGAACTTCCGGCTGGAGGTCTTGCGCTGGCCGCCCTTGCCCAGCTCGACGACGCGCTCGGTCGGCACGAGCACCTCGCCAAACTTGTCTTCCATCTTGAGCGAGCGGATGCGTTCCTCCAGCGCGGCTTTGGCCTTGTGCTCGTAGCCCGAATAGGTATGGACGACGTACCACTTGCGGGCCGCAGGTTGCGCGGCTGTGGTGGGCGTCTCGGTAACTTCAGCCATCTAGAAGACTCTGTATCCCCGGCCGACTATCAGACCGTTGCTGCGCTGCAGCGAGAATGGGACTACGGACGCTCTGCGCATCACGATTCCGGTTTCGCACAGCGCCGTATGGTCCCGCCCAAGCGTTCTTTTCAGCTCAAAAACTGGCGGACCACTCGAGTCGCCGCCAAATCAATCAGGCCCAACCACAAGGCCACGATCATTGTCAGGACCACGATTACGGCTGTCGCCTGCATCGTTTCCTTGACCGAGTTGAAGTGGACCTTGGACAGCTCGTTCCAAGACTCTTGAACGAAGCTTATGCCCTGCCTTAGGTAACCGGTTATTTTATCCATTTGGTCCGGAAAATGCTAGCACCGTGACGTCCGACTCAGCTTTTTCTTGGCGGGCCAGGCAGGATTCGAACCTGCAACCCTCGGATTTGGAGTCCGATGCTCTGTCCAATTGGAGCTACTGACCCGCACCGCTGATTGAGCCGCCACCATGTACCGGGCCCGGTTTCGGCACCAGCCTATACTTTGGCCTCTTTATGGACCGTATGAGCACGGCAGCTCGGACAGAACTTCTTGATCGAGAACTTGTCGGGCTGGCGCTTCTTGTTCTTGCTGGTCGTGTAGTTTCGCCGTTTGCAGCCGTCACAGGCCAGAGCGATTATGTCTCTCATCTGAAGCTACTCTCCGGGCCGTCGCGCCCACCTTTCAACCCCGATCCTTGCCAAAGCCTCAAAGCCCACGACGGGAATCGAACCCGTGACCTCCTCCTTACCAAGGAGGTGCTCTACCGACTGAGCTACATGGGCAGATAACCCTCCGCCATCGCCACCAAAGCCGGAAAGCATCTCTTGGAGCGGGAAACGGGATTCGAACCCGCGACCCCGAGCTTGGAAGGCTCGCGCTCTACCACTGAGCTATTCCCGCTCTCCTGCCCGACTCGAACGTCTGGTGGAGAGGGGAGGATTCGAACCTCCGAAGGCATAAGCCGGCAGATTTACAGTCTGCTCCCTTTGGCCACTCGGGAACCTCTCCGCTCTAATCCGCCCGCAGACCAAGCCGATGGCCAGAATCGAACTGGCAACCTACTGATTACAAATCAGTTGCTCTACCGTTGAGCTACATCGGCCAAGGGCTAAACCAAGACGCTTATGCTCGCCATTGTGGCATGTCAAGACAACGCCCAACAGGTCTCTGCTTATGCGCCCGGTGGACGCTTTCGCCGGCGATTCCTAATCAGAAGCCCGCTCAATTGCGGACGCGGCGGCGGGAGATCTCGAACAGCGCTACCGCGGTCGCCACCGCGACATTGAGCGATCCGATCTTGCCGCGCATCGGGATTCCGACTACGAAGTCGGCTCGTTTCCTCACCAACTCGCGAACTCCGCGGTCTTCGGCGCCAATGACCAGCGCCAGGCGCCTGGTTGTATCGAGCTCGTATAGCGACGTATCGCCGCCCGGCGCGAGCGCCGCGGTCCAGTAACCGCGCTCCTTGAGCAGCTCCAGTGTGCTTGCGACGTTGCCGCATCGCGCGATGCGCATATGCACCCATGCGCCCGCTGACGCCTTGATTGCCGCCGGCGTGAGGCCGACGGTGCGATCGCGCGCGAGCAGCACGGTATCCGCCCCGGCGCATTCGACCGATCGCAGGATCGCGCCCAAGTTGCGGGGATCGGTAACGCCATCGATCACCAGCAGCGGATCGGGGCTGGTCTGCAAAGCCTCTTCCAAGCCGATGTAACCATATTCGCGTACCAGCGCGACGATTCCCTGATGGCGCCCCTCCGATCCCGCCATCCGCGCCAACTGCTCGCGTTGCGCGCGCACAACCTGACCACCAGCAGCGCGCATCCGCGCGATTTCGTCACCGAAGCGATCGGCCGTCTCTTCGATATACAGCACGCGAATCGCGCCGGGGGCCGCTGCGAGCATCTCGCGGATCGGCTCGATACCGAAGATAATGTCGCCATGGCGGGCGCCTTGGGTGGGAGCTTCGCGATCGACGGGCGTTGGCTGGCGGCCCGGCTTGCGTTCATCGTTGCGACGGCGGCCAGAGCCGACAGGCGGGCGATGCCTCATGGCTTCGGACTATAGCTCAATCGTATTGCGCCGCATCCCGCGCCGGTTCTCAGCGGGACTTGTCGCTGGCGGAACTCGCCTTCAACCGGCGCGTCAGGCTAGGTTGGGCGCACGATGCTCAGGCCGAGCACACTTGACCGCTACGTGCTCAGGGAGACTGCGGGTCCGCTCGCGTTCGGTCTCGGCTTGCTGACCTTCGCGCTGGTCGCGGGCCGGATGCTCAAGCTGACCGAGATGGTCATCAACCGGGGCGTAGGTTTCGGCGAAGTGATGAAGATGGTGGGCTACATCATGCCCGCCTTTCTCGAGCTGACCTTCCCGATGGCGGTGCTGCTCGGGGTGCTGCTGGGCTTCGGCCGGATGTCGAGCGACCGCGAACTGACTGCCGCGCGTGCCTGCGGGATCAGCCTCTATCGGCTCAGCGCGCCCGTGCTCGCGATGGCCCTGATGGCGTGGGCCATCTCAAGCTGGCTGGCGTTTTCGGTGCGGCCGTGGGCCAACTCGCAGCTGCGCGAAACCCTGCTGCGTCTCACACGGACCCGCGCCACCGCCGGCCTGCAGGAGAAGATCTTCAATAAGAGCTTCCCCGGGTTGGTGCTTTATGTCGACACCATCGACCCCGGGGACGAGGGCATGCGCGGGGTGCTGATCGCCGATAGCCGCAACCCGCGCCAGAGCCAGACCATCATCGCGCAACGCGGGCTGGTGATCCCTGACCAGGCCGAGGAGGCGATCACCTTAAGGCTATTCGACGGTTCGATCTTCGGGGTTGATGCGGACACCAACGGCACGCACGTCACCAGTTTTCGCATCTACGATCTCAACATTCATCCGGACGCGATGCTCGGGCTGGCGCCGCGTGCTCCGGAGGAGATGGACTACCGCGGGTTGCGCCGCGAGATCGCCCAAAGCCGTGCCCGCGGCCAGCCCAACCACGTCGCCGAGGCCGAGCTGGCGCGCAAGTACACGCTGCCGCTGGCAGCGATCATGTTCGCGCTGCTCGGCGTGTCGCTGGGTCTCAAGCCGGCGCGCGGCGGTCAATCCGAGCGCTTCGGCGTGAGCGTCGCACTCTTCTTTCTGTACTACGTCCTGTTGCGGGCCGGACAGACACTGGCTGAACGCGGCATCCTCAACGCTTTCGTCGCGATGGGCATCCCCGACGTGGCGTTCGCTGTGCTCGCGGTGTGGCTCTTCCAGCGCGCCGCTCAGGATCGCGGCGATCAGGGCCGCGGCGCCGGCGATATGGTGTGGGATTTCGTGGAACGCCTGGAACGGCGCAAGGCAGCCGCATGACCGCCCGCCCGCGACTGTCGCCCACGCTCGATCGTCTTCTGGGCGGCCGTTTTGTCCAGCCGTTCCTGATCTCGCTCGCCGCCTTCTGCGGTACCTACCTGATCGCCGACGTCTTCGATCGCTTCGACGATCTCATTCGATATGACGGTTTCAGCGTGGTGGGAGCCGAGTATTTTCTGCTCAAGCTCCCGCTGATCGTCGCGCAATTGCTGCCGATCGCTTGCCTGGTGGGAGTACTGCTCGGGTTCGCGATGCTCAACCGCTCGGGCGAATTGCTGGCCTGCCAGGCGCTCGGCATCAGCCGATTGGAAATCGCCGCGCCGCTGATCGCGGCGGCTGCGGCGATCTCGGCCGCGAACTTCATTCTCAGCGAAACGGTCGTGCCCGTGACGACGCGCCAGGCTCGCTATCTCTATACGGTCGCGCTCAAAAAGCACGAGCTCAAAGGCATCTTCGCCAACTCGGGGATCTGGATGCGCGTGCGCGACGGCTTCCTGTCCGCCGACAGCTACGACACCCATCAGTTGAAGCTGCGGGGCGTGACGATGTTCCGCGTCGGCACTGACTACACGCTGCAAGTCGTACAGCAAGCCGGCACCGCCTCATGGGATGGCGCCCGATGGCGTCCGACCGATCTCAGCGGCTTTGAGCTGGCCGGCGACGGCAGGGTGGTGCCCCGCAGTGCCGGCGGTCTGTTCAAGATCGAAGCGCAGCCGCGTGACTTCGGCTTGCTCAGGCTCGATCCCGAAGAGTTCAGTCTCTCCGAGTTGAATCGCTACATTCGCGCCCTGCGCCGCAAGGGACTCGACCCGGGCGGCTACCTGGTCGATCGGGATCTTAAGTTCGCGATGCCGCTGGCATGCGTCATCATGGTCGCGCTCGGGGTGGTGGTGAGCCTCGACCCCGTGCCGCGCCGGATGGGTCTGAGCCGCAGCTTCGGCCTGGGAATCGCGATCGGCTTTAGCTATTGGCTGATCCTCGGCTTCACTTCATCGTTTGGGCGCTCAGGCCTGGTACCCGCTTGGGTCGCGGCATGGCTGCCCAATCTCGCGTTTGCCGTTGTCACTGTCTCCCTGTTCATGTTCGGCGAGGAGCGCTGACCTGCACGCCGCATCCAGCTTGTTTGAGCGCGCCGCGCAGCGCTAGCATTTTGTTGATGGCGGTGCTCGATTCGATCGTGTGCGAAGGGCTTGAGCCCGCCACATTGCTCGGGCTGCAACTCTATCTGCTGGAGGCGGTCGCGGCGCGCCGATCGGCCCCCGCACTGCTCATCTACACGCTCGGCGGACGCCTGATCTCGATCGGGCGCTATCACCGCTACCATGGAACCGGAGAGCGCAATGGGATCGGTGGATATCGACGGCTCACCGGGGGAAGAATTGTGGGTGCGGGCGAAGGATGGCTCGGATGCGCGCTGATCCTGACCAGCCGCTCGGAGCTGCTGCGCGCGCAGGACGCCGCGATCAAACCCGAACAGGTGATGAATCGGTACGCGCGCGGAATCCTCGCCGGACTGCGCACGGTCGGCGTCGAATCGTTCTATCCCGGCCGTGACGCGATCACGATCGATCGGCGCGAAGTAGCGATGTGCTCGTTTGAGACCGATGCTTCGGGAGCGATGCTGTTCGAGGCGCTGGTTGCCCTCAATCGAGGCCTCGAAGATACCGTATACGACATCGAGCGCTTTGATCCTGAGGGCGCACTCGGCTTCCCGCTCTACGATCGGGGGCGGGCCACCAAGCTCGTGCGTGAACTCGGGCGCGACCTCGCTGTCCAAGAGCTGGCCGGCGTGATCGAGGCCGGCTATGCATCGACGCTTAGCGACGTCTCACGCCGCGCGCTCAGCGGCGAGGAGCGCGCGCAAGCCGAGGATCGCGGGCGGCGGCTACTCGAATCGGGATGGCTCGGTCGAGCTTGCGAATCACCGTCGCTTAAGGCCGGGCGCGCCCCATCGCAACTCGGCTACATCGAGGCCCGCGTGGCGCTTGATGATGCCGGTCACATCGAGCAGCTCGAGCTTAGCGGCGACTTCATCGCGAACTCGACGGGCGTCGCGGCCTTCGAGCGCGAAGCGCGCGGCAAGAGCGCGGATTTCGGCTCGATGTCCGCGGCGGCAATGAAGGTCTTCGGCGATGGATCGAACTTCATCCTCGGCATCGGCGATTTGTCCAACCTCGCCAACCTGATTGCGAAGGCTCAGTGAGCCCAGACGTCACAGACGATCGCATCGCGGGCGAGCTCGCCTCCGGCGACGGGCAAGTGCGGCTCGCAGCGATCCTCGAGGTTATTCGCACGCCTGCCATGCGGCTGTCCGGTGATGCGCGCGAGGCGTTGCTCGCGTGCTTCGCTGCTGAACGCAAGAGTATCGCACGAAAAGCAATGAGCGCCGCCGCGGCGGCCGCAAGCCACGACCCGCATATCATACCCGCCCTGCGTGACGCGTTGCGCGCGCCCGATGCGCGTGTGCGCTGGGGAGCCGCATATACGCTCAGCCTCATCGATGGCGCGCTCGATCTCGCCGCGCTGCCCGCGATGATCGAGGCGCTGGGGAGCGACGATGGCGACATTCGCTGGGCCGCCGCCGAGCTGATCGTGCGGCTTGGCGCGGATTACCCGTCAGAGGTGCGGCAGAGCCTGCTCTCCGCGGCGGTCGAAGCCGGCGTCAACACCCGCAAGATGGCCCTGTATTGCATGCGCGACCTGAGGCTCGACGATCCCGAAATCCGCCACGCCGCGCGCGATGCCACTGAGGCGGCCGATTCGCACGTGCGGCTTGCCGCGCTGTCGCTATTGGGCGTGATCGATGCACGCGCCGAGAACGTCGCCTTGATAATCAAGTGCCTGGAAGGAGATGCCAGCGAGGGTGTTCGACGCGCCGCCGCGGGTGTGCTTGGCCGGCTGGGCTCACGATCAGATCGAGTGCTTGACGCGCTGCGCCGGGCTGCGGCCGACGACACCGATGCTTCGTTGCGCAAGGCGGCGTCTCAGGCGCTTGCGAAACTGCGCCGCGACGGGAACGGCGCCCTATGAGCGAACCGGAAGCCGCGCTTGCTTCCGTAGCGGTGCGCGCGTTCATCGCGGGAGCGCCGGTCGGTCATCTAGCGACCGCCGACACATCAGGCAATCCGCACAACATCCCGCTTTGCTTCTGTTTCGACGGCGCGCGCTTCCATTTCATCATCGATCGCAAACCCAAGCGCCGCATGGGTCTCGCGCTCAAGAGGATGCGCAACATTGCTGAGAATCCGCGCGTCGCGCTCGTGATCGACCATTACGAGGCTGACTGGACGCGGCTCGCCTATGTCATGGTCGGTGGCCGCGCGCGGATCGTCGATGATCGAGCCGAGTACACGCTTGCGCTGGCGGCGCTGCGCGACAAGTATCCGCAGTATCGGACGATGGAACTGAACGAGAACGACAATCCAATCGTGCGAATCGACCCGGAACAGGTCCACGCCTGGGGTGCCCGCTTCTCCGCTTCGGAAGCGGGCTGAGCGCGATGGCGGGGTTCAATGAGATCGGCGCTGCGCTTCGCGAAGCCGGCCTCGACGGCTGGCTGCTATATGACTTTCGTGGCAGCGATCCGCTTGCCTACCGGATCCTCGGCCTGCGCGAAGAGGGACTCCCTACGCGCCGCTGGTTCTGCTTCATACCGGCCGAGGGCGAGCCGCGCGCGCTGGTGTCGGCGGTCGAGCCGCATCGCCTCGATGCGCTGGGCGCCGCGAAATCGGTCTATCGTTCCGCCGACGAGATGCTCGCGGGTGTGCGCACGATGCTCGCCGGCTCCAAACGCATCGCGATGAACTACTCGCCCGATTGCGCGATTCCGTATGTGTCGCGCGTCGATGCCGGCACGGTCGAATTGGTGCGCTCGCTCGGCGTCGAGATAGTCTCGGCCGCCGACCTGATTCAGCGCTTCGAAGCGACGCTGACCGCCGGGCAGTTCGCGGGCCATCGGCGCGCCGTAACCGCGCTCAAGTCGATCGTCGATGAGACCTTCGCCGAAATCGCACGTCTCGTCCGCGATCATCGCCCGTGCAGCGAGGTCAGCATGCAGGCGGCCGTGATCAATCGATTCGCGGGGCACGGCCTGATCACCGACCATCCGCCGATCGTGGCGGTGAATGCCGATGCCGCCGATCCGCATTTCGCGCCGGGGTCCGAACGCGATCGTGCGATCGGCGCAGGCGACCTCGTACTGCTCGATCTGTGGGCGAAGGAGCCCGGACTCGACAGCATCTACGGCGACCTCACATGGATGGCGTATGTGGGCGCGCGAGTGCCTGAGGAGTATGCACGCCTCTTTGCAATCGTCGCCGCCGCGCGCGATGCCGCTGTCGAGCTGATCTCTCGCCGCGTCGAGGCCGGCCAGCCGATTACTGGCGCAGAGGCTGATCGCGCGACGCGCGAAGTGATCGCGCGCGCCGGTTTCGGCGAGTATTTCGTCCATCGCACCGGCCATTCGATCGGGCGCGAAGTGCACGGCACGGGCGCCAATCTGGATTCGCTGGAAACGTTCGACCATCGCCGGCTCATCGAAGGGACCTGCTTCTCGGTGGAGCCCGGCATCTATATCCCCTGGCGCTTCGGCGTGCGCAGCGAGCTCGACATGGCGATCGAAGGCGGCCGCGCGACAGTTTCCGCCGGTATCATCCAGCGTGAGATAATCCCGATTCTCCGATGATTCGCGCCATCATCTTCGATCTCGACGGCACGCTGGTTGACACCGAGCCGATCCATCTCGCCGCGTTCAGCGCGGTGCTGCAACCCGAAGGTATCGCGGTATCGCGCGAGGACTATTTCCGCCGGCTGATTGGCTGGAGCGATCGCGACTGCTTCGAGTTGCTGCTCGCCGAGCATGGGCGCGAACCCGATCCCGCCCTGGTTGAGCTGTTGATCGCGCGCAAGAGCGCTGCCTACCAATCGATGATGGCGGGACGTGACCTGCTCTACCCGGGCGCGGCCGAATTTGTGCGCGCGTGTTCCGCACGCTTTCCGCTGATCCTCGCTACCGGCACGCTGCGTCATGAAGCCGAGCTGATCCTGCGCGACACGCAGATGCGCGAGCTGTTCGTCGATATTGTCGCAGCCGAAGACGTCGAGCGCGGCAAGCCGGAACCCGACGCCTTCCTCGCCGCGCTCGGCCGCCTCGGATTCATTTTTCGCCAGCGCAATGCGATCGCCAGCGGCGAATGCCTCGCGATCGAGGACACCGCCGCCGGAGTGCAGGCCGCGCGCCGCGCCGGGATGAAGGTGCTCGCCATCGCGCATACCAGCGATCCGTCCGATCTGGCGGCGGCCGACCTGGTGCGCGGTTCGCTGGCCGAGACCGACCTCGACGATATTCTGCGCTCGATCGCGAGCTGACGATGGCGCCCGGGACCCAGTTCATGGTCGGCACCGCATCGTGGACCGACCCGAGCCTCGTCAACTCCGACAGCTTCTACCCGGCCTCGCTCAAGACCGCCGAAGAGCGCCTGCGCTTCTACGCCGCACAGTTCAACACCGTCGAGGTCGATGCGACTTACTATACGCTGATTGCCGAGCACACCGCGCAGCTATGGGCCGAGCGCACGCCGGCGGGCTTCATTTTCAACATCAAGGCGTTCGCGATGCTGACCCGGCATGCGGCCGAGACCGCGCGGCTGCCCGCGGCCATCAAGCAGATGCTGCCGGCCAACCAACTGGCCGAGCCGCGCATCCGCAACCCGCCGCCCGATGTGATCGATCTCGCGTTCCAGATGTTCACGACCGCGCTCGAACCGCTGCGGGCGGCCGGCAAACTCGGGATGCTGGTGTTCCAGTTCCCGCCCTACTTCACGCGGCGCGGCTCCAACTTCGGCTATCTCGCCGAGCTGCGCGCGCGGATGCCGCACGAGGCGCTGGCAATCGAATTTCGCCACCCGAGCTGGGTGATCGAGGGCGCCACGCGGGAACACACGATGAAATTCCTGCGCGATGCCGGGCTCGGTTACGTCTCGGTCGACGAACCGCAGGCGCCTTCGACGATTCCATCGTTTCTCGAAACGACCGGGCCCGATGCGTACATCCGCTTTCATGGCCGCAATCGCGAGAACTGGTTCCGCAAGGGCATTTCGGCCGCCGAGCGCTACATGTATCTCTATTCCGAGCGCGAGCTTTCCGATTGGACCGATCGGCTCCACAAGCTCGAAGGCGTCAAGCGCGCGTATGTGATCTTCAACAACTGCTACCGCAACTTCGGCGTGATGAATGCCACCACCATGGCGCGAATGCTCGAGCGTGCGTGAGCGGGTGCGTAACTTGCGATGAAGCCTCGGCTCTACCAGTTCATGACCAGTCCCTACTGTGCGAAGGTGCGCAAAATTCTCGAGTACAAGGGATTGGACTTCGAAACCGTCGAGGTCGACTACATCGAGCGCAAGGAGCTGATCGCCGCTTCGGGCCAGATGATGGTGCCCGCATTGACACTCGTCAGCGGCGAGACAATCGTCGATTCCGAACGTATCGCGCTGAGACTAGAAGAGTCGCATCCCGAGCCGACGATCTTCCCGCTCGGATGGCGCGGATTGCATGAAGCGCTGGCGCGCTATTTCGATACTGAGCTGGCGGAGGCGATGTTCCGCGTCGCGATACCCGACAAGATCGCGCATTTCCGGAGCCGCGGCGCCGACCACCTCGCGATGTGGCGCCTAATCCGGGAACGGAGGTACGGAGAAGGATTTTGCGATCGAATGGTGCACGAGCACGTACAGATCCTCGCGCGCGCCGTTGAACTCCTCCGGCCGCTGGATGAAGCGCTCTCCAGCCGCGCTTTTCTGATCGGGCGGATCGGCCTTGCTGACTTCGCGCTCTACGGCCAGCTGTTCCATCTCGCCTTCACTGGCGAGCTGAAGATTCCCCCGCAGCTCGAAAATTTACGCGCTTTCTTTGGACGGATCGATCGTATCTCGTCGCGCCTCGATACCGCAGCGTCCTAGCTTCCCAAGCCGGAAATTGGCCGAAGAAATCGCTTCGCGTTGATCCTTCGGCGTTCGCCTCAGGATGACGAGCTAGCTGGGCTATCCCCAAGTGCGCCGATCTTCGTGTGATCCTGAGCGCAGCGAAGAACCTGTCATGAGGCTTCAAAAGGAATCGCCGCGAAGCGATTTTCCGGACTCTAGTCGAGATCCATGATTCCGGAGAGCGCTGTTCGCAGGAAGTTCGAGAACAGCGCACCGCTGAAATCCAGCCCGGCGTCGAACAGCGACGGCCCGCGCCCGGGCACGATCATCTGATGTGACTCGTCGGCGAGCGCGTAGATCGCGCAGATCACGAGCGCCATGCCGATTCGCTCGCGCAGCGGCCCGCGCGCGAGCAGCCAGAAGAAGATCGCGAACTCAGTGAAGTGGGCCGCCTTGCGAATCAGCTCGTGTGCAACCGCGATGGTTTCCCATCGCGCATGCGGCATCAGCCACCGCAACAACGGCTCGATCAGGCCAGCGGTCGCTGCGGCCGAGAAGTACGAGGTCGAGAGCACCGAGATCAGCGCCGCCCAGGCGACTACCGGAAGCCACAACACGAGCGTGCCGGGAGTGCTCGAATGGTCTCCGCGGCCGGCAGCCTCGCGATCGATCGCGGCGACGCGCGAGGGCGCGGCGATCGGTCGCGCCGCCGCTGAGCTGCTTGCCTCGCGGCTCACGCTAACCGCCTGCGCCGTGCGTCACGAATCGATTCCATCGCTTCTAATCGCGCGTGTCCCCTCCGCGCATTCGCTCCGATAGGGTTAGGGTGCCATGAACGATGGTTCGAGCATAGCCGGTAGTCCGCGGCTCGATGCCCGATCATGATCCGGGCCTTGACCTTGGACCATGGTCAAGGGTGTATTTGTAACTACAGTGACAATCGGCCAGCTAGCAGGCAGAACCGGCGTTAGCATCGATACGGTCCGCTTCTACGAGCGGCGGGGCCTGCTCGCAAAGCCGCGCCGGCTGATGTCGGGTTATCGCGACTACTCAGCGGAAGTACTCGATCGGCTCGGCTTCATCGGAGAGGCTAAACGGCTCGGCTTTTCGCTAAGCGAGATCGGCGAGCTGCTCTCGCTCGGCGTGAAATCCACGGCGGAATGCGGTCCGGTCACGCGTAAGGCCGAGAGCAAGCTGGCCGCGATCAACGGAGAGATCCGCCGGCTTCAGGGCTTGCGCAGGACCCTTCAGAAAATGATCGAAGATTGCGGCGGTTCATGCGGCTCGCATACCCACAGCGGATGCCGCTGTTCGAAGTGACGGACTTTAGGCTTCGCTCGATACCGGAGGCAAATGATGGACGTTGTCGTCTACACCAATATCGGTTGCTCGGCCTGTGTTGCGGCGAAGGAATACCTCTCGCGTCACAACGTGAGTTTCGTGGAACGCAATATCGGCGACGATCCGGTAGCGCGCGACGAGCTGATCGGCATGGGCTATCGCGCCGTGCCGGTGATTCGCGTCGGCAATGAGACGATGCTGGGATTCAGCCCATCGAGGCTGCGCAAGATGCTTGGGTTGTGAACGACCTCACTCGCCGATGCCCATGCGGCGGGCGATGATCTGCTTCATGATCTCGTTGGAGCCCGCGTAAATCGGCATCGCACGCACGTCGCAATAATCGCGGCAGATCTCAAACTCGCGCATGTAGCCGTAGCCGCCATGCAGTTGCACGCATGCGTAGGCGATCTGGTTGGCTTTCTCCGACAGCCACCATTTCGCCATCGAGACTTCGGTCGTGATGTCTTCGCCCGCGATGAAATCGCCGACCAGGCGATCGATGAAGTAGCGGCCCAGCTTCACCTCGGTCGCCATCTCGGCCAGCTTGAATGAATTGTGCTGAAAGGCCGCGATCGGCTTGCCGAACGCCTTGCGCGTCTGCGCGTACTTGAGCGTCTTCTCCAGCATCCACTCCGAATAAGCCTGGCATCCGATCGCTACGATCAGCCGCTCGCGCTGCAGGTTCTCCATCATGTGCTTGAAACCGCCGCCCTCAACGCCCAGCAGGTTGCTCACCGGTACGCGGCAATCCTCGAAGAACAGTTCCGCGGTGTCCTGCCCGTGAAGTCCCATCTTGTCGAGCTGGCGATGCTTGATGAAGCCCGGCGTGCCCGCTTCAACCACGATCAGGCTGACGCCCCCGTGGCGTACCTCGGCTTTGCCGGCGGAC
Organism: Binataceae bacterium (SeqCode); assembly: GCA_041491005.1. GTDB lineage: Bacteria > Desulfobacterota > Binatia > Binatales > Binataceae > JBGPUE01. The sequence continues at coordinate 20,894 of JBGPUE010000009.1, read as the reverse complement.
GTCGTGCGGACCGCGAGGATGATCACGTCGCAGTTCATCCCGTTGGTGATGAAAATTTTCTGGCCGTTGATCACGAAGTGATCGCCGTCGCGCACCGCCGTGGTCCGAATCGCCGCGACGTCCGAGCCGGCATCAGGCTCGGTCATCCCGAGCGCCGCGATGATCTCCCCGCTGACGCATCCGGGCAGCCATCGCTGCTTCTGCTCGGGCGTGCCCAGGCGCGCGATATACGGCGCAGCGATATCGCTGTGCACCGCAACGCCTTCGGCGAGTCCGGTAGAACCCGACCGGACCAGCTCCTCGCGGGTGATCATGCTGTAGGCGAAATCAGCGCCGCTGCCGCCATGAGCAGCATCGATCCATGAGCACAGAAATCCGGCGCGGCCGAGCTCCAGCCATGCCTCGCGCGGCACTTTGCGCTCCTCCTCCCAGCTGAGCGCGTGCGGCGCGACATTGCGCTGGATATGGGTCCTCAGCGCTGCGCGGAAAGCCTTGTGCTCGGAAGTTAGATATGCGACTTCCATTGACCCATCATCTCCCTGAGCTCGATTTGGCTATATTAGATAGCTAAATGAAGACTTGCTATGGCTTGATATGATTACTTGAGCTAAGATGCCTGATGATTGGTTCGGCCTGTAGACCGCAGTTTGATTGTGAGCTGATGGGGCTGATTCGCATGGTCACGGCGACGCATCGCGTCTATTGTTTTCGCGCTGGCGGGAGACTAGCTGAACCCCCGCTGAAAGGGGAAGAAGATTGGGCGAGAACAGCCACAACGTCGTAATCCTGGGCGCCAACGGCACGATGGGCATCGGCGCAACGGTGGTATTCGCCGGCGCGGGCTATCACGTCACGATGCTCGCGCGTTCCAAGGACAAGGCGCGCGAAGGGCTCATCGACGCACAGGCGACGGCTCGCGCTGAAGCGGTCGGCGATCACGTGATGCTGGGCACATACGAAGCCGACCTTGCGAAGGCAGTCGCCAAGGCCGGCATAGTTTTCGAATCGCTCGCCGAAGACCTCGCACTCAAGCAGAACTATTTCGAGCAGGTCGACCGTCATCGGCTGCCCGACTCGGTGGTCGCAACCGGCTCCTCGGGACTCTCGATCGCGGCGATGGCGCGCGGGCGCAGCGATTCATTCCGCAGCCACTTCCTCGGCATCCATCTGTTCAATCCGCCCCACGTGATCGTCGGCACCGAAGTCATCCCACACGACGAGACCGACCCGGCGGTAGTGAAAGCGATCGTGCACGCCCTGACGAAACGAATGGGACGCAAGGTGATCGTCACGAAGGACCGTCCCGCGTTCGTCGGTAATCGGGTCGGCTTCAAGGTGCTCAACGAAGTGGCGCAACTGGCTGGCGAGCATGGCGTCGCGAAAATGGACTATCTGGTCGGTCCGCAGACCGGGCGCGCGATGGCGCCGCTGGCCACGATCGATCTGGTCGGATGGGACGTGCACAAGGCGATCGTCGACAATGTCCATGCGCACTGTCCCGATGACGAAGCGCGCGCATGCTTCGCGATGCCCAGTTACATGGAGACCGCATTGAAGCGCGGAATGCTCGGCGACAAGACACCCGAGCTGGGCGGTTTTTATCGCCGGATCGACGGCAGGGTCGAGGCCCTGGATCCGCATTCGGGCGGCTTCAAGGCCTTCACGGCTCCCGAAAAGATCGGCTTCGTCGAGCGGATGAAGGCGCTGCACCATGTGGGCCGCTATCGCGATGCAGTGCACGTGATGTGCGAAGCCGAAGGCGCCGAGGCTGATCTTGTACGCCGCGTGACGCTGGGCTACGTCAGTTATGCGCTCAATCGCGTCGGCGAGGTCGCGCACAGCAGCGACGATGTCGATACAATCATGGGGTTCGGCTTCAATTGGTCGCCGCCGGCCGTGCTGGTCGATCTGATGGGCGCGCGCGAAGCTTTGAAGATGCTCGGACGATATAAGCTGAAGGTGCCGCCGATCCTCGAACAGGCCGCCGCGAGCGGCAAGCGCCTGTATTCCGGCGGTCTGCAGGATTACGGCCGTACCTTTGTCGGATAAGGAGCGGGCACGATGACCCCACCGCCGGTTTATCTTCTGGGTGGCGCGCAGACCGACTTCGCGCGCAACTGGTCCAAAGAGCACAAGCACTTCGTGGCGATGATGCGCGAGGCGGTCATCGGGGCGCTTGAGGCCACGCAGATCGAGCCCAAGGAGATTCAGACCGCGCATGTCGGCAACTTCGCCGCCGAGTTGTACGCCAAGCAGGGCCATCTGGGCGCGTTCTTCCTCGAGATCGATCCGGTGTTCTCGGGACTGCCGACCTCGCGCCATGAAGCGGCATGCGCGTCCGGGTCGATCGCGATTCTGGCCGCGTCGGCCGAAATCGAAGCTGGCCGCTACGACCTCGCAGCCGTGGTCGGCGTCGAACAGATGAAGACCGTCGATTCGGCCACCGGCGGCGACTATCTGGGCACCGCCGCATGGTACGAACGCGAAGCAGCGGGTATCGAGTTCCCCTTCCCGAAACTGTTTGGCCGGCTCGGCGACGAGTACGACAAGCGCTTCGGCCTCAAGGATGAGCATCTGGCGCACATCGCGGCCGTCAACTATTCCAACGCCAAGCGCAATCCGCTCGCGCAGACCCGCAACTGGTTCATGAACGAGAGCCACGCGCAGCACGCCAGCAAGTACAACACCGTGATCGGCGGGCGCATCAAGGTGAGCGACTGTTCGCAGGTTACCGATGGGTCCGTCTGCGTGTTCCTCGCCTCGGAGAAATACGCCGCCGAGTATGCGAAGCGCCGCGGGACGAAGCTCGATCAGATTCCGCGCATCCTCGGCTGGGGCCATCACACGGCGCCGTTGGAGTTCGACACCAAGGTCGCTGAGAGCCGCGGCAATCCCTACGTCCTGCCCCATACGCGCCAGGCAATCCTCGATGCGTTCAAACGCGCGGGCGTCGCCTCGGTCGAAGGCATCTCGACGATCGAGACGCATGACTGCTTCACGACCTCCGAGTACATGGCGATCGATCACTTCGGTATCACCAAACCCGGCGAGTCGTGGAAGGCGATCGAAGAGGGCGCGATCGAGCTGGGCGGGCGCATACCGATTAATCCGAGCGGCGGACTGATCGGGGCGGGCCATCCGGTGGGCGCCACCGGCACGCGCCAGATGCTGGATGCACACAAGCAGGTTACCGCGACCGCAGGCGACTATCAGGTCGAGGACGCGAAGAAAGTCGCGGTCCTGAACATCGGTGGCAGCGGCACCACCAGCTGCGTCTTCGTCGTCGGCAAGTAACGCCGATGGCTGCATCGGCGCAGCGTCCTCCGGCCGTAAACGAAATCGCGCCTGATTTCGCGCTGGCCGATTCAAACGGCACCATCCGCCGGCTCTCCGAACTCGTCAGCCATCAGCCGTGCGTGCTGGTCTTCTATCGAGGCCACTGGTGACCGTTCTGCCTTCGCCAGTTGGCGGAGTTTCGCGACTGCAACGCTGAATTCGAAGCCGCTGGTGCGAGGATCCTAGCACTCTCGGTCGATGACCCGTCACGCTCCGCGCCGCTGCGAGCGCAACTCGATCTGCCTTTCAGTATCCTGTGCGATCCATGGCGCGAAACGGTTCAAGCCTGGGAACTGTTCAATGCGAAGGAAAAAGGTGGCATTGCGATTCCAGCGACCTTCCTGATCGATCGCGACCGGACGGTGCGCTTCGCATCGGCTGAGGCAGTTGCGCGGCGCGTCAGCGCCGCTGAGATGCTCGCCTTCGTGCGCGCCACTGTTGGCCGCGGCCCGAGTCCGCAAATGCCCGCGCGAGTAAAAGTGCGGCCGCGCCTGGCGCACTTCGGACGCGCGTTGCTGAACTCGATTCGGCGCGGCTTCGTGACGCCGCGCGTCTGAGACGGTTCTCGCTTTCCAACCCCGGCGCTTGAGTAATCGCTTCGGTCGGGGCATTAGCTACGGAATGAATTCCAGCAGGCTGGCGATAGTCCTGGTCGCGCTCGCCATCGCGGGATGCGCGGGTGGCGTCGGCGGCATCGACGGCGGGATCGCGCCCGCCGGCAACGTGGCTCCCGGCTTCCTGATGACCGTCTCGCGCGCCGATCAAACGGCTACGGTGCTCAACGATGGCAAGGTGCTGCTCACGGGCGGCACCGAAAACGATCAGGTCGGCTCGATGCTCGCCAGCGCCGAGCTCTACGATCCCGCCCGAGCGGCGTTTGCGCCGACGGGCTCGATGTCCGCCAAGCGCGAGGGTCATACCGCGACCCTGCTTGGTGACGGCCGCGTGCTCATCGCGGGCGGTATGAACAACTTCGGCTACCGCACCGTCGAGAAGAGCGCCGATATCTATGATCCCGCCTCAGGCACATTCACGCCGGTTGGCAATATGACCGATGCGCGCGAAGGCCACACCGCGACTCTGTTGCCCGATGGCCGCGTGTTGCTCACTGGGGGGCGCGACAATGGCACCGTCTCACTGGACAGCGCGGAACTCTACTATCCGGGCTCGAGGACCTTCGCGAAGACCAGCCGGATGGCGCACGGCCGCGAAGCGCATACCGCGACCCTGCTGCGCGACGGCAAAGTTCTCGTCGTGGGCGGCGGAGAGTCGGGCCTCCCGGGCGGTTACCTCACTCTTTCGAGCAGCGAACTCTATGACCCCGTCTCGGGGACGTTCAGCCCGGGCGGCAAGCTGTTGCAGGAGCGCTTCGGCCACAGCGCCACCTTGCTGCGCGATGGCCGCGTGCTCGTCGTCGGCGGCCACAGCGGGAGGGTCACCGGGCTTGGAGTCTTCGCCGCCTATGGATTCCTGAGCGCGCTCAGTTCCGCCGAGCTCTACGATCCCGAGATGCATTCGTTCTCGATCACCGGCGCGATGGTGAGGCCGCATTACCTGCATACGGCGACGATCCTCAGTAATGGACGCGTGCTGGTCGCAGGCGGATGGAATATCAAGGGTCCCGCGCCGGTTGGTATCGGCGATGCGGAGATCTACGATCCAGCTTCGGGCAGATTCGGTGAAACGGACCGGCTCAATGTGCCGCGGCTCGATCAAACCGCCAACCTGCTCTCCGACGGCCGCGTGCTGGTCGCGGGCGGGATGGATTCTCAGGGCCGCGTCACCGCGAGCTGCGAGCTTTACGATCCCGCCAGCGGCATGTTTATAGATCGGCCCCCAGGCACGGGCGGTCTCGCGATAAAGCCATGAGCGATCGAACTCGACTTCCCGTCTTTCAGCTGACCGATTCGCGCGGGCAATCGCACAGCTTTCCGAGCAACCGCCACGCGCTGCTTTGCTTCGTCAAAGAGGACTGTCCGACCTGCCATCTCTCGATGGATCTGATCGAGCGTGCGCATCGCGCCTTTTCGGGCGCGATCGACGTGTGGGCGATCGGGCAGGACACAGCGGGCAATGCCGCGCTCGTCAAACGCTACAACCTGACGTTGCCGATGCTCGACGACTCCGCGTTGCGCGTCTCGTTCTCGTATCAGCTCGACTTCGTGCCAACGATTATTCTCACGGACGCGCAAGGGGCCGAGCTTCGCCGTTTCGTCGGATTCGGACGCCAAGACTGGCGGGACCTATACGCCGAGATGGCGCGGATCGCGAAAGTGCCGGCGCCGGAATGCGATTGGTTGTCGTACCCCGAGCTGCGAGTGGGATGCGGCTCAAAGTCGGTCGAGCCCGGTATCGCGGAACGGCTCGCTGCCGAAACCGAAGGCAGCCCGTTGCGTGCGCGTCGCATCGATATCGCGCCGCTCGATGACCCGTTCGAGTTCATGTTCGATCAGGGCTTCACCGACGGCCTGCCGGTCATACCGCCGGCTCCCGAGCGTGTGCTCAGGATGCTCGGCGGCACCCGGCGCGATGCTCAGGAAGTTATCGGCATCGTACCGCCCAACATGGCGCCGGTGACGATCGAGAAGATTGCCATCAACGCGGTGATGGCCGGATGCAAGCCCGAATACCTGCCGGTGGTAATCGCCGCCGTCGACGCCGCGTTGACACCCGAATTCAACGCGCATGGCGTGATGGCGACGACTTGGGGCGCGACGCCGGTGATAGTCGTCAACGGCCCGATTCGAAATCGCATCGGCATGAACATGGGCATGATGGCGCTCGGCTATGGCAATCGCGCCAACGCGACCATCGGGCGCGCGGTCAAGCTCGTGTTGCGCAACCTCGGCGGCGCCAGGCCCGGAGAGATCGAGCGTTCGACGTTTGGCTCGACGGGCAAGTTCACCACGTGCTTCGCGGAGTGGGAGGAGCGCAGCCCATGGGAGCCGCTGCACGTCGAGCGCGGCTTCAAGCGCGAACAGAGCGTCGTTACGCTGTTCGGAATCGAGAGCGGCTCGCGCCAGATCGCCGATCAGACCTCGCGCACCGCACACGCCCTGGTCGGCAGCCTCGGGCTGGGCCTGCAGGCCTGTTGGCATCCCAAGAGCTACGGCGCCGGCGATGCTTTGCTGGTCGTGAGTCCCGAGCATGCCGACACCATCGCGCGCGACAAGTGGGGCAAGGCTGACGTTCGCAAGCGCATTCAGGAAGTGACGTCAAAGCCGCTGCGCGAATTGATCCCCGACGATGATTGCGGCGAAGGCGTACCGGCCGCGCGACTTGGCATCAAGGGCACCGACCCTGCGCAGCTCGAACAGCGTCTGTCCAAGTTCCGCAGCGCCGCGAACATCCATATCGTCGTAGCCGGTGGCGAAGCCGGCAAGTTCTCGGCTATCTTCAGTGGCTGGGTCAGCGGTCCGATTGGATCGATCATAGTGAGCCGTAGAATCGAGGAGGTCGCATGACGCAGATACTTGACCCCACTGATGAGCGAACGCCGGTCGCGCGCCGGCTGACGGCGCGCAGCGGACAAATCGGCGGACGGGTCGCAATTCTCGATATCAGCAAGCCGCGCGGCGATGTGCTGATCGATCAACTGGCATCGAGGCTCGCGGCGCGGCTGCCGGGCGTCGAGATTCGGCGCTATCGCAAGCCGACCTTTACCAAGCCCGCGCCCGATGACTTGCGGCGCAAGATTGCACAGGAGAGCGACTTCGTTATCGAAGCGCTAGCCGATTGAGGGTCATGCACAACGTGCAGTGTGCACGACTCCGTATGGTTCGAGATTAACGGCAAGCCAGCCGTCTTCGTCGCTTCTCACGTCTTCGCCGACGCCGCCGCAGCGCAGGCCAAGGCGCTAGGCCTTGCCGAGGTGCGGGGCGTGTTCGTCCCCCATCCGATCCAGGATGCGACCGATGACGAGATGCGCGCCAAGGCCGATGCGATCATAGATTCGCTGATCGCTGCGCTTACGAAGTAGCCGCAAGGCTCGGCTCGCCACGGCGGCCGGATCCGTTTTCTCGATGGCCGGCGATCTCGGTAGCGAACTGGCAAAGATTGCTGGTTCGCCAGCCCGCACGATGCTACCAAGCGCAGGAAACCGATAGTTGCGCGATGCGTATTCACGTCTTGAGAAGCTGTGCCTGCCATCCGCATGCTTGACGGATCGGAGGGCGGCAGGCAAACTGCTTGCGACTGCACGAATTCGGATGGGAGTTGACGGGGCGGGGAATTCACTTCACTTGTCGCGCGCCGACTGCGCATCGATGCATCAAGCCGACGCCTCAGTATCGTCGATCGAAGCCACCGCTTTCGACCGCTTGTATAGGGCTGTGACGCCGTATGCGTTCGGCGCCGCATGGCTCGCCGCGCGCGCACTGGGAGCCTCTGTCAGCGAACTCGGTGCGAGGGTAGGCGAGTTGCCAGAGGCTGCGCATCCGCTGATTTGGTTTCATGGCGCTTCAGCCGGCGAGATGTCGGCTGCGGCGAAGCTGGCGGCGCTCCTGCGCCGTCACGGATACCGTTTCACCGCCGGCTACACTGCCACCAATCGCGCGGGCGTCGAGTACGTCCGGCGATCGTGCGAGGGGGACAAGGTCGCAGCGATGGCTCCTTGGGACGTCGCTGAATGGCTGCAGCGCGCATTCGACCGCTGGGAACCGGCAGCCTTGTTCCTTATCGAGACGGAACTCTGGCCGGGGCTGGTGTTCGAAGCTTGTCGGCGCGGCGTGCCAGTGTTTTGCGCGAGCGCCAGGATCTATCCGCGCGATCTGCCGCGCTATCGGGCGATTCGCAGGTTTATCGGCCCCACGCTGAGCCGTCTCAATGCGGTCCTCGCGCAAAACGAAGTCGAGCGCGAGCGACTCATTGAGCTGGGCGCCGATCCCGCCCGATGCGTCGTAGCAGGCAATCTCAAGTATGTCGGTGTTGAGACCCGCGCCGTGGATCTCGGCGCGGCGCGGGCGAACTTCGGGCTCGCCACTGATGACCGGGTAGTCGCCTTCGGCAGCATCCATGCGGACGAAGTCGACTTCATTTTCGCCGCGATCGATCGGCTCGCATCGACCGATGTCCGCTTCATAATCGCTCCGCGGCATCCTTCGGCGTCCGACACCATCGCAGCCGCGGCTGATCGCCGCGGGCTTCCGGTATGGCGGCGGTCGGTCGGTTCGGCGCGTTCTGATTGGCGGGTACTGGTGCTGGACACGATGGGCGAACTAAGTGCAGCATACAGTGTGTCAGGGGTGGCTGTGGTGGGAGGAGGCTTCCGAAATCATGGGGGGCATAATCCGCTCGAACCGGTGATCGCCGGTACGCCGGCGATCTTTGGACGCCACTTCCGTCACTTCGAGCCCGAAGCGGCGGCGCTGACCAGTACGGAGCCGAATTCAAGGGTCACAGACCCAAATCGGCTGGGCGAACTGGTGGTGCAGTGGATGTCGGATGAGACGCGGCGTGCGGAAGCCCTGATGAACCAGCGCCGCGCCCTGCCCGACGCAAGCGCGATCGAAAAGCGATACCTCCAGACGCTTGCGCCTTGGCTTGAGGAGAGATGCGTTTGAATCTTAGTGGCAACGGCCGGCGCCCGACCATTTGTCTGGTGGCCGGTGACATCTCGGGCGATCAGAATGGTGGGCGGCTGGCGCGGGCGATCCGCACCTTGGACCCTGGAGTCCGGATGATCGGAGCCGGCGGAACCGGAATGGCGGAGGCCGGCGTCGACGTCAAGATCGCTTCGACTCACCTGTCGCTGGTCGGCCTTCCCGAGTCGCTCCGGATTATCCCGTCGCTGGTTGGCCTCTATTTGCACCTGCGCAAAATGATCGCCGCAGCTCATCCCGATTTGGTCGTGCTCATCGACAATGAAACGATGAGCATGCTGCTGGCGCGGTGGCTACGCCGCCAGAAGATTCCGGTCATCTACTTCTTCCCGCCGCAGGTTTGGTTCTGGGGCCGCTGGCGATTGCGCATGATCGTACCAAGTGCGCGGCGCGTACTCTGCGCTTTCCGCGAAGAGGCAGAGCTCTACCGCAAAGCGGGTGCCGACACGATATGGATCGGTCATCCACTGCGCGACGCGCTGCAAGTGACGGAGGATCCCCGCGCTTCGCTGCGGGAGATTGGCCTGGATCCGTCGCGCCCGGTGGTTGCCCTGATGCCCGGTAGCCGGCGCCAGGAGATCTCGCTGCTGGTGGCGCCGATGATCGAGGCGGCGCGCATCCTCAAGACGCGAAATCCCTCATTGCAGTTCGCGATGCCGTTGGCCAGCGATTCACTGCGCGGCGAGCTCGAGCAAGCGATAGCGCGCAGCGGGCTCAGCGACGTCGCCCTGTATCGACCGCGGTCGTACGCGGTGTTGAGCCAAGCCAAAGTGGCGCTCCAATGTTCGGGCACGGCCACTGTCGAGGCCGCCCTGCTCGGCATCCCATCAGTCATCACCTACCAGTGCAATCCGCTCGCCTACTTCGTTGCGCGCAGCCTGATGAAGGTCAAATACATCGGGATGGTGAATATCCTGCTGGACGAGATGGTCCAGCCGGAGTTTTTCAAGTCGAAACTCGACTCTGAAGAGCTGGCCAACGAAGTCTGGTCGCTGCTCACCGATCAAAGGCGCCGCGCATGGGTTCAGTCGCGTCTTTCCGCGCTGCCGGAAATCCTCGGTCCCAAGGGTGTGCTCAATCGTGCCGCAAGGTCGGTGCTGGAGCTGATGCCCCGGCGGGCGTACGCCGCCATTGCCGCAAAGGCGCCCGCGCCCGCGCGTGAGTACGAATACGTGGCTGAGCCGCGCAGCGCTGCCGCTCCCCGCTCCTGATCATTGCCGACGCGCCTCCGATGACTCTTCAGGCGATGGCGCCCGCAAGCGCCTGCTGTGCCCGCTCGATCACGTCCGCAGCGCTGATCGCTTCGAGGCACTTGCGGTTACTGGGGCAGCGATACGGGCATCCCACGACGCACAGTTCGCCACGAAACACGACCAGCCGCTGCTGGCCCCACGGTGCGAGCCGCGAGGGCCGCGTCGGTCCGTAGATTCCCACCACCGGGCGGCCGAGCGCGGCGGCGATATGCGCCGAGCCGGTATCGGGCGCGATGTGCAGGGCACATCGCTCGAGCAAGGCGACCAGCTCGGGCAACGTCGTGCGCCCGGTCAGATCGACCGGAGGCCGCTGCGTACTGGAAGCGATGCGCTGATGGCGCTGCGCATGTTGCGCCGCCCCGCACAACACCACCGCGCCGCGCTCGGCCATCGCGTCCGCAACCTGTACCCATCGCTCGGCCGGCCAATCCTTCCAGCTTGCCGATGCGGTCGGATTGATCACGACCAGCGGACGAGGGCGGCCGACCCCCGATTCCTCCAGCATCCGTGCGATAGTCGCGCGGGCCTCTGGCCGGGCCCGCAGTCCGAAATCGACCGGCGTGGTTGGCGCGCCGAGGAAACGCGCACTGCTCAGGTAGTGCTCTACGTTGTGTAGTTCGTCGGGCAAGTCGGGCACGCCATAGCTGACAGATTGCGCGCCTTCGCGCTGAAAAGCGTACCCAATGCGCACTGGCGCGCCGGACAGCAAGACAAAGAATGAGCTTTTCAACAGCCCCTGCAAATCAATCGAGACGTCGTAGGGCTCGCGGCGCAGCTCCGCGACGGCTTTGGCGAAGGTGCTAAACCATCTTCGGGTACGCGGCGGCCAGTTCATCGCGGGCACCTCGATAACGCGGTCGATCGCGAAATGCCCGATAACGATCGGCGCCACCCAGTCCTCGGCCATCCATGTGAGGCGCAAATCCGGATAACGGCGCTTGAGCGCCGTCGCCACCGGAAGCGCCTGCACGACATCTCCGATTGACGACAGCTTGATTACCAGCGCGCGCGACATTCGCGCCGGATCGAAGCGCGGTGGCCGGCGGCGCGGTATGAGCTGCTCGAGCATCTGGATGGCAGGTGGCTGAGTCGGCGTCGGCGAGTTGCCGGCTTGGCGCACCACGCGTTCAATGCGACTCAGGCTGCCTTGCGAACAAGATCAACTCAACCCTTCGCCAGCGCTTGGAGTAGTCGAAGCCATGGCCTGACCAGAGTCTGAGAACCCGCAGGTTGCGGCGGCCGGCTTCTTTTTCGAAGGCGGGCGCGGACTCGCCAATTGCGATGAGCATCGCATCGGGTTTGCGCTCAAGGAATGCCGCGCCCGACCGCGGGTCGTCAAACACCGCTTGAGCGTTGAGTGAGAATACCAAGCTTGGTTCCGGATTGCCGAGAATCGCAAGCGGCTTGCCGACAGCGCCAACATGAGCAATCGCTTCGGCCGCGGCGCGGGAGGGCCATAGGTCGCCAAGATTCGGGATTATCCATTGCCGCAGCGGCGCGAACACCGCGACAGCGCCGACGACACCGATCCATGCGGCGCGCGTCAAGCGCCCCGACCAGGAAGCGTATCCGGCACCGATCGCGACAAGTAGTGCGCTGGAAAAGGTCAGCAGGTTGAGGGCGCTGAATCCTTCGCCTAGCTTGATGGCGATCGCGGAGAAACCCGCGCCTATGATCACCGTCGTTGCCATCCAGAGCGCGGCTTCGGCACGCGCCAACCGGCGCATAAACGCCGGTATCGCCGGTGCCGTAATGAAGCGCGCGGTCAGGATTGCGAGCGCGGGAAAGACCGGGAGGACGTAATGCGGCAGCTTGGTCGGAATCAGCTCGAAGATCAGCCAGGTGGGCACCAGCCACGCCAGGCAAAATCGCTCGCCGTGGGAGCGGTATTCACGAACACCACGAATTAGCGCCACACCCGCGAGAATCGAGCCGGGCCAGAAGCTGGCCATTCCCACCAAGAAATAGTATCCCGGCGGCCCGCCGTGCGATTCGTACGATCGCGTCAGCTTCGGCAACATATCGTCGGACAGCGCACCGACGAAGAATCTCCAGTTTGTCAGGATTCCCACGGCGATCATCCACGGCAGGATCATCGCCAGCATCAACGGCAGACCCCACCACCATCTGAGCTCGCGCAGCCAGCCCGCTCCGATCGGGAGCTGTTCATCGCGCGGGAGCCAGCGATCCATCGCGACCAGCGCGAGTATGGTCGACGCGCTCACGAGCGGCAGCACGGGTCCCTTGAGCAGGATGCCGGCGCCCTGAGCGATCCAGAACCCGGCCGCGTAGCGCGCCGGCGCGCGGCGCCGCTGACCTGCGGCGCGATACACACACGCAAGGCATCCCTGCGCCCACACCAGCGACGCCAGCAGCGGTGCGTCAGTCTTCCCCTGTCCGGCTTGCACGACCATCAGCGCGGATGCGGCCAGCAGGGCCGCCCCGAGCATCGCATCGCGCGGCCGGAAGAGCCCGACGCCAACCCAGTAGGTCAACATCACGGCGATCGCGGCCCCTATCACCGAGGGCAGCCGATAGGGCCAGATGTCCGACGTTGCGCGCTCCCCCGTGAGCATGACGGATGCTGCTTGGAGCCAGTAGATTCCGATCGGCTTGCGATCTCGCTCGCGATCGAGAAAGAGCGGCCGCACGTAGTCGCCAGTCGCCAGCATCTGCCGCGTCGATTGGGCGAAGTACGCTTCGTCGCGATCGACCGGCGGCGTCGAGACCATCCCGGGAAGATAGAGCGCGGCGCAAAGCAACCCGAGGATCGCGTACGCGCGCCAGCCTTCATCCCATCGCGGCGACGCGGCGACGTTTATGGGCGATTGCGGCTCGCGCGCGATGCCCGTGGCGATTTGACTGGCTGAGGCCATCAACGATGCAGTTCCGGGGTGTGGCCTCGCATTGTATAACTACCCTCAGGCACCACATACCGCCGCCGCGGCGGTTGAGGGAAGCGCGCGTCCCGGGAGCGGCGTTGACTATGGCTGCGTCGTTCTGAAAGGCTGCGCCAAGGCTGCGGTTTCCGACCCAAGCGGAGGATCAAAGGATCGGAACGATCATTCGATTTTCCCCTGCGCGATCAAGACTCAAGAGGCCCTGCACGTGTCTGGCGACTTGACTGGCAAAATCGCGCTAGTGACCGGCGGTTCGCGCGGCATTGGGCGGGCGATCGTTCGCAAGCTGGCTGCGGCCGGCTGCGATGTCGCGATCAATTACTTCAACGCACATCAGGAAGCCGAGACGCTGTGTGATGAAGTACGCCGCGCCGGGCGGCGCGCAGCCGCGATCCAGGCCAACGTCGCCGATCCCGCCAGCGTCGACGAGCTGATCGCTGATTTTCGCAAGCATTTTGACCGGCTCGACATCGTGGTCAGCAACGCCGCCAGCGGAGTCCTCAAGCCGGCTCTCGAGATGACACTAAAGCATTGGCGTTGGTGCATGGAGACGAACGCACTAGCCCTCAACCTGCTTGTGCAGCGTGCGATCGGATTGATCCCGCCCGGTGGCAGAATTGTCGCGCTGTCGAGTTTGGGCGCGACGCACGCAATTCCCGGTTATGGCTTCATCGGCGCATCGAAGGCCGCCCTCGAGTCGCTGGTGCGCTCGCTCGCGCAAGAGCTGGGGCCGCGCGGGATCGGCGTCAATGCGGTCAGCGCGGGCGTGGTCGACACGGACGCGCTGAGCCACTTTCCCAATCGCAGCGAGATACTCTCCGCGTTCAACGCTCGCTCACCGGCTGGAGCGCTATCCCCCGAAAATGTCGCCGATGCGGTCTATCTGCTCTGCATCCCCGAGGCCGCCAAGATCACCGGCCACACGCTAATCGTCGACAGCGGCTTTTCGATCTCGGGATGACGGCAGCGATCTTCAACGACTCGGGATTGGCCGGCAAGGTGGCGATCGTCACCGGCGGCGCGCGCGGAATCGGCCGCGCCATCGTCGAGTTGCTTGCGGCCGAAGGCGCCGATGTCACGCTGGTCTACAATCAGAGCGCCGAGGTCGCGCGCCAACTGGTCGCCGAGGCCCGCACCGCTGGATTGAAGATCTCATCCGAACACGCTGACGTGCGCGATGCGGCTGGTTGCGTGCGCGCCGTCGAGGCGGTCGCCGAGCGTTGTGGACAAATCGACCTGCTGGTCAACAACGCGGGCGCGATCGCGGACAACCTGCTCGGGATGCTCGAAGACGCCGAAATCCGGGACGTGATCGAAACCAACGTGTTGGGAGTCTTCAACGTGACGCGTGCGGTGGTGCCTCACATGATCTCCCGGCGCTCGGGCAAGATAGTCAATCTGAGTTCGGTGGCGGGAACCAAGGGCGGCCGTGGCCAGTCGAACTATGCCGCGAGCAAAGGCGCAATCGATGCGTTCACCCGCGCGCTGGCGGTCGAGCTCGCTCCACGGCGCATTACGGTCAATGCAGTAGCGCCGGGCGTGATCGAAACTGAGATGTCGAAGCAGATTCGCGAGCGCGCCGACAATGAGGTACAATCGCGCATCCTTTTGCGCAGGTATGGCGCCGCGGCCGAGATCGCGTACGCGGTGGCCTTCCTGGCTTCGAAATACGCCGATTACATCACGGGCCAGATCCTGTACGTGGATGGCGGATTCAAAATGGAGTGAGAGCGGATGGCGGTTGAGAAAATCGATCAACAGCAGGTACTGGAGATTTATCCCAAGGTCGCCGAGACCATCGCCGGCGCGCTGGGGCGCGACAAGGATGAGATAGCCATCGGGAGCCGCCTGATCGGCGACCTCGACGCCGAGTCGATCGACTTTCTCGATATCGTGTTTCGCCTCGAACGCACCTTCAAGATCAAGATCCCGCGCGGCAAGATCGTCGAGGACGCACGAGGAGACCTCAGCGAAGGCGAATTCGAGCACAAGGGCATCGTCACCGACGCGGGCCGCGAGCGCCTGCAGCAGTATCTGAACGAAGTCCCAGCGGAGCATTTTCCGCCGCAGATGAAGGTGGCGGATATTCCCGCGCTGTTCACCGTAGAGACGTTCTGCAAGCTCGTCGTTCGCGCACTCGATTCGCGCGATGGCGCGCCGTCATGAGGCTTCACCGGGGCGCTGCGCGCCGATCCGCCTGATCGCCGGATTGCCCGGCAGCCCGCCCGGCCGCATCGCTTTTCATGGCCTTCCTGCTCGTTGATCGAATCATCGCAGTCCAGCGGGGGCGCTCGGCGCAGGGCCGTTTTCGCATCGGCGCGGATGTTGCGCATTTCTCGCATAGCCTGGCGGCGGAGGCAGTCGGCCAGCTCGCCGCGTGGAGCGCGATGGCCGCGCTGCGATTCACCCGCAGGCCGGTGGCGGGAATCGCCGCCGAAGTCCGGATGCTCGGGACGCCGCGCGCGGGTGCAATTCTCGACATGAGCGCCACGATCGAAAGCTGCGACGACGACGCGGTGGCATACGGCGGATGCGGCTCGATCGACGGCGTACCCATAGTCGAACTGCTGGGGTGCGTCGGCGCGATGCTGCCAATTGAGGACTTCGACGATCCAACCGCAATTGAGGCGCTCTTCCAGCGGCTGTGTGACGGCGAAGGCGCGCCGGGAGAACTGGCGCCGGACGTCGCCCGGGCCTGCGAAGTGAGCCAGCTTGAGTTGGGCGAGCGGCGGCTGCACGCTATGCTCAGGGCCGCGGGCCGGGCAGACTTCTACGCGGACCATTTTCCGCGCCGGCCGGTCCTGCCGGGGACGCTGTTGATGGAGACTCAGATTCGCGTTGGCGCGCAGCTCGCGGCGCTTCAGATCGAACCATCGCTGCGCGCATCGCTGCAGCCGGTAGCAGTGCGCGATCTCAAACTGCGCTCCTTCATCGCGCCGGGCGAGGCGATGGAGCTTGATGCGAGTGTTCGCGCCGCGTCGAGCAATGAAGTCGAGCTCGCTCTCGAATTGCGCAGCGGACGGCGCAAGATCGGCACGGCACGCGCGCTGTACCGCGCGAAATCATCATGAGCGGCGCGGCGCGACGGCGGGTGGCCATCACCGGAATCGGGATGGTGACTCCGTTGGGCAACACGGCGACGGCCACGTGGCACTCGCTGCTGGAGGTGCGCAGCGGAATCGCACCGATTACGAGCTTTGATGCGAGCGGATTCCCGGTGCGGATTGCGGCTGAGGTCAAGGGCTTCGATGCCGAAGCTTCAATTGGCGATCCGCGCCTGCTCAAGCACGCTGCGCGGTATCACTGCTTTGGGCTTGCCGCGGCCGAAGAAGCTATCCGCGACGCAGGTATCAGCCCGGGCCGCTCGGACGCCGCGCGCTGGGGATGTGTCACAGGCAGCGGGATGATGGGCGTAAGCTTCGAAGAATTCTCGGACTTCCATCGCCGCTTCGCGCCCCAAGGAAGCATTGATACGACGGCATTCTTCGCCGCCGGCGCCCGCGCCGCCAATCCGATCGAGTTCTGCCGCAGCCAGGTCAACGAAGGCGTCGCGCTGCTGGCCAGGCGATTTGGTATCGAGGGCTACATAAGCAGCGTTCACACCGCATGCGCCTCGGGAGGCCAAGCAATCGGCACCGCGCTCAAGTTGATCCGGCGCGGGGTGTGCGATCGCGCCTTGGCGGGCGGCTTTGATTCGATGCTCAACCCGATCGGGCTGGGCGCATTTTGTCTGCTCGGCGCGCTTTCGACCGACAACGAGACGCCCGCGCGCGCCAGCCGCCCATTCGATCTGACGCGCAACGGCTTTGTGCTCGGCGAAGGCGCCGGCTTCATGGTGCTCGAAGAGTGGGCCGCGGCGCGGCGGCGCGGCGCGCGCATCTATGCCGAATTGGCCGGCGACGGCAATTCGCTCAGCAGCTACCGCATCACCGATTCGCATCCCTCGGGCGATGGACCGATCCAGGCGATGCGGCAGGCGCTGGCCGACGCGGGCGCGTCGCCCGCCGACGTTGACTACATCAACGCGCACGGCACTTCGACTCAGATGAACGATCGCGGCGAGTGCGCCGCGATTCGCGCGGTGTTCGGGCCGCATCTTGGGCGGCTTGCGGTCAGTTCCACCAAGAGCCTCACCGGCCATCTAATCGCCGCGGCGGGTGCGATCGAGGCGGCGATCTGCGCATTGGCGATCAAGCACAGCACGATGCCAGTCAATGCGAACCTGCGCGAGGCGGATCCGGAATGCGACGTGCCGCTGGTGCGTGAACGTCCGCAACCACGGCGCGTCGGCGTCGCGATCTCCAATTCGTTCGGCTTTGGCGGATCCAACAGTTGCGTGGTTTTGCGCAATCCTGAGGATGTCGCGCCGTGAGCGCCAAACGCATCGCGATCACGGGTGCGGGCGCGATCTGTGGCGCTGGCAGCAATTGCAGCGCGATTTGGGAGACTGTGCGTGCCGGCCGCATCGCGGCCGCGCCGATCGCGCAGTTCGATTCGAGCCATTGCCCTGTCCCGCTCGCGGCCGAAGTCGCCGATTTCAACCCGCGCGCGCTTGTCGAGGATCGCAAGATCCACAAACTCTTGCGTCGCACTGACTTCTTCGGACTCTACGCGGCGGGTCAAGCGATCGCCGAAGCGGGGCTGGTGGCGTCGCGCGAGAGCCTCGACGCGGCGGCCAGGGACGATTTCAGCGATCGTACCGGTGTGTACGTCGGCAGTTGCGGCAGCGGCTACCAGAACCAGTACGACTTCCTGCCGCTGCTCACGGCCGCGGATGGCGATGCGGCCGCGTTCGGGCGCCTGCTGGCCGAGCAGGTCAACCCGATGTGGCTGTTGCGTTCGCTGCCCAACAACGTGCTGTGCCACATCGGGATCCGCTACACGTTCAAAGGTCCCAATGCCTGCATCACCAATCATGCGATCAGCGGCGCGCTGGCCCTGATCGAGGCGGCGGAGGCGGTGATCAACGACGAAGCCGATCGCGTGGTCGCCGTCGGGCATGACGCGCCGATCGAGCCGCAAACGATCGCATACTTCCATGCGCTGGGACTGCTCGCGGACGCCGCGCCGCGATCCTTCGATACCGCGCGTAACGGTACGATGTTCGGTGAGGGCGCCGGCGCGCTGGTATGCGAGCGGGAAAGCTCCGCACGGGCGCGCGATGCGAACATCATCGGCTACTATCTGGGCGGCGGCTGCTCATCCGAAGCTAAAGGGTTACTTGCAATTCGTGAGGATGGCGATGGACCCGCGCGCGCCATCGAAGCGGCTTTAAAAGCGGCCGGGCTCGGTCCGTCCGAAGTCGGGATGATCGTCGCGCATGGCAACGGGTCGCGCAGCTCCGATGCCTCGGAGGCCGCCGCGATCCTGCGCGTCTTCGGGAGTAAACCGCCGCCGGTGACCGCCTTCAAGTGGTGCATCGGCCATACACTTGCCGCTGCGGGCACAATCGAGACTGCCCTCGCACTGGAATGTCTTGCCCGCGGCGAGGTGCCTGGGATAGCCACGCTGCGCGAAATCGATCCTGCGTTCGCCGAACTGCCCGCTTCGGCATCGGTGCAGAAGCCGCGCAGCGACGTGGCGCTAGTGATCGCGCGCGGATTCGCCGCGGCCAACGCGGCGCTGATCGTGCGTTGCGCCGCGGGTGGGTGACGCGATGGCGGAGGCCAGTCAGGCGTCGACGCGATGCGGCATCGACAGCGTCGAACTGGCGCGCGTCGAACGGCTGCTGCGCGACACGCCCGCTGATGATCTGGCGCGGCTGTTCTCGCCCGAGGAACTGCGCGACGCCGGAATCGGGCCCGGCCGCGTCGCGTCGCTGGCCGCGCGCTTCGCCGCAAAGGAAGCCTGCCTCAAGCTCTTCCCGCGCGAGACCGCGCTAAACCAAATCGCCGCCGCCGATTTCGCCGTCCGCCGCAACGGCTACGGCGAGCCGAGCATTGTGGCTTCGCCACAAGCGCAGGAAGTGCTGGATCGTTACCGGCTGGGAGCAATCTCGGTTTCGCTCACGCATGACGCTGCGCGAGCCGCCGCGGTGGCCATCGGCGAGCCGGTTCGCACGCGCGCGCCGCTCATCGGAAAGCTCATCTACTATTTATGCCCGATCCGGCGGCGCACCGTGCTTGGTAATCTGCGCCGCGTCTTCGGCGGCCGCATTCCGGACGCCGAGATTCGCACGCTCGCGCAAGCCTTCTACGGGCACTTCGCGCGGCTGATCGCGGAGTTCTTGCGCTTCCCGTTTATGTCCGCGCGCCGGCGTGCGGCGATGGTGCGCGTCGAGAACGAGGAAGTGTTCCATGCCTTGGACAAGGCGGGCCGCGGCGCGCTGATCCTGACCGGCCATTTCGGTAATTGGGAGACCGCGGTCGCAGCGGCCAGCCTCAAGTTGCCGCAGTACCACGGCCGCATCCATTTTCTGCGCAAGCCGCTGTGGCCGCCGATCCTCGATAGGATCGTCACCCGCCGCATCCGCCGCGCCGGTGTCGGCGTGATTGCGCGCCGTGGTTCGCTCGACGACGTCCTCGATCGCATCGAACACAACGAGGCGGTCGTCTTCGTACTCGACCAGCACGCCGGCGGGCGCGACGGCATCAGCGCCGACTTCTTCGGCGCGCCGGCCGCGACCTTCAAGAGCCTCGCCATCGTAGCACTGAGCACCCGCGCTCCGGTGGTGCCGGCCGCATGCTGGCGCGAGGCGGACGGCACCCATGTGATGCGGTTCGAGCAGCCGCTGGAGACGATCGATCGCGACAACCCGGACGAAGGAATCAGGGCCAACACCCGCGCATACAACGCCGCGCTCGAGCGGCTGGTTCTGCGCCATCCGGAGCAGTGGTTTTGGGTTCATCGGCGCTGGAAAGATGAACGCGGCGTCGAAATCTGACCGCCGCGGCGCCGCCGATTCCCGGCTGGCGGCGCTGCGGCCTGATCGCGTCCTGGTCAAAGAGGTCAACTGGCTGGGTGACCTCGTGATGAGCCGGCCGGCGCTGCGCGCGGTCAGGCGCGCCTACCCCGGCGCGCATCTCGCGATACTCATTCGGCGCGAACTTGCGGGCTTCTTCGATGCCTCGAACTGGATTGATGAAGTCATCCCCTATGCGGTCGCACCCGGCGCGCGTGGCGTAATCGATCGCATCCGGATCGTGCGCGAGCTTCGGGCGCGGCGCTTCGATCTCGCAGTGCTGTTCCCCAACAGCTTTGAATCGGCGCTGTGGGCGACGCTGGCAGGCATCCCTCACCGCGCGGGGTTTGCGCGCGACGGGCGGGGCCTGATGCTGACCCGGCGCAGCGCGCCCGATGGACTTCTGATGCAGCAGCATCAGGTGCACTACTTGATGCGGATGCTGCGCGACACGCTCGGCATCGAGGGCGATATCGGCGATTGCATCCCCGACGTTTCGCCCGCCCATCGCTCGAAAATGCGCCTGTGGCTGGCGTCCCACCGGCGGCGGCCAGGCGCGAAACTGATCGCTCTGGCGCCGGCTGCGGCATACGGCCCGGCCAAGGAATGGCCGGTCGAGTACTTCGGCGCGCTGATCGATTTGATTGCCCGCCGCCATGGCGCGGAGAGCGTGATAGTTGGGGCGCCGTCGGAACGCGAAAAATGCGGGCAGGCGGCGGCCGCGAGCGCCGAGGGAGCGGTCGTCGCAGCGGGCCATACCGGCGTGGGCGAAATGGTCGCGCTGATGGCGCTGTGCGACGGCTTCGCCGGCAATGACTCGGGCAGCATGCACGTCGCCGGAGCCCTGGGCATCCCCACCGTTGGCATCTACGGATCGACGCGCCCGTGGCGCACCGGCCCGCTC
>JBGPUE010000008.1:0-75248 GCA_041491005.1 Binataceae bacterium (SeqCode) | reverse complement strand
GTTTGATCAGGACGACGCGGATGTCGCGCGCCATCGCGATGATCATCTTGCGGAAGTTCTCGGCCTGCTTCTCCTCATGGCTCTGGAAGGTGATCTTCGAGACCTTGGTGACACCATCGACCAGTTGCGCGACCTCGGCGCCGAAATCGCGCTCGATCTGCTCCAGCGGTACGAAAGTATCCTCCACCACGTCATGCAGCAGCGCGGTCACTACCGACGGCACATCGAGCTTGAGATCCGCGACGATCCGCGCGACGTTGAGCGGATGGATAACGTATGGCTCGCCGGAAAGCCGGCGCTGATTGATGTGGACCGCCGCCGAGTAATCATAAGTGCGGCGGATTAACGCGACATCGGCGGCCGGATTGTAGCTCCGCACCTGGTTGATGAGCTCGTCGAGCTCGTGCGGCGCGCCCGCTTGCGCTAGCTCTTCCAAGGCGCGAACTCCGCGCGCAACCGATCCACCCGCAGGCGCTCCGCCTCGACCACCGCGCCCAGCTGCGCGAGCGATTGTTCGAGATCGGCGTTTATAATCAGGTAGTCGTATTCGCTGTATGCTGACGCCTCTTCATGCGCACGCGTGAGCCGTCGCGTGATTGAGGAAGGATCATCGGTGCCGCGCCGCCGAAGCCGCCCCTCGAGCTCGGCGAAGCTCGGCGGCAGGACGAACATCGTCACCGTGTCGATGCGGTAACGCTCGCGGAGTTTGCGCGCGCCCTGTATGTCGATGTCGAGCAGGATATCGGTTCCCGCCGCCACCGAACGCTCCACCGGATCGCGCGGCGTGCCATAAGAAGCGTCGAACACACGGGCCCACTCAGCCATCTCGCCCGCCTCAACCCTGCGCCTAAAGTCACTCTCGCTCACGAACCGGTAATCGACTCCATCAACCTCGCCCTCGCGCGGAGCGCGGGTGGTCATCGAAACCGAAGCCTCCAGTCCCTTGATCCTCTTCAAGGCGGCACGCGAAATCGTCGTCTTCCCCGCCCCTGACGGCGCTGAGAGTATGAAGATTATGCCGCGACGTTTAGGCAGAGACGGTCCCACTCAATAGACTATCCGAGCCCTCAAATCTTGCAAAGTGCGCGTTTTGCAGAGCTATTCGATGTTCTGGACCTGCTCGCGCATCTTCTCGATCTCGCCCTTGGCTTCCACCGCGATATGTGAGAGCGCGGCGTTTTGCGACTTGGCCCCGATCGTGTTCACTTCACGGTTCAGCTCCTGGAGCAGGAACTCAATCGGCTTGCCGACCGGGTCTTTGCGAACCAGCAGTTGACGCAGGGCCGGAATATGGGTCTCCAGGCGCGTCAGTTCCTCGCTGATATCGGCGCGCTGGGCGGCATTGGTGGCTTCCTCGTACAGGCGGCGCTCGTCCACCGGCGAATTGGCGAGCAGCTCGCGGACCTTGGCCTGGAAATTCGCGATGATCGTGGCGCGCGACCGTTCGGCCAGCCGCGCGATCTCAGCGCGGAAGCGCTCGAGACGGCCAATCCGTGTCTCGAAGTCGCGGCGCAGGCTGATACCCTCGCGCTTGCGATCGGTCTGCAGCACTTTGAGCGCCCGCGCCAGCGCCCGCATCCCGAGCGCCGCCTCCGAGCGTTCTTCCCCTTCGTCCTCGACAATTCGGAAGATCTCGGGCCGCTGCAAAATCGCCTCGACTCCCGGCTGGCCGCCGAGCCCGAGCTTGCGTCCCAGGTGCCGCAGTTCCTTGACGTATTGTGCGGCCAGTTCGTGGTTGACGATCAAGCGAGTCGGCGGCGGGCGCAGCGCGGTGCGCCGGATGAAGACTTCGACGCGCCCGCGCGCAACAACTGCTTGAACCAGCTTGCGCATCTCCGCCTCCCACTCACCCCATCCCCGCGGCAGATTCAGCTTGAGTTCGAAGAAGCGCTGGTTGAGCGCGCGCACCTGCGCCTCGATTCGCACCCCGCCGCTCTCCAGTTCGGCGCGCCCAAAGCCGGTCATACTGTGCATCGCAGTCCTCTATCTCCTCTCGCGCACGCGAGCCAGGCAGGTCCGGTAAAGCTCGAGCGTCCGCTGCGCCATCGCCGCCATGCTGAAATGCTCGATTGCCCGGGCCCGCGCCACCGCTCCCAAAGCGACTCGCAGCTCTCGCGCTGCGGCCAATCGTCGAAGCGCCGCGCTCAGTTGATCAGAATCACCCGGCGCAACCAACACGCCGCTCACCCCGTCTTCCATAACATCGGCGATGCCGCCGGTCCGGCTCGCGATCGCAGGCAGCGCGCAAGCCATCGCTTCGAGCAGCGCCACCCCCAGCCCTTCCATTAGTGAAGGCAGCACGAAAATATCGAGCGCCCAAAGTAACCCGCGAACGTCGCCGACGCCACCCATCAGCGTGATCTCGCCTTCCAGCCCGCGCGACCGCATCAGCGCATTCAATGCGCCGTGCTCGGGGCCATCGCCGGCGATGAAGCATCGAGCGGACGCTCCGCTATCGCGCAGCTTGGCCATCGCCTCGATGAGATAACGATGGCCTTTGCGGGCGACCAGCGAGCCGACCGTGCCGATCGCCAGCGTGTCCGCGCCCAGACCCAGCGCTGCGCGCGCAGTCTGCCGGGATGCAGCGCTTGGCGGCGCGAAGTGATCGCAGTCCACGCCGCTTGAGATGATCGTCACGCGTTCGCGCGACACGCCCGAGCGAACCAGCGCATCGGCAACGCCCGACGAAATCGCCGCGATGCCATCGACCGCGCGGCCATACAGCCATGGCGCGGTCAGGCGATTGGGCGCGTAATCCATCCGGCGCGTGACGATCAGCGCGCCCGCGCGGCCGCGCGCGAACGGCGCCAGCGCATGAGCGCGCGCGGTGTGAAAATGCACAATGTCGGCGTGATCGGCCGATAGCAGCGCGCGCAGACGCATCCCGGCCGGAAGATCGATCGCATTACGGATTCGCAGCGGACGGCATGTCACGCCGGCGCCCCGTGCCTGCTCCCAGAGCAGTCCACTGGGATCGCAGATCAATTCGGCACGATGCCCGAGCCGGAGCAGCTCGAGCGTCAGTCCCAGCACCTGCGACTCGCCGCCCGCAAAGTTGCGTTCCGGATCGATGCCCACGATGTGCAATGAGCCGGCGTCTTGGGCCGCCAATTCGCCGGACCGCCCTTGAGCGGATGCGTCTGGCCCGGCGATGCGATCACTGCCGCTGGTCGTGGCGGTCACAATCAACTCCGCCGTAGGCCGCCGATCGCGCGATCGGCGGCGCAATTCGTGTGCGGAGCTGCAACAATGCGGTCGCGAGAGAGACGGGCCCGCAGCATCGCCAGCACGCGATGCGCCAGCGCTTGGCGATCGCGGACTGCCATCACGCGCGCATACGCGGCGAGCACACGCATCCGGTCCGTGCGGGTCAAGCCGGGCAAAGCGAAACGCCCGAGCTGCACGAAATTGCGCAATCGGCGGCGCGCCGCGCCGATTGACGCAAGCGCGCGGCGGCGCGTGCGATCGTGATCGATGAAAACGAATCGCGGCAGATCGTCCCGCACCACAAACACATTGTGTGGCGTGAGATCGCCATGGATGAAGCCCGCGCTATGCAACCGGCCAATTTCGGCGCCAAGCGCGTGCAGGATCGCGCGCTTGCGCGCCATCGTGGCCGCCGCGATCACGGCCAGCAGCGGCGCGCCTTCGGCGTAACTCGTCACGATCATGGTGCGCCCGCCGTGAGGTTCGCGGCCAGTGATCAGGACGGATGCGACGCCAAAGCCGCGCGCGCGCAGGGCGGATGACATACGCGCCGCATGATCGGCGCGCGACCCGCGAAACAGTTCCTTCAATACGGCGGACCGCGGCGGACGTTCGTAAAGCTTGATGAACACCCCAAGCGGGGCCATGCCCGGCCGCTCGATCGATGCGCTCGTCGTGGTCGCGTGGCGCGAGCGCCGGATCACGTTGCCCTCGCCGCGAACGCAGGCGAGCGCCGCTGCTATCACGTTCCCGCGCACAGCTTCGTCAAGCTTAGCGCCTTGACCGCCGTGCGCCACGACTTCGAAACGCCAGCCGTCGAGCTCGATCACGGCGGGGCGAACAGCGACCTTCATCGTGAGTTGCCTGAATGGTCCGCGTGCGCGGCGAATGCTCGCCGGATCGCGGCGACAACGTCGGCCGGTCCGATTCTCCTCATGCACTCGCGTCCGATCGGGCACCGCCGGATGTAGCATGGCGCGCACGGAATCTCCCCGCTGATCGCATACTCGGCAAAACCCCACGGTGCGGAGCGGAGCGCTGAGGTCGCGCCCCAAATCGATACCACCGGGCACCCGACGGCCGCCGCGATATGCATCGGTCCAGAATCAGGGCCGAAGGCGGCGGCGGATCGACGGAAGATCGCGATCAGGTCGCGCAGCGTGGTCCTGCCCGCGAAGTTGGGGACCGGCGTTTCGCCAACGAGGTTCACCACCTCGCGCGCGAGCGCAACGTCGTCCGGACCGCCAAGTAACACCGGCGAGAACGCCGGACTACCTTCGAGCGGATGCGCGAGCGACTGAATCACGGCGGCGATCGATTCGGGAAACCAGACGCGGCTGGGCCACGACGAGCCGAGGATCACTGCGAGGATCGGCCGCGGCGCATCGGCGAGCATCGCGTCGGCGCGCGATTGCTCTTCCGGCGTGGGTTCGAGGCCGAACTCGATGGCAGCAGGCGCAAGTCCGAGCGCATCGCCGAAGGCCTGATACTGAGCCAGCTTCAGGCGCAGATTGGGCTGCGGCTCGATGTAACGGGTCGCGAACAGATGGTTGAACTCCTTGGCATTGGCTGGCGCGAAGCCGATGCGCTCGGCTGCCCCCGAAGCCCGTGCGATGACTCCGCTCTTCAGAATGCGCTGGAGATCGAGCACGAGATCGAAGCGCCCGCCGCGTACCCGCGCCAGGAACGGCGCGATCGACCATGGCGCGCGCGATCGATCAAAGACAATCAGCTCGTCGAGCCACGGATGGCCTTCGAGGATCGGCTGCGAAAGCGGCTCGACGCACCATGCGAGATGCGCATCGGGCCACGCGCGGCGCATCCGGCCGAGCAACGGCAGCGCCCGCACGACATCGCCAATCGCGCCGAGCAGAACGATCAGCACCCGCCGCTTTTCACTCCCTCTCCCTGACCAGGGAGAGGGTTGGGGTGAGGGTGCTCTCTCGGCCCTCATGACAGATGATGAGTCGCCCGGCATCGCATCGCTGGCGCAGAATGATATGCGCCCCGCGCACCCCCGCAAAGCGCGCGGCAACCCGTTAGTCGCGCTTCTTCCGTAACAGCGGAAGCTTTTTCTGCTCTTGTTGCGCGTCGGCTTTCGGCGCCGGCTGTAAAGTCACGTCGCGCCCCGGATACTCGACTCGTTTGCCCTCAAACGCCTCTTCGACCGTGATCAACTGAATCTGCGGATAGTCGCGGCCCCAAGCGTCCGAGTGCCAATTGCCAGCCTTGGCGGCTTCGGCGCGCATTTCGGCAGTGGGCGGATACATCGAGAACAAGACTCCGATCGGCGCGTTCTCGCGCTCGATGGTTCCGCGTAAGTCGCGGACCATCGAAGGATTGATGTTCCTGCCGGCCTTCACGGAGACGATGATGCGCTGGCTGCGCTCCGCCGACGGATGGTCGAGGAATCGAATCACTCCGTCGATTCCTCGGTCCATTCCTTTCTTGCCTTCCTTCTTCTGTGGGTCGCCGTTCTCGACCTTGCGTGCCCCGATCAACGGAAGCGCCCACCACTGGAAGTCGTAGGGTTCAGATTCCGCCAACGCGCGCGCGCCCTCGGCGTCAGCCGGTTGCCCGTGCACTTCGTACTTGATCCCGGGAAAGGCTGTGTCGAGCCGATTGCGGATCAAGCCAATCGCGAGGTGAGTAATGTCAATTCCGATCCACCGCCGTCGCAACTGCTCGGCGGCGTGGATCGCGGTGCCGCAGCCACAGAACGGATCGAGGACCAAGTCTCCCTCGTTCGAGGATGCCTTTATGATTCGCTCTAGTAGCGCGAGCGGCTTTTGCGTGGCGTAGCCGAGCCGTTCCTTCGCTTGCGAGTTTATCGGATCGATGTCCACCCAGACATTTCCGAGAAGTGTGCCGGACATTTCATCAAGATAACGCTTGAGCTGTGGGCGTTTGGATTTTGAATCCGGGTACCAGATGCGACCCTCGAGGTCGAGTTTCTCCATCGTCTCGCGCGAGTACCGCCATCCATAAGCAGGTGGCGGAAACCCTTTCCACTCGTATGTCATGTTGGGACGCGGGTTCGGACTGGTCATGTTGTCCAGCCTGTACTTTCTACCGTCCGGCTCCGCATAGCGGTACTTAGATTCCACGTACTCGGCTGAATGCGGCAGATGGATGGGGTTCCAAACGAACTCGGCCGTCTTTGAGTAGAAGAAGATGGTGTCGGAGACCGGGCTCCACCGCTTTGCGTCGCTGTGGACGTTGGTCCGTTTCCATACGATCTCGCTTACGAACCTGTCGAAGCCGAAGACCGCATCTAGCACCAGCTTCAAGTAGTGGCTCGCCGTCGGGTCGCAGTGCAGATAGAGCGAGCCGGTAGGCCTGAGCACGCGGCGCAACTCGACCAGCCGAATCGACATCATGACCAAGTAGGCCATCATGTCGTTCTGTCCGAGGAAGGCGCGCAGTGACTCGATCAGTGATACCAGCTTGGCGGGGACACCTCGGCTCTCGGCCATCGGATCGGTGAGCTCGCGGTAGGTCTTCTCCGCGGTGCGATCCCAGTACCAGTAATCCTCGAAGGCGCGAATCTGCGCCTCCGACTCGACTCCGTGCTCCTTGAACAGCACGTTGTAGTCGCGGTTCGAGTTGAACGGCGGATCGAGATAGATCAGGTCAACGGATTCGGCCGCGATGCTCTCACGGAGGACTTGCAGATTGTCCCCGTAGAATAGAAGGTTCGGCTCGACCGGAACTGAAGCTGGCAATCTCACCCCCAACCCTCTCTCTGGTCATCGAGAGGGGAGCTAGAAGCTAACTCTTTCCTCGCTGGCGAGAATCTCTCTGCCAGCAAATCGCTTCGCGGCGATCCTTCGCTTCGCTCAGGATGACGGAGAGGAGCTTGTCATTCTGAGCGGAGGCTGCCGGAGCGAAGAATCTACGCGGAGCGATTTGCCTTCCCGCCGGCGTCCTCAAGGATTCCCGCCCCCACTCAGCAACCACGCTCCGCGCGGCTCACCGGTCGCATTCGCCGCCGATCATATTCATCATGCCGAAGGTCGTGATGATGTCCGGTATCATCCCGCCAATCAGCATCTTGTTCAGCGCGCTCATCGCAAGAAAGCATGGCGGCCGCACGCGCACCCGGTAGGGACGCCCGCTGCCGTCGCTGACCACGAAGAACCCCAGCTCGCCATTGGCGCCCTCGACCGCCTGATAGACCTCGCCCGGCGGGACCTTGATGCCTTCCATGATCAGCTTGAAGTGATTCATCAGCCCTTCGATTGAGTTGTACACCCGATCCTTGGGCGGCAGCACGACCTTCGGATCATCGATCGAGACGGGGCCCTCGGGAATCTGTTGGAGGCACTGCTCGATGATCTTTTTCGACTCGAAAATCTCGCGGAAGCGCATCTGGAAGCGGTCGTAGTTGTCGCCGCGCTCGCCGAGCGGAACATCGAATTCCATCCGATCGTAGAACAGATACGGGTCGGCCTTGCGAACGTCGTAGGAAACGCCGGTCGCGCGCAGCAGTGGTCCAGTGAGGCCGTATGAGATCGCCTCGTCGGCCGGCATCACACCAATGCCGGACATCCGGTCGATGAAGACCCGGTTACGAGAGAGCAGCTTGTCGCAATCGGACATCACGCTGTCGAGGCTCTTGAACGACGCCGCGATGCGATCATTGAAGTCGGCGGGCAGATCGCGCGTCACTCCGCCGACGCGGCACCAACTGACCGTCAGCCGCGCGCCGGTAACCGCTTCCACCAGGTCATAGAGGAACTCGCGCGCCTCCAGCGTGTAGAACATCACGGTCTGCGCGCCGACTTCGCCGCTCGCCATCCCCAGACAGGTCAGATGGTCGGTGATGCGGGAGAC
Source organism: Binataceae bacterium (SeqCode) (assembly GCA_041491005.1). Classification (GTDB taxonomy): domain Bacteria; phylum Desulfobacterota; class Binatia; order Binatales; family Binataceae; genus JBGPUE01. The sequence goes on along the minus strand of JBGPUE010000008.1, from coordinate 67,205 downwards.
CTCGCTCATGATCATGCGCACGTACTTGCATCGATCGGGCGTCTCGATGCCGAGCAGCTTCTCGACCGCCAGCGCGAAGCCGACGTTGTTGATGCATGGCGAGGCGTAGTTGAGCCGGTCCGTGTACGGGAAAACCTGCGTCCAAGTGCCCTGCTCGCACATCTTTTCGAACGCGCGATGCAGGTAGCCGACCTCGACGTCGCAGTCCATGATGCGCTCGCCTTCGAGCTTCAGGTTGAACTTGATCGTCCCGTGCGAGGCCGGATGGGACGGACCCATCTGGATTTCCATGATCTCATCGGCCGAATCGGTCGTCTCGATCTTATTTGCCCAGCGCGCGGGTAGTGACATGGTCGCTGACTCGATTGGTTGCCGGCTCGTGGCGCGGCTAGCGCGATGGCATCCGCGGACTGGTCACCGGGTCGATCTCGGGAACGATCGGCTGGCGCTTGTTGACCGGATAGTCCTTTCGCAGCGGATGGCCGACGAAGCTGTCATACATCAGGATGCGGCGCAGGTCGGGATGGCCCTCGAAGCGGATGCCGAACATGTCGAAGCATTCGCGCTCCAGCCAGTCGGCCGCCTTCCACAGCTCGATCACGCTGGGCAGCGACGGGTCAGCTTCGTCGAGCGGCACCTTCACGCGCAATCGGTGCTTCAGTTCGAACGAATAAAGGTGGTAGACGACCTCGAAACGCGGGGCGCGGCCGAGCCAATCCAGCGCCGTCAAATCGCTCAGGAAGTTGAAACGGAAGCCGGGCTCATCGCGCAACGCGCGCAACACCTCGATACCGCGATCGCGCGCCACCACGATGGTCTCTTCGTTGTGCGCCGTCTCGGTTCGGAGGATCGCATCGCCGAAGCGCGCAGCGAGTTTTTCGATCAGCATTGTACGATCAGCATGGGGGACTTCAGATCAGCCTTGAAACGGACGCGGGGTCAATCCCAATCGAGCACGCCGCGCTGCCATGCGTAGATCAGCCCGACCAGCAACACGCCGATGAAGATCAGCGCCTCGACGAAGCCGAACATCCCCAGTTTCCGCACTTCGACCGCCCAAGGGTACAGGAAGACAATTTCGACGTCGAAGACCAGAAAGAGGATTGCGGTGAGATAAAAGCGGACTGAAAAACGGCCCCATGCACTCCCGCTGGGCGGATTGCCGCATTCGAAAGCTTCGCTCTTGATGGCGCTTGGCCGTTTGGGCCCAAGGACGCGATTGATGGTGACCATCACGCCGACTACAACGCCCGCGACCAGAAATGTCACCGCGATTGGAAACCAGGTCGTCATCTACCTCGCCGGGAAAAAAGCAATCCTTATCGGCGCCGAAGTATAGCATGAGCGCGGCTTTTCGACATCCGCAGGCCCGCTTGCCGCCCGCCATGCATGGCGGGCACGGCGGCGCGCCGGTACAATCGCAGCCGTGCCGCAGCCGCCGCCCTCCTCGTCATCCGCGCCGCACTCATGGATTGAACCGGCCGTCGCCGGGCGATGGCCGGGCGCGCGCGTCAGCGAGATTGCTCAACTGCGCGGCGACGCCTCGGCACGCCGCTTCTGGCGCGTGGCGATTGACCCCGGCGCTACTGGCGCTCCGCCCAGTGCGATTGTCATCGATCTCGGCCCCGATGATCTTCCGATGTACGTGCGCGCGCTCAGCTTGATGGCCGAACCGCTCGCAGAGCCGCCCTACGTCAACGTTCATCGCTTCATGCGCTCGATTGGTGTGGCCGTACCTGAAATCTTCCGCGCTGCGCCGAACGAGCGGCTGATGCTGGTCGAAGACGTCGGAGACCTGGCGCTCTTCGGTGCGGCGCTGGCCGACCCCGCGCGGGCAGCAGAACTCTACCGCGCGGCAATCGATGAGCTCGCGCTGATCCATGTCGAGGGCACGCGCCGGCGCGACCCGCGATGCTACGCATTTTCGATCGCGTACGACGCGCGGCTGTTCGCCTGGGAGATGGAGCAGTTTCTCGATTGCGGCCTCGACGCGCTCGGCGTGCGATGCGAACCCGTGCAGCTCAAACCGGAGCTTGCGGCGTTGGCCGCGCGGCTCGGTGACTTGCCACGCGTCTTTTCGCATCGGGACTATCATGGCCAAAATCTTTTCGTGCAGGACGCCGGCCGCATCCGCGTGATCGATTTTCAGGACGCCCTGATGGCGCCCGCCGCGCAGGACCTCGCCGTCCTGCTAACCACGCGCGACACTGCGCGAGTGATCTCGCCGGCGCTCGAAGATGAATTGCTGCGTCATTACTTGGATCGCGTCGCGGCGCGCGGCGCCAACACGCTCACTCACGACGCGATGGTCGAGAGCTATCAGCTCTGTGTGCTGCAACACGCGATCAAGATGATTGGGCGGTTTGAGTCCTTCGAGCAGACGGGCAAAGCGGGCTACCAGAAATATGTCGCGTGGTGTCAGCGCCAGGCTCAACGCATTCTGGCTCCCAGAGCCGACTACCGCAAACTGACGGAGGCAATCGGCATCCTGTGAAGGCGCTGGTGCTGGCTGCCGGTCGAGGCGAACGGCTGCGTCCGCTGACGGATGCCACTCCGAAACCGCTGCTGGAGATCGGCGGCCGCCGATTGATCGAGTATCCGATCGGGATGCTGCGCCGCGCGGGCATCAGCGAAATCGCGATCAACGTCCATCACCTCGCCGATCAGTTCGAACTGGCGCTGGGTGACGGCAGGAAGCTCGGCGTCGAGCTCACTTACTCGCCGGAGCCGACGCTGCTCGGCACCGGCGGACCGCTGTTGGTACTCCGATCATTCTTCGGCAATCAGCCGTTCGTGGTAGCCAACGCCGACACGATTCTCGATCTCGATTTGCGCGCGATGATCGAGTTCCATCGTGTGCGCTCGCCGCTGGTGACAATCGCGCTCTATCGCCCGCCGCGCCTGGAGGGCTACAGCCGCATCGAAGTAGATGCGGAATCGATGATCCGGCGCGTCAGATTGATGGCTGGTGGCGGATTCCGCGACTTCCCTGCCGAGATTGATGCAGGAGTCGCTGCGGGCCTGCAATCGATGATGTTCTGCGGCGTGTACATATGCGAGCCGGCGGTGTTCGAGCTGATGCCGCGTGCGCAGCCTTTCAGCAGCTTTGGCGACGTCTTCGCACCGATGGTGGCGCGCGCGATGCCGCTGATGGGCTGGACGCATCGTGGAATGTTCCACACGCTCGACGATTTGCAAAGCTACCAGTCGTTGCGGCGCGAAGTGGCCGCCAATCCGGGGCTGCTGACGGGATGCCTCTGAGCGGCACGCATCAACGGGCGAGCTTTGGTTGCGCCGCTACCTGGGTCTGCACATCCTCGCCGGATAGATTTTCGCAGTGCTCGGGGTCACAGGCCTGCTGACGCGCAAGGACTAGACGCCTCAGCCGCTATAACCCCAGCGGTAGCGCAATCAGGAACGCTGCGATCATCAGCAGCCCGAACTCCATGTGCAGCTGCACCGATCGCAGCAGTGCGAGGTTGAGCTTGCGCGCCTCGTTCTCCGCAAACACGATGCCGAGTTGCTGGCGCGCGCGACGCACCGCGAGCAGCGTAATCGGCACCGTCCACGGAAGCGTATGCGTCAGCGCCCCGATCGCCGTCGTCACGTATGCCATGACATCAAGCGCGGCCAACTCGTAGTTGGACCATTTGCGTCCGAGGATGGTCGCCAGCGTGCGCTTGCCATGGGCGCGATCGCTGTCGATGTCGCGGATGTTGTTCGCATGCAGGATGCCCGCGACCAAAAAGCCGATCGGGATCGACGCCGCCAGCGCCGGCCATGAAAAGCCCAGCGCGATCACGTAATACGCCCCCAGCACGATCACTGGCCCCATGAAAATGAACACGGTTAGCTCGCCAAGCGCGACGTACGCGAGCGATACTGGCGAAGCAGTATAGAAATATCCGGCCGCGATGCTGGGAATCCCGATCAGCAGCACCGGCCATCCGCACAGGTAGACGAGCACCAGCCCGAGCGCCGCGCCGATGCCGAACGCGGCAATGCCGCCCCACCATACCTGCGCCGGCGTCAACAGCCCGCGCTGGATCACCTGGCTGGGGCCGAGCGAATCGGGCGAGTCGGCGCCATGCGCGTGATCGTAGTAGTCATTGATCAGGTTGGTGCCGGCCTGGATCGCGATCGCACCCAGCAGCGCGAGCATCAGCCGCGGCGCCGAGAAGAATCCTGCGCGCGCGGCGATCGCGCCGCCCAACAGCACCGGCATCGCGGCTGCCGTGAGCGATGGCGCGCGCACGGCCTGCACCCAAATCGCAACCGCACCTGGACGCGCCGGGCCAGTTCCAGACATCACCGATGTTTCCGTCATTGGTCTAGACCACTATCCCTTCCGACTTGAAGCGTTCGATCTCCGCCTCGGAGTAGCCGAGCAGGTCGCGCAATACCTCGTCCGAATGTTCGCCCAGCGGCGCCGCAGGTTGATAGTCCGGGGTCATCGCGCTGAAGCCGACCGGCAGACCAGGTATCTCGCGCGGGCCGGATTCCTTGTGATTCAGCGTCACCGGCATCGCTGAAGCGCGATAGGCGGGATCGTTGGCGATTTCATCGGCGCGATAGACCGGCCCGGCGACGAGGTTGCGAGCGCGCAGCGCGTTTACCAGCTCGTCGCGATCGAAACCGCTCGTATGCGCCGCGATCTCCGCTTCGAGTGCATCGACGTTCCGAAGCCGTTCCGCCAGCCGCGCGAACCGCGCATCTGAGGCCAGCGCCGGCGCTCGCAGAACCTCACACAACGACCCGAACTCGGCGTCGTCAGCGGCCGCCAGTGCGATCCACTTGTCGTCGCCGCGCGCCGGAAAGACGCCGTGCGGCGCGATGGATTCGTCCCGATTGCCGATCGGGCCCGTGTCGCGCCCGTTCATGAAGAATTCCATCATCGCTTCGGGCAGCATCGCAGTGACCATCTCGGCCATCGAGAGATCGATGTACTGCCCTTCGCCGGTACGATCGCGATGGTGCAGCGCGGCGAGCAGCGCGAAGACCATCGCCACGCCGACTGCGAAATCCGGCCAGGTCCCGCCAATCCCGCACGGGAAACTGCCGGGGTAGCCGGTAAGATGACAGATGCCGGCGAAGGCTTGCGTCGTCGGGCCGAAGCCGACGGTCCGCGCGAGCGGACCGGTCTGCCCCAACGGCGTGCCGGACAGCATGATCAGGTCGGGCTTGAGCTTGCGCAGATGATCGTAACTCAGACCGAACTTCTCCATGTTGCCGACGGTGAAATTCTCGGTCGCGATGTCGCTCGCCATCACCAGCCGCTGCGCGATTTCAGTCGCGCTCGGATGGGCGAGATTGAGCGCCAAGCTGCGCTTGGAAAAGTTGATCGAGCTGAAAATCCCGCTGCGGTTGAGTCCGGGCACTCCATCAGTGCCGCTTAGAAATCGTACCAGGTCGGGCGACTTGATGCTCTCGACGCGGATCACATCCGCACCGAGCGCGCCCAGCCATGCCGTCGTATGCGGGATCGCGAAGATCCAGCCGAAGTCGGCGACGCGGATCCCGCGAAACGGCAGCTCGCTCATCAGATCGCTCCCGCTTCGCGCAGCGCTGCGAGCTCGGTCTCGCCGAGTCCGAGCCGTTCGCCGAAGATCGTCCGGTTGTGCTCGCCAAGCCGTGGCGCACCGCAGCGCAATCGCCATGGCGTGCGGCTGAACATGTACGGCGCGCCGGGCATCCTGACCTCGCCCGCCGCCGGATGGTCCTGCTCAACGAAATAGTTGTGCGCCTTGTATTGCGGATTCGCGGCCACCTCGCGCGGCGTGTAGACCGGGAAGCACGGCACATGCTCGCGTTGCGCGCGTTCGAAGATCTCCTCCTTGCCGCGCTCGGCGAACCAGCCGATGAGTCCAGCTTCGATCGCATCGGAGTTCGCCGCGCGCCCGGGCAGATCCTTGAACAGCTCGTTTTGAGTCCACTCGGGATTGCCCAGTACGTTGCGGGTGCCGCGCCAGAAGCGATCGGTCAACGGGCTGAAGCTGACCCATCCGTCCTTGCATGGATAGACCCACGGCACGCCGTTTTTCATCCGCGTGCGAATCCTCATGCCATACGGCGCGTCCGCCGCTTCGTGCGAATGGATCCCGAGGGTCGGCCGCACCATGCTGACCATCGCCAGCCACGCGCTGGCATCCACATGTTGGCCGCGGCCGGTGTGTTTGCGCTGGAACAGGGCGCACATCGCGGCGGCGGCGGCTGTGTAGCCTGTCAGCCAATCAGCTTGGCGGCCTGCCGCCTTCAGCGGCGGTTGAGTCGGCGGATCCGTGACCTGGTTGATCGGTGTCTCGTAGCCGACGCAACTCATATGCGTCGCGACCAGATCATTGCCGCGTACGTCGCGATACGGCGAGTCGGCGCCAAAGCAGGTCAGAGATACGACGATCAGCTTGGGGAAACACGCACAGAGCGTGCGCCAGCCGAGGCCGAGCCGCTCGGCCAGCGCGGGCAAATTGGGATTGAGCACGATATCGGCGGATTCGAGCATGCGCATCAGAAGCGCGCGCGCGCGATCGCTGTGCAAATCGAGCGTGACGCCGAGCTTGCTGGTGTTGAGATAGAGATGCAGCCCGCCAGTTTCGGGGTCGGGAACGTCATCGCGGAATGGCCCGCGTTGCCGTTCGGAAGCACCGACCCGTGGCGGCTCGACCTTGATTACTTCGGCGCCGAGATCGGCGAACGCCTTGGCCGCCATCGGCCCCGCGAAGAACGGCATCGGATCAAGGCATGGCAGCTCGACCAGCCGGAGATCGGAAAGCGCCTGCGGCACTTCGCGCGATTGTTGCCGGTCGGTCATGGGCGCCTCCGTCCGCCTATAGCGGCCCGCTCTCGCGGAGATGATTGAGCAGCGCGATCAGCTCGCCCATCGAGCGCATCACGTGGTCGGGCCGATGCTCGGGATGGTTGGTGAGATACTCATAGCTGGCCGCGCCGGTCGCGACCGCGATCTTCGCCCCGTAGCCCGCATTGGCCGAAGCCATCATGTCGCGCGGCTCGTCGCCGACATACATGCAAGCATGCGGCACGACTCCAGCGCGCATCGCAGCCTGACGCAGCGATTCGCTCTTGTCCAGCGCGCGCAGCGAGCGCGTGTCGGCGGTGACGACCTGATCGAAATACGGCGCCAGCCCAACCATCGAGAGCTTTTCGACCAAACGCTTGGGATCGCCGGGGCGGCTGGTGATCACGGCAGTCATGTAATTCCTGCGCTTGAGTTCGCCGAGGGTTTCAATCACATGGGGTAGAACTTCCAGGCGTTCGGCACGATCGTTCTCCGTCATGAAGTAAGCGAACGCGAGTTTGGCGTACTCGCGGCGCAAGTGTTCGGGGACGCCGAGCCACATGTCGTTTTGCGCGATCAGCCGATCGTAATGCTCACGGGTCAGCGCAGGCTGATGGCCGAGCTGTTCGAGCGCATTGCGAGCCGCGATATACAGCGGTCCATGAATGTCGACGAGCGTACCGTCGAGATCGAAGAAGATCGCCCTGAATTGTAGCGGCACTTGCTGCGATGCGCCCGCGCCTTCGGCGTCAGGCTGCTTCGGTTCCCTTCAATCCGACCATCCGTGCGATGTCAAGCGCCGCGGGCCGGGGCCGCCATGGGAGCGGCCCAGCGCGCAAGCCGATCGCTGTGCATCCCGCGCGGTGGCGGTCCGCTCAACAAGGTGGGATTGACCGGGCAGCGGCTGTGTACATAATCGCTTCTTCTCAGGGAAGACGCGCTGATGAGCTATTGCCGTTATGCCGCGAGCGATCCGCTTCACGCCGCCTATCACGATTTCGAGTACGGATTCCCGCTCGCCGGCGATGCGCAATTGTTCGAGCGGCTGATGCTCGAAGTGAATCAGGCCGGGCTGTCGTGGAGCACGATTCTCAAGAAACGCGACAACTTCCGCGCCGCCTACCATGGTTTCGATATCGACCGGGTCGCGGCGTATGGGGCCCGCGAGCGCCAGCGATTGCTCCGTGACGCGGGAATCGTGCGCAACCGGCTCAAGGTGAACGCGGCGATCGAGAACGCGCGGCGCATCCTCCAACTGCGCGAGCAGCATGGATCGTTTCGCGGCTGGCTGGACGCCAATCATCCGCTACAAACCGATCAGTGGGTCAAGCTGTTCAAGCAGACCTTTGTGTTCACCGGCGGCGAGATTACGCGCGAGTTCCTGCTCAGCACCGGCTATATTCCCGGCGCCCATCAGCCCGACTGCGCGATCTACGCGCGCATCCTCAAGGCGAAGCCGCCGTGGATGCGGTCAGCGCGCGGCGCGAATCGCAAGAAGAAGAATCCAGAGAAGCCGCGACCAGCTCGGGCAAAGGATTCGGTGGCGAATCGCGAAACGCGACGATGAACTCTCCTTCCGCAGGGTTGCGGATCGAAACGAGCGAGCCGGGCCGCAGGCCAGCCAGCACCATCACTGCGGCGTCGGCCTGATCGAGCGTCGATGCGCGGGGCCCGGCGGCGATTCCCTGTTCGCTGTAAAGCGCATCGAGGATCTTGAGGCGCTCCCGCAGCGCCGCTGTGCGCTTGCGCTTGGGCGGGAGATACCCGCCCTGGCCAAGTAGTCTGAACTGGACGTCGGGGAAGCATTCGTAGCATTTGACGCCCATCTGCTCGAGAACGACGTACGCCACGAAGCCGCAGAGCATGAAGCGTGTGAACGTGCCGCCCGAGATTCGGCCATCGGTTGAAGTCGCGGGGAGCCTGCCGAACAGCGCTCCGTAGATCGTGCGCAGATGGGGCTTGCATTCGCGATTCGTCACGCAGCCAGTGAAGTAATCGAGCCTCGGCGTTGGGAACATCGAGAGGCGGATCGGTTCGGCGTTGGCGGTTACGCTGCGCCGGATCAGAGCGCGAAGCGCGCGATCGAGGTCGCGACCGGGCGGTGGATCCGGGCGCACGATCGGCGTGATGCCTTCGTGGCGGCGCGACCAGTCGAGATCGCGCGGCCATCGCGGCGAGTCGATTATCGCAACGCTCCCGGAACCCCGGCCGCTGAACGCGGCGAGCATGCGTTGGCGCAGAATCTCCAGCGGCTCGGCTTCGATATCCGCGATTACGACGCGCTCGTAGCGAACCTCCGGCGCGCGAGCATTCTCGACGATCGCGAGATCAAGGAAGTCCTCGCCGACATCGATGCCGACGATGCTGTGTGACGGGTCGATCGTTACATGCTCGAACCCCGCGCATACAGCAGGCGATATTCGCGCCGGCCGCCGATCACCTTCTTGACGTACTCGCGCGTTTCGCGGAACTCGATTTGCTCGACCCATTCGTCGTCCTCGAGCGGCGCCTTTTGATTCCACTTCGCGACCGCATGCTCGCCCGCGTTGTAGGCAGCAACGGCGCGGAACTGGTTGCCGCCGAACATCCGTAGCAGAACGGCGAGATACGCCGTACCGAGCCGCACATTGAGCGCGGGATCATAGAGATCAAGCGGGTCGCTGGCGATGCCGTCCTGCCGCGCAACGCGCTCGGCCGTCGTCGGCAGCAGTTGCATCAACCCGCGCGCATCCGACGACGAGCGCGCCGCCGGATCAAACAGGCTCTCCTGCCGCGCCAGCGCCAGCAGCAGATAGGGCTCGATTCCGGTCCGCGCACCCGCTGGCACGAGCAGATCCCAATATGCGCGCGGGTAGCGGATACGTTCGGCGACATCGGTGTTGAGCTGGCCGCGCTCGGCCATCGTGGTCGCCATCTTGATGGCCTCGTGGTACACCGCGGCAGCCTGGTATTCGGCGAGCACGAATGTCCGCAAACCTGAATCGCGTCCTGCAAAGGCCCTTAGCGCCGTGAGCTCGCCGCTGGCGAGGTCGTTGAGGCCCAGTCTCCGCAGCGCGAGCGCCCGCGACAGATGAAACGATGCGTCCGGACCCACGGGCGGTGGCGAACCCGGCGCGAGATCGGCGGCGGTCGCGGCTGGCAGCATCGCGCGAACGCCGGCGGCGCGCATCGCGGCGAGCGCGGGATAGTAGTTGCTATCGGTGCTCGCGGCGAGGTTGCTGTAAATCGCGCGGGCCCGCTCGCGATCGCCCGCTCGCTACAGCGCCCGTGCGCACCAGTAGAGGTACATGTCGCGCTCGATTGGCGGACACGCTTTGGCGCTCAGCGCCTGGAAGCGCCCGGCCGCGGACGAATACGAACCGCCAAGATAGAGCATCCAGGGCGCGCGAAAGCGCGCGTCGGCGCCGGCTTCGCTGTTGGGATAGCGAGCGGCGGCGCGTTCGTATTGCGCACGCGCCTTGTCGAGCTTGCCCTGCTCCTCGAAAATCCGCCCGATCCGCACCATTGCACCCGGCGATTGCTCGCTTCGAGGGAAGCCGCGCACGATTCGCGCGAAGGCGGATTTCGCGCGCTCGCGTTCATCCTCATGCCACCAGAGCCGCCCGAGCTGCTCGAGCGCTGCCGGTGCATGGGCGCCCTTAGGCGCCAGCTTCAGGTACGATTCGAGTGCGCCGCGCTCGGCTGCGGAATCGGATCGCAACGAGCGCGCGCGCAGCCAGAGCAGCTCGGCGCGTGACGCCCGGTCCGGCGCGAGTGCCAGCGCATCGTCGACTTGATCGCGCGCTGCGCGATCCTGCCCTTCGGCGAGCAGCAATTCGGCTTCGCCGCGATGGTATGCGAGCGACTGAGTATCGGCGATCTGGGGATGCGCCGCGAGCAGCTCCCTTTCCGCCGCGCGCGCCTGAAGGTCAGCATCGGCGTGCGGATACCTGCGCCGGATCGTCTGCAAGGCGCGAAAGGCCGCGAGAGAATCGTTCATCGCGGCCGCCGCCTTCGCTTCGACCAGCAGCGCGCGTTGCGCCGTCTCGGGAGCGGCGTCGCCGGATGCGGCTACTGATGCCAGCGCGCGCGCCTGCGCGAAGTCGCCCTGCCCCAGCACGATCTCCGCCAGTGCAGCTTCGCCCCGCTTGCGAACGATGCTCTGCGGGTAGCTTTCGAGCAGACGGCGGAAACTAGCGCCGGCAGCGGCCTGATCGCCCTGCGCTTGATGCGCCGAGGCGAGATAAAAGAGCGCGTAGTCGCCCAGTTGCGGATAGCCGGCGGCCGCGAGCTTCATTCGATCGGCGGCGAGCGCGAAGTCGCGACGTTCATACGCCTGATAGCCTTCGACAAAGAGCTGCTCCGGCGAGCTGGGCGCCGGTCGCGTTGCGGCCCCCGGCTGCGCGCCCGATTGCGCCGCACTGCCTGCACCGTCGATGGCGGGTGCGACTTGAGCGCGATGGTTGGAGCCGCATCCGGCGAACGCTGAAGCGAGGATCGCGATTACGACGATCCGCCATCGGGTGCGCGTCATGAGTCGCATGCAGCGCTCGCCGCATCTCCCGAGGTTTCCATCCCCGCCACCTCCGCGTCCATCCTGCTACATACAGCTTGCACGATCGGCAGTCCTTTGGCAGCAATTGATGGCCCGCCGCTGAAACCGGCTCGTGTCAGCACCGCGATGATGAAACTAACCCTTGCCTCCGCGTCGCCAAGGCGGCGTGAATTGCTGGAGCGCGCCGGGCTGCGTTTCGATGTGCGTCATAGCGAAGTGATCGAGCAGCCGCGGCCCGACGAGGATGGAGCATCATTCGCGCTGCGGATGGCGCGGGACAAGGCTGTCGCCGTCTCAAACGGCGCGTCCGGTCGCCTTGTCATCGGCGCGGATACAGTGGTCGAATGCGACGGGGCGATTATGGGCAAGCCCCTCGATGCTGCGGATGCGCGCGCGATGCTGTCGCGGCTTTCCGGGCGTACTCACACGGTGATCACCGCCTTCGCTATCGCTCGCGAAGGCGTAGTTCGCGACAGTGCTGCTGTGACCAGCCGTGTGACCTTCCGCGCGCTGTCCGCCGACGAAATCGAGGCCTATATCGCGACCTGTGAGCCGTTTGACAAGGCGGGCGCATACGGAATCCAGGGGTTCGGCGGCACGTTCATCGACAGCGTCGAGGGGTCGCGGGACAACGTGATGGGCCTGCCGGTGGCGGAAGTGCTGGCGGCGCTGGCGCGACTCGATGGCGTGGGAGAAAAGTGATGAGCTCCGTTGAGACCGCGGCGCGACTGGCCGAAGTGCGTGGCCGTATTGAAGCGGCTGCGCAACGATCGGCGCGCGAAGTCGATTCGGTCCGGCTCGTGCTGGCGACCAAGACGCAGCCGGCCGCGGCGCTTCGCGCCGCGTATGAAGCTGGCGCACGCGAGTTCGGCGAGAATTACGTGCAGGAAGCCGTCGCCAAATGGGACGAGCTGGCTGGCCTCGCCGATATCCGATGGCACCTGATCGGACATCTGCAGGCCAACAAGGCGCGGATCGCGGCGGAGCATTTCGACCTCATTCAGACGCTCGACTCGGCGCGGCTTGCGCAGGCGCTGCGACGGGCGCGCCATCGTCCCGACATGCATGTGCTGGTCGAGATCAACATCGGCGCCGAAGCCAGCAAGCATGGCGTCCTTGCGGGTGAGGTCGAGGAACTCATCGAAACCGTGCGCGACGAGGTCGAAGTAGTGGGATTGATGACGATCCCGCCGCCAGCGGCCAATCCGGAGCGGGCGCGGCGCTACTTCGCCGCCATCCGCGAACTGCGCGATGAGCTTGCCGCCAAGAGCGGGCTTGAGTTAAGCGAGCTGTCGATGGGAATGAGCGACGACTTCGAGGTGGCGATCGAAGAGGGCGCGACGATCGTGCGCGTGGGACGGGCGGTCTTCGGCGAGCGTGCGCAATGAAAAAGCTGGGCTTCATCGGCGGCGGGAATATGGCTGAGGCGCTGGCGCGCGGCTTGCGCGCCGGCAAGGTCTTCGTGGCGTCCGACCTGATTGCCTCGGATGTCGATCCCGCGCGGCGGCGGCGCCTCGCGCGTCTGCTCAAGATTCGGACCACAGCGGACAACGATGAGGTGGTCAGCGAGGCGCGTGCGATCGTGATCGCGGTCAAGCCCCAGGCAATCGATGCGGTACTCGACGGCATCGCAGCCGGTTTGCGCGCGCGGACTGCGGATGCGGGCAAGCGACCCACCGCCGGCCGTGGGGCGACCGCTCCAGGAGGCACCCGGCTTTACATCTCGATCGCCGCCGGAGTGCCGATCGCGCGCTTGCAGCGTCATCTGGGAGAGCATGCGCGGGTGATTCGCGTGATGCCCAATGCGCCCGCGATGGTCGGCCAGGGGATGGCGGCTCTGGTGCGCGGGCCGCATGCGAGCAAGGCCGATGAAGTCTTCGCGCTGAAGCTGTTCCGTGCGGTGGGCGACGCGATCGCACTCAAGGATGAGACGCTGCTCGACGCGGTCACGGCGCTGTCGGGCAGCGGCCCGGCTTACGTCTATCTGTTTGTGAAAGCGCTCGCCGATGCCGGCGCGAGCGAAGGGCTGCCGATCGAGCTGGCAATTCGGATGGCATTGCAGACGCTGCGTGGGGCGGAAGCCAACATGCGCCAGTCGCCGCTCACGCCGGCCGAGTTGATACGAATCGTCGCATCGCCCGGCGGCACCACCGAAGCGGCCCTGCGCCGATTCGCCGAGGCTGGCTTTTCTGATATCGTCGCGAGCGCCTTGCACGCCGCCGCCGATCGATCGCGCGTGCTGGCGCGGTCAGGGTAAGGATGCCGCGCAGTGTTTGTCTGGACCAACTTCGTAGTCTTCGTGGCGTCGATGCTGCAGGGATTGCTGCAGCTTTACTTCTGGGTCGTGATCGCCTCGGCGGTGCTGAGCTGGATCGAGCCCAATCCATACAACCCGATCGTGCGCTTCATCTACTCCGTCACCGAACCAGTGCTCGACTGGGTGCGACGCCGCGTTCCGGTGGTCTTCGGCGGACTGGATCTTTCACCAATCGTCGTGATCGTCGCGATTCAGTTCATGCAAGGCTACGTCATCCCGACCATCGAACGGCTGGCCATTTCGGGTCTCAGCTGAAGCCTGCCGCGCCCTCGCAGGTTGCCTTGCCGTCATGGATACGGACCACGGCGTCCGCCTTCACCCTTGAGATTGATGTGCGTCCCGGTAGCCGGCGCCGTGCGATCGTGCAGGCCGATTCGCAACGGCTGGTGATCGCGCTTCGCTCGCCACACGAGAAAGGAGCGGCAAACGACGAATTGATCGCGTTCGTTGCGCAGCTCGCCAGGACGCCGCGGAGCGCGATCAAAATCATGCGGGGCACAGCCTCGAGGCATAAAGTGGTCTGGATCGCGACGCCCGATTCGATCACGACGGCGCGGCGAGTCGTCCAAGCGGTTGGCGTTTCAATCGTCGTAGACCCTTCTAAAGGCGTCTCATGAAGCCGAGACGGGAATCGCTGGTTGACAGGGCGTCAAGCGCTGATTACCTGTTGAAATGAACCTTTGCCATGCCGATTTACGAGTATCGATGCGCCAAGTGTGGAGTTTTTGAGCAGATTCAGCGCATCACCGAGAAATCGGTCAAACGCTGTCCCACTTGCAAGGGCAAAGTCGAGCGCATCATGTCCAGCACCTCTTTCGTGCTCAAAGGCACCGGTTGGTACGCCACCGATTACCCGCGCGGCGGAAAGCCCGACAGCTCGAAGCCTGCCGAGACGCCCGCGGCGGCTCCGACCGCAAGCGAATCCGACGGCAAGTCATCGAGCAAGGCCGATTCCTCGACCATTTCGAGTACAAGCTCGGACAAGCCTGCTGGTACCAGCAAGCCTGCCACTTCCGAGAAGAGCGCTGACGCGAAATAGCCGGCCGGGCAATCGCATCGAAGCGAAACGGTCGGCGCGCCGCCAGCGCCGCAGAGCATCCTGATGCGCGCATTGGTTCTTGACGGCAAACTGCGTTTCGACCCCTCTTATCCCGAACCGCGCCTGCCTACCGGTGAGAGCCTGGTCCGCGTGCGGCTGGCCGGAATCTGCGGTACTGACCTCGAACTCGCGCGCGGCTACATGAACTATCGTGGCGTCCCCGGACATGAGTTCGTCGGTGAAGTGATCGAGAGCGCGCGGCCGGAACTGCGGGAACGCCGCGTCGTCGGTGAGATAAACGCGGCATGCGGACGATGCGAGACATGCGTCGCCGGGCTTGGCCGTCACTGCGCAAGTCGCACGGTGCTGGGGATCCTGGGACGCGATGGCGCCTTCGCCGAGTATCTGTGCCTGCCCAATGCGAACCTGATCCCGGTGCCCGATTCGATACCAGACGACCTTGCGGTCTTCGCCGAACCGCTGGCGGCGGCGTATGAGATCTTCGAGCAACTGCGAATAGACAGGAATCGCACCATACTCGTGCTTGGCGACGGCCGACTGGGGGCGATCGTCGCGCTGGCGATGAAAGCTGAGGGCTACGTCCCGATCATCGCCGGCCATCATACGGAGAAGTTGGCGAAACTGGCGGCGCTGGGAGTCGCGACGCGGCACGAGGATTCGCTTGAGGGTCCCTTCGACATCGTGATCGATTGCACCGGATCGAGCCCGGGCTTCGCGCGCGCGATGGCGTTGGTGCGGTCGCGCGGTACGCTGATCCTGAAGAGCACCGCGGCCGGCGCCGCACCGCTCAATCTTGCGCAAGTCGTGGTTAACGAGATCACCGTAATGGGATCGCGATGCGGCCGCTTTGGGCCCGCGCTTGCCGCGCTCGCATCGGGCAAGGTCGATCCGCGGTCGCTGCTCACCGCGACCTATCCGCTCGCCGACGGGCTCGCGGCTTTCGAGCATGCCGCAGATCGCATGAGCTTCAAGGTGGTCCTGCGTATCTTCTAAACAGGCATCAAGCGAGGCCAGTACTATGCGCACATCGACCGTATCGTCGGGCGCCGGCAGTATCGCACAACCGGCGGCGCGAATCGGCCATTGGATCTCGGGCCGTATGCACGCGGGCGAAGCCGGCGCGCGTATGCTGGAAGTCTTCAACCCCGCTACCGGCGAAGTAAGCGCACGGGTCGCGGCGGGCGGCGCCAGCGAGGTCGGCGCCGCTGTCGCCGCCGGCCGCGCAGCCTTCGCGGAGTGGTCGGCAACGCCTGCACCGATGCGCGCGCGTGTAATGTTTCGCTTCCGCGAGCTGCTGGAGCGCCACGGCGATGAAGTGGCGCGGATGATCACCGCCGAGCATGGCAAGACCCTGGCCGACGCCAGTGGCGAAGTCGCACGCGGCGCCGAGGTCGTTGAGTTCGCATGCGGCATCCCGGCGCTGAGCAAGGGCGAATTTAGCGAGCAGGTCGGCCGCGGGATTGACAGCTTCGCGTTCCGGCAGCCACTCGGTGTATGCGCGGGAATCACGCCGTTCAATTTTCCCGCGATGGTGCCGATGTGGATGTTCCCGATTGCCATCGCGTGCGGAAATGCATTCGTGCTCAAGCCTTCGGAACGCGATCCCTCGGCGCCGCTGCGACTCGCGGAGCTGCTGAAGAAGGCCGGACTGCCTGACGGCGTATTCAACGTGGTTAACGGCGACCGCGAGGCGGTCGATGCGTTGTTGAGCCATCCGCTAGTCGCCGCGATCAGCTTTGTCGGTTCGAGCCCGGTCGCCGAGCATGTCTATCGCACGGGATGTGCGAGCGGTAAGCGCGTGCAGGCGCTTGGCGGCGCCAAGAACCATATGGTGATAATGCCAGACGCCGATCTTGACTCGGCCGTCGATGCTCTCATCGGCGCGGCGTACGGCTCAGCCGGCGAACGTTGTATGGCGGTTTCGGTCGCAGTTGCAGTCGGCGGAGTCGGCGACGCCCTGATCGAGCGCCTTGCGCCCCGCGTGCGCTCGCTCCGGATCGGACCGGGCACCGATACCGCGGCCGAGATGGGACCGCTGATCACACGCCAGCATCTGGAGCGCGTTCGCGGCTACCTAGCGGCAGGTGTCGCCGAAGGTGCGCGTCTGGTCGTCGACGGGCGCAATCTCAGTGTCGCAGGCTTCGAGGGCGGATTCTTTCTGGGCGGATGTCTTTTCGATCAGGTCGAGCCGGCGATGAAGATCTACCGCGAGGAAATCTTCGGACCGGTATTGTCGATTGCGCGCGTGCCTGATCTCGACTCCGCCATATCAATGGTCAATGCGCATGAACTCGGCAACGGCGCGGCGCTCTTCACCCGCGACGGCGGCGCCGCGCGTGAGTTCTCCAACCGCGTGCAGGCCGGAATGGTCGGCATCAACGTGCCGATACCGGTGCCGATGGCGTTCTACAGCTTCGGCGGCTGGAAGCGATCGCGCTTCGGTGAGAATGCGATACACGGGGTCGAGGGCGTGCGCTTCTATACGCGGCTGAAGACTGTCACTTCGCGCTGGCCCAGCGCGATGCGCGCCGGCGCCGAGTTCTCGATTCCCTCCACCAACAGCCGCGATCGATGAATCCGCCGCGCTCGCGGAGCGCTTCCGCGTCGGCGCGCGATCGCGCCGATGGACGCGCAATTGTCGCCGGCGTCGATACCGGCGGCACGTTCACGGACATCGTCGCGCTGATCGGCGGGCAGCTTCGCGTTAACAAAGTGCTGTCGACGCCGGAGGACCCGGCCAAGGCCGTAATCGCGGGGCTGGCCGCGTTGCTCGCCGGCGCGCGCGCCGATGTCGTCACCTACGGCTCGACAGTCGCGACCAACGCGCTGCTCGAGCGCAAGGGTGCGCGCGTCGCACTTTTCACCAACGCCGGCTTCCAGGATCTAATCGAGATCGGACGGCAGAACCGGATTGATATCTACGCGCTCGCGCCATCGCGGCCGGAGCCGCTGGTGCCGCGCACGATGCGGATCGGTGTTCGCGAGCGAACGCTCTTCGACGGAACGATCGCAACCGCTCTGAGCCATGCCGAGCTCGCGCGCATCCGCAGGCTGGCAGCGCGCCTTCGCGCGGAGTCGATTGCTCTATGCCTTCTCCACTCGTATGTGAACCCGCACAGCGAAGAGCAGATCGCGAGAGTCCTGGCCAAAGCCGGCCGCCCGCTTTCGGTGTCACATCGAATCCTGGCGGAGTATCGCGAGTTCGAGCGGCTCTCGACCACCGTGGTCAATGCCTACGTCGCGCCCAAGATGGCGACACATCTTGCGACACTCGAGGCGCGGCTGCCTGCGCGGCGGCTGCGCGTGATGCAATCCGACGGCACCGCGGTCGGCTCGGGGCTGGCTCGCGATGAGCCCGTGCGAACGATTCTCTCGGGACCCGCGGCAGGCGTGATCGGCGCGGCCGCACTCGCGCGCAGCTTCGGCGTCGACCGCTTCATCACCTTCGATATGGGCGGGACTTCGACCGATGTCTCGCTGTTCGATAGGCAGGCTCGGATCCGCACTCTCAGCCATCCCGGCGGCTATGCGATCCGAACGCCAGTGATCGACATCCACACGGTCGGCGCGGGCGGTGGCTCGATTGCGCGCATCGACGAAGGCGGTTTGCTCAAGGTCGGCCCTCAGAGCGCCGGCGCGAACCCGGGACCAGCCTGTTATGGGCGCGGAGTTGCGCCGACTGTGACCGACGCCGATCTCGTGGCCGGCCGGCTGGTCGCCGCCAATTTCCTTGGCGGGCGCATGACACTGCAGCCGGCGCGCGCCGATCGCGCGATCGGCATTCTCGCGCGCGCGATGCACACCTCCAGTCTGGAGGCCGCGCGCGGCGTAGTCAGAGTGGTCAACGCAAACATGGAGCGCGCCATCCGGTTGATCACTGTCGAGCGTGGCGTCGATCCGCGCGCATTGGCGCTGATCGCGTTCGGCGGCGCGGGCCCGATGCATGCCTGCGAGCTGGCGCGTGAACTTGGAATCCGCCATGTGGTGCTGCCGCGCAATCCCGGACTGCTGTGCGCTTGGGGTGCGCTTGGCGCGCGCATCGGCCGCGAGTACTCGCTGACGATTCGTGCGACCCAGCCGCGGTATGCGCAGCTCGTCGCGCGAGCGCGCCCGCTGGTCGCGCGTGCGATGCGCGAGTTGGCTGCCGACGGCGCACCCCGCTCGCGCATCGCGCTCGCGCTGTTCGCCGACATGCGCTATCGCGGCCAGTCTTACGAACTCGAGATTGCGCTGACGCCGCGCTTCGTCAGGGACTTCCATGCTGCGCATCGGCGCACCTTCGGCTATGGCGCTGATGCGGCGGTGGAGGTCGTCAACGTCCGCGTGCGCGCGAGCGCCGCCGGGGTGAGGCCGCCGCGCGAGCGCATCGCGCGAGCGCGCGTCGCGCCTGCGCCCCGAGGCCGCGCCCAAGTGCTGGTTGATCGCGCGTCGCGCATGGTTCCCATTTTCGATCGCGATTCACTCGGCGCCAGCGCGCGTCTCCCCGGTCCGCTAATCGTCACGGAGTTGAGTGCGACCGCATACGTCGCGCCCGGCTTCATACTGCGCGTCGACGATTCCGGCAATTTGCACCTCGAGGCTCGCTGATGACGCGCAAACTCGACCCCATAACACTCGAAGTGATGAACAATCGCCTCGCCGCGATCGCGGAGGAGATGGGCGTCGTACTGGGGCTCACCGGCTTCTCGCCCAATATCAAGGAACGGCGCGATTTCTCGTGCGCGCTATTCGATGGGCGCGGTGAGATGGTCGCGCAGGCAGCGCATTTGCCGGTCCATCTCGGATCGACGCCGCTGTCGGTGCGCGCCGCGATTGAGCGGCTCAAGCTGGATGAGGGCGATATCGCAGCACTCAACGATCCGTTCGCCGGCGGCACGCATCTGCCCGACCTGACGCTGGTCGAACCGATTTTCCTCCGCGGCGAGCGCCGCCCGTTCGCCTATGCCGCCAATCGCGCGCATCACGCCGACATTGGCGGGATGGCGCCGGGCTCGATGGCGCTTTCCACCGAGATCTACCAGGAGGGATTTCGCCTCCCGCCGGTGAAGCTTGTCGCGCGCGGCGAGCCGGTGCGTGACATTTTCGAACTGTTCTACGCCAACACGCGCGTGCGCGAGGAGCGCGAGGGCGACCTCCGCGCGCAAATCGGCGCGCTGGCGATCGGGCGGCGGCGCGTGCAGGACCTCGTCGCGAAGGCGGGTCGCCCGCTGGTCGCATCCGCGATGGATGCGCTCAAGGACTACTCCGCACGCCTAATGGCTTCAGTGCTGCGCGCGATCCCGCCCGGCATCTATCGCGCCGTGGACTTCCTCGATGACGACGGTTTCGACAGCGGGCCGCTTCCGATTCGCGTCGCGATTCGCGTCGCGCGCGGCGGCCGCGCGATCGCCGACTTCACCGGCTCAGCGCCGCAAGTGCGCGGGCCGGTCAACGCCAACTATGCGATCACGCTCTCAGCGGTCTTCTACGTGATGAAGTGCCTCGCCGCATCGGCGGTGCCGCCCAACGAGGGCTTGATGCGTCCGATCCGGCTGATCGCGCCCGCAGGCTCAATCGTAAACGCGCTGCCACCGGCGGCCGTCGCTGGCGGCAACGTCGAGACTTCGCAGCGCATCGTCGATGTGCTATTTCGCGCGCTCGCCAAAGCCGCGCCCGATCGGATTCCGGCCGCAAGCTCGGGCTCGATGTCGAACGTCACAGTGGGTGGCTATGATTCACTTCGCCAACGCCAGTTCTCCTACTACGAGACGATCGCAGGCGGCGCGGGCGCAGCGCCCGGCCATCCGGGCGCGTCGGGGATTCATACTCACATGACTAATACGCTCAACACGCCCATCGAAGCGCTCGAGGCCTACTACCCGATGCGCATCACTGAGTACCGCATCCGGCGTGGCTCGGGCGGGCGCGGACGCTATGCGGGCGGCGACGGGTTGGTGCGCGAACTCGAATGTCTGGTCGAGTCGAGCGTCAGTGTGCTCAGCGAGCGGCGTGTGCTGCGTCCGTATGGACTTGCGGGCGGCGGTCCCGGCAAGTGCGGTGCGAACTATCTCGTGCGCGGCGGACGGCGCAAGGCGCTGGCTGGCAAGGGGAACGCGCGTCTCGATGCGGGCGATTGCATCCGCATCGAGACCCCGGGCGGCGGCGCCTGGGGCCGCAAGTGAACGTGTCCCTTGACCCGAAGTGACCGAATCGCGCGGTGAAATATACAACCCTTAGATGACCTTCGCTTTGCGCAGGCGCGCACGCTGAGCTTGATCGATTCCGATTTCCGCGAGCACCTCGTCGGTATGCGCGCCCAGAGCAGGCGCGGCTGAACGCACGCGCGTTGGCGTGCGCGAGAACTTCGCGGCGGGCCCGACGATCGGCACCGTCGCACCGCCTGCATGCTCCACCGCTTGCAGCATGTCGCGTGCGAGCACGTGCGGATTGCGCGCCACCTCGGCATGCGTGTGGATGGGCGCCGCAGCCAGCCCCTCGCGCCCCCAGATCTCGAGTGCGTCGGCCTGCGTGCGTGCGGCCATCCATTCCGCGACCAGCTGGTCGGCTTCGATGCGATTTACCATGCGCGCGGCGAGCGTAGTGAAGCGCGGATCGTCGGCGAGTTCGGGACGTTGCATGACGCGCGCGAGAATCTTCCAGTGCGTGTCGAGCAAAATGCCGGCCATCACCAGCTTGCCATCCTTGCAGCGATACACGTTGGTCGGGACGGAAAAAGTGAACTGATTGCCCATGCGCGGGATGTCGATGCCGAGCGCGCCGAGCGTCGGATAGCCGTTGGACTGGAAGAGCATCGCATCGAGCAGCGCGACATCGACGTGCTGCCCTTCGCCCGTGCGATCGCGATGGCGCAGCGCCGCCATCGCACCGATCGCGCCATGCAAGCCGGCAAGATCATCGCATAGAAACGTGGGCGCCTTGACCGGCGGCCCATCGGGCGTGCCGTTGAGCGCGATGAAGCCGCCCGCCGCTTGCGCCAGCGGATCGTAGCCGGCGCGATCGTGCGACGGACCGAACTGGCCCCATCCGGTAATCGAGACATAGACGATGTCGGGTTTGACCGCCCGTACGCCGTCGTAGCCAACGCCCCATTTGTGGAGCGTGCCGGCGCGGAAGTTCTCGACGATGATATCCGTGCGCGCCGCGAGCTTGAAGAAGATATCGCGGCCCTCGGGTTTACGCAGATCCAGCGTCAGGCTGCGCTTGTTGCGATTCACGGTAGCATTCGCAAACGACATGGGCGGGTCGCTGCCCTCGATGAAGGGCGGGATGCGCCGCGCGACTTCGCCGTCGAGCGCCTCGACCTTGATCACATCGGCGCCGAGGTCGGCAAGCAGGCAGGCGCACATCGGGCCCGCCCAGCTCGTGGTCACGTCGAGCACGCGGATACCGGCGAGCGGACCGGTCAGATCGCGGCGCGCCTCGCGGTAGAATTCGGATTTCTCCATCGCCGATCCTCCTTGCCGGGCGCGGCAATCGTAGTTTGAAGCGCGCTGGTTGCCAAACCCGATCGATGGCGCGGCAGCGAATGCGCCGCTAATCTCAGTCGCGGACAGCAATCGATGGCAGAAGCGCAGTTTTTCGTCGGCGTGCACGGAGTGATCGCCAATCGGGGCCGGATGCTGGTGCTGCGGCGATCGGAGTTGATGCCCTATAAACCGGGAAGCTGGGACCTGCCGGGCGGCCATCTCGCCGTCGGCGAAAGCTTCGAAGATTGCGTCCTGCGCGAGATCAAGGAAGAGACTGGGCTCGACGCCGCGATCGAACGCCTGCTCGGTTTGCACAAGGCTGACGGTGAATCATCGATGCAGGTGCTGTACGCGTGCCGGCTGCAGGTCTACCAGCAGATCGTGTTGCGGCCGGAGGAACATGTCGAATCGCGCTGGGTCACGCCCGCCGAGATGGGTGAGATCGAAGTGATCCCGTATCTCAGCGCGATCCTCGAACGCGGGATGCTCGATCACGTCAGAGGCTGAGTGGCGCTCGCCCGCCGCATCATCATCCGTCCGCGCCAGTAGCCGAAAAAGTTGACGCATTCGAGCTGATGGTAGAGCGCGCCGGTCTGATCGCCGCGCGCCCACGCCGTGGCCATCCTGGCGGCATTGCGCATCAGCTTGTCGAGATGGTTATGCGAGCGGCCGGCGGCGAATGCGCTGCCGACACCATAGGCGAAACTCTTGCGGCGCAGATATGCGCGCGTGAGCCGCTCGGCGCCAATCAGGTGATGCACGATGGCGCGCGGCGCGAAGCCCATCTTGCCGCCGCGCGCCATGATGCGCATGAACAATTCCGTGTCCTCACCCGACATCGGATTGGATCCAACGACGCCGAGGTCTTCCCGAAATCGCCCGAAGCGCTGCAAAGCCGTACGCCGGAAACCGGCGTTCGCGCTGAAGTAGTTCCCCGCCCGCTCCCATGAGCCGTTACCCGAACTCGCAGGATCATGCACCGCGAGCTTTGAATAGAGACGCGGGCCGAGCCACGGTGGCGGCGGCGCGCCCCATCGCGCGAGCACCATCCCGCATGCGGCATCCAACCCGCGACGCTCCATCTCGCCGATCAGTTCGAGCGCCCAGTGCGGCTCGGCGACCGCGTCATCGTCGATGAACAGGATGAACTCGCCGCGCGCCTCGTCGACCGCGCGATTGCGGGCGAAGCTTGAGCCCCGGCGGGCTTCGAGCACGCGGCGAATCGCGATCGGCGCTGTGCGCAACCTCTCTTCGACCACTGACGCGGTCGCGTCGGTCGAGGCATTGTCGACGACGATGCATTCAGCGTCGATGCCGCTCAATTCGAGGCCGGCGATACTGGCCAGCGTCTGGCGCAGAGTCGATGCGCGGTTGTGAGTGGGAATCGCGACCGTGAGTTTCATAGCCGGCGCATGCATGCCGCGCGGTATCGCGGCGTCCTGCTCACTCCCCCGCATCAAGCCGCACGGCTTAACCGACGGCGCACGCCCGCGCTACTTGGGCATCGCGGGCGGTGCGGCTGCCGCGGCCGATGCACTGGCTGCAGGCGATGCGCCCGCGGCCGGCGTTGCGGAAGCTGACGGAGACGGCGGCGGAGGTTTGGGCAGCGGCGCGGGCGACTGGGCAAACGTCACGGATGTGATCACGAGGTCGGGCGTCGCTCTCTGCTGAACATCGGCAGCGGCGGTCAGCTTGAAGCCGAAATCACGCGTCTCGCCTGGTACGAAGGGCAGCAGCGGACGGGCGAAATTGGTGAAGGTCAGCGGCGTGGCAATCGGCGTGTGATCCTCGGTGAACACCTGCTTGCGTTTCTTGCCCTTCCCTTCGTAGTAGTTGACGGTCATCTGAACTTCGTCGATCGGCTTGTCGCCGGTGTTGGTGATCTTGCCGAAGATGCCGGGAACCCGCGAGGCGGCCATTTTCATGTCAACGTCGCTAAGCTGAAGCTTCGGAATATACGCCTGCGCATCGGCCAATTGCGCCTTGGCGCTCTCGATGTCTTTGAGTTCGCGGCCGTAGAAGAACTTCAGCCCTTCGCTGCCGGTGGACGGCTCCTTGTTCAACTCGGCGAGCAACTCCTGATAACCCGCAATCGCCTTGTCGTAGTCGTGCTTGTGGTAGAGATCGACGGCGCTCTTGTGCAGTTTGGCGATCTTTTCCCTGAGCGGAAAATTGACCACCAGCTTCCATCCGTCGGGCTCCTTCACCATCACCATCGAATCGTCGTAGGTGACCTTTGGAAAGGAATCCTGCTGCAGCGACTTCTGCGCTTGCGCTTCGGTAGACTCCTTGTCGGTAGGCAGCGTGTACATCGTGCGTTCCCATACCGCGAGATCAGGCATCGTCACCTTGATCGGCACGATGGCCTTGTCGCCCTCAAGCTTGGGATCGCCCGGCACAAACTCCATCTTTTGCAGCGTGGTCTTGAACCAGTTTTTTTCGACCTCCGGCGCCATCGGGGGCGCCGCGAGGAATTGCTCCATCGTGCGATCGAGCTTGTCGCCATGCGACAGCCCGTCGTAGCAAGCGCGGTAATTGAAAAGCTTGAGATTCCCTATGTAGTCGTCGGCCGCGTTCTTGGGTCCCTTGGAACAGCCCGTGACGACCACAACCAACGCTATCGCGGCCGCAACCAAACCGCGCTTCCCCCAGGTTTCGATACTTTTCATCGTCGAGGCTCCTCATCCCCCGTGGCATCAAGCGGTTCGCATTGTAATGCCGCCTTGAGCAAACGCAAGGCTGCCAGAGGCTCGATGCCGCCGGTTGCGTATCGGCCACGCCGCCTCACGGACCCGTCTTGCGGGCCCGGATCAGCAGGTTGTCTTCCAACAGCACACGCCGATCGAGCATCCAGCGCATCAGCTCGCGGTTGAGGGCCATCGAGGGGCTGCGCCGCTCGCGATAGGTCAATCTGAACGCAGTATTAGCCCTGACCAGTGGATAGAGCAGTCCGTAGAGCAGGTAGGCGATCG
The DNA here is from genome assembly GCA_041491005.1 of Binataceae bacterium (SeqCode). Classification (GTDB taxonomy): domain Bacteria; phylum Desulfobacterota; class Binatia; order Binatales; family Binataceae; genus JBGPUE01. The sequence goes on along the minus strand of JBGPUE010000008.1, from coordinate 42,063 downwards.
GCTTGACCTCGCTATGACCCAGGCGCTCGATCTCGAGGCCGTTCACTCTGAGCAGGTAGTAAAGCATCGCGAAAGTAATTGGATAGTTGTGATAGCGATGCGCGGCTTCCAGCGGCGTATCCAGCGGCATCTGGCGCCGCTTGGCCTTGTGCAATCCCGAGAGCAGAAAGGCAAGGCGCGAATCCAGCCGCATGATGTTGGGCGTGGTCAGGACCAGCCACCCGCCGGGCTTGAGCACCCGTGCAAGCTCGCAGATCGCGGCGCGATGATTCTCCAGATGTTCGATCACTTCGGTGAGGAGCACGACATCGAAACTATCGGCGGGGTACGGCAGGCCGCGATTGAGATCGACACCCTCGTCGATCGGCACGCCTTCGATTGGCGGCAGCCCGCGCTCGAAGTTGGTGCCATGCACATCGAAGCCGCGCCTCAAAAGCTCGCTCAGCAACTCGCCGCGCCTGCAGCTCACATCGAGGACCCGGCGGCCCGTCCCGCCAAGGTCGGCAACGAGATCGAGCACCCCACGGATGATCTTTTGGCTTGGCACGATGCCCGCGTCACAGTCTGCCAGCTTCCGCGCGGAAATAAAGCGCGGCGGAAGCGTCGGGGAGCCCAAATGAGTTGAGAGAATTCGCGGCCGTCATCCTGAGCGAAGCGAAGGATCTCGCGCCGCGCTCTTGTGCGGCGTGATTCGCCTCATGGCTGAAGGGACCGCCGATTGAAGCATGCTCACGAGGCGCGCAACGCGCCTCGTGAGATCCTTCACCTGCGGCTCAGGATGACTAAGGTCGCGAAGCCAGCCTTTGTCCTCTCCCTGCCCTCGGGACGTGACGCTAACGGTTGGCGGGCGGTATCTGCTTGAGCTCGACGACGTTGCCCTCGGGGTCGCGGATATAGACCGACAGGCCCATTCCGCGCGCGCCGTATCGTTGCGCCGGGTCGCCGATGACCTCGATGCCCTGCTCGCGCAGTACCCGCGCGACTTCGGTCATGTCCGCGGCCTCGATCCCCAGACAAAAGTGATCGACGTTGGCTCCCTGCGCGGCGCGGTCGGGCGCTGGCACCAGATCAAGCATGCTCTGGCCGGCGCGCAACTGGATGAGTCCGATCTGCTCGAGACGCCGCTCGACGGAGAGCCCGAGAACGCCGGTGTAGAACTCGAGCGCGCGCGCCTGATCGCAGCATCGGAGCACGACGTGATCCAGCTCGGCGACCTTGAACGGCAGGCTCATCGCGATACGCCCGCTACGAATGCGTCGAGCGCTCCACAGGCAGGCCCGCCTCATTCCAGGCAATCATGCCGCCTTTGAGATTCGAGACCCGCTCGAAGCCCAGCGCGGTGAGAATCGCAGCGGCGGTGGTGCTGCGCACCCCTGCCCGGCACACCGCGATAATCTCGTGGTGCCTCGCTTCGGCCAGCTCTTCGGCACGCGCGGGCAGTTCTTTGAGCGGAATCAGCCGGCTGCCGGCAATATGGCCCAACTCGCCGACAAACTCGTCGGTCTCGCGCACGTCAAGCATCAGCGGCGGATCTCCGGCGGCCAGCTTGAGCCGAATCTCGGCGGGCGTAAGTTGCAGCACATGATTGAGCTGTGCGAGGTCGGGGAACTTCAGTGAATCGTCGTCGATGCCGGTTTCGTTGGGCTGCAGCGCCTCCTGGATCTTGTCCGGCAGGGGCAGCCCAAGGTTGGTCATCAGCTTGACATAGTCATCGCGCGATCGCCCAGCCAGCCGCGGATTGAGGCGTTTCTCGTCGCCGATCGTCGAACATGTGTTGCCGCGATAATCGTGCGCGGGATAGACGAGTGTTGCGTCTGGCAGCGTGAACAGCTTGCCGACGATCGATTCGTACTGGGCCGCCGGATCGCCGCCGGCGAAATCGGCGCGTCCGGTGCCGCGAATCAGGAGCGTATCACCGGTGAAGACGCGATCGCCTGCATACAGGCTGATGCTGTCGGGCGTATGCCCGGGTGTGTGGAAAGCCTTGAGCCGGACCTCACCGACCGACAACGTCTGTCCGTCCTCGACATGCATATCGACGTGCGGTGCGGGCGCATGGCGCTCCATCACAATGCGCGCATCGGTCAGATCGCGGATTTCCCAAGTCCCGCTGCGATGGTCGGCGTGTGTGTGTGTGTCGATCACCATTTCGAGGCGGCATTGGTAGTAGGCCAGCACCGCCAGATAGCGCGTGACGTTGTCCTTGAGCGGATCGATCAGCGCGGCGGCGCGCGTCTTCTCGCATCCGATCAGGTACGTTTTGCACTTGCCGCGGTTAAGCTCGCGAAACAGCATGGCAGCCTGCCTTCGTTCCGGCGTGGAGACCGTTGTCTTTCATTCCTTGTACCAAGATTCGGCCGAGAATCGAATCGCCCGCGTCTGTGCAGATCGATTCGTTGCGGGAGGTCGGATAGCGCGCGGCATCGGCGAACCTGGTGCCCGGGCCTGATGCTCTATCAACTCCCGGGCTGGGGGCTGCCGCCCACGGCCGCAGGAGGAGCGGCCGAGTCTGTATCTGGCGGATCGATTCGCGCCAAGGTCAGCGACGGGCGACCGGCGCGCTGATCACTGGCCAGAATGACTCGCATCGGGCCGCTTGGATGCGGCGGAGTATCGGTTGAGGCCATCAGCACATAGATGGGACGGTCCTGATCCTTCAGCACTGCTCCGCTGAGTATCGGCAATTTTCGATCGAGATAGAACTCGGCTTCGATGTCTGGCTCCTTGAGCACGTATACCGGCTCGTCGGCGGGTAAGCGGCGCGCCACCTCGCTCAGGAAGTACTTCTGGGTGCGAACTCGCGCGAGCGCCGGACGCAGGCCGCCCGCCCACAGCATCGTGGTAAGCATCGCGAACCACAGCACGCCCGCCACCTCGGCCCATCCGCGCCGCCCGTACATGCCCGATGCGATCAGGGCCGCGGCGCCAGCTGCGCAAAGCGCGAAGCCGTAAAGCGCGCCGCTGCGGGCGGCATCAAGCACAAGGTCAAAAATCAGCCGATCGGTAGGATGGAGTTTGAGCGATGCGCCCAGCATCATCATCTGGGTCGCGGCGCTGGCGCTGAAGACCGCGACTCCCACCGCCATCGACATCGCAGCGGCGAGCACTACGGCCAACGCCGCGTTGGATGCTACCAGTGCGGCGCGGCTTGAGAGCCTGCGTTGCAGCATTCGCTCCAGGCAGTTGCCCACCAGGATCGCCAGCGCGGGAATCGCCGGCAGGATATAGACTTCGCGCTTGGAGGACGCCAGCGAAAAAACGGTGAGTACCACCCACAGCGGCATCGTCGCGTAAACTAGAAACTCGCGGCGGGCGCGATTGCTCTCCCGGCGCATCGCGATCACGGCGGCGGGAGCGAACGCGACGATCGGCACTGAAGCACCTAGTAGCCGGGCAGCGATGAAGTAGAAGGGGCGCGCCGCTTCGCCGGTCCCGCCCATAGTACCGGGCAGGAAATGGCCGAGATTCTCGTCGTACGCCGCCAGCGCGAAGCGCAAGCCGCCGCTGGAATAGCCTGCGACATACCAGGCGACTGCGATCAGGCTTGCGATGACCATCACCAGCGCCAGCGTTCGCCACGGGAGCCGGCGCCAGTTCCGGCGCATCGCGAGCATCCAGCACGCGATCGACAGCACGACGATCATTAATCCAATCGGCCCCTTGCTGAGCATCCCAGCTCCCAGCGCGACACCGGCGGCGATTGTATCGCGCCGATGCCATGCGCCTTCGACGACGATCGGGTAGAGCGCGATCAGCGCGGCGTAGATGCAAAGCACCAAAAGAGGATCGACCTGCACGGTGACGAAGTTGGTGACGAAACCGCCCATCGTAGTCAGCGCCAGCCAGGTCATGATCGCCGCGCGGCGTCCCAGATGCGCGGAGGTGAACGCGAACAGCAAGGCGGCGAGCATGCCGCCGGCCATAACGCCCGGCATTCGCGCCGTCACCTCGGTTACGGCGCCACGCGGCACAGAGAACAGCGCCGCCAGCCATGCGAACAGTGGCGGCTTGCGGCCGAGCGACTGCGCCAGCAGCCAGTTGCCGCGCAGCACGGAACGTACATCGATGGCGTAAGTCGCCTCGGGATCCTTGACGAAGGGAGTGTTGAAGCTCAGTGCGCACAGCACCGCCGCCGTGAGCAGCCCGATCCACAACCAGGCGAGATCGGCACTTCGCAGCCCGGCGCGCATGGCGAACGCGTCAGTTGCGGAGTTCGATCTCGGGCTGAGCTGGGGATGGGAAGCTGAGCCGGACACGTTCGGTTGCGGCGATCGCCGCCTCCACTATCGCGGGAATATCGAAAGCCGCCTCGGCCTGCTCGACCTCCTTGAGCCGCGCGTGCGTCTCCGGATGAAGCGGAACGAACAACGAGCAGCAGTCCTGATCGGGCAGGATCGATGTATCGAAGGTGCCGATCGCGCGGGCCTGATCGACGATCTCGTTCTTGTCCATCCCGACCAGCGGCCGCAGGATCGGCAGCGCTGCCGCTTGCTCGATCACCGCCATGTTGTCGAGCGTCTGCGAAGCCACCTGGCCAAGACTCTCGCCGGTGATCAACGCGGAGGCCCTGACGCGCACCGCCAGCGCCGATGCGATCCTCATCATGAAGCGCCTATAAAGCACCACCCGCAGCGCGCGCGCCGCGCGCGCAACGATCTCGCGCTGGATTTCACCGAACGCCGACAGCATCAGCGTCGAGCGGAACTCGTAGCGCGTGAGCATCGCGGCCAGCTCACGCGCCTTCTCCTGGCTCGCCTTCGTCACCAGCGGCCAAGCGTGAAAATGTACGAAGTCGACGCGCAACCCGCGCCGCATCATCCGATGCGCCGCGACGGGCGAATCGATTCCGCCCGACAGCAGCACCAGTCCACGGCCGCCGGTGCCAACCGGCAGCCCTCCCGGCCCCGCATACTTTGCGGCGGAGACGTAGGCTGCGCGCGGCAACACCTCCACCATGATGGCCAGCTCGGGATGCGTGAGATCGACCCGCAACTTCAGCGCATCCTTGACTGCGGCGCCGACCTCGCGTTCGATATCGAGCGAGTTGAGCGGGAAGCGCTTGTCGTCGCGGCGTGCCCGCACGCGGAAGCTCTCATTCTCGTGGCCCCGCGCAGCCTCGATGGCGGCGCGCTTGATCGCTTCCAGCTCGAGCTCAACGCGGTGGCTGATGGTGAAGTTCTGCAAGCCGAAGACCAGCGCGGCGCGCTCGGCGGCCAGCTCATCGCTGAGATGGGGCGGCAGCTCGACCATCAGGCGTGGCCCCTCGCTGTGGATGCGTCCCGGGCCGCAGTCCACCATCGCAGCGCGCATGTTGTCCTCGAGCTGGCGCACGAAGCGCCATCGATTGCCGCCCTTGAGGCCGATCTCGTGATAGCGGCCAATCAGCAGCCGATTGTTGTAGCTCCCCTCGTTCAAATGGTGTGGCTCGCGGCAGATTCCGCAGCATCGAGCCTAAGCTAGCCAGCGCGGCGGTCCAGCGCCAGTATTCGATGAAGTCGCATCTGGCGGGCGCGTGCTGATAATGTGCAAATCGACCGCCGGGCGAGCCGGCTTCCGTCGCCTAAAGATGAGCGATCGTAACGCGATAGACGACCAGATCGAACGGATGCGGCAGGCGCTCGCCGGCCAGCCGGCCAGCGGCAAAGGCGAACCAAAGACGTCTACGGCGGCGGTGCTGGTGCCGCTCTTCGAGCGCGCGGGCGAGCTGCATGCGATCTTCATCCGGCGTTCCGACGCGGTCGCCAGCCATCGCGGCCAGGTTGCCTTCCCCGGCGGCCGCATCGATCCCGGTGACGCCAGTCCGCTGGCCGCCGCCTTGCGCGAAGCGCACGAAGAAGTTGGCATTCACCCCCATGGAGTTGACGTGCTGGGCGGGTTGCCCACGATGAACACGCTCAGCAGCGAGATGGTGGTCGCGCCGTTCGTGGGTGTGATCAGCGCGTCGTCGCCGCTGATCGCCGCACCGGACGAGGTGGCTGACATCTTCGATGTGCCGTTCTCTGCGCTGCACGATCCGCGCTATCGCGGTGAGCATGAATGGGGCCGTGGCCGGGCCGGGCGCTTCCCAGCGATCCTCTACGGCGGCCAGATTATCTGGGGCCTGACGCTGCGCATCACCGAGATGCTGCTGGAAATCGTCGACGGCCGCGGCAGCTGAGCGATTGACTGAGGAGCGCTGACGATGGGACGCAACATCCTCTTCATCACGACCGATCAGCAGCGCTACGACTCGCTGGGATGCAACGGCGGCAAGATCGCGCACACGCCGGTCGCCGACGCGCTGGCGCGGGCGGGCATCAACTACCGGCGCGCCCACAACCAGAACACGGTCTGCATGCCAGCCCGCTCGACGATGATCACGGGCCAATACGTGCGCACCCACGGTGTGTTCGCCAACGGCGTGCCGCTACCCGTCGATGCGCCCAGCGTTGCGGCTTGGCTCAAGGAGAAGGCTGGCTATCGCACGGCACTGCTCGGGAAGGCGCACTTCGAACCGGCGTTCGATTTCATCAACGGTGGACGATGGTACGAAAACCGTATGGCCTCGGAGGGCTCGACCGGTCCCTGGCGCGGGTTCGATCGCATGGAGCTTGCCATGCATGGCCCGTTGGGCCGCTGGCACTACTCGTTGTGGCTGCAGAAGAACCATCCCGATGAACTCGGCGGCTTCGCGCCGATTTTGAGCGGACGCGGTGGCGGCGACACCGGCGCGCCCGAGGTCGCCTACAATCCGATCGCGCGCGAGCACTATCACACCGACTGGGTCGCCGATCGGACCATCGCGTATCTCGATTCGCTCGGACAGAACGAGAACTTCTTCGTCTGGATGAGCTTCCCCGACCCGCATCATCCGTGGGACCCGCCGGCGTCAGAAGCGCGCCGCGTCAAATGGCGCGAACTCGATCTGCCGCCCGGTCATCCGGGGTCGCGCGAGAAGATCGAGAAGATCCTCGCGCAAAAGCCGCGCCATTGGCTGGACTGGTACGAGGGACGCTTCGGCAACAACGAGGGTGGCCCCGGCACCTTCGTCCCATGCCAGATGACTCATGACCAGGTGCGCGAAGTCAACGCGTTGACCCATGTCGAGAATGAATTGATCGACGAAGCATGCGGGCGAGTGCTCAAGCGGCTGGCCGAGCGCGGATGGGATTCGAACACCGACATCTTCTTCACGACCGACCACGGCGAGCTGCAGGGCGACTTCGGCCTGCTCTACAAGGGGCCCTATCACGTCGATGCGCTGATGCGGATTCCGCTGATCTGGCGTCCGGCGGCGTCGACCGGCGTCGTGCCCGCCGAAGTCACTGAGCCGGTCGGCCAGCTCGATCTCGCGCCGACCTTCTGCCAAATCGCCGGCGTGCCCATACCCGATTGGATGCAGGGCGCGCCGTTACCGACCGCGCCGGGCTCTGGCCGCCAGCGCGTGATCACCGAATGGGACAGCCAGTTCAGGCAGATCGGGATGCACATGCGGACGATCTATCGTGACGGCTACGTATGCACGGTCTATGAACGCAGCACCCGCGATATCGGCTTCGACCTCGAACAGGTGATGCAAATGCTGGCTGGGATGCGTGGCGGCTCGGCGCCGGCCCCGATGCCGAACATCAGCTACGACGGCACGGAAGGCGAGCTCTACAACATCGTCGAGGACCCGTTGCAGTGGCGCAATCTGTGGAGCGATCCCGGATGCGCAAAGCTCAAGTCGGATCTGATCGCCGATCTGTACGACAATCTGCCGCCGGCGCGGAGCCCGCAGCTGACAGTGGACGCGCCGGCCTAGAGCTGGTCGGGATCGCACGCGCATTGGTTGTGCGAACGATGCGGTGAACGCAGTGCGCGCGCTGCATCCCGCCCGCTCAGCGACGATGTTATTGTCGCTCGCACGCCGTGAGCGGTGCATCGTTCCTACATGAGCACGAGTCCCGCTGAGATTTCTGATACCCGAGCGATGTCGCGACGCGCGTGGCTCAGCGACGACGCAGTGATCTACTGCCTCGCGGCCGGCATCGTCCTGATCCACTTGTTCGCCAATCGAGGCTACGGCTACTTCCGCGACGAGTTCTATTTCATGGCCGCCGGCGAGCATCTCGATTGGGGCTATGTCGATTTTCCGCTGATAGTCGCGTTGATCGCGTGGCTCAGCCGCGCACTATTTGGAGATTCGCTGTCTTCGATCCGGCTCTTTCCGGCGCTCGCCGCGGGCCTCAAGGTAATCCTGACCGGGCTTATCGCGCGGGAGCTTGGCGGCGGACGCTATGCGCGCTTCCTCGCGGCAATCGCAGTGGTGGTCGCGCCCATCTACCTCGGCATCGACAACTTTCTCTCGATGAACGCCTTCGATCCGATCTTCTGGATGGGGACGGCTTACGCGCTGATCCGGATTCTCAATGGCGCCGATCCGCGCATGTGGCTGGTGTTCGGCCTCTTCGCCGGGCTCGGGCTCGAAAACAAGGACTCGATGCTGTTCTTCGGCGCCGCGATCGCCGCCGGGCTGATGCTCACGCCGCAGCGCCGGCTGTTGCGCGACAAATGGTTCTGGCTGGGTGGGCTGGTGGCGCTCGCGGTCGCATCGCCCAACATCATCTGGCAGGCGGTGCATGGTTGGCCGTTCTTCGAACAAATCAGCAACGTCAAGGCCAGCGGCCGGAACACGCCTGTAACGCCGCTGAGCTTTTTCAACGCGCAGATCCTGCAGCAGCAGCCGTTCAGTTTTCCCATCTGGGCCGCCGGGCTGTGGTTCTTCTTCGCCAGACCCGAGGGCCGCCGATACCGTTGCCTGGGATGGGCGTACGTCGTGGCCTTCGCGCTATTCGTTGCGCTCGGCGGCAAAGTCTATTACCTCGCGCCGATCTACCCGATGCTCTTTGCGGCGGGCGCGATTGTGATTGAGCGTTTCATCGAGCGCCGCCGGCTCGGCTGGATGCGTCCAGCATACGCCGCGCTGCTCGTGGTCGGCGGAGCGATCACCGCGCCGTTCGCGCTCCCGATCCTGCCGGTCGAGACCTTTATCCGCTATCAGCGCTTCATTGGCCTGGAAGCGCCGCGCACCGAGACCCGCAAACTTTCAGCGCTCCCGCAGCAATACGCCGACATGTTCGGATGGGAGGAGATGACCGCGACGGTCGCGCGCGTTTACAATTCGCTGCCACCCGATGAGCGCGCCAAGGCCGCGATTCTCACGACCAACTATGGCGAAGCGGGCGCGATCGACTTCTTTGGGCCGCGCTACGGTCTGCCCAAGGCGATCAGCGGTCACATGAATTACTGGTTGTGGGGTCCGCGCGACTACACCGGCGAAATTGTCATCGCTGTGGGCGACACCGCCGAGAACTACAAACGATACTTCGGCAGCGTCGAGACGGTTGCCATGACCGGCACCGAGTACTCGATGCCTGACGAGCACGCCGGCGTGTTCCTCTGCCGAGGGCTCAAGGTGCCGCTCAAGCAGGCTTGGCCGCGGGTCAAGAAGTACCGCTGATCGGAACGCGCAATCCGAACCTGGGCGGATGGCAGATCCACCCTTAAAGAGAGTGATGAAAAAGTTCTTCTTGGCGATATGCGTCTCTTTGTCGACATTTGCCCTTCAATCGGCGGCGCTTTGCGGGGAATTACCCTTGGTACTCATGAAGGCCGTCACGGAGAATCGACTCGTTCTGCTCCACAATTGGAGTCCTGAGGCGACGGGCAATGTCATTCTAACTTGTGCGGTAGTTCTACCGCCGGGCCACTCAGAACGTGATCTGAGCACGCTGGTCGTCTATAGCGGAAGCGACAAGCTCCTCTCCTTTTCACCGCAGGAGTTTCCTCTTTCGGTGTTTTCGAGCTCTGAAACAGGCTCGAACCTCATGACGGTTTGGGTGAGCGCCGATGGTTCGTACCGCCTATGGGTATTTTCCTACTCCGAGGGGGAAGTCGATCAGGTTCTCAGCGCCGGGTCAAAGCTGATGCCAGAATTCGTCTATCCACCGAAATCGCCAGGGTCGCTAATTGTTAGTCGCAAAGAACAATCACGCGCGCGCCCCGGAAGCTGGAGCCAGCGAATCATCATTTCCAACTTGGAGTGGATCTTAGACTCGAAGTCGGGAACGCGAACCTATGAGCCGGTCACAGCCGACGTCTATGTGTGGGATGGTGAGGCCTACCGGGTACGTAAAGGAGTGCCTTGGAGGGACCGGCTCACGAAACAATGAAAGGTGAGACCCTTCTTCTCGGGCTATCGCCCGCGACGCCCACGCGTTAGCAGGCGTCTAATCCACTGGCCGATGGCCGCTGGCAAGTTTTTGCGCGATGAGCGAAGCTGGCGCCGATCGGAAAGGAGGAACCGCGTCATGGCACTGCAACCGCCGACCGTTGAGGAGCTCAAGCAAGCCGCCCGCGCCAATCATTTCGAGCTGAGCGACAAGGAGGCCGCGATATTCGAGGCAATGATGCCGGGGATGTTCACGCTCCTTGAACGGATCGATAGTGCGCCGGTCGAACCGCAGCCCTCGGTCGCGAAGTACCGCGATCGCGATCCCGGCGCCCGCCCGGCGCGCGAAGAGGACCCGTTCAACGCCATCGTGCGTCGATGCCACGTCAAGGGCGCGCCCTCGGGCAAGCTCGCCGGCAAACGCATCGGGCTCAAGGACAGCGTCTGCGCCGCTGGCATTCCGATCAGCGCCGGCTCGCGCGTGCTCGAAGGCTACGTACCCGACATCGATGCCACCATCGTTTCGCGGATGCTGGATGCGGGCGGCGAGATCGTCGCGATCCTCAACATGGACGACTTCGCGCTCTCCGGTGACGGCACCACCAGCGCATATGGGCCCACGCTCAATCCGCACAACCGCGCGCATTGCTCGGGCGGCTCGTCCGCCGGCTCCGGCGCGGCGCTCTACTACGACGATATCGACATAACCATCGGCACCGACCAGGGCGGCTCGATCCGCATTCCCGCCTCATGGTGCGGCGTGGTGGGAATCAAGCCAACCTACGGCCTCGTCCCATACACCGGCGTGCTAAGCATCGACCCCTCGCTCGATCACGTTGGCCCGATGGCGCGCAGCGTCAGCGACGTCTCGCTCGCGCTGGAAGTGATCGCGGGCAAGGATCCGCTCGATCCCCGCCAAGGCGAGCACCGCTCCGAAGACTACGTCCGCGAGCTTTCCCGCAACGTAAGCGGCCTGCGAGTTGGAATCCTGCGCGAAGGTTTCGCGCATCCGGGTGCGCAGCCGGATGTGGACGCCGCCGTGCGCGACGCGGCGGCAAAGCTCGGCAAGCTCGGCGTGCATGTCGAGGAGGTATCGATGCCCGCGCATCGCGAGGCGTTCGGACTGTTGTGGGGAATCGTCGCGGAGGGGATGTGCGATTTGGCGCATACCAACCTCGCCGGCACGCACTTCCAGGGACTGTATAACGCATCGCTCGCGGATCGTTTTGGCGAAGTCGCGCCGTCGCGAACCAAGGAGGTCGCGAGCACCGTCAAGCTGATGCTGCTGCTTGGCACATATCTCAGAAGCAAGTATCACGGGCGCATCTACGCCAAGGCGCAGAATCAGCGCCGCGCGCTCCGTGCTGAATATGACAAGTTGCTCGCGAACCACGACGCGCTGGTGATGCCGACGACGCCGATGAAGGCCCCGCGCCAGGACGAACGCGCGCCGTACTCGATGCTCGCGAACACGGCGCCGTTCGACGTCACCGGCCATCCGGGACTCAGCATCCCGTGCGCGATGCGAGATGGCCTGCCGGTGGGCATGATGCTGATCGGGCGGCATTTCAGCGAATCGACGCTGCTCAGGCTCGGTTACGCTTTCGAGCAGAGCGCCGACTGGCGCAAGGCCTGACCGGCGCGCCCGCTCCTGGAGTTGTGTCCCACAAGCAAGTTCACGATACGTGGAGGTCGTCATTCTGAGCGCAGCGAAGAATCTCGCGGCCGCCATCTTTGCGGCCGTGATGCACTTTTCGCCGACAGCCGGCAAAATCACGCGGCCAGCGATTGCCGCGCGAGATCCTTCGCTCCGCGGACTTCGCTCAGGATGACAAACACAATTGCCAAAGTTATTTGTAGGACATCACACTACAGGCGCTCGGGCGTTGCGCGCAGATCCCTCACGCGGCGCGCCTTGGTCTCGGTGCGCGGCAGGGTTCCAAGAGCGACTACTTCGACGACCGGGCGCAGCTCGCATCGCGCGACGATCGCGGATTCGACCTTGCGCGCGAGTTCGGCAAAGCGATCAGCCCCGATTTCGGCGCGCGGCTCGATTCGTACCGTCATCACGTCGAGCGCTCGCTCAGCCGATATCACGATCTCGAACTCGTCGCCGGCCTCGGGCACCGACCGGATCGCATCCTCGATGCTGGAGGGAAACAGCGTGACGCCGCGAATGTTGAGCATGTCGTCGGCGCGGCCGAGAAAGCCGCCCATCGCGCGCACATGCGTGCGGCCGCACTCGCATCGATCGTAGCCGAGCGTCGCATAGTCGCCCACTAGGAAACGGATCTGCGGCGACGCCTCAGAGCCCAGTTCGGTAACAACCGTGAGTCCGCGTTCGCCTTTTTCGACGGGATCGAGCGAAGCCGGGTCGACTGTCTCCCAGAGCTGCTGATCTTCGAGCAGATGGACGCTTACCGGTCCATCCTTGCGGCGTGCGATGGAGCTACAAGTGTATCCGCCGGCGGATGGCGACGCCTCAGTGCATCCGTAGAACTCGTGCAGCTCCGCGTTCCAGGTCTGTTCGAGGCGCCGGCGCGTCGCCGCAACGCTGAATCCCGGCTCGCCGCCGCAGAACAGGTAGCGAACCGCGGTCGCCGCCGGATCGATTCCGGACTGGTGCATCACGTCGGCCAGATAGATCGCATACGAGGGCGTGCAGCACAGGATCGTCGGCCCGAAGTCGCGGATGAATCGCGCCCGGGTGCGCGAATCGAGCCCGCCGCCGGTCACGATCGGAATGCCCATTAGCGCGAGCGCGTGATGCACACCCCATAGCCAGACATGCGGCCCGTACCCGAAGGCGAGCATCGCGGCGTCGCACCCGGGCCGAAAGCCCATCGCCCACATGGCGCGCGCGTTACGCCATGCCCACATCTCGCGATCGAAGTTCGTATAGCGAAATGGTCGCGGGCGCGCGGTCGTACCCGAGGTGGTGAAGACCTGCCATCCGCGCTCGAGCCAGATGCGATCATCGACCGCGGTGTAGGTGCCCCATGGCGGATTCGCTTCGAGGTCCGCTGCCAGCTCATGCTTGGTCGTGATGGGAATGCGCGCGAGATCCTCGATGCCGCGGATATCGCCGGGCGCAAGCCCGATCGCATCGAACTTACGCCGGTAGAAGGGAATCGTCGCGTGGGCATAGGCGACTGCCGCGACCAGCTTGTCGCTTTGAATCGCCGCCAGCTCGTCGCGCGAAGCGCAATCCAGCCGCGGCGCCCAGTAAGAATCGTTCGCTGGCCGCACCGGATCGCGGCGGTGCCGGACCACCGTATCGAGCCATCGGGTGCGGGCCTCGTCGTTCATCCGTTTGACAGTTGAGCCAAAGATCGCCGAGTAAGTAAAACTCCGGACGCGATTTTGTTAGCTCGCCCGGGCCGGGGGTGTTCGGATGACCGCGAGGTTACGACTCCATCCGCCGTTTCGCGCCGATCACGTCGGCTCGCTGCTGCGCCCGCGCGAGCTGCGCGAGGCGTTCCAGAACTTCAACCGCGGCGCGCTCGATGCGGCGGCGTTTCGCGACATCCAGGATCGATGTATCCGCGATGTCGTCGCGCTCCAGGAAAGCGCCGGGCTTCAGTCGATCACTGATGGCGAGTTCCGCCGCGGCTCGTACTGGTCGCATTTCGTCGATGCCATCGAAGGGCTGACGGTCAAGGAATCGCTGTTCAAGTTCCGCGAAGCCGGGGGTGCGACCACCGACTTTACCGCACCGCACGTCGCAGGGAGACTTCGGCGGACGCATAGCGCATCGGGCGCGGCGTTCGCCTTCCTCAAGGGCGTCACGGTGCGCACGCCCAAGGTCACGATGCCCTCGCCGTCGACGATGCATTTCTGGCGCGGACCGGCGGGAATCGAGACGGGCGCCTACCCTGACACCGAGGAGTTCTTCGCCGACCTCGCGCGCATCTATCGCGAGGAGATCGCCGAGCTGGCGGCGCTCGGCGCTACGTGGATCCAGTTCGACGAAGTGCCGCTCGCGATGCTCTGCGATCCGGATGTGCGCGCGAGCGTCAAGGCGCGTGGCGAAGATCCTGACCGGCTCACATCGATCTACATCCGTGCGATCAACGACGCGATCCGCGACCGGCCGCCATCGATGGCCATCGCGATGCATCTGTGCCGCGGCAATTACAAGGGCAAATGGGTCTCTGAGGGCGGCTACGACGCCGTCGCCGAACGCTTATTCAACGAGGCCGGCGTCGATGCGTACCTGCTCGAATACGACACGCCCCGCGCTGGTGATTTCGCGCCGTTGCGCTTCGTCCCGCCCGGCAAGATGGTGGTGCTCGGCCTGATCAGCAGCAAGACACCCATGCTCGAAGAGCGTGCAATGCTGCGAAGGCGCATCGACGAGGCGTCGCGGACGATTCCGATCGAACAACTGGCGATCAGCCCGCAATGCGGCTTCGCCAGCACTGTCGCCGGCAATCCGCTGAGCGAAGATGACGAACGGGCAAAGCTGAGTCTCGTCGTCGAGACCGCCCGCGAGATCTGGGGCGCTGCCTGAGTCGGCGCGGAGGAGAAAAAGCCATGGACAAGAAGTTTATCAACCCTTCCGCAGTTGCCGCGCCGCGCGGCTACAGCCATGCCGTCAGCGTCGAAGGCGGCCGCATGATCTTCGTCGCCGGCCAGGTCGCATTCAACAAGGAGGGCCAGTTGGTCGGAGCCGGCGATCTGCGCGCGCAGGCGCAACAGGCGTTCGACAATCTCGCCGCCGTTCTCGAAGCTGCAGGCGCCACGCCAAGAGATGTGGTCAAAACCAACATCTTTATCGTCAACTACAAGAGTGCGGATCTTGCCGTGCTGCGCCAGGTGCGCAGCGGCATCTTCGACCGCGAGCATCCGCCCGCCAGCACTCTGGTCGGAGTGACGTCGCTTGCGGTCGACGGTTTGATGATCGAAGTTGAAGCGATCGCGGTCGTGCGCTGACTACGTGAGATCGGCGAGCGCGCCGCAGGCGCGATGGCCGTGGCCGCCGCGCTGATCTAGCGCATCGGCGGGGCCATCAACTCGAAGTACGAACTATCGAGCAGGTCGGCCGATGGCACGCCGAGCGCGTGCAGAATCTCGCCAACCTCCGCTTCCGCGCCCTCGACCGCATCAGCAGGGCCCAGCACCGCCTCGAGCTCGCCGAAACTCCCGAGCCCATCAACTTCATCGAGATGCAGCCTTACGTTGCGGCGCATCAGCGGCGTACGGCGCTTGTGCACTTCGCCGCGGAAGCCGAGCGCGGCGACGAGCATCGCGCGCATCGCACCAGCCTGCGCGACCGCCACGATTTCGTAGTTGCTCAGCATCTGCGCGCCTGCGCCCGAGCGTTCATAGTAGATAAGCGCGGCGGTCGGCGGGCCGCCATCAGCTGACTCTTCCCGCAGTTTGAGCTTGCCATTGGGCGTGATGAAAAACGTGTCGCGCTGCAAGAGTTCACCGTGAAGGACGAAACCTGCCGCGAGCGCCTTGACGCGGGCCGCATCGCGATCACCCAAGCGGAACTTGGCCTCGACGTTGCGCATGGGCGTAGATTAGAACACTTCCCGACATTGACTTGGCAACCGATATAATCGAGCTTGAGGGCGTTCCTCGAAACTGCGATGTCGAAACGGAAGAAGGCTGATGTGATCGATCCGCGGCTGAGCGAGCTCGGCTTCGATCCCGCCCTCGCACCTGCGGATGCGGTCGCAAAGCTGCGCGGATTGCACGCCGCGGGCGCAGCACCCAAGGCTGCGATCGCGGCGGCGCTTGGCAATCTCAGCGTACCTGAATCTGTGCAACTGCTGAGTGAAATGGAAACCGAGGCCAGCGGCGCCGATCGCCGGGAAATCCGCCGCGCCGTGTTCAAGCTCGCCCAGCGCGGCCTCAAGACTGCGCCACGTGCGGCCACGCCCGCTCAGCCAGCCGCAATCGCGGCGTCCGCTGGACTGAGTGCGCTGATGTCGCCCATCGATCCCGAAGGCGCGCGTCTGGTTTGGATTTTGAAGGAACGCGCGCAGGGCGGCGTGAGGCGCTTGTGGGTGCTCGCCTCGGAGACCGAAGGGCTGGTCGGCGCGCGCCTTTTGAATCTCTCGCGGCATGAACTGCGCGACGAACGCGCCGAGCTCGAGCGCCGCGCCAACCTCCGCCTGATCGACGCCGACTGGCGGCTGGCTGACTTCGTGATTTGCGAGGCATATAACCGCACACCCGAGTCGCGCCGCAGCCAGGTCGGAAACTTCCTGATGATCCGCTCGGAGATCATAGCAGGTCCACCGCCGACCGAATTCGAGCATCCCGTGTATGCGGAACTCGCGGTCGAGATCGCCGCCGAGCCATCGATCGATTTGCTGAAGGAACCCGAGCTCGCCGGTTGGCGGATGCCGCCCGCCGAGATCAAGCCCTACCTCGACGAGGTCAATGAAGTCCGCCAGAGCCCGCTCGTGCTGGACCGCGTTCAGAATGAAGAGCGCATCAATGCGGTGGCCGAGCGCGCAATCGGCGCGCTGATGGCCGGCGCGCGCGCGATGCTGATTCGCCGCCGCCTCGAGGATACCGCCTACTACCTGTTGCGCAGCGGACGCCGGGTACAGGCCGGGTGGGCCGCATCGGCTGCCGCGCGCATCCGCGATGGCGCAGATCCGAAGCGCATTGCGTTCTTCCAGACCTTCGTGCGCGCGCAGCTTGGTGAGATGCTCGCGCAGGAGCAGCAACGCGAACGCGAAGAACCACGCCTGATCATGACGCCCGCCGAGGCGATGCGTGCGCGGATGCAGCGCAGCCAGCGCTGATTGGCGTGGCGCGCCCGCCTAAGACGCACTCAGCCGCTGGACGCTTTGCCGATCGCCGATCACCACCAGATAATCACCCGCCTCAAGCCGCGTTGAGGGCTCGGGAATGATCGAGAGCGGGGCTGCGCCACGCTTGAGGGCCACCACCCGCAGGCGCGCAATACTTTGTTCGACCTCGATGACTGTGCGTCCCACCAGCGCCCCATCTTTCGAAACCAATATCTCCTCGAGATCGACATTGTCGCCGCGGCCGGGGATCGAAAACTCGATGAAATCGACCACTGACGGGCGCAGGATGGTCGAGGCCATCCGCACTCCGCCCCATTGATACGCCGAGATTACCTGGTCCGCACCGGCCAATCGCAATCGGCGCAAGCCCGTTTCCGATTCGCCGCGCGCATGAATGCGGATGGATGGGTTCTTCTCGCGCGCCGAGAGTGTGATGTAAACGTTGTCCGCGTCGGAAGCGGTCGCGACGACGATCGCACGCGCATTGCGAATGCCGGTCGAGTCGAGCACTTCGTCGTTGAGTGCTGAGCCGATCACGTAAGGCACCCCCATCCGCACCAGCTCCGCCTCGCGAGCCGGATCGTGATCGATGACGACGATCGGAATCGCGTTTCGGACCATCTCGTCGACCACCACGCGCCCGAAGCGGCCAAAGCCGCAAACTACGATATGGTCGCGAAGCCGATTGATCGTGTGCTGCATCGCCGTTCTCCCGAAATAATCGCGCAGGCGGCCCTCGACCAGCAATTCGGCGGCCACCGCGACGAGATAGAAGAGATTGCCGACCCCGACCATGATTAACGCGATCGTGAACAGCCGCCCCGCCGTATCCAGCGGCTTCACCTCGCCGAAGCCGACCGTGTAGATGGTCGTGACGGTCATGTAGAGCGCCTCGATCGGCGTCATGTCCTCGATCAGGATGTAACCGAGCGTGCCAAGCCCAATGAGCAGCGCGACGCCGCCGATGGCGAGGAGAAATCTGCGCCCGGCGCTCATCGATCACGCAGCGGGAACGAATAGCCGAAGTGCGTGCGCTTCCAGCCCAGCCGTTCGTAGAAGTGATGGCTGCGCATTCGGGCGATGTTGGTCGTAAGCGCGAGCTTGTAGCATCGACGCCGCCTTGCAACATCAGTGGCCGCGCGCATGAGATGCTCGCCGAGACCCTCGGATCGCGCAGCCGCATCGACCACGACGTTCTCGACGATCGCCATTGGCGACAGCCCATGCCCCAGATGCGGTACGATGATCACGTGCGCCGCGCCGACTACTTTGCCTGCGCGCTCAACCAGCAAAATCGTGTGGTCGCGATTACCGCGCAGTCGCGCGAACGCGCGGCGCATCTCGCCCATCGGCACGCTCACGTCGCGGTACCCGCTCAGATTGAGCTGGCGATAGAGCGCCTCGAGGGCCGGTATGTCGGCTGCCCGGGCACGCCGAATACGAAGGCGCGCCGCCGCCGGACCGGTTCCCTTCGCATGCGCCCTGCCACCAACTGGACGACCCATCAGCTGAACCGTATTACATTATCGAGGCGGCGCACGCATCCGCGCACCGCAGGAGGATGGACCTTGCTTGAACAGAAACCGCTTGAGGGCGTGCGCGTTCTCGACCTGACGCGCGTGCTGGCCGGGCCGTTTTGCACGATGACGCTGGCCGACATGGGCGCTGACGTGATCAAGATCGAGCTGCCCGGACGCGGTGACGATTCGCGCGGCTATCCGCCGATGATCCCCGGCACTGAAGACTCGGGCTATTTCTGGCGCGCCAACCGCGGCAAACGCAGCGTCACCATCGATCTGCGCAAGCCGGAAGGCGCGGCCATCTTGCTCGAGCTTGCGCGCAATGCCGATGTCGTAGTCGAGAATTTCGCTCCAGGTGCGATGGCGCGGTTTGGCGTGGACTACACGGCGCTGCGCGCGTCCAACTCTCGCATCATCCTGTGCTCGATCTCCGGCTTCGGGCAGACCGGCCCGATGGCCTCCGCGCCTGCCTACGACATCGTTGCGCAGGCGCTGTCGGGCATGATGAGCATCACGGGACCGACCAGCGGCGAGCCGGTGCGATGCGGCGTATCGATTGGAGATCTGACCGCGGCGCTTTACGGCGTCATCGCGATTCTGGCCGCGGTGCGCACGCGCGAGCGCACCGGCGTAGGCGATCATCTCGATATCGCGCTGCTCGATTGTCAGGTGGCGCTGCTCGAGGACGCGCTCTCGCGATTTTCTGTGACGCACAAGGTTCCCGGCCCACTTGGCACGCGCCATCCGTCGATCACGCCGTTTCAGCAATTTCACGCCACTGACGGCTACTTCGTGGTCGGGGTCGGCAATGAGCAACTGTGGCATCGCTTCTGCGACGCGATCGATCGTCCGGAGCTCAGAGATGACCCGCGCTTCGCTTCGAACAATCTCCGCACACAACATCATGCGGAACTCGAAGGGATTCTTCAGGCGCATCTCGCCGCTCAGCCGCGTGATCACTGGCTGGGGCGGCTGACCGCGGCGAAGGTGCCTGCCGCGCCAGTTGCCAATATCGAAGAGGTCACGCGCAATCCGCATCTGGCGGCGCGCGGCATGATCCTGCACGCCGAGCATCCCAGCTTCGCGGGCCTGATGGTGCCGGGATCGCCGCTAAAGTCAGTGGGAGAGAACAGCGCTCTCAACACCCGCGCTCCGAGCCTGGGCGAGCATACCGACGAAGTGCTGGGCGGGCTGCTCGGTTATGATCTGGACCGGCTGACAAGACTGCGCGCCAGCGGTATCATTTGAGTCCGACCAGCGCGGCGCGCTACGCGGATGGCGCCTGGCAACGGGCTGCGAGAATTTCAGCTCGCTCCATGGAGGAAGCATCGTGCGCGAAGTTGTAATCGTTGACGGCGTCCGGACCCCGCTTGGCCGTGGCAGCAAGGACAAGGGCTACTACAAGGACATCCGCGCCGATGATCTCGCGACGCTTTGCGTGCGCCGCCTCATGGAGCGCAACCCGAAAGTCAATCCGGCCGAGATCGAAGACGTGGTCTGGGGATGCGCGAATCAGTCAGGCGAGCAGGGTTTTAATATCGGCCGCATGATCGCGCTGCTGGCGGGATTGCCGGTCGAAGTCGCCGGCGTCACGCTCGATCGCCAGTGCGGCTCGAGCCTGCAGGCGGTCAACTTCGCCGCGCAGGAAATCATGACCGGAGCGGGCGAGGCTGCGATTGCCGGCGGCGTCGAGCACATGGGCCACATCCCGATGGGCGCCGGACTGTCGCCCAACAACAAGCTGCTCGACATGTTCCCGCGCGACATGTTCTTCATGGGGCTGACCGCCGAGCGGCTCGCCGAGATGTACAAGATCACACGCGAGCAATCCGATGCTTTCGCGCTACGTTCCAACCAGCGTGCGATCGCCGCGCGCGAGCGCTTCAAGGAGGAGATCGTGCCCGTGACGATCGGCGAAGGCGTCACGGTCGATACCGATCAGGGCCCGCGCGCCGACACCAGCATCGAGAAGCTGGCGGCGCTGCAACCGTCGTTCAAGCCGGGCGGGCAAGTAACGGCTGGCAACTCATCGCAAATCAGCGACGGCGCGGCGGCGGTGCTGCTGATGAGCGCCGAGCGCGCCAGGTCGCTGGGCCTCAAACCGATGGCCAAGATTCGGGCTACCGCGGTTGCCGGCGTGCGGCCGGAGATCATGGGATGGGGACCCGTGCCATCGACACAGAAGGCGCTCAAGCGTGCTGGACTCAAGCTCGGCGACATCAAGCTGTTCGAGATCAACGAGGCATTCGCGGCGCAGGTGCTGGCCTGCAACACCGAGCTCAAGATTAGCGAAGAGATCATCAACGTGAACGGTGGTGCGGTCGCGCTCGGTCATCCGCTGGGATGCTCAGGCGCGCGCCTGGTCGTCACGTTGACGCACGAGATGCGCAGGCGTGGCGCCGCGCTCGGTGTCGCCACGATGTGCATCGGGATGGGCCAGGGAATCGCCACGGTGGTTGAGCAGGTCTAGTGTCCGGATCGCATCGCTCACGCCTGATGAACTGACTTGTGGCCGGGTTGCATCGACCGATCAAACGATCGCTGATTCGCACAGCGATCGGGTTGGCGCTTGCGATCGCCGCGGCGGCATCAGCAGACGATCGCGGCGCAGCGCGATCGGACGCTTCACCGCCTTCCGCTGCAAAGGGAGCCGCCGTGGCGAAGCCCGCCGAGTCGGCCAAGGCGGTCGACTTCACGCTCTCCGATCTCAAGGGTAAAGCATTCAGCTTCAGGAGCTTGCGCGGCCATCCGGTGATCGTCGATTTCTGGGCGACCTGGTGTGCTCCGTGCCGCAAACAGATTCCCGAGCTGGTCGCAATCTACCAGCGATATCGGGCCAAGGGCCTGCGCGTGATCGGCATCTCGTTCGATACCATGCGCGGCGAGGGCGTAAAGGCGATCAAACCGTTCGCGCAAGAGTTCCGCATCAATTACCCAATCCTGCTCGGTACAGACCAGGTCGCCAACCAGTTCGGCGTTTTTGGCATTCCCACGACATTGTTCGTCGATCGCGAGGGCAAGCTGGTCGGCACGGTGGTGGGCGGAGGAAAGATGGGTGAGTTGACCGAAGCGACCCGGGCCCTGATGGAGAAGTGAGCGCGCCCTGCCCCGCTGTGGATTTGGCCGCGCATGCCAAGCTAAGATTGGCCGGGATGGATGCCGACGAGGTCAAGCATAAGATCGAAGCTGGAATCCCCGGCGCCGAGGTCGAAGTCCGCGACTACACCGGCGGCGGCGACCATTTCGAGGCTTTGGTCGTCAGCGAGCAATTCGAGGGCAAGAGCCTCGTCGAGCGCCATCAGGCGGTTTACTCGGCGCTGGGCGATGCGATGCGCGCTGCAGTGCACGCTTTGACGCTCAAGACCCTGACTCCGGCCCAGCATCGCAACGGGAGGTGATTTCAATGGCTGACGCAATCGAGCGCATCGAAGCCGCAGTCAAAAGCAACAAGATCATGATCTTCATGAAGGGCAACCGCAGTTTCCCGCAATGCGGCTTCTCTGCCGCTACGGTGCAGATCTTCGAGGATCTCGGCGTACCTTACGAGACCGCCGACGTGCTCAGCGACCCCGATCTGCGCGACGCGATCAAACGCTACAGCAACTGGCCGACGATTCCGCAGGTCTATATCAGCGGCAAGTTCGTCGGCGGATGCGACATCATCCGTGAGCTGTACGAGAGCGGCGAGTTGCAGAGCCTGGTCAAGGATTCGGTCGCCGCTACGGCCGGCCGATAGCCTTCGCCCGATCGCCCCCCGCGCTGCGGGTCAAGCGAAATCAAGGCGCAGCCTTTTGGGCTGCGCCTTTTCGTTTGCGGAAATTCGATCGAAGAGCGCTACGCACCCCGCCGCTAGGCGTCCGCCCGATCGATGCCGCGAAAGGTGTCCCAACTGAATCCGCCGCCGCCTTGCGTCGCGACCATCAGCATCCCACCCATGATCGCGAGGTTCTTCATCGTGTTGAGTTGGTCGCCGGCGTGGAAGATCAGCGTCGCCGGAATCAGGAACAAGAACAGCAGCAGAGCTGCCCAGCGCGCCTGCGCTCCGACGATCAGGAAAGCTCCGCCACCCAACTCGACCACCGCTGCCAGAAAGGCCAGCAAGCCGGCCATCGGCAGCCCATGCTTCGCGATGAGGTCGGTGTAACTCGCCAGATGGCCAAGCTTGTCAACGCCAGCTCCCACGAAGATGGCCCCCATCATGATCCGGCCAAACAGCGCTCCCCAATTCTTCATTCCGTCCATAACCCTCCTCCATCAGCCGCCGACAATCGCCATCATTGAGCGAATGTCATCCAATTTTCGCCCATATTTCTATTAGCACGTCTTACCCGCAGTATTAATCCGTTTGATTCGCGCTTGACTAAATTTCGCGAAATCACTCCGGCTAACTTGAGGTTTATTGCGTTCGTGCTTTAGCTCGATGACGCTATTTCTTTAACTAAATTTAATCATTGACCATCATTCCTTACTTTTGTTGACCGTAGCTCACAGGCCTCACTATGATCTCTCTCACAACTGCTGCTTCCGGAGGCCTCGACATTCCCGTGCGCATGATTCTTCCTTCGCTTCCCAACCGCCGGGAGATCGACCGAAGTCTGTCGATCTTCTTCCGTGACCATCGGCCCGCGGCGTTTCGGCGCGCGATGTCGGAGTTGTGCCGCTTCTACGACGTCAGGCAGCCGCGCGTCGGATGGTACGAGTACATCGATTGGGGCAAAACTGCGGGCAAGACCTTCGAGGATGGCCGCGTTCATCTCGTACATCCGGAGAACTGGAAGCGCGGACGCGTGTACAAGAGCGAACGCCAATGGATCGCAACGGTCTATCACGAGATGGGACACTACCTGTTCTGGAGCTATCCCGAACGCAAGGCGGAGATGTTCACGTATCGCATGGTGCGCGGATTGCGCAGCGTCGCGCGCGCGAAGCGTGCGGCTTCGCGTAGGGGTATGGCGAGCCGGCGCATCGCGGAACGTAGGCGTAAATTCCGAGCCGCGGCCGCGAGAATCAAGACGCGGAGGAAGCGCGCACGCGGCTAGCAGGGTGTTGGAACCCGGCTTCTGCGGCGAAGATTCCGCCCAACGCACAACACCCTGCATGAAGACTGGCTTCCGTCCCCAATCTTCTCCCCCTTAGGGGGAGATAAGAGAGAGGGTGCAGGGCCGTTGAAATCCTTCTTCAAGGGCCTGCGAGGCTGCTACACTATCCGCGATGGCGCAGAAGCCTAACGTCGAGAATCGCTGGTGGGTTGAGACCAACGTCAAGCGCCCGCGGCCAGCGCCCGGCGCCGAGAAGAAGCCGGAACTTCCGGTCGCGATGGGCTTCTACAGCGTCGCGCGCGACTACGATCAGGAACGCGCCAAGGAACATCTGACCGACAACAACCTGCGCATTGCGCGCGAGGTCAATCCGCAGCCCGGCGAATGGTCATACCTCGCGATGACTGAAGATCATTACCCCGAGCATCTGGTCAAACGAATCAAGGAAGGCTTCCGCCTCCCGCGTGAGGCGCGCGGTATCGTGCTCGATCACGGGCGGCTGGTGCGGCTGCTGATCTGCGGGCCGCAACTCGAGGACTGGATGATCGATGTCACGATGGCCGATGAGCCGTCGGTTGACGTCTATGTATGGAGCGTGATGCATCGCGAGCGGCTGTTCAAGCGCGCCGAGCAGGCGCTTGGCCAGGCGCATGACTGGGCGCTCAATCTGATCAACTATCCGCCGCAGCGCGACGAGCCCTTCCGCGGCGCGCTGTTGTAGTTCGCACTCCTGTTTCGTTCCTTCCCCTCTCCCTATCAGGGAGAGTGAGCGTGTCCTGAAGCCCCTGAAGGAATCGCCGCGAAGCGATGCGAAAGCGGCCTACTTCGGGAACTGCACCGTGGCGGTGCCGGTCACCAGTCGCTCGGCGTCCTCGTTCTCCAGCCAGATATCGACGTCAACCGTGCGCTCATCGGGAATCGTGTGCGTGATGAAGCCCTGCAGCGTGAAGGTATGGCCGGGCTGCACGGGTGAACGATAGGTTGTGTTGAGCCGCGTGACGCGCGCGCCGCTCGTGCCGATCCAGTCCGTGACCAGCCGCGTCAGCAGACTGAGGCTCATGTTGCCCGGCAGGATCATCCCGGGCAGGCCTTCCTTGCGCGCGCCTTCATCGTCGGTGAAACGCGGCGTGTTCATCCCGCAGGTCAGCGCGTAGGTGCGGCACTGTTCCTTGCTGACGAACATCTGCTCGGGGCCAATCGGTTCGCCAACCTGGACCTGATCGAAGCTCGAAGGTGCGTTGGCCATGACGATGGGGCCTAGCGGTGCATAAAGCGATGATCGACGTGGGCGACGACTTCGTCGCGCTGGTTTTTGAGCGTGGAGCGCACGACCACAAACACCATCGAGCCGCTGCGCCCGGTCTTCTCATAGATTTCCTTGACCGCCGAGCTGAGCGTGATCTGATCGCCAGGCCGAATGTGCGATACGAACTCGACGTCCTTGCCCGCATCGAAACCGCCCTTGCCGAAGCGCGGCACATGAGTGAAGAAATGGCGTCCGTTGCGGAACGTGACTGAATACGACGGCGGCGCGACGATCCCGCCATAGGGGCCGTTGCGCGCGGCGTCCTCATCGGTGAACAACGGATTGGTATCGCCGATCGCCTTGCAGAACTTGGTGATGCTTTCGGCAGTGACCGTTACCGGATCCGTCACCTCGAAGGCTCTTCCGATTATGGCCGGGTCGAACTGGAGTGCCATGATGATCGCCCTGCTTAGCCCCCGACGGGCTACTCCGTCAATTTACCTTCTCTCGGAGCCGGAGTGAAAGGATAATGGCCGTTTCGCGAAAAGTCGCTTGGCGAGCCTCGCCGGGCTCTGCTTGTCATTCCGAGCGCAGCGAGGAATCCCGAATGACAGGCCGTTGGAGCCATGGAGTCCGTGATTCCTCGTTGCGCTCGGAATGACAACCGTTGTGGCTAGCGCGTCGCGACTGGTTCGGCGCGAGGAACGGGCTTGCGCTGCGGCCGGAAGTCCACAGCTTCGTAGCGACCGGCCTTGAGCTCACGCACGAGGTCGTCGATTGTCCGCACCTCGGCTTCGAAGCGCGTCGCGCACAACCCGATGAGGCTCACCAGATGGCTGTCCGAGCCGCCGGTGCTGCGATAGCCGAACTTCTTCACCAGCGCCGCCGCGCTCTCGTTCTCGCCCTTGCGCGAGCCGCCGTTGAGCAACTCGACGGCGATGACGTTTTCCAGCGGCGGTTTCTTCTCGTAATGCTCGCACAGCCCGATGTTGGGCCGTCCCGGATGGCATGGCACCGCAATGCCGCCCATCCGTGCGACCTCGTCGATCAGCTCCTGCGCGTTGAGCCGCACGTTGGCGAAATCGAAGCGCCGCCGGATGTCGTCATTGACGCCGAACACCAGCACGTGCCCGTAGTCGGTCTCGACTTCGGAAGCCTTGAGCACAAAGATGCCGAAGCGGTCCTCGAGCGCGCGGTAGTCGGGCGCGTGATTGAACTGGCGATGCTCGGTCAGGACGATGCCATCGAGCGGGCGCTCGTGACGGCGCAGGTTGATCCAGTTGAGGTAGGCCTCTACCGGTGCGCGGCTGTCCTCCGATGCTTCGCTGTGAGTGTGGAGATCAAGGATCGTGGCCACTCAGCTATGTTCCCTCACCTCGCCGGGCGAAATTTCGCGAGCGTCACCTCAGGAGTGACGTCCTCGTATACGACCTCGACGGGCATCCCTATTCTAACCTCTTCGGGGCGGCAGTCGACAATGTTCGTAAGCATCTTGAGGCCTTCGTCCAGCTCAACGTAGGCCATCACGTAGGGCAGCGATTCGCGAAATCCGGGGGCCGGATTCTGATTCGTTACCGTGAAGGTATAGATTTTGCCCTTGCCCGATGCGCGGAGCCATTCCGTGTGTGCGGACAGGCATTCGGTGCATAGCGCGCGTGGATAGTAGCGAAGCGCGCCGCAATCGCGGCATTTCTGCACGTATAGCTCGTGGCGCTGGAGCGCCTCCCACCATGGGCGGTTCTCTTCATCGATATGCGGCAGCGGCTTGGCGTACTTCTTCTTTTCGTCAGCCATGATTCTATGCCCGGTTCACTGATTCGACAGGATGAGCGTTGCGCCCGAATGGCGGGTGCCGAGCGCGCCGCCGGTGCCATTTACCAGCGCGGTCTTGCAGTCCTTGACCTGGCGCGGACCGCATTCGCCGCGCAGCTGTTTGACCGCTTCGATCACCAGGAAAATGCCGCGCATCATAGGATGGTTCGAAGATAGCCCGCCGCCATCGGTGTTGATCGGAAAATCACCATCGAAGCGCAGCCGCCCGCCGCTGACGAATGCGCCGCCCTCGCCGCGCTTGCAGAAGCCGAGATTTTCGAGCGTCACCAGCACGGTGATCGTGAACGAGTCGTAGATCATCGCCATGTCGATGTCTTTGTGCGTCAAGCCCGCCCGCTCGAAGGCCAGCTTGCCCGACTGATAGCCGGCGATCTCGAGATAGTCGCGCACTCCCCGGCCCGCATGACGCGCCGCCTCGCCCGCGCCGAGGATGTAGGCCGGCTTCTTCTTCAGATCGCGCGCACGCTCCGCGGATGTGATAACCAGCGCGCCGCCACCGTCGCTGATGATGCAACAATCGAGCAGATGCAGCGGTGACGAGATGACGCGCGAAGCGAGCACGTCGTCGATGGTGATTGGCTCGCGATATTTCGCCACCGGATTCATCGACGCATGCTCGCGCATCGTCACCGCAATCTCCGCCAAGTGCTCCGGCTTGGTGCCGTAGTCATGCATGTGGCGCTGCGCGACCATCGCATACGCGCCGACCGTGGTTACCCCGAACGGCGCTTCGTATTGATCGCAGGGATCGCTCGCGCCGCCGGCGCCTGCGCCGAAGCGAGATGAGGCCACCGTCGCGCCGAAGGAGACCAGCGCAACATTGCACAATCCGGCGTGAATGGCGGCTGCGGCATGCGCAGTATGCGCGACGAACGACGCGCCGCCGATCGAGGTCGAATCGAGATAGCTGGGCGTCAGATTCATGTAGTCGCACCACCCGAGCACGCCCATCCCGCTCATGCCGATGCCGGTGGTGAAGACCCCATCGACATCCTTGATGGTGAGGCCGGCATCATCGAGCGCCCCCTTGGCGCTCTCAGCCATGATTTGGAAACTTGTCTTGCTGGGAGCGAAACGGGTCGGATGCTCGTAGGCGCCCACGATGGCGGTGTTATGTTTGAGGCTCATCAGAAATCCATCGCGCTGCAGGCGCTAGTTCAGCGATGCAAGAAACTTGTCGATCGCGGCGTTGACCTCGGCCGGTTTCTCGGTGGTCGGGTTGTGCGCCGCATCCGGAATCACTTCGAGCTGCGCGCCGGCGATGCTGCTGCGGAGGAACTCGGCGTCGGCAGGAGTGGTGGCTTGATCGTCAGCGCCGGCAAGGATCAGTGTCGGCTTGCGGATCCCGTCGATCTGATCGCGCAGATCGACGGTGCTGCACGCGAGGATGTCGGTATAGCGCACGCGGGGGTCGGTCTTGATCTGCTCCATCCAGTATTCGCGCACGACGTTGAAGTTGTCGCTGATGGTCTTCGGCGCGAAGCCGGTGGTGAGAAAGGCCTGCGGCGCACGGCCCTGCGTTACCGCCTTGAGCTGCGCGACGGTCTCGGCGGGAATGCCGAATTTTGCCGCTGTCGCAACCAGAATCAGCGCCTGCGTCCGATCCGGATGGCGCAACGCAAAGTCCATCGCGACCGCGCCGCCCATCGAGCGCCCCGCGATCACTGCCGAATCGATCTTGAGCGCATCGAGGAAGGCCGCGAGCAGGTCTGAGAACTCGCGAATCGATGCGGCGCCTTCCACGCCGTCGGACCGGCCGTGGCCGGGAAAATCCAATGCAATCGGGCTGTGCGCCTTGCCCAGATGATCGAGCTGGTTGTGCCAGCTATGGCCGTTGGAGCCGGCCGCATGCAGCAAAACGATCTTGCGGCCGCGCGAGAAATCGGGAATCACGTCGGGCAGCGTGGTGCGGCCGGCGTAATGCGTGTAGACGGCGTGGCTCTTGACGTCCACGTACTTGGTCGGCATCTGTTCGGAAATCTCCGCAGCTTCCAGTCGCGTGCTGTCAGGTTTTGGTAGTCGGTTTGCGGTTGGCTTGTCAAACTCGGATTGATGCGCCAGCAGTAAGTCTGCATGGCAAAACTCAAGGAGCGACACCGATGGCATACGAGACGATCGATCTGAAACAGGAAGGCAGGGTGGCATGGTTGACGCTCAACCGGCCGCATGCGCTCAACGCATTGAACAGCACGATTGTCGATGAGCTGCACGACTTCCTGCGCAAGCTGCCCTCCGATGAATCGACGCGCGTGGTCGTGATCCGTGGCGCGGGCCGCGCCTTCTGCGCGGGCCTCGACTTGAAGGGGCACAACCGCTCGCAGGGCGAGCAGTTCCAGAACTCGTCGGAGTATGGATTCCGCTCGCAGCGCCGGATGAGCGAGCTGGTGATGCAGATGCGGCGCGCGCCACAAGCTTTCATTGCGGCCGTGCATGGGCCCGCATGCGGCGGCGGATTCGCGCTGGCGATGGCCTGCGATTGCCGCATCGCGGGCGAGTCGGCGCGCTTCAACGCCGCCTTCATCCGCGTCGGGCTCTCGGGCTGCGACATGGGCACCAGCTATTTCCTGCCGCGGCTGGTCGGGATGGCGGTCGCATCGGAGTTGCTGATGACCGGGCGCTTCATCAATGCGCAACGCGCGCTCGCAACCGGTTTGGTGTCGGAGGTCGTGCCGGACGATCAGCTCGAAGCCGCGGCGCGCAAGCTCGCGGATGACATGGTGCAGACCGCGCCGCTCGGACTTCGTCTGACCAAGGAGTGCCTGGCGGCGAGCGTCGATGCGGGCAGCCTCGAGCAGGCGATATTCATGGAGGATCGCAATCAGGTGCTGTGCGGGCGCTCGGAGGACTTCGGCGAGGGTGTGCGGGCGTTCCTTGAGAAGCGCCGCCCGAAGTATGCGGAGTGAATCAGACTAGTCCGCTGCGTTGACCCGGATACGTCTGGCGCAAGCTGCTCACGCCGGACGTCGCCTTGCCGGCTTCCGGCAACGCTCGCAGAGCGCGTGAATCTCGACCGAGCACCCGACCAACTGGAACTCGCCGAGCCGAGCCGCGCAGCAGATCGTCAAACTCGGGGACTTCCACGTCCGCGGTGCGGCGGCATCGCGTGCATACCACCGGGTGCTCTTGCGTTTCCGTCGTAGCTGTCTAATATCGAGCCTCGTGACGCCGATTCGGCCCGATTGATGCGCGAAAACCGCCGCTGGTCTCCAGCGCGGCGCGGCCTTCTTCACGGAGAACGACCAGATGCTCAGGATCTCGAGGACCTCGTGGACGCGATTTGCTGTCGCCGGCGCGACCGCCCTGTTGTGGCTGCTGGCAGCGCATCCGGCCTCAGCTCGCGACCCGATGGAGTACATCGGTCATCCGCCGCTCGGACTGCCGGCAGTGCCGGTGCCCGCCGACAATCCACTGACCAAGGACCGAGTTGAACTCGGACGCGCGCTGTATTTCGATCCGCGGCTGTCGATCGACGTCTCGATGTCGTGTGCCACCTGCCACAATCCCGGTTTGGGATGGTCCAACGGAATGCCCGTGGCGGTCGGTTTCAAGGGGCAGAAGGGAGGCCGCTCCTCACCGGTCATTTACAACGCGGCGTACGCGGATCTTCTGTTCTGGGACGGGCGTGCCCATTCGCTCGAGGAGCAGGCTGCTGGTCCGGTCCAGAATCCGATCGAAATGGGGATGGGGGCCGGCAAGATTGGCCTGGCGGCTGACCGGCTCAATGCAATTCCCGGCTACAAGCGATGGTTCGAGAAGGTCTTCAACGGGCCTGCCACCCCCGATCGAATTACGAAGGCGATCGCGAGCTATGAGCGCACGATTCTCTCCGGCAACGCGCCGGTTGATCGATTTCAGGCCGGCGACAAGAGCGCACTTTCAGCGCAGGCTCAGCGTGGCTTTGCAATCTTCAAGGGCAAGGGCAATTGCACGTCGTGTCACGTCGGCTACAACTTCAACGACGGCGACTTTCACAACCTCGGCGTCGGGATGAACAAGAGCACGCCGGACCTCGGACGCTATAGCGAGACCAAGAAGGCCGAGGACAAGGGCAAATTCAGGACGCCTACCATACGCGAGATCACCGAATCCGGCCCGTACATGCATGACGGCAGCCAAGCGACACTTGCGGAAGTCGTCGAGTTCTACGACAAGGGTGGCGAGAAGAATCCCAATCTCGACAAGCAGGTAGTACCGCTGCATCTGAGCACGGCTGAAAAGGCTGATCTGGTTGCGTTTCTCAAAGAAGGCCTCAAGGGCGAGCAACTGACGATCGTTTATCCGGAACTGCCGAAGTCGAACTAGCTAAACCCCGGGCGGTTCGATGGCCCGGTCTCGTCCAGCTTCTGGGAGGAAACTGGAATGAAACAGGATTCGCGCGCGCTGGTCGCCGAGTTTGCCGGTACCTTCTTCTTCGTCTTTCTGGGCGCGGGTGTGATCGTCACCGACCAGCTGACCGGCGGCAAGACGCTGGGATTGCTGGGAATCGCGCTGTGCCACGGATTGGCGCTGTCGCTGGCGGTCACCGCAACGATGCGCGTCTCGGGCGGGCATCTCAATCCTGCGGTCACGATCGGTCTGCTCTCAATCGGCAAGATTCGCGCGCCGCAGGCGGCCGCCTATATCGCCGCGCAACTGTTGGGCTCGCTACTCGCCGCGTTGCTTCTGGTCACCATCTTCGATCGCTCGGTCTGGGATCCGGTGCATCTGGGAACTCCCGGGCTGGCGGCCGGAGTGGGCGCGGGAGCAGGACTGTGGGTTGAGATTCTGCTCACTTTCTTTCTGGTGTTCGCGATCATGGGAACCGCGGTCTATGCGAAACCACCCATCCAGATCGGCGGTTTCGGCGTCGGGCTGACGATTCTCGCTGACATCCTGGTCGGGGGACCGGTAAGCGGGGCTTCGATGAACCCGGCGCGCAGCTTTGGACCCGCAATCATCTCGGGCTTCGTGCAGAACCACTGGTTGTACTGGATCGGTCCGATTGTCGGGGCACTAATCGCGGCCAACGTCTACTATCATTTGATAGCGGATCCACAGGAGCGCTGAGGCTTCA
Organism: Binataceae bacterium (SeqCode); assembly: GCA_041491005.1. Taxonomy (GTDB): domain Bacteria; phylum Desulfobacterota; class Binatia; order Binatales; family Binataceae; genus JBGPUE01. Next base: position 10,404 of record JBGPUE010000008.1, on the reverse strand, counting down.
CCCCACTTGCAGAGATAAGGGTTATGTTCCGCTAGCGGCTTAACCGTTGCCGCTTGCCGCGAACACGTTCAGGCGTGAGCCGTAAGCCGGAGGCCGGTTTCCTCAGAGACAGACCATCCATCTCTTGACGCCCTACCGGCGACAGCGCTGCCATGGCACAGGCTGCAACAGCTTGGCGAGGCAATGTTCATGATTCGATTCATTCATCATTTCAACTATCCCACCGGTGTCTCCCGCGACGATGGCGAAGCGTGGTACCTGGGCGAGCACGTTGCGCGCGTCAGACAGCTACCGGGCGTCGTCAGATACCGATCATGGCGGCAGGTGGACGTCGGGATTCCCTATCCGAGCGGCGGGGCTCCAACTCCGCATAATCAGTTTGCGCGCAGAACGGAGCTCTGTTTCGACAACTTCGAAGCGTGGCAATCCGCCTACAAGTCAGCTCCCCAGCTCTGGACTCCTGCCACGGGCGGCAGGCCCGGATTCCGCGAGTTCGAATGCATGTTCCTCGATGAAGAGCCGCAATACGATCTGCTACGCGACGCGCCGCAGCAACATTACAAATACATGACGCTGCGACTGTGGTGGCCCAAGGGAGAACCGCTCGCCGACGAGGCGGAGGAAATCTTTATAGACAGCTACTGTTTCTCGTATGCGCCCGGCATCTCATTCGCGGACGGTGAGGACTGGTACCTCGGGCATCACACGCGCGAGGGCAAACAAATGCCGGGCGTGCGGCATTACAAGACTTGGCGGACGATCCGGGTGCCCGAAGAACCCGGTTCGCCGCTGCAGCCCAACAAGTGGGTGCGATTGACCGAACTCGGTATGGGCCCAAAGGCCTACAAGGCGACCATGGTCGACGATACCCAGATTCGTTTCACCCCTTCGCCGCTGGGAAGGGTCATCGGCGGATGGATGAACATCTCCATCAAGCAGGCGGTGGTAGACGATTTTCTCGCCTAGCAGGCGCCCAATTCGCATCGAAGGGGCCTTTCACCTTTTCCCGCATTTGGCACATGGCGCGATGATTCTGGGTGGCTAGTCCCACGTGTGGGACACCATTGTTCATGTTCGGCTTCAGCCCCGAATCCTTCGGCGCGATTTGAAGAACCGATCGGGTCAAATGTGACAAGAACGCGCCTCAGCGACGGTCCACGGTTACACGCGGCTCATGAATCGGCGTGAATCACCTCACCAATCGCGAATGGTGATTGCGGAAAGCGCACGCTCTGCTGTCGCCATCAAGTTCCATCATCAATAGCCAATCGACCTCTGATCGAGCCTCTTGATTGCGCCTGACGCTATCACGAGCAGGTCGCCGACAAGATCGTGCTGCGATCCAAAACGAACCTACAAGAGCGCCGATCGGACCGAGGACAGCCAGCGGCATGGTCCGCGCCTTGCACAACATGATGTCCGGCGGGGTGGGGTGGAAGTTGAAATAGTGGGGCGGTGGACGGGGAGGATGGTGGATGAGGGGCGGGCCGGGCGGAGCTGAACAAGACTTGGACTGGCGGCTGGCAAGTGCTGGCCGCCGTCCCGATCGAGAGGGAGTCGCGCGCCATGAACAGCTCATCGATCAGAATCCCCAAAGCGCTGCACTCTTCGATCACGCTGGTCGCTCTATCGCTAATCCTGGGCGGTGCTAGCGCGGTCTCGCCGGTCGCTTATCGCATGGCTCAAAGCGACAACTATCTGGCCAGCTTGCAATCTGCGTCGTGGCGGACCTTCGATACGCCGGGACGCTATGAGCCCTCGACGCTGAAATTCCGTCCAATCATGCGAAACAGATGGGCCAGGAATATGTATAGCCAGGCGCCCGTCCTTTCTTCTGGGGCTCATCACAAGCCGCGCCATCATGATGAGCGCCGGGAGAACCTCGGCAAGCTGCTGGCCGGCGTCGCGTTGGCTCATGCGGTGGTCAATCAGGGCAACGTCGACGCCCTATCCGGACGCTGACGCTAGCGCCCGCCAATCCTGGGCCTGGCGGAGGTAATACAATGTGCCCAAAATGTGGCAGCAAGACGGTATCGGTGGCACCCGGAGGCCTCGGCACGGCTTATTGGTCGGCGCGAGGTGGATTTCATTTCAACGCCGTATGCGGGAACTGCCACGCCGGGCTATGGCGGCACGGCCTCTCCGGTGACAACGAGCCGGCTTGGCGGGCGGCTCCTTACCGATGCGGATGCCTGCCGCTGCACGCCATGGTAAGTCCAGCCGGCGAGAAGTTGTCTTTGCCAAGGGCGTGAAGGCGCTCTTGCCGTTAGCGTCCAAGGACAAGGTCTTTCGAAGAGAGGCTTAGAAGCACGAGCAGCCGGATTCGCATCGACGCGAACCCGAGCTGCCCGCCTTCTCAGCCCAGGCGGTACGAGCGCGAGGCTGGCCGTCAAATCGAGTCGCTGACGGCCTCCTCGCGCATCGTAGGCTCCGGCCGCCGATCGATCGGCTGGTAGGGCCGCTCGGCTTCTCCGACATACACCTGCCGCGGCCGCGCGATCTTCTGCTCGGGATCGCGCACCATCTCGGCCCACTGCGCCAGCCATCCTGAAGTACGCCCGATCGCGAACAGCACCGGGAACATCGTCATCGGAAAGCCCATCGCCTGGTAGATAAGTCCGGTGTAGAAGTCGACGTTCGGATAGAGTTTGCGCGACACGAAGTACTCATCCTGCAGCGCGATGCGCTCGAGTTCGAGCGCGATCTTGATCAACGGATTCTCGCCGGTGATCGCGAAGACGTCGTAGGCGAGCTTCTTGATGATTTTGGCGCGCGGGTCGTAATTCTTGTAAACGCGATGGCCGAAGCCCATCAGACGGCCCTCGCCGGCTTTGAACCGCTTGACGGCCGCGGGAACCTTGTCGGCCGAGCCGATCTCCATCAGCATCCGCACCACCGCCTCATTGGCGCCGCCATGCAGCGGGCCATACAGCGCAGCCACGGCCGCCGCGGTCGCCGAATAGGGATCAACCTGCGAGCTGCCCACCGAGCGCATCGCGTTGGTCGAGCAGTTCTGCTCGTGATCGGCGTGCAGGATGAAGAGCACGTCGAGCGCCCGTTCGAGCACCGGGTTGGGCGTGTACTTCAGCTCGGTCATTTTGAAGAGCATCGAGAGAAAGTTGCCGGTATAGTTCAGGTCGTTGTCGGGATAGATGTAGGGCAGACCGCGGGTGTGCCGATAGGCGAAGGCCGCGATGGTCGGGACCTTGCCGATCAGCCGGCGGGTCTGCAACCGGCGCGACTCGAGATCCTCGATGTTGTTGGCGTCGGGGTAGAAAGTCGACAGCGCGCCGATCGTCCCCACCAGCATCCCCATCGGATGGGCGTCGTAGCGGAAACCTTCCATGAACTTCTTGATGTTCTCGTGGACCATCGTGTGGGTCTTGATGTTCTGTTCCCACATCCGGAGGTGCCTGAAATCCGGCAGCTCACCCTTGACGATCAGGTACGCAGTCTCCAGATAAGTGCTTTTCTCGGCTAACTGCTCGATGGGGTAGCCGCGGTAGCGGAGGATGCCTCGGTCGCCGTCGATGAAGGTGACGCGGCTGCGGCATGAGGCGGTGTTCGTAAACGCCGGGTCATAGGACATCAGGCCGAAATCGCCACCCGAGGATTTGATCTGGCGCAGATGAGAGGCACGAATCACGCCGCCTTCCTCGATCGGAACTTCGTACTGCTTGCCGGTGCGATTATCAGTGATCGTCAAAGTATTGCTTGCCATGATTTGCCTACCTCAAGGTGGGGGTTCCTGAGCGCACCGAGGCCACTTTTTGCAGGCCTCGGTGCGGGCCGCAAGAGCGACTTCAGCATCAAGTTACAGCAAGTTATATCGAGTTGTCAACGCCGCCGATGGCCGCCCGATTCCGCGACCGCCGCCGGTTGCCGCTTGCGGCGGCGCCGCTGACCGCGTAGTAGCGATCGGACGTGCACAACGGCGCTGGCGCAGAGGTTCGCGGATGATCGACCGGAGTATCGCGGCGGTGTCGGCGCTGATCGTCGCCACCATCGCGTCGCTCGGCTACTACGGCGTGGTGTTGATGATGGCGATCGAGAGCGCCTGCATACCGCTGCCCTCGGAGGTGATCATGCCATTCGCCGGCTATCTGGTCGCCAAGGGTCGCTTCGGCCTGCAATCGGTGGCCGTCGCCGGCGCGGTCGGCTGCCTGTTGGGCTCGTATGCGGCGTACTACGCGGGCGCGCGCGGCGGCCGCCATTTCCTCGAGCGCTACGGGCGCTATGTGCTCATCGCGCCGCATGAGATCGAGATCGCAGACCGGTTTTTCGAACGATGGGGCTCGGCCGCGGTATTCATCAGCCGGCTGCTGCCGGTGGTGCGGACCTTCATTGCACTCCCGGCTGGCATCGCCCGCATGGAGCTGGTGCGCTTTAGCACCTACACTCTGGCTGGCTCATATCTTTGGTGCCTGGCGTTGGCTTGGGCCGGGATGCAACTGGGTGAGCACTGGCATCTGCTCGGCCCGTATTTTCGCCGGTTCGACGGAGTGATCGGCGCAGCAGTTGTGATTGGAGGGGGCTTCTTCGTCTATCGCCGCATCGCCAGCATCAGGGGGTCCGCCCACGCGCGATAGCCCGCCGCACCGGCCATCAGAGCGGCTGTGACGCGCTTAGGCGGCAGTACGGGACGCGCGAGATTTGGCCGCCAGCTCTTCGAGCGCGATCTGGTCACCGACGCAAAGCCCGGTTCGAGCAGCGGTGCCGGCCGGTAACTCGAGCGCCCGGCGAGCGCCCACCACCAGTGAGGAGAGCCGCCACGGCTGCAGCGAGTGATTGACCCTGATGACGCGATCTTCGCTGTCAAGGAAGACGATGTCGATCGGAAACCGCATCCCGAACATGTGCATCCACATAAATGGGATGAGAGCCGAGGAGCGAAACAGCATCCCGGTACCCGCCGCGAGCTCCCTGCGACCGAGCAATCCGCGCCCGCGTGCCATCAGGGTGCCTGCGTTCTCGAGGCGTTCGCATACCGCCACGCCTCGCGATCGGTTGACTGCGCGAAGCTCGTAGCTAATGTCAGGACCCATCCCGAACACCTCCTCCTCCTCAAGTCCCTTTTCGAAACAGCGGGCTCTGCCGAATACCTACTTCCCTACATCGTCAGAAGCGGCGTGTAAGCGCCATATGTCTCGACGCCCGGCAGCGCCTGGGTATTGGGCGCCGTCTGTTCGATGAAATACGTGGTGATAGTCGCGTTGGCATCCACACTGACCAGCCACAACTCCGCAAAGCCCTTGACCGGCACGGTTGAGTTGCCTTGCACTCCTGCCCAATCGACCATCGGCACCGTGAGCACACGTGGATCATTGAGCTGGTGGTTGGCGAACGTGCCCCCCGGATCAAAGGTCTGACCGTTGCTGATCCGCGTGTTCACAGCGCTCTGTGTGGGACCCTTCATGTTGCCGGGCTCGGTGTTGACAGTCTGGCCGACCGTGATCGGACCGGAAGCCCCGTTGATGATGTTGTTCTGGTAGATGCCCGAACCACTGCCATTGAGCGCCAGCGCGCCCCAATTGCCCGGCCCCACGCCGACGTGCAGGTTGACGACCTGTCCGTACGTGCGCGGGGTCGTATAGTCGACGCCCAGCGGGTTCACACCGTCAGCCTTGCCAACGCTGATGACCTGCGCGGTTGCGCTCGCCGTCGCGACGCCGTTGTTAACGCCGAGAACGCGAGAGAAGGTGAACACGACGCTGCGCGTCACGGTCATCGAGAGCTGCATGTTGCTGTTCGAAACAGCGGTCGAGACGATTTCGCCATTTTTGATGCCGTTGAGCGCGGCGTAACTGTTGGCGGTTGATATCGCTTGCTGCGGATATGCAGGCAAATACACCGCGCCAGAGAGAACCGCCGTGTCAGCAGCCCGCTGTAGGGCAAACCAGTTGAAGTAGAAGTTGGCGACGTCAACGCTGAGCGACACGATGCCGGTAAGCACCGGCAATGCGAGCGCCAACATCACTAGCGATTGACCGCCTGCGCGATGGTGATGGACCGGGTGGCCGGTCGCGCTGCGAGGAGTAGCGGTTGACAATATCGATTCGCGTTCGTTTACCGTGTTCATAACCTTCCCTCTCCAGGGTCGAGGCTCCAAACCGAGCCGGACTGGCGGGGCTTGCCCCACCTGCCCAAAGCTCAAAACGCGGATCTGACATCGTCCTTTGCCGCACAATCCTCCTCATCCGTTTATTCCGACCTGCTCAGCCCCGTCATCCATCGTCCCGTATCCGCGAGCCAACTGCCTCGAAGCCGCCTCCTGACCTTCCGTCTAGAGGTGTTATTGGATCTTTTAAGATACTACAAAGTATCTATAGCTGTCTATAGCTCAAAACACCCGCGATTTCACTGGACTAGCAGCGGCGTGTACGCCCCGAACGTCTCCACCCCGGGCTGTGCTGTCGTATTTGGCGCGGTCTGCTCGATGAAATAGGTAGTGACGTTCGCACTGCCGTCCACGCTCACCAGCCATAGCTCGGCGAAACCCTTAATCGGTATGGGCGACCTCCCGTTGGTCCCGGTGAAGTCCACCATTGGCACCGTGATCACGCGCGGGTCGTTGAGCTGATGACCGTCGAAATTCCCCGCTGGATCGAAAGTCAGGCCGTTGCTGATGCGTGTGTCGACGGCGCTCTTGGTGGGGCCCTTCATATTGCCGGGCTCGGTATCGATGATCTGGCCGACACTGAGCGGTACCGGCGCACCATTTATGATGTTGTAGCTGTAGTTGCTCGAGCCACTGCCGTTGATCGCCAGCGGATCCCAGTTACCCGGGCCCACTACCCAGTTGGGATTGCCCGCATAATGGAGCATCACGGTCTGTCCCTTGGTGCGGGGGGTGTTGTAGTCAATGCCGAACGGCACGACGCCGTCGGCCTTGCCGACGCTAATCACCTGGGCGGTCGCGGAAGCCTTCACAACTCCGCTGCTGAGCCCGAGCACCCGCGAGAAATAAAAGGGCACGGTGCGCGTTACCTGCATGCTCAATTGAGTATTGCCCGCCGAGACCGAGGTGGAAGTGATCTCGCTGGCTGCGACGCCATTGCTCTGCGCATAGGTATGGGCGGTGGCGATCGCCAGATCCGGGTAGGCAGGCAGGTAGACCGCGCCTGAGAGTACGGCCGAATCGGCGCCTCTTTGGATCTTGAACCAGCTAAAATAGTAATTGGCGACATCGCTGGCGAGCGAGATGATCCCGGTCAGGATAGGCAAAGCAAGCGCCAGCAACACGATGCTCTGTCCATATGACACGCGGCGTCTCAAACCGCTCCCTGCATTTTGTGGCTTCATTTAAGAAAGCCTCCTTACGATGAATTCGGAATACTTTCGACCCAATCGCAACCCGCAAACCGGACCCTTCGCATCCCCGTTCTTCGCAACTCCTTCATCTGCCTGGTCCAGCAGACAATCTAGTGTTTGAAGTTGTTGTAAATCTGCACCGCGGCGGGGCCGAGAATCACCGCCATCATGGCGGGCAACACAAAGACCGCCAGCGGAATCAACATCTTGATGGTGCTTTTTTGAGCCGCTTCCTCAGCGCGCAGGCGGCGTTTGGCGCGCTGTTGATCGGAAGTCGCGCGCAAGGCGGGCGCCATCTGCGAGCCCAGTCTTTCGCTCTGGATGAGGATCGCGGCCAGCCCTCGCACGTCGTCGACTCCGGTGCGCTCGGCCATCGCGCGCATACCGACACCGAGGGTCGAACCCGCGGTCAACTCGCCAGAGAGAATCGAAAGCTCGGTACCCATCTCGCGGCCCTGGCGTTCGGCCTCGCGTCCGACGACCTTGATCGCCTCGTAGATACCCAGGCCAGCTTCGACGCAGACCACCAGCAGGTCGAGCACGTCGGAGAGTTCCTTGCGAATCTTCGCCTGGCGGCCCTTAGCCCGCCATCCGAGATAGAATAGCGGCAGCAAGTGGAACATCGCCGCGCCGCAGACAGCATAAACCAGCGCCATTCTTAACGGCAGACGGCCGATTATGCATATGACTGCAGCGATCAGCCCACCGACCAAGGCGGTGCCGATTCTGACGAGCTGGAACATGCGCACCGCGCCCTGGCGGTTGTAGCCCGCATGCGCGAGCGTCGCGATCAGCTTCTCGGCACGCGGATTATCAACTTTGGGCACGGGCAGCCTTCTAGTCGCCCAGCGCAGCAGCATCCCGGCAAGCCCGGGCGATTGGGCCGTGTCGTCATCCTCGGCGAAGCCATCGGTGGCGCGGACCTTTACCGCCAGATCGTTGAGGCGATCTTCGAGCATCGTGCGGTCCGCGTAGATGCCGAGATACAGCGTCACGCCCGCGGCAGCGAAGAACATGAAGGCCGAAATCGCGACAAATAGTGGGCTTGAAATCATAGGCTAAAAGTCCAGCTTGAGAATTCGCCGGATGATGAGAAAGGCGGCCATGTCCAGGCCAATCGCCAGCTTCAGGATGTTCTTGCCGACCGGATCGTAAAACAGCATGTGCACGTAGTCGGGCTGCACGACGCTGAAGAAAGCCAGGATCAGGAACGGCAGCGCCCCGACAATCATCCCGCTGTAGCGCGGTTGCGCCGTGAGCGCGCGAATCTGCAGCTCGATGCGCTGGCGGGTGCGAATCGTCTCCGACAAGCGCCCGACGATCTCGGCGAGGCTCGAGCCGACCGCCGACTGCACCTTGATCGCGACCACCAGGAAGCTCAGGTTCTCGTCCGGGATGCGCTTGAGCAGGTCCTCGAAGGCCCGCGGCATCGGCATGCCGAGCCGGGTCTGTTCGAGCACCATCCGAAATTCGCTCGAGACCGGATCCTCGAATTCCTCCACGATGACCTGCAAGCCGCGCAGCAGCGAATGGCCCGCTTCGAGCGAGGACTTGATCATATCGAGCACTTCGGGAAGCTGCTGGGCGAAGGCCTTCAGGCGCGCTTTGCGGCGGAACTGCACGTACACGATCGGCAGTATCGAAAGCCCCAGCCCGAGCCCGGCTGCGATCAGCGGATCGCCCCACATCGCGTAGCCGGCCGCGCCGCCGGCGCCCAGTAGCAGCACCATGATCAGCAGGATTTCGGAGACACGCATGTAGAGCCCGGCCTGCCACATCGTCTCCTCGAGCCGCTGCAGCAGATCGATGTGCGTCAGCAGCATGCCGAAGACCCGCTCGTCGCGCTGACGCGACTTGCGCGTAATGTCGACGTCGATTGTTTCCTCGGTGGGCGGGGTCATGCGCCGCGCGAGTTCCTGCACTTCATCAGTGGTTTCGCCGCGCCGGCCAAAGAAGTAAACGGCGGCGGCGATCATGAGTAGCGAGAAGACTGCGATTGGAACTGCGCCTTCCATGGCCGTTAATGGCGGGCCGGGCCGAACACTTTAGCGTCCAGCTTCAGGCCGGCGACCTCCAGCCGCTGCGAATAAAACGAGCGAATGCCGGTGGAGCGGAAATTGCCTTGGACCTTGCCGTCGGTGGTGGTACCGGTGCGCTGAAACTCGAAAAGATCTTGCATCATGATGGTTTCGCCTTCGATGCCGGTGATCTCGGAGATGCGCATGCATTTGCGCGTGCCGTCCGAGAGGCGGCTGACGTGGACGAAGATGTTGACCGCCGAAGCGATCTGTTGGCGCATCGCGCGCTCGGGCAGCGAAAACCCCGACAACATCATCATCATCTCGAGCCGGCCGATCGCCTCGCGCGGGCTGTTGGCGTGGATGGTCGAGATCGAGCCGTCATGACCGGTGGACATGGCCTGCAACATGTCGACCACCTCTGCGCTGCGCACCTCACCGACGATGATTCGGTCGGGGCGCATACGCAGACAGTTCTTGACCAGATCGCGCTGGCTGATCTCGCCCTTGCCTTCGAGGTTGGCGGTACGGGTCTCCAGCCGCACGACATGGGGCTGTTGCAGCGTAAGCTCGGCCGAATCCTCGATGGTGACGATACGCTCGTCCTCAGGGATGAAGCTCGACAGACAGTTGAGCATGGTGGTCTTACCGGAACCGGTACCGCCGACCACGATCACATTGAGCCGCGCTTTCACGATCGCTTCGAGAAATCCGATCATTTCCTGCGAAATGCTGTTTTTGGCGGCGAGATCCTCGATCTTGAACGGGTCGCGCCCGAAACGCCGGATCGACATCGAGGGACCGTCGATCGCCAACGGCGCTATGATCGCATTGACACGTGAGCCGTCGGGCAGGCGCGCATCGACCATCGGGCTGGACTCGTCGACCCGGCGGCCAACCCGCGAAACGATGCGGCCGATGATGTGCAGCAGCTGCTGGTCGTCCTGAAAGCTGATGTCGGTCAGAGTCAGTTTGCCGTGCCGCTCGACGTAGATTTGCTTGGCGCCGTTAATCAGGATGTCGGTAACTTCGTCATCCTGCAGCAGCGGCTCCAGCGGACCCAGACCGAAAATTT
>JBGPUE010000007.1:0-81332 GCA_041491005.1 Binataceae bacterium (SeqCode) | reverse complement strand
GACTATCTGTTAATTGATACGCCGCCCAGCCTCGGGCTGCTGACGCTCAACGCGCTGGTCGCCGCCGATTCGGTGCTGGTCCCGATGCAATGCGAGTACTACGCGCTCGAAGGTCTTAGTGCTCTGCTCGCGACCATCCGGCGGGTCACGGCGGCGCTCAATCCGGCGCTCGCGATCGAAGGCTTGGTGCTGACGATGTTCGATTCGCGCAACCGGCTAAGCCATGAAATCGCGCGCGAGGTGCGCGAGCATTTTCCCCAGAGCGTCTTTCGCAGCGTCATTCCGCGCAACGTACGGCTTTCCGAGAGCCCCAGCCACGGGCTGTCGGTGCTCGAATACGATGCGCGTTCGAGCGGAGCCAGCGGCTACCTCGAACTGGCCGCCGAGATTATGGCGGGTGGTCCGGGCGCTCAAAGCGGGGATGCGGGGCAGCCCTCATAGGGCGTGCGCCCAATCAAGGAACAGCAAGGCTGAGAGGAGAAGCGGATGATTCGCAGGACGCTGGGACGAGGACTCGATGCGCTGATTGAGAGTGCGCCACCAGTCGGCGCGGGAAGCGGGCTGACTTCGATCGCGATTGAGCGGATTTCACCATCGCCGTTCCAGCCGCGGACTCACTTCAACGAAGAACGGCTCCAGGAGCTCGTACGTGCGATCCAGAGCCAGGGTATCATCGAGCCATTGGTGGTGCGTCCGCTCCTGTCATCAGCGCCGGGCGCCGAAAGCTATGAGTTGATCGCGGGCGAGCGCCGCCTACGCGCGGCCAGGGCGGCCGGACTTGAAGCAGTACCGGTCGTGATTCGCACACTCGACGACCGCGCCGCGTTGGAGATGTCACTGGTCGAGAATCTGTCACGCGAAGACCTGGGCCCGATCGACGAAGCGCGCGCCTTCGCGCGGCTGTGCACCGAGTTCGGGCTGGGCCACGAAGAGATCGCAGGGCGCATCGGCAAGAGCCGCCCCCATGTCAGCAACATGATGCGCCTGCTGGAGTTGCCCAACGCGGTGCTCGAGATGATCGAGCGCGGCGCGCTGAGCGCGGGCCAGGCGCGGCCGCTGCTCGGGCTCAGCTCCGAGGAGGAGCAGGCCGCGGCCGCGCTCAGGATTGTCGAAGGCGGAATCTCGGCGCGCGGCGCCGAACAGATCGCACGCGCCGGTCGGCGAGGCCAGGGCAAAGTTCTGCGCCATACCTCGCCAGATGCGAATGTTGCCGCGCTGATCGAAGCGTTGCAGCGCGCCCTCAAGCGGAAAGTGCGCATCATCGCGCGGCGGGGCAAAACCCCGGGGCGGCTCGAGCTCGAGTACTACGATGATCAGGATCTGAGTGCACTGGTGGCGGCACTCTCCGGCCATCAGGCACCGCGCGCCGCGGCTGCGCTCTAGTCGAGCGTCGCGTAGACCCGGCCGTGGTGTAGCAGCACCAGCGCGCCATGCCCCGAGCCCGCCGTCAGCACGGGCTCGAGGTCGAGTGCCTCGCCTTTGAGCGACGCCCACAGGTTCGCTGGCAAGATCACGTATCCCGGGGGCGCGTCGCTTAGCCGCCCCGCGAGGATCGGCACATCGCGCTCGAGGTAGAAAAGCAGCGGTGCCGGCTCGCCTTGGATCCCGTACATGTAAAGCGGCTCGTCATGGCCAACAGCGCGTGCAATCTGTTCGGCTGCTTCCCGAAACGATTCGCCCATGCAGTCGCGAACTTCCTTGCGCGGGATATAGAGCAGGTTGACGACGATCATTGCCGCGCAGGCGGCGACAAACGCGGCGCGGAGCACCCCGCCCCATCGCCTACTCGCCAGCCGGCCGATCCACCATGCGAGCAAAACGGCGGCCGGCGGCCACAGCGGGAGCAGATACGTCCGCCGCTTGTAGGCGGCGATCATGAAGAACACCACCGTGACGACCCAGAAAATCGCCAGCAGCTTCATCGCAGCGATCGCCGGATCGGAGCGTTGGTCGCCCTGATCGCCATGGTCGGCTCTGAGGGCTGCCCAGACTGCGAAGGGAGCGAGCAGGCTTAGCGCTCCCGAGTTCAGAATCAAAGGCGAGGCATAGTACCACGGCGTCATCGTTCCCAACCCGCCGAAGAAGCGCCCGAGGTTCTCGGTGCCCAGCTGCCGATCGAGGAAGCCATAGCGCGCTGCGACCAGGCAGGTGGTGTACCATGCCGATCCCAGCACGATCGCCAGGATCGCGGAACCGGGCGAGAACAGAGCTCGTGGCCGTTGCGCACGGCCGTTAACAAACAGGAAGATTGCGACTGCTCCCAGCGGTAAAATCGCACCGACCGGTCCCTTGGCGAGGACTGCCAGTCCTAAAGCAGCAGCGAAAACATAGCGCATCGCTGCGTCGCGGCCGGCGTCATCTTGCGGTCGCCGCTGAACCATCCATGCCGCACTGAACAGCGCGAGTGCCTCGAAGAAGGTCAGCGCCATATCGACCCGTCCGACGCGCGCTTGGCTGATGTACTGATACGACGCGGCGAGCGAGAGCCCGGCGAGGAAGCTGCCTTGCGGCCCCAGCACGCTCAGCGCGAACAACATCGTGACGATCACGCCCGCAACCGCGTAGAGCGCCGATGGCAGCCGGAGGCTGAAGGCGGTGACTTTGCGCAGCCCTAGGCCGTGGCTCAGCACCGTCGCCGTCCAATGAAACAGCGGCGGCTTGTACATCGGCTCGCGGCCGTTTTCGAGTGGGAACAGCCATTCGCCATGCTCGACCATCCGCTGGACGAACACACCCTCGACGGCTTCGTTGCCGCCGCACAGGTCGGCCGCGCCGAGGCGCCACAGCGCGAGAGTTGCCGTTATCAGCGCGATTGCGGTGATCGAGACGAGCGCCGAGGTGTGCGGCGTTGAAAGATGCCCGGCCGAGTTCCCATGCGTCGTCGGCACGCGATCAGCCTTTAGATCAGATCCGCGCGAAAAATGCTCAGCCGTGCGATGCGGCCGCGATCATAGCTTCGCCACTTCGCGGCCGGAACCTCACCGGGTTGCGCGCGGCGGAACTTCATGCGCTGGAAAAAGCGGGCGGCCCGCTCCTCGCTCGTGCATGCGAACAGATAACGAAGGCGCCGCGCCGCAGCCTCAGTCATCACCTCGCGCACCAGCTCAGCTGCCACGCCTTCGCCCTGAAAACGCGTAAGCGTATAGAGCGCGGTCAGCTCGCCCGCGCGTTGCGTGCGATAGGGTTCCGTGAGCAGCGAACAGAAACCGGCCAGATGCTCATCGCCGATCCGATAACCGAAGCATGATGGCAGGATCTGCGCGATCTCCTCACGCGAGCGTGCCAGCAGAACGCCCTCCGACTGCCCGCGTATGATGAGCGCCTCGACCTCCTCGAAATCATCGATCGAGATCGGCTGCGCGGAGCCGTAGGGCGTCGCGGTGAAGAGCGTGCCGGTGCCGAGATAGCTGAACAGCTCATCGTAGACGCCGCGCGGAGCGGTCAGGTTGACCGACCCGACGCCATCTTCCAGCGCGCGCGCGACTGCTCTTACGACCGAGCGCCTTGCGCGCGAGCGCTCGCGCCGCGCCGTTCGCCTCAGCCGCCGCATCTCCAGGAATGACAACCGCTCGCCGCTTTTGCCCACCAGGCCGCCGCCGCGATCGAGCAGGATGAGCTTGAAGACACGCAAGCGGCTCGCCATCTCCTGCGCGAAGATCGTCAGATCCTCCGGATCGTTGGTGCTGGCGGCAGCGACGATAGTCGATCCGGCGCTGAGTCCCAGCCAGATCTGGGCGACGGCCGCATCGGGCGGATACGGCCTCGAACGCATGCCTTGGGAGGGATTGAAGATCGGCGGCGACGTCCGCGGCGCCATCCGGCCCATCCGGCGCATCAGGCGCGCCAGCGACGCATGTGAGACGATTACGATGCATCGGGTCTGGTTGCGGCGCAACTCACGCAGAGTGCGTACCAGCGAATCCAGCTCGCTCATCCGCTCGCCGCAGGGCGGAATCAGCCCGAAGAGCAGGCTCTTGCCGTAAAACTCTTCGAGATAGAAGGTCTTCTCGCTGAACGGCGCCGTTGCGCCGGCGATCGGGCCGCGCCCGAGACTTGCCGCGTCATCCATCAAATCAAAACTTGGTGGATGGAAATGAAATGGCAGCGATGCGAGCTAGGCCTTAGGTTGCGCGAGGCGTTCCACGCCGGTCAGGCCCAGTGCGCTGAAGCGCGGTCGCGACGCGACGACTTCCGCCAGCGTGGTGCGCGAGAAGAGTTCCATCAACGACTTCTGCCCCTCCTCCCAGACGCGGAACATGCGGCATCCCGGCTGCAGGCTGCATGTGCTGGTGCCTTCGACGCACAGGTTGAGCCGGATCGGACCTTCGACGGCCTCGATGATGTCGCGGAAGCTGATCGAATCGGGCGGACGCGCGAGCTGATAGCCGCCGCCCGGACCGCGCCGCGCGCGCACCAGTCCGCCACGCTGGAGCTCGCGTATCACCTTCTCGAGGAAATACTTCGGAATATGCTCCTGGGTGGCGATTTCCATCCCGTTGGCGACGCCAGCCGGACGGTCAGCGAGATTGATCATCGCGCGCAGCGCGTACTCGATCTTGCGCGGTATCTGCATCAAGCTCATGGCTGACCTCCCGCGCGATGGAGCCGCGGATTCCTAGCGCGGCCCAGCGGCCGCTGGCGCTCCCCTAGCGGCGACGAACTTCTCGACCCACTTGCCCATCATGTCGCTCTCCACGTTGACGGTGTCGCCAACCCGCTTGAGCCCGAGCGTCGTCACCTTCAGGGTATGCGGGATGAGCGCGACACTGAAGCGTCGCCCGCTGATCGCGAACACCGTCAGGCTAACGCCATCGATCGCGACTGAACCCTTCTCGACCAGATAGCGCGCTTCGGTCTCCGGCACCTCGAAGGTGTAGAGCGAGGAGTCGCCTTCGGGTTCAATCGATACGATCCGGCCGACGCCGTCGACATGGCCGGCCACCAGATGGCCTCCAATCAGGCTTCCGAGCGTCAGACTGCGCTCGAGATTGACCTTGTCGCCCGTGTTGAGTCCGCCAAGCGTCGAGCGCCGAAGCGTCTCGGCGGATACGTCCATCGAGATCGAGCCGCGCCCCTTGGCAACAACCGTCAGGCACGTGCCCGAGACGGCGATCGAGTCGCCAATTTTGACCTTGGCCAAAGGCAACGCGGTCTTGAAGGCCATCACGGCACCCTTCGCGGTACGCTTGATGGTGCTGATCTCGCCTAAGTCTTCAACAATTCCGCTAAACAATGTCGGCTGCTCTCGGTTGTGCTCGCGAAAGAAATAATCCAGAAAAATCTTATCCTTTAGTAAGGCGCGTCACAACCGATTTCGATTTCGGGTAGTGGGTCAATTTGAATCCGGAGGCCCTTGAACCTGCCGTGCGCCTTCGTTCCACCTGTGCGATAATGGGGGTGTGGCGGAGAAACGCAAGAAGCGCCCACGCGATCCTGTCCAGCTCGCGAAGCTCATCGGGGACATTGCGACCGGGCAAGTCAAGGACCAAGAAGACGACGATAGAAATCCGCACGCGCTCGCCCTCGGGCGACTAGGCGGCCTGAAGGGGGGATCCAGCGCGGGCGAAATCAATATCTCGCAAGCGGCGGTCTGAAATTGCCCAGCTAGCGGTTCAGCATCGCTGGTCCAAGCGGAAACGATCACCATGACCATCAACATTGCTTTAAAGACCAGCGATGTTCTGGTTTTGGGCTGTGATAGTACCGCAAGCGCCACAGGATATTATCTAGACCCCTTCAGTCTCGGCTACGAAACCGATGATAAGGGCGAACCGGTGCTGGACCCAACCGGCAAGATGACGTTGAAATTCAAGTTCGACGAATTGGAACCTCTCGTCACAAATTCTTGGGTAGGTGTGACGAAAATGTTTCCGATCCACTCGATTCCTGCCCCGATGGTCGCGGTAACGTCAGGAATCGCTAAGTTGAACGAGAGAAGTATCGCGAATTATGCAGCGGAGTTTTTTGAAGGGCACAAGAATCCTGTCGGCACCCCGAGTGCCCGCGAGATTTGCGACGAGTTTTTGAAGTTCTTTCGGGAAAAATATGAGGAACACTACCGTGATTCTACCCTTCCAGAGGGGCTAAGGGATGGGCCGCACTTCCTGGTTGGAGGCTACGGTAGCGCCGACTACTTGCCCTCGCTCTATAGGCTCAATATCCCCAAAAATGAGATTCACGAGCACTTTGGCGGTCCCGTAGGAGGACTTGCATGGGCAGGGCAGTCAGATGCTGTTGAACGTTTCATTAGGGGCTATGACGGCCGTCTTAAGAGCGAGCTTGAGTCCCACATTAAGACTCAGCTTGAAGCGTTTGCAGAACAAGTGAAACAACAGGTGGCGGGTGGGATTAACGGACTTCTTGATAAGCTTGAACGGACGGCCCCTTCCGACTGGAGGCTTGACTTACCCGATCCCGTTATTCAAGAGTTAGATTGGGATGGGTATAGACTGGCACTGGACTACTCTAACTTGCCCATACAAGAGGCCGTAAATTTCGTGGCATTTTTGGTGAACATGCAGGCTGGCAAGGGGCGTTTCGTGCGCGGAATCTCAACAGTTGGAGGGAGAACGCATATAGGCGTGGTGAAAAAGGATGGTTTCGCCAAAATAAACGAGCCTGAGCTAACTCACCGTTACACGGGGTTTGGTGATGATTCGTAATAGCGACAGCAGCGGAGCGGTTCGTGCCGTCCCTGATCGGAAGCTACCAAAGACTTCTGATGTCCGTTCGGGGAGTGTCGTTGATGATCCCAGAAAGGACTGGAAAAAGAGCAAAGAAATCCGCGTAACCTCGGATAGCCGGATTGAGGTCAGAAATGGCCGACTGGTAGTCGTAGTTGCTGCAGCTTAAGCTGTAAACGACATCGCGGAATGAGGAAAGGCGCCCCTGAAGGGCGCCTTTTTTTCGCCCGAAACTCTTGACAGTTCTTTAGCTCGTGGACGAATGGGAAGCCAACCAGAAGGAAAATTCAAACTGACCCACTACCCGATTTCGCACCTCGCGTCGGGCTTCGACGGTCGCCATGCTAAGCTCGTCGCGATGCGCAAACGTCCCCGGAACGCGACCAAGCCGCGCGAAGTATCCGCATTGTTGTTCGATTACGGTGGAACACTCGCCTTTCTCGATTACGAGTTGGTGGCGAGCGAGTTCAGCCGCCCGGGCCGCAAGCTGGATGCGCATACGATGGAAAAAGCCGAGTACATCGGCCGCCAAGAGCTCGACCGCATCCTGACCAGTTCGTGCTCACCCGACATCGATGCCGCCTACCGCAATTTCCTCAAATCATGGCTTCTCGCCGCTGGCATTCCAGCCGAGGAGTTCGAGGAATGCGCCGCGCGCTTCCGCGCGATCCATCAAGAGGCAACGCTTTGGCGCGTGATCGAAAGCGGCACCTTCGAATTGCTTGAGAAGCTGCGCTCCAAGGGGCTAAGGCTGGGCATCGTGTCGAACGCCCAAGGCCAGGTCGAGGACGATTGCAAACGCTTTGGTCTTGCGCCGTACTTCGACGTGATTATCGACTCGCATGTGGTGGGGGTCGAGAAGCCAGACCCGCGGATCTTCGAAATCGCGTTGAAGCGGCTCGGCGTCGGGGCCGAACGCGCCCTCTATGCGGGTGATATCTATGCGATCGACATGCTCGGTGCGCATGCGGCAGGCATCGAGGGCAAGCTCATCGACCGGATGGATCGCTATCACTGGGTCGATCACACGAAGATCCGCGGCGTCCACGAACTGCATCTGACCGACTGACAGCCATGGGCGCGATCAGGGACACTGCCGACAAGCTCTGGCGCGGCGAAATCACCACCCGCGAGCACCATCCGCTGATTCCCACCGGCGACCTCGAAGAAATCGCCGACAGCGTCGCATTCTGCCGATGGTTCGCGAACTTCATCGTGATCAAGACGGCCGAAGGGCTGGTCCTGATTGACACGGGCGCTTATTACAATCAGGCGCAGACGGTCGAGAAAGTTCGCAGTTACTCTCCTGCGCGCGTGAACACGGCGATTTACACGCATGGCCATGTCGATCATGCCTGTGGGGCCCCCGCCTTCGTCGAGGAGGCGGGCCGCAACCGGGTGGCGCGCCCGAAAATCGTGGGACATCGCGCGGTCGCGGCGCGTTTCGATCGGTACAAGCGCACCATCGGCTACAACAACGTCATCAACACGCGCCAGTTCAGCGCGCCCGCGCAGTTCCCGGCCGACTACGCCTATCCGGACACCTATTTCGATCACAAGCTGAACGTCGTTGTCGGCAGCGAGCGATTCGATTGCTATCACGCGCGCGGCGAAACCGACGATCACACCTGGGTGCATATCCCGGCGCGCAAGGTGCTATGCACTGGCGATCTTTTCATCTGGGCGGTGCCGAACGCCGGCAATCCGCAGAAGGTCCAGCGTTACGCGCGCGAATGGGCTGAAGCGTTGCGCGCGATGGTCAAGCTCGGCGCCGAAGTGCTGGCGCCCGGCCACGGCAGCCCGATCTTCGGTGCGCGCAATGTCCGCCAGGCGCTCAACGACACCGCCGATTACCTGCAGGCGATATGCGACCAGACATTGGCGATGATGAACGCGGGCGCCTCACTCGACGAGGTGATTCATACGGTCAAGCCGCCGCCGGCGCTCGCCGAAAAGCCCTACCTGCAGCCGATCTATGACGAGCCCGAGTTCATGGTCCGCAACATCTGGCGGCTCGAGGGCGGATGGTTCGACGGCATCGCGTCGCATCTCAAACCAGCTCCCGAAGCCGAACAGGCGCGCGAGATCGCGGCTCTGGCAGGTGGTATTGAACGGCTGGTCGCCCGTGCGCTCGAAAAATTCGATGCGGGCGAGTTGCGCATCGCCGGGCATCTGATCGATTGGGCGGTGATGGCTGCGCCTGATGATCGGGTGGCGCACGAGGCGCGCGCGAGGATCTACTCCAAGCGCGCCGATGACTCGTCATCGACGATGGCGCACGGCATCTTCCGTTCGGCTGCGCGCGAATCGGCTGCCAAGGCCGGCATCGAGCTGCCATCCGGCGGCCGCCGGTTTTGAGAATTCGCGGGGGCTACCACGGCAGGCCGCGGAAATTGATCGGCCCGGCCGGCCAGCGACGCTTCCCCAACTGCAGGACCATCGTCAGATTCCGGTAGGTCATCTTTGACGATCCCTGCATGAACGAGGTCGGACCATCCACCAGTTTCCAGCCGGCGCCTTCATAGACCGGCACGACATCTCTGGCGCATAGCAACAGTCCGTGCTCGCAACGCAGGACGTCGCGCATCACGCGCTGCGCCGTCAGCAGCATGTGCGCGGCAACGCCGCGCCGGCGCCATCGTTCGCGTGTAATGACCCCGCCAAGTCCACCGACCCGAATCTCCCGCTTTCCAACCGTGATCGTGCGGCGGAAAATCCCGATGCGTCCCACGATGCGCGAACCGTGGCGCGCCAGTATGTACCAGCCGGGCCGGGCCCAATGGATGCCGGTGTGGGCGAACTGCTTATCGAACCACAGCTCGATCTCGCTCCGCAGCTTTTTCGAAATCCTTCCGGCGGCTCGAACTTCGATCGCGAGGTCGTATTCGGAGAGCTTATTCATTGGGTTCTTCGCTAGCGGCGAGGCGTCGGGGGCAAGGTGAGCTTGCCGAGGATGGCTGGGGCGCGCGCGCCGGTGACCGCCGGGATGTTGCCGGGCCGCCCGCGCAGCGTCTCGTAAGCCAGCAGCGCGAAGGCGATTGCTTCAAGCGCGTCGCCGTCCACGCCGAGCGCCTCGGCCCGCATCACTTCGACAGAAGGCATCGCGTCGCCGAGCATCGCCATCAGGGTTGGGTTGCGCGCGCCGCCGCCGGCCACGATTAGCTGATCGATCGGACCAAGCGGCTTCAGGAAACGACCGCAGGCGTCGGCGATCGAATGCGCGGTCAGCGCGGTTAGCGTCGCCATCAGATCGGGGCCCGCGATTCGCAGTGCTTTTGCGCGCCGCTGCGTCCGCGCGAGGAACGAGGCGCCAAACTCCTCCCGTCCGGTCGATTTGGGCGGTTCGCGCCGGAAGTATGGATTGCGCATCAGATGCGCCAGCAGGCGCGCATCGACGCGGCCCCGCGCGGCGATGCGTCCGTCGCGATCCATCTTCAGCCGGCCGCGGCTCAACTTCATGGCGAGCGCGTCGATCAGCATGTTGCCGGGGCCGGTGTCGAATGCGACCAGCCGCGCGTCGTCCGCACTGGCGCTTGGCGGGATGTAAGTCGCGTTGGCGATGCCGCCGATATTCTGGATCACGCGTCCCCGGGTCGCGTCGCCGAACAGCCGCAGATGCGCCAGCGGCGCCAAGGGCGCGGCCTCGCCTCCCAGCGCCATGTCCATCGGGCGGAAGTCGGCGACCACAGGCACACCGGTCAGCGCCGCGATGACTGCCGGCTCACCGAGTTGCAGCGTCGAAGGAATCTCACCGCGGCGCGCGCGGCCCGGCGGCAGATGAAAGAACGTATGGCCATGCGAGCCGATGAACGAGACATCTTGCGGCGGCACTCCCGCCAGCCGCGTTACGTTTACGGCCGCATGCGCCAAGGCGCGGCCCAGCCCGAAGTTGAGCGCCGAAATCTCGCCCGCACCAACACGCTCGCCTGACGAGGCGTGCAACAGCCGGGCGCGGAAAACCGGCGCGTATGGATAGCTCCTGAACTTGAGCAACGACGCGATCGGGCGCTGGCTTTCATCGATGCGCACCAGCGCGGCGCTTACCCCATCGTGTGAGGTGCCCGACATCAGCCCTATGGCGATCAACGGTCCCGGATCGAGTTCGATGGTTATGCGCGATGCCATTTGCCTTGCGGGCGGAGCTTAGCCGCAAGGCAGGGGGCGAGGCGAGCAGCCCGAGGTCGCGGCCTGCGCGCTTCCGCCGAATTCTGCCCAGAACTTGCACTATAGTGCATACTGTAGTACATAATGCATCCCATGGCGCTGAAGCTGAAAGTGAAGTCTGGCAGCAACGTCCCGCTCTACCGCCAAATTGAACAGGCCATCGCCGATGCGATCGGCGCCGGCCGCCTCAAGCCCGGCGAGCGGCTGCCATCGGTTGCGGATCTCGCGAGGCAGCTCGATATCAACAAGCTCACCGTGGTCAAGGCCTTTCGCCTTCTGGAGCACGCCGGGCAAGTACGCTCCGAAGTCGGTCGCGGCACCTTCGTCGCGGACGGGCGCAACGGGGCCGGCGCCATCCCCGCGCCGGAGCCAAAGCCCGAGGTCGCGCAATCGATCCGCCGCCTGCGCGAAAGCTATGCGCGCGGGCTGCGCGAGCTGATCGCGGTGGAGTGGCGGCCCGGCACCATCAACCTCTCTGGCGGCGTTCCCAATCCGGCCGCACTCCCCGAAGACTTGTTCGAGCGGCTCGCCCGCGAAGCGCTCGGCGACAATCCGCGCAGGCTCTATGAATACGGCGGACCAGCAGGAATAGCGGAGCTGCGCGAGGTGCTGAGCCGGATGCTTGCGGCGCGCGGCGTGATCGCATCGCCCGACGAGATCATCGTGACCAATGGCTCACAGCAGGCAATCACGCTGGTCGCGGCGTGGACACGCGACGAGGGCCGCGCGGCGCTGTGCGAGACACCGACCTACGCCGGCGTGCCGGGGTCATTCATGATGTTCGGCCATACCGTGCGCAGCGTGCCCTGGACCGAAGATTCGCCCGATCTTGCGCATCTGCGCGCGCTCGCTACCGGTCGCCGTTCGCTGTTCTATCTCTGCCCCGACTTCCACAATCCGACCGGGCGCACGATGCCGGTTGCGGCACGCGAAGAGCTCTCCGAATGGACGCGGCACAACGATGCGATCGTGCTGGTCGACGAAATCTTCCGCGACTTGCGCTTCGAGGGTGAGCATGCGCCGAGCCTCTACTCGATGCTGCCGCCGGGGCGGCGTGTGCTGGTCGGCTCCATCTCGAAGTCGTTCGTTCCCGGGCTGCGAGTGGGATTTCTCGTCGCAGACCGCGCCCTGATCGGCGAGTTGCTCTACTACAAGCGCTACATGGACCTTGGCGGACCGCCGTTGGTGCAGGCGATGGCGGCGGCCTTCCTCCGCGATGGTTACGCAAAATTCCTCGACCGGATTCGCGCGGGATACCTCACGCGGCGCGATGCCGCGATCAGTGCACTCGAAGAGCACATGCCGCCGGGCGCGACATGGAGTCGGCCACAAGGCGGCTATCAGCTCTGGGTGACGATTCCCGGCGTCTCCTCGATACAGCTCTTTTTGCGTGGCGTCGAGCGCGGTGTCTCGATCGTTCCCGGCCCGGTGCACGACGTCGATGGCGGCTTCCAGAGCTCGCTGCGCCTCGGTTACGGCCATGAATCGCCCGAGCAGATCCGCGAAGGTATCCGCCGAATCGGCGAGATCGCGCGGATGCTGGCCGTGCGCGGCGGCAGGGAAACTCCGGCCAGCGCGCTGGGAGTGATGGTCTAGAAACACACGGTGGGAGAAATCAGATGAGCGAACGAACCGGAACATTGAGACTCAAGACCGGGCTGGCCGAGATGCTCAAAGGCGGCGTGATCATGGATGTCGTCAACGCCGAGCAGGCGCGCATCGCGGAAGGCGCAGGCGCGGTGGCAGTGATGGCGCTGGAGCGCGTGCCCGCCGACATTCGGGCGCAAGGCGGTGTGGCGCGGATGTCGCCGGTGGCCAAGATTCGCGAGATTCAGGCCGCTGTGACGATTCCGGTGATGGCCAAGGTGCGCATCGGGCACTTCGTCGAGGCGCAAATCCTCGAAGCGCTGGGTGTCGATTTCATCGACGAGAGCGAAGTGCTCACGCCCGCCGACGAGTCGTTCCATATCGACAAGCACGCTTTCAAGGTGCCGTTCGTGTGCGGCGCGCGCGATCTCGGCGAGGCGCTACGCCGAATCGGCGAAGGCGCGGCGCTGATTCGGACCAAGGGCGAAGCGGGCAGCGGCAATGTGGTCGAGGCGGTGCGCCACATGCGCGCCGTGATGACAGCGATCCGCCGGCTCACCACCATGCGCAGTGAGGAGCTGATGACCGCATCGAAGGAGCTGGGTGCGCCATACGAACTGGTCCAGTTGGTGGCTCGCGAAGGCCGCCTGCCAGTGCCGAATTTCGCCGCCGGCGGAATTGCGACGCCCGCCGACGCGTCGCTGATGATGCAACTGGGCGCCGAGAGTGTCTTCGTCGGTTCCGGCATCTTCAAGTCGTCGGATCCCGAAGCGCGAGCGCGCGCAATCGTGCTCGCGACGACGCACTTCCGCGATCCCGAGGTTCTCGCTCATGTCTCTGACGGCTTGGGCGACGCGATGCCCGGGCTCGAGATTTCCAAGATCCCCGAGGGCGAACTGCTGCAGGCGCGAGGATGGTGATGAGAACCGGAGTACTGGCATTGCAAGGCGACTTCGCGGCACACTGCGCGGCCATCTCCGGTGCGGTCGAGGTACGCACCGCCGGCGAGATCGACGCGCTCGACGCGCTCGTGATTCCCGGTGGCGAATCGACCGCGATGCTCAAACTGCTCGAAGGCAGCGGCATCGAGGATGCGGTGCGGCGATTGATCGCGCGCGGCGGCGCAGTCTTTGGCACTTGCGCTGGCGCGATCCTGCTTGCGCGCCGGGTCATCGGTTCCGAACAGCCCTCATGGGGAATGATCGACATTGATGTCGAGCGCAACGCTTACGGCCGTCAGGTCGATTCGTTCGAGGAGATGATTGAGCCAGGGTATCAGGGTGTCTTCATCCGTGCCCCGCGCATCCGCCGCGCCGGGCCGGAGGTCGAAGTGCTCGCGGTGCTGCGAAGGGAGCCAGTCCTCGTCCGGCAGGGCCGCGTTTTTGCCGCGACCTTCCACCCGGAGCTAACTGACGATCGGCGGGTATACGAACTGATCTTCGGGGCTTCACGCATCATGGCTTCCGCGCAGGATGAGGCGAAGCGCGCCACGGCTTAACACACGCGCGGCATTGCTGATCGGGTGTTGGGATAGTGTTCTGTCCCGCAAATAGCTTCAAAAGGACGCTTGAACGAATCGCTCCGCGTCGATCCCTCGTCGCCTCACTGGACGCTCGGCTCGCTCGGGATGACACAAAAAAGGCTTCTCGTCATCCTGAGCCGGCGAGTGACGCGAGCCGTGTCGAAGGATCTACGCGAAGCGATTTGTCTTACATATTCAAGTTATTTGCGGGACGCCACACTAGCCGCCTTTATCGTACATGCCAGCATGCGCTCGCAGCGCACGCAAAATCGCGGCGAGCCGCCCCGGTCGCGGATGGTGCGCGAACGGCGCGACATCTGCGTGTGACTCCGGGCTGATGAGCATCTTGCGGCCGCCATGCCATTGCACGAGCAGCACTTGGTGACCGATTTGGCGGCCCGAGGAGCGTTCGATCGCGAAGTCGCCGTAGAAGGTGGTCGTCCGCAAATCGCTAAAAACGTCGCGCAGCCGTAGCTGATCGAGCGCGTCAGCGCGGCGCAGCGCTTCCATCGCAAGAATACCAGCGGCGTAAGCTTGCGCCGCCGGATAGTCACATTCACCGGCGTATGTCGCTCGCATCCTTCGTGCGAACTCGGCGGGCATCGGCCCGATCGCTGGCCGGATCGCGAGCTGTTCCTCCCATTGGCTCGGGCCGATGATCCCGTCGGCGGCGGCGCCCAGATCGGCGCCGAATCCGCTCACGCCCGCCGCGACGCATGCCAGCACGGGCACGTTCAGTTCCGACTCGATGACCGCGCGCATCAACGCGACATCGTGCGCATACGATCCTGCCGCCACGAGCACGTTGATCCGCGAACGCGCGAGCTGCGCCAGGATCGAATTATCGAGCGCATCGCGATTGGCGAATTCCTTGATCACGATGCGGACCGCACGCCGGTACGCACGGCGCGCATCGCAGGCCTGCTCGAATCCCGCCGCGACGCAGCGCGCGAACGGTGTCGGCGCGGCCAGAATCGCGACGCGCTTGCGCCACAGCCTGAGCGTGCCGAGCAACCGGGCCAGTCCGGCCAGGTAGTCGCTGGCCGGGCTCAGCACGCTCACGATCATTCGATAGCCGCGCTCGTGGAGGTCGTCGTCGGCTCCGCCATGATTGACCAGCGCTATGCCGGCGCTTTCCGCGATCGGCGCCGCTACCCGCATCAGGCGGCTCGAGTAAGGACCGAGCATCAGGTCGGCGCGATTCTGAAAGCAGAGTCGGCGATAGATATCGGCGCAGGTCTCCGCGTCGCTGCGATCATCGTGGCATTCGAGAACGAGATCGAGGTGGTGTCCATCGATGCTGACCCCGCCCGCAGCGTTCTGATCCGCGACGAACAGCCGAATCGCGGCTTCGGCCTGGCGGCCCATCGCCGTGTACTCGCCGCTGAGCGAGAGCGAGATGCCGATCGTGAGTGTATCGCGGGTTGCCACGCGCGCAGGGCCAAGTCTTTCGCAGATGCGCGAGACTTAGCCGCTCTGCGGCGACGATACGCTAGGCGGCGATTTCCGCAATCCCGGCGCGAATCACGGCCTGGCCTTCGGGATTGTAAGTCTCGAAGGCGTACAGCTTGCGCCCGTCGCGCTCGCCATCGGCCGAGACCTTGGTTGTGATGGTCTGGCCGGGCAGCACAGGACGCGCGAATCGCACGCGCAGCCGCTTGAGCCGGTTCGGATCGCCGCCGCAAAGCGAGTCGATCATCACCTTCGATGTGAACGCCATCGTGCACAGGCCATGCACAATGATGCTGGGCAGGCCGGCCATCTTTGCCACAGTCGCATCCGTATGGATCGGGTTGCGATCGCCCGAAGCTTCCGCATAGCGGTAGGTCTGATCCTTGTCGATCGTCTGGGTGACGACCGCAATCGGCGCGCCGCGTTCGGGCTCCGGCTGGCGTACTTCGGTGCTGCCCTTCGCGCCCGCTACCGGCGTCCGGATGAAGACCGTGAACAACGTCTTCTGGACGCATTCACTGCGCTGATTGCTGGCGACGATCTCGAGCACCATCGTTTCGCCGCTCGCCTTGGTCTCGATCGAAGCGACCTTCGCCGTCGAGCTAATCTCATCGCCGGGCCGGATCGGGTTGGGGAACTCCATATCCTGCTCGCCGTGCAGCAGGCGTAGCAGATCGACCTGCGCTGCGGGATCGGCCAGCGCGCCCATCACCGAATCCCAGATCACGGTGACGCCGAACATCGGCGGCGCCACGATGCCGTCTGCCGCGCGCTCGTCGAAGAAGCGCGGGTTATCGTCGTTGTAGGCGCGCGCATAGCGTTGCATCGCTTCCAGCGTGACCTTAGTTGTGACGGGCGGGTATGACCTGCCGATAGTGGCCTTGTTCAGGGGCATCCGGTGACTCCTGCGGTCGAGCTTGCCAATCGGTTAAAACCTGCGCGTTCTCATGACACAAGGAATCTACGCGATCTCGCGGCCCGCGATGAATACCGACTTGAGCTTGAGTTCGTCGTCGAGCACAACCAAATCGGCGCGCGTCCCCGGATCGATCGCGCCGCAATCCGTAAGCCCGAGCAGCCGCGCCGGGTTGGTCGCGGCCATCAGCGCGGCCGCGCCGACGCTCGCGCCGATCTTTTCGATCATCATGCGGACTCCATCGATCGTCGAGATCGTCGCGCCGGCAATCGTGCCGTCGGGCAGGCGTGCGACACCGCCTTCGATCCGCGCTCGGCCGATGACAGTGCCTTCGGGACTACCGGCCAGCGCGACCATGTCGGGAGTCAGGATGATCCCGCTCGCGCCGCGTGCACGATAAATCAAGTCAAGGATCGCCGGATGGACATGGATGCCATCAGGGATCACGCCGACCATCGCATCCATGCGGCGGAGCGCGGCCGCGATGATGCCGGGTTCGCGATGATGCAACGGACGCATCGCGTTGAACAGATGGGTAAACATCCGCGCGCCGGCCGCCAATCCCGCCTCGGCCTGCTCGAGCGTTGCGTCGGAATGGCCCAGCGAGACGACGCATCCCCGGGCCACCAGCGCCCGGATTGCGTCGAGCGCCTCCGGGAGCTCTGGCGCGATCGTCAACAAGCGCAGATGCTTCAATTGCGCGATCTGCTCGAACTCGGGGCCGTGCGGCTCGAGATTGCGCTTGGGATGCGCGCCCAGGCGGGCGGGGGAGATGAACGGCCCCTCCAAGTGCATCCCAAGCACTGTCGCGGCGCCTTGGCGGGCTTCGTCTCGTGATTGCGCATCGATCGCGCCAGCAATCGCGTCGTGGGCCCGCACGATGCGGTCGATGGGCGACGTGACAACCGTCGGCAAGAATGCTGTGGTGCCACGCGCGGCGAGATGGCGTCCCAGCTCGATGATCGACTCAGACGACGCAGCCATCACGTCGATCCCGTGGCTGCCGTTGACCTGCAGATCGACGAAGCCGGGCAGAATGAGATCGCTGCCAGCGGAGCTGTTGGCTTCCACTGAGACGATGCGGTCGCTGAAGCTGACCCGCCAGCGGACGCATTGCCCGTCGGGCCGGGCGATGTTTCCGCTGAGTTCGGTCATCGCGCCCTCAGTTGGCGCCGAACCGTTCAGCCACGAGCCGGGAGAAGCGCGGCAGATAGATTAAATCGAAGGCGCGCTCCTTGTCCGGAAACATTGCGAGCACCGCACCCTTGAGCGCGCGCACATGCTCCCATGCCTCGTCCAATGTCATCGTGCGGTCCTGCGCGATGGTAGCCTCGGTAAGCCCGACCAAGAATCGCAACCGTCGCATCATCCGCTCTTCATCGGCGATTAGACTAGCTCGGTCATCGGCCATCTGAGGTACTCCGGGAAGGGCGCGGCGGCGAGCAGCGCGCTGGGCCGGAGTATAGCATCGCGGACCACACTTCGCAGGCCAAACAGTGGCTGGCGGGCTTGTCTTGAGCGCGGCGGGATGCAAACCTCGATGCGCTGTGTCGGCCCCGCGACTGAAGAGTAGCTTCATCTATCTCGGCAACGCCGTAAACGATCTCACCGGCAACTGGCTCACGATGGGCGCAGTGCTTGCGCCGCTAATCGTGATCTGTTCGCTGTGCCTGCTGCCAGACGCAATCAATCTGCAGCGGCAGGTGGTCGAGCGACTCCAGGCGCCGGGCGTGCACAACGTCGCGCTGTATGGCGTCCAGACCCCGTATGCGCCCGCAGTCGAGCCATCGCAGCCGCTGTTTCCGCGTTGGGTAGTACTGAGCCTCCGCTTGGTCTCCGTCTTCCTGACTCTGACGATCAACCATCTGCTGGTGCTTTGCCTGCTCGCGAGGATCCACGGCGGCGAAAGCAGCCCGCGCCAGCTCGATGAAATGGTTGAAGTCTACCGCCGCGCGATTGCCCGGATCGGATCGTTCCTGTGGATCATGCTGCTGCAGATGTTCGTGATCTTCATCGCATTTCTTCCCGGGTTTCTCAGTCTAATCTGGCCATACTTCTCGGGTTATGCGCTGTTACTGGACGGGTTGCTGCTGATACCCACATTTCTGGTTTTCATCTGGCTTTACTTCTCCCAGTATGCGCTGGTGTTCGAAGGCCTGCGGAGTTGGGCTGCGTTGCTCCGCAGCCGCGAGCTGATGCGCGGCCGGTTCTTCAAGGTCGCAACGAGGATCGTCGTGTTCCTCGCGGTGTGGTCGGGCTTCAACTCGTGGGTCGCGGCGTTCTTCGCCTGGCTGAGCCTGCTGCTGGGAGGTGTCGGGGTACTGACCGGCGCGATTGCAGGCAGCGTCTTCCTGGGCGATCTGCTCTCCGTGACGGTCGTATACGCGACGACCGCATTCTTCTTCGCGGCGGGGGTCCGGCTGTACTACGATCTCGGACTGCGCGATGGGGCGGAGGCAGTCGCGATGAGCCCCACCGTCCCTCTCAACCGCGCCAGCGCATAGTTCGAATCGAGCAGCGCTAGCTGGCGAGGCGCGCCAGGGCGCGCATCGCCACCTGAATGGCCGGCAAGCTGATCGGCGAGGTCATCTTGAGCTCGGCCAGCAGTTGCCTCACGTCGTTGAACCGGCGCTCGCGCGAGCGCAGCAGCGCCGGCACAGCATCATGGAACTGATCGCTCGAACTGCCAGCGATCGCGGCCCGCGTCAACTGTAGTCGTATCGATTCGAGTTCGATCCCCAGTTCTTGAGCTGCGCGCCGCTCCCATCGATCGTCGGTGGCGCCGACCGCCTCGAGGCCAGCTTCGATGAGCGGAAAGTCAATTTCAGCCGCAAGGCCGAAGTACACGCGCGCTGCTTCATCGCGCGAGACGCCGAGTTCGAAGCCCAAGCTGAGCACCTGCAGCAGATGGCCGCAGAACGCGGTTCGCGCCAAGCGATGCGCCGGCTCCTCACGATGACCGGCGGTGCGCAGCTCGCGATAGATCGTCTCGAAGCGCTCCCGTTCGCCAGCCGCGAGCATCGATTCAAACTCGCCCAGCAGCGCCCCGAGCCCGTCCCTGAACTTCGCTACGACCGTGCCAATCTCGCCGGGCGCGGCGAACAGGGCCCACCGCGTCGCGCGGCTGGCCGCCCGTTCGAGCACGAAGAGCGCATCGAGGTCCGCCGTTGCCGGCAGGTCGGGCTGGGCGGCGGCCAGCCGCGCAGCGTGCGCTTGCAGATCGAGCAGATCGGATGCGATCACCCATCCGCGCACGACGTCCTCCGTCTCGGCTGCATAGTCGCGCCCCAAGCCGAATACGAACGTCGAGCCCATCAGGTCAATCAGCTGATTGGTGAGCTCAGTTGCGATCAGCTCCCGACGCAGCGGATGGCGGGTAAGATCGCCGGCAAATCGATCGGCGATCGAGCGCGGAAAATAGGGGCGGAGGAAACGCTCGACCAGGTAGGCATCGTCGACCAGCCCGGCATCGTCGACCAGCCCGGACGCGTCAAGCTGGCGGGCGAGATCGATTTTCGTATACGCGGCGAGCACCGCCAACTCGGGCCGCGTCAGTCCGGGGAAGCGCGTGCGCCGCTGGCTGAGCGCCTCGCGGGTCGGCAACGCCTCCTCATGGCGGCGCAGCCATCCGTGCTGCTCGATCGCCGTCAGCAAGTCGCGGAACAGGCTGACTTGGGTGCGGCTGCGAATCTGTTCGAGGCTGAGCAGCAGCACCTGATCGCGGTTGTCGCTCAGCACCTGTTCGGCGACTTCCGGTGCGGCTTCCTCGAGCAACCGGTTGCGGCGGGTTCCTCCCACCGCGCCGCGTGCCACCGCCGGCTGCATCAGGATCTTGAGATTCACTTCATGATCCGACATGTCGACGCCGGCCGAATTGTCGATCGCGTCGGTGTTGATGCGGCCGCCGGATAGCGCGTATTCGATGCGCGCCTTCTGCGTGAAGCCCAGATTGCCGCCCTCGACCACGACGCGCGCGCGCAATTCGTTCGCCCCAACGCGGCACGTATCGTTGGCGTGATCGCCCACTTGCGCGTCAGTTTCGTCACTTGCCCGGACGTAGGTGCCGATGCCGCCGTTGTAGAGCAGGTCGACATCGGCGCGCAGGATCGTGCGCACCAGGCTCTCGCCGTCGGGCGCCTCCTCCGTGCATCGGAGCGCGGCGCGCGCGGCCTCGCTCAGCACAATTCGCTTCTGTCCGCGCGGCCAGACGGCGCCGCCCACGCTAATCGACGCCGGATTGTAGTCCGACCATTGCGAATGCGGGATTTCGAACAGGCGCTTGCGTTCGGCGAAGCTGGTCTGCGGATCAGGAGCGGGGTCGATGAAGATATGGCGATGGTCGAAGGCCGCAATCAACTTCACGTTGGCCGAGCGCAACAGCCCATTGCCAAACACGTCGCCGGACATATCACCGATGCCGACCATCGTGATCGGCGCGCCGCGTTCGATGTCGCGGCCCATCTCGCGCAAATGGCGCCGCGCCGATTCCCAGGCACCCCGCGCCGTGATGCCTAGTTGCTTGTGGTCGTAGCCGTGCTTGCCGCCGGATGCGAACGCGTCGCCCAGCCAGAAGCCACGGCTCTCGGCAATCTCGTTGGCGAGATCAGAGAATGCGGCCGTACCCTTATCGGCGGCTACCACCAGATAAGGCCCGTCGCTGTCCAGCACCTTGACGCTCGGCGGATGGACCGTCTCGCCGCCGGCCAGATTGTCGGTCAAGTCGAGCATCGCGTTTATCAGCGTGCGATAAGCTTCGGCCGCCCGCTCGGGGGCGATCGACGCGCCGGGCTGCGCTTTTACGATGAAGCCGCCTTTGGATCCGACCGGAACTATGATCGCGTTCTTGACGGTCTGCGTCTTCATCAAACCCAGGATCTCGGTGCGGTAGTCATCGGGGCGATCGCTGAAGCGGATTCCGCCGCGCGCCACCCGGCCCGCCCGCAGATGGCATCCTTCCATGCGCGGACTGTTCACATGAATCTCGTAGAGCGGCGGCGTGTCGGGCAGATCGGGAATCAGGGCGCTTTCGAACTTGAGCGTGATGTATGGGTCCCCTGTCGGCATCGGAGAGAAGTAGTTGGTCCGCACCGTTGCTTCGATCATCGCGAGCACCGCACGTGCAGTGCGATCGTCGGCGATGTTCTCGACCGCCGCCAACTGATCGATGTAAGCGGCCTTGAGCTGTGCGATTCGCTCCACCGGCGTTTCCGCGTTGGGATCGAGCCGCGTCGCGAAGAGATCGAACAGGATGCGTGCGAGTTGCGGATTCGCAATGAACACGCGGCGCAGCGCCGGCCGTGCCGGCGCGAGCTTCATCTGGAACGCAGTGGCAAGGTATGCACGGAGCAAAGCGACCTCGCGCCAGCCCAGATCCGCTTCCAGCGTCAACGCGTTGAGGGGGTCGTTTTCCGCCAGCCCGCGGCGAGCCGCGCCCAGCGCCGCAGCCAGGCGCTCGACCCCGCGCATCGCCTCCAGCGGTTGCCCGCGCGGACCCTCCACGCGAAACAGTTGCACGAACGCACGTTGCCCGCGCCCGCCGGATTCGGGCGACAGTTCGTGCGCGTCCTCCGAAATGACGCGGATGCCGAAGTTCTGCAGCAGCGGCATCAAGTCCGACAGTGCAGGCGACTCGCCGACTTCGTACATGCGAAGTTCGGTTGCGGCGCTGCCGGGCGCGGATGAAATTTCGACGGTTTGCGCGTCGCCCTCGATCATCGCCTCGATGCGCTCGATGTCGGTTGCGGCACGTTCCACCGGCGTGCTGGCCTTGTAATCGCCGC
Organism: Binataceae bacterium (SeqCode); assembly: GCA_041491005.1. GTDB lineage: Bacteria > Desulfobacterota > Binatia > Binatales > Binataceae > JBGPUE01. The sequence goes on along the minus strand of JBGPUE010000007.1, from coordinate 59,228 downwards.
TGAACGCCTTGAACCATCGGCGGCTCAGCGCATGGCCGTGTGCTTCGCCCTTGCGCTCGATCAAGAGATCGCGCAGGCGATCGTCCCAGCCGCGCGTCATGCGCGCGATCTCGTCCTCCAACTCGCGATTCGCGTTCGCGTCGGGCGGCGGCGCGTTAAAACAGAAGTGCAGGCTCGTGGTGTAGCCCTCGCGGCGCGCGATATGGAAGTAGACCGGCGCGCCGCCGAGGCGGCGGGCGATCGCATCCTGGATCGCGACCCGCATCTCGAACGACAGCCGCTCGCGCGGCATCACGACCAGCGCGATCACGCACCCGCGGTTCACATCGCTGATCAGGGATAGGCGGACGCTCTCCTCGTTGGTCACGTCGAGGATCAGGTCAAGCTGTGTGCGGAGCTCGGCCGCGGTGGCCCGAAACAGCTCTTCCTTGGGGAAACTGTTGAAGGCATCCTGCAGCGCCTTGAAGTCATGCGAACCGGGCATCGCGCGATCCGCCTCGAGCAATTCGCGTAGCTTGGCGCGCAGGACCGGGATGTGCTGCGCCTCTTCGGCGTGGGCCTTCGACGTCAACAGGCCAATGAATCGATCGAAACCGGTGGTCCGTCCGCGCTCATCAACGCGCCGGATCGCAACGTCATCCATCACGCGCAAGCGATGAACGCGCGAGATTGAACGTCCCTTGGCGACGATCAACATCGGTCCCTCGAACATCAGCTTGCGCTGCGCCGGATCGAGGCTGTCGATCGCACGCGGCGCGAAGAAGCGCGATCGCTCCTCGCTGCGCAGGATGCCGAGCCCTGAGCCGGGGTCGACGGCGAGCGAATGTCTGCCGTCTTCCGCCTGCGTCACATAACGGCGATAGCCGAGGAACAGGAAACCGCCGCCCACCAGCCAGCGCAGCAATTCGCGTATCTCGATCAACTCGCGCGTCGGCGCCATCTCGTCGCATATTGCCAGCGCGCGCGCCGTCATCGCGTCGAAGTCGCTGGTTGCCAGGCGCACCTCTTCCAGCCGCCGCGCCAGTTCGTCCGCGATCGCCTGCAGTGTTGCGGGCGCAGGCACGGCATCGAGTTCAGCGTGAATGAAGGATTCGCTGCGCTCGCTGGAGCGCGCCGAGCCGAAGGAGTCGATGCGACCGCCGGCATCGCGGCCGATCGCCAGAATCGGATGGAGCAACATCCCGAGCGGAAAACCGAGTTGACGCAGGTACTCGCGCACGCTGTCGACGATGAACGGGCAATCGTCCATCAAGGTCTCGATCACAGCAACCGCGTCATCGCCCTCCCCGCGGGTTGAGATACGCACCTTGATCGCTTCGCTCCGGGTCGCGATGAATTCGAAAGCGCCGCGCGCGATCTCGTCGCGCTCGCGCGCCGGCAGCCTCGCAGCAGCCTCGGGCGAGAGCCGCGCGAAGAGCCGTTCGCTGAACAGCGCCACGTGGCGCGCCTGATCCGCGGCCATATCGGGCTGGCCGTGAAGCGGTTCGGGGAGATGGTCGGCGCTGGCCAATTCGGTCACCTGGCTTCGGGCGTACGCTCGGCGAGCATCATCAATACCACAGCATCCGGGTGGCGAGCGCCAATCGCACAAACGATAATAGACGATCGGAGATCGTGCCCGGAGCCGTCTGCGCCTGCGAGCAGAACCAATCGATGCCCGAGATCGAAATCACCGCCATGAGTGCCGGGCCGTATGGCATCGGCCATCTCGATGGCCAAGCCGTGATGGTGCCAGGCACGAGCCCGGGCGATTTGGTTCGCGTCACGATCGTCAAACGCCATCACGACTATGTGCTCGCACGCCTGGACGACGTCCTGCGGGCGAGTTCCGATCGTCGTGTGCCGCCATGTGCGTATCTGCCCCGCTGCGGCGGATGCGGCTGGCAGCAGATCGCGTATCCCGCGCAAGTGCGAATCAAGGGCGAGCTGATCGCCGCCGAGATCGGGCGTGCGTTGGGCGTCGAGATCGATTCGCGGAGTTTGGTCGAAGCGGCGCCCGCCGAGTTCGGTTATCGCTCCCGGATCCGTCTGCAAGCGGGCCCGGATGACGGCTTGGGCTTTTATCAGCTTGGCACCAACGAGATTGTCGAAATCGACCGATGCATCGTCGCCGCGGACGGCATGCGGATTCCGCGTGCGTTGGCATCCGCGCTCGGTCGCCGATGTAGCGAGATCGAGGTTGTGAGGACGGCCGGGCGCGAGGTGCTGATAGCGCACCTCAGGCGCGCGCCGGGACACGACGACATCGAGCGAGCGCGCCGCGTGCTGGCGGACGATCCACAACTGGCGGGAATCGTTCTGCGCAACGGCCGCACACGCGAAGTGCTTGGCGATGCGGCCGTTGCGATCGAACTCGAGCCGGGACTCGCGCTCCAGGCCGATGCCGACGTCTTCACGCAGATCAATCACGCGCAGAATCGCAAGCTGGTGGCGCTCGTGATGGAATGGAGCGCGGTCGGGGACGGGACGCGCGTGCTCGATCTATTCTGCGGCGCGGGCAACTTCAGTATCCCCGCGGCTGGTCGCGGGGCGCAGGTGTTGGGCGTCGACGCGGACGCGCTTTCGATCGAAGCGGCGACGCGCAACGCGCAGCGGCTCGCGGTGACCTCGGCGCGTTTCGTCGCGATGAAGGCGGCCGAGATCGCACAATTCCTGCGCCGTGCCGGTTACCATCCGGAGCTTGCGATCCTCGATCCGCCCCGCAGCGGCGCGCGAGACTTGATGGAACCGATCGCGAAGTTACGGCCGCCCCGGGTGCTCTATGTTTCGTGCGATATTGCAACGCTGGCGCGCGATCTGCGTACGCTTGCTTCGTTCGGCTACCAGCTTGAACGCCTGAAAGGCCTTGATTTTTTCCCGAATACGCATCACGCGGAGATCGTTGCGAGCATGGTATTGACTTGAGCTTTGAGCGATCCTTATTCTACGAAAAGACTCTCGGCACCCCCCGCCGGAGGCCCAAGGATCAATGGCCAAGCAGGAAAAAGCGCCGCGCCCGAAGATTACGATCATCCCGGGCCGTGGCGTTGCGCAGACTATCAACTACCTGCTCGAAGACCGCGACGACCTCGAGTGGATCATCGCGGTGGGCCGCACGAAAAACGGCGAACTGTTCTTTTACGACACCGGCGGCGACATCGTCGAGGATCTCGGCACTCTGGAGTACCTCAAGGCTCGCATCGTACGCGCGCACTTCGGCGACGAGTACGAATAGCCGCCCGGCCGCGGCCTCGTGCCGCCGCCCAAATCATTCATTGTAGCTGACGCGGTCGGGCGCCAGCGCATAGATCACGCCCTGCTCGAGCTCGAGCGTCACGCGAAACAGCAGCTTGCCGCATGCGCTCTGCGGGCCCGCGATGCATTCGCCGGTGTCAGGCTCGTAATAGGCATTGTGCGTCTGGCACATCAGATAGCGCCCCTGTTCGGCGAAGAACTGGTTGTCGACCCAGTCCATTGCGATCGGCACATGGCGGCATCGATTAATGTAGGCATGAAAGCGGCCCTTGTAGTTGACGATGAAGCACTCCTCATCGGCGCCGGCGATCGGAATGCTGAACTTGGCGGACTGGCCCGGTTTGAGTTCGGCTGCGCGCATCACGCGATAGCGGATTCGCGCGGCCGCCTCGGCAATGCGTTTCACCGGCGCGGCACGGCGATGGCGCCATCTTCGAGAGCGCCCATCGCGAACGAGCCGCCCGACTGATAGCGGACGATCTTCATCAATCAGCGTGAATGCGCGGCGGCGGCTTTCATTGCAGCTTGCCGCAGTCTGCCAAAGCCCCTACGATCTGTAAACGCGCGCACGGGCGGTGTTTCGCGAAAGGCACGGTAACCCGCTTTCGGAGCCGATGCGCCGCACATGAAGGAACTTGATGGAGAATCCCAGGATCCGGCCGGTTGAAACTTTTCCCATCGAGCATCAGGGCCAGACCGTGATCTGCCTTCGCGATCCGATGGGTTTCGCCGAGCAGCCGATCGCGCTGGGAATGGGCGCATATTTCCTGGTCACGCTGTTCACCGGCGATCACACGCGGGCCGATATCCAGCAAGCCTTCGCCAAGCGTTTCGGCGAACAATTGCCCGCAGAGCGCCTCCAGGAGTTGATCGATTCGCTCGACGATGCCTGGTTCCTCGACTCGCCGCGTTTTGCCGGGCGGATGGCGCAAGTGCAGGCGGAGTTCCGCGCCAGCTCCGAGCGCGCCGCCATTCACGCCGGGCTGTGTTATGAGCGCGAGCCAATCCCGCTGCGCCAGGAATTGGGCGCCTACTTCGATCCGCCAGCCGGACCGGGGCGCAGCAACGCGCGCAAGGACGGCGCGGCGCCCGCCGGAATCATCGCACCGCACATCGATCCGCGCCGCGGCGGTCCCGCGTATGCGCACGCCTACGCCGAGCTGATGGGCCGCGAGGCGCCCGAACTCTTCATCATCCTGGGCACATCGCACTATGGCGGCGGGCCGCAGCTTTTCACTGCGACGCGTAAGGACTACGCGACGCCACTGGGATCGATCGCGACCGATCGGGATTTCATCGATCGCATCGCGGCCCGTTATCACGATGGCGATCTCTTCGCCGAGGAACTGCTGCATCGCAACGAACATTCAATCGAGTTCCAGGCGCTGTTTCTCGCCTGGGCGCTCGGCACGCGCAATTTCAAGGTCGTGCCGATCCTCGTCAGTTCGTTTCACGAGATGGTCCGGGCGGGCACGATGCCGGCGCGCGACGTGCGCGTGGCGTCGTTCATCGCGGCGCTGCGCGCCGAACTGGAGGCTGAGGGACGGCGCGCATGCATCATCGCCGGCGTCGACTTCGCGCACGTCGGCAAGAAGTTCGGTGACTCCGAGGCGGTCGACGAGGCCTTCGCCGCACGGGTTTGCAGCGAGGATCTCGCGCTCATCGAGAGCATCAAACGCGGCGACCCCGAGGGGTTCTTCAGCTCGATCAGCGCTGACGGCGACCGGCGCCGGATCTGCGGGCTCTCTCCAATCTACATGCAGCTCGAACTGCTGCGCGGCCGTCCGGCGCGGCTGCTCAAGTACGATATCGCGATGGAGCCGCAGACTGAGTCAGCGGTATCGTTCGCGAGCCTTGCTATCGACTAATTACGCTGTCGGCCAAGGCGCCCGCCGCTTCTCCCTGAGCCTTGTCGCTGATCCTTCTCTGACTCCCTCGCCCTGAGCGGGGAGAGGGTTTCTCGATCTGGAGAAGCCGATTGGGTAAGGGCGGGGACGACGTGAGGTTATCATCAAAGAAGAGAATGGAGCGATCAAACGTGCCGCCGGACGAGGTAATCGACCCCCGACTCGTCGCCGGTTTGGAGCGTTGTGCTGTCTAGTGCTTTGATGAACAAGTGTCATCCAGCGCATCGCGCAGCCTGATCCTGCTCTCATGCAGCCACGCTAAGCTTGGCGGCGGGCGTCTATTCGATGCCGCGGCACGCCAGATCTTACGCTCTTTGAGAAATCAGCGAGAAGCTCTGATCAAGAAACGCAGGAGACTACTCGGCCTGCTGCACGGGGAATCGGGGCGCCTCTACGATGAGGATCAGAAGGGTGGCTTTCGTAACCTTCGGCCATGCAATCGCTCGCTTGTCGCGGGACCTGATTTCGACGGCTCGATTTCAGACCAGGAGATCTATCTGCCTGCCTACGAGCGCTACAACGGCCGCTTCTTTGACCAACTGACACGCGAGTCGAGCGACTTCTGGAGTGAAATTCGTGGCTACCCAGTCGAAGTCGTCTTCGTGTCGGGTCTCTATGGCCTAGTTCTGTGGGACGAACCGATTCAGGACTATGACTGCCATTTAGCCGACTACACCCGAAACGGCAGAGAAAGGTCAGTGCGGGAAATCTGGGGCGGTGTCCTGACACCCGCTCTATGCGACTTCATCACCACAGAAGCAAGAGGCTCCGCACCGATAGCGGTGATCTATGATTTGCTCTCTGAGGAGGAGTATCAAAATGCCTTCCGGTGGAAGCGTATAGAGGAGTTGGGGCTTGAGGTCCGTCACCGTGTCTTCAGACACTCGCACGGACCCGACATTCTGACGGACCTGGCGACGATTCTTGCCAAGGAACTGCCGCGCTTCTGTCCGGACGCGTCTGCCACATTGGAACCGGGAAAGTGGTACGAGCTGGGGAGCGGTTCGTCGCAAGTCCGTTTCGAGCGTTACGTATTTGGTGAACTTGACCACGTCCAGCTCTCGTTGAAGGAGTCGCGCCCGTTTCTGAACCGCGTCCCTCATCAAACGCTCGAGGATCTGTGCCTAGCGGAAGCCCTGTGGCGAAAGGTCAGGAGGACGAGGAATATGCCCCTCGGGTCGATGGTGATCTCATTCGCCACAGCCGTAGAAGGATACCTCCGCTCTACAACCCCAGCGCTCAAAGATAAAATGCTCGGCGCCGCAGCCCATGCCGGCGGCCATGTTCCCGAAATTGTGCCTATTGCGAATGACTTGAAACGACTAAACAGCTTGCGAGGGCGAGCCGTCCACCGCCTGTCCTATGACACGGAAGAGGCTCGCCTGAACCGGGATGACGTGAAAGAAGCGCAGCGACTGGCGTACCAAGTCATCGAACGATTGGTCGAGAAACGATGAAGATTGGACTTGATTTCCAGTGGAACGATGCCGGCGACGTTCGGCTAGATATCCGAGGCAAGCCGGAGTTCCCGAAGCTGTCGGTGAAACCCGCCGTCTATGCGTTCCGATTCATTGGTCAGGACGGAACGACGCTCTATGTCGGAGAGGCAGACAACCTGCAGCGGCGCGCCGCTCATTATCGCAACCCGGGACCCACACAGCAGACAAATATCCGACTCAACGAACGCATGCGTGCTCACTTGGCGAGCAGTGGTCGCATCACGATGCACCTGGTCACCACAGCGCGAATCGAAATCGATGGAACTTCCGCAGAATCTGATCTGACAAGCAAGTTCGCCCGACGGCTTCTGGAAAACGCCGCGTTGCTTGCTGCGGCAGGCACAGGGCAGAAGGTCGAGAACTTGTGACGAGGGTTGGGTTGGGGTGAGCGTTCCGAGAGCGAACCGGCCCTTCGATTATCGCGCTTGCCAGAATGATCGCGCCTCGCGATAATCCGTGCTCCACAGCTTGCAGGGTAAAGTGGACGCATAGCTCAGCCCGGTTAGAGCGCTTGCCTCACATGCAAGAGGTCGCAGGTTCAAGTCCTGCTGCGTCCACCAATTCCTCCCGACCCGAGAGGAGAGGAAGCGGCGACCCCCCCGCCTACTTCTAGTGATGCGGACCGCCATGCGTCGGCGTGAACGAATTCGCGAAGACATAGTCCGCAACCTGGCGGCCCTGAGCGATGGCCTCGGTCTTGTCGAATGCCCAATGGATGCCCAGGTAGATTCGGCTCTGCCCGTTCTCTTCTTCGGCCTGCGAGAGCGAGGAGAAACTGCGTGGGATGAGTGGGCGGACGTTACCCGCGTTGTCGCGGGTGATGCCGTTGAACTCGTCGGACACAAACGTGAACGCGATGTGATCGGTGCCGTAGAATTTGCGCATGGTCTCGAACAGCGCGCCGCCGAAACCACCGTGTCCCGACGGATACGCCGGGAAGGGCGGTGTAAAGTTCGGACCATTGAGGTTGCTGGCCGGCGCGCCCAGCGGCGTGAAGGTCAGATCGCCAACCGTCGCAGGATTGTCATCGCCCAAGCCGGTCGGCCCGGTTCCGGGATCCGACTCGCGGATACCAGTAACCGGACGCCAGAACTGGTAGTAGTACTTTGACTCCCAGACCGCGATACCGGCATCGGCCATCGCGACATTCGTAAGCGCCAGCAGCCGCGCAAGCTTGATGGCGTCCAAGTGCATCTGGTCCGCGATGTGCACTGTGATCTGGTTGTACAGCCGCGGCGGCGCGCACAGGCTGGGCGTTCCGTCGTATGCCCAATAGGTACCGGCGATCGTCTGATCCGCAGTTCGCACAGTCGGCGTAGTCAGGCCGTCGCCGCCGATACCCTTTACCTCGTTGTAAGCGATTGCATATTCGGCGCTATCCAGAGCGGGCGGAGGCGGAGCGCGGAATTGGTCGGCAGTTTCCATCACAAATGGTTTGACATCGCCCCAGTATGCGCCCAACGCGATCGGGGCGAGGCTGATCGGATCCTGGCGCCACTTGCCAGGGTTGTTGCTCGTGATGAAATCGATCCCGAGGCGAGGTTCCGCGTGATCCGAGCCATCATTGGCACGAAGTGCAAGGATGGCCGCCGCCGACTTCCGTCCGAGGACGCTCCCCTTCGCCTTCGACTGTCCGTTTGGGATGTGGCCGAGATCTTCCTCGAGCAAGTCGTCAAAGCTGGCCTTCTGCGAGGGGAAGAGCGCCGCCAGAGCATCGTGCGCCGCCTGTGCGATAGCGGCCGCCATCGAGGTACCTCCCGGGGCGTGATACGGGCCGGTGTAGCTGTGGTAGCCACCCGCGATCGCGTTTACGGCATCGAAGATCGCGATGTGGACGATCGCCATCGCCCGGCTCGCTCGCGCGGGGCCGAGCTGTTCACCAAAAACCCGGTCCTCGCCGGGTGCTACAGGCGTGTGATCCAATCCGCTGGCGTCGATCGCGATCCCGTTCCATCGATGGACCGGATCGAGGCCATGGTGGAATTGATGCTTCGGGTTGCGACGAAGTTGACGTCCGGGGCTGAAGTGCGGGCCCAACGCATCACGGACATCACCAAGTGACTGACCCGCCCGGGTAGATATCGCAAGGCTCAGAACAAGGATTGTCAGAATTGAGACAAAGAGTATCCGGGTCTGCTTCATAATCGGGCCAACCTCCACGCCGCCCTACGGGTGAAGCAAGACTGATACCCGCGCTTCCAAGGCAGAGGACTGCTCGGTTCCAAGATGACGGGAGAAGCACGCGGAGACCGCACAGTCGGCTTGGTCCGCGTGCCGCACCCATCATCGGCGAAATGCGCTCATTTAGTCATTGGGGCATCGTGGCGACAGCAGCTCCTTTTTCATTGGCCATCGTGAGCCGCGGCTTGCCGTCCGATCCTAGACTCAGCTCGGCGCGATCTTTTCCATTCTGATCCAGCAGGGCCAGCGCGGGCTCTCCTGCCGGAGCCAAGCCCAAGCCGATCCGCGCCAAACCGGACTTTCGGTCGTAAAGCGTCAACCCGATCTCGCCGTTGGAACTGGCGCCGAGGCCGGCGACGACTCTGCCGCTAGCGTCAAAAATGCCTATTCCAGTGCGGCCATTGGATCCCTGGCCGAGAGCCAGGATTCTGCGACCATTGGGATCGTAGAATTCGAGCGCGGAGTTTCCGTTGCCGCTCACCCTGAGGTCCGTGCGATCAACGCCCTTCTCATCAGCCAGCTTCAGACCGACGATCCCTCCAGCGCGCACTTCGAGCGCAGCGCGTTGTACGCCGTTGTCGCCTACCAGAACAAATTTCCCGGCGGTGACGACTTTCGGCTTCGTGGCGGCGGCGGCCGATGCATCCGCCCAAAGGTGATTCGACAAGACGCCGCCAACAAGGCTACCCGCCAGCGTGAGCACCACATATAGAGAAGGCCCGCTCTTCATGATTGATTCTCCTTGGGTTTGGTTTCACAAAATTGTCGTTGTCTGATGAGAAGCCGTCAACCCGCCCGCGGCCTCAGGTGGGTTGGAATGAAAACTCGTAGATGGCGGCGAAATGAGCGGACCTAGCGGATCTAAATGCGGCGGCCGGCGCGGTTACATCGCCGACAAAGCCCCAGCAGCTCGAGCCGATAGCGCGAGACCTTGAAGCCGCCGACTGGCGCGCTGCGCCATGCCTTGGGCGGAAGCCTCAATTCAAGATCGCTGATGCGGTTGCAGCTCACGCATCGCAGATGCGAATGCTCGTCGGTGCGGATATCGTAGCGCGCCGAACGATCGCCATATTCGTACTTGCTCGCCAGTTCCGCTTCGACCAGCGATTCGAGCGTGTTGTAGACCGTCGCGAGGCTGATGCGAGAATCAATCTTGCGAACCGCGACGAACACGCTCTCGGCGGTCGGATGGTCGTGTACGCCGCTCAAGTATGCATATACGGCGCGGCGCTGCGGCGTCAGCCTGAATCCGTGCGCGTCCAGCGCCTCACGCAGTTGCTCGTCGCCGAGCCCGTTGCGCGACGGATTATCGCGTGAAATTCGCATCCACCACTAACCTTAGGACCGCGCGCCGGATGTGTAAATTGTCCGCCGTGACGACGCTACTCCTGGACGCCCGACTTGGTCGTGGGCATCGTGCTGTAGCCCGAACCCTGACGTTCGAATCCGATTCCCCGGCCCTTCTGGATAATTCCGTATTCCTTGAGCAACGGCTGGCTGTAGGTGACCCGCCCGCTGATCTTGTCGAGTGGCTCCGTGGCGAGAATCAGAACCGACTTGGCCATGTACTCCGGTGGCTCGCCGTCCTTGGGTCCGCTAACCAGATGGTGATAGACCGTGCCCGGTGTCACTACGACTTCCGACGGTGATACGCAGGTGACGGAGATTCCGTCGGCGTAAACTTCTTCTGCCAGCCCTTGGGTGAATCGTTCCAATGCGGCTTTTTCAGCGCCGTAGCACGTGCCGCCGCGGAAGACGCTGCTCTTGTCATAGGGGCCGGGGCCGGGCCCGATCGCGGCGCCAGACGAGATGTTCACAATCGCGCCAGACCTGCGTGGGATCATGTCCTGAAGCACGAGACGGCTGAGCATGAACGGACCGTGGATATTGACCGCAAACGAGCGCATCCAGCGCCGCGGCTGGAAGTCCTTGACCGGGATGAAATAGGTCAACGCGGCGTTGTTGACCAGCACGTCGCATGGCCCATAGAGACGGCGCGCCTCGCTCACCAGCTTCTCGCAGTCGGCCTCCGACGAGACGTCGCATGCGACCGCCGTCCCCTCGCCGCCGGCCGCTTTGATGGCCTTGATGGTGGTATCGAGCGAGCCTCCCAGCGGATGCTCGCCCTCATGGACCGTGCGCGCGCTGCATATGACCTTGGCGCCTTCCTTGGCGAACAACTCGGCAATCTCTTTGCCGATTCCGCGGCTCGCGCCTGTGACGATCGCGACTTTACCTTGAAGTTTTCCCATGCTCGTCCTCTCCGATGTGCTCTCTGGCTGCTATGAGTTCAGTTGCGGGACCTGCATCCCGCGCTGAACCGCCGGCCGGGCCGCGATCGCATCGTTCCAGCGTTTGACGTTGCGCGTCTCCTCCAGCGCGATGCCGAAGAACGGCACGATGGTCACCCACGGAAACGCTGCGATATCCGCAATCGAGTATTCTCCGGCGAGGTATTCCGCCGCGGCCAGCCGCTGGTCGAGCACTCCGATCAGCCGCTTCGATTCGTTGATATAGCGATCGATGGCCGGTTGATTCTTATCCTCCTGGCGCATGAAGAAGCCCGCCTGCCCGAACATCGGGCCGATACCAGCCTTCTGGAACATCAGCCACTGGATCGCGGCCATCCGCGCATGGGGGTCGGCGGGCAAAAGCTTGCCGGACTTCTCGGCGAGATAGATCAGGATTGCGCCCGACTCGAAGATTGTGATCGGCCTGCCGCCCGGGCCATCGCTGTCGATGATCGCGGGAATCCTGCCGTTGGGGTTGAGTTTCAGGAATTCAGGCGTCTTCTGCTCGCCCTTGCCCAGATGGACCGCGTGCACGTTGTAGGGCATCGCGATCTCTTCCAGCATGATCGAGATCTTGCGCCCGTTTGGGGTGGTGAAAGTGTAGAGTTCGATCATTCGGCGCTCCTTACGCCAGGTGCGTATGAATAGTCGATTCGGGTCGAGAGCGCGAGCCGACCGGTATATAAAGGCCACTGCTGGCTAACTGACCGGCTGATCCGTCAAGACGAACAAACGAAGGAGTACCGGATGGGACGTCTCAAGCAAGTGTCGAGGGATGAAGCATCACCTGAAGTCCAAAAGCTCTACCAGGAATTCTTCGGCGATCGCGATCCGGTCGCAGAACCGGGCACTGCAACCGGCACACCCGGAGATTACTGGACCACCTTCGCGCTGGTGCCCGATCTGCTCTTTCAGGCGCGCAAGGACCTGATGACCCTGATGTCGCCGGGACGTGCGCTAGATCCGAAGCTGCGCGAACTGGCGATCGTGCGCACCGGAATCGTCGGCGATTCGAAGTTCGAATATTCGCAGCATCTGAAGGTCGCGCGGATGGTCGGTGTGAGCGACGACAAGCTCGCCGAGATCAAGGGCTGGACGACCAGCGAGAAGTTCACCGCCGCCGAACGCGCCGTGCTCGCCGTCACGGACGAGATCCTCGCGCGCAACCTGGTCGAAGATCAGACCTTCGCCGCGCTCAAGAAGCACCTAAACGACGCGCAGATTCTTGAGCTGTTCTACGTGATCGGGCTGTGGCGGATGCATGGGCTGATCGTGCGCGCATTGCATCTGGAGTACGACCAGGACACGACGGCGCGGATGCAGGAAGTGCCGATGCCCGCACCGGCAAAGAGTTAGAACGCGCGTCAACGGTGGAGATCGAACACGTCGGCGATCGCGCTGCTGATCTCTTCCATCAACATGTCGCCGAGTGTCGCGATGGGGCCCTTGATGAGACGGCGATTATCGACAGCGCGAATCTGATCGATCAGCACGTCGGACGGATGACGCAGCTGTCCGCCAGCAGGCAGCCTGATCCGCAGCGGTTCCGCGCCGTCCATTAGATTCGTGGTAAGCGGGACAACCACGGTCGAGGGATGCGAGGCGTCGAGCAATGCTTGCGCCTGCACGATCAGGACCGGCCGGGTCTTGCCGGGCTCCGTGCCTCGGCGCGGATTCAAGTTTGCCAACCACACTTCGCCCCGCCTAGGCATCCGGGTCACGTTCGACTGCGGCGAACTGAGCGTTTACCCGTATGCTCTCCTTGCGCACCTTGCGCGACGCATCCGCCAGGCGTGCGGCGCGGGCGCGCGTGGCGGATGCGCGGTTCATCGCATCGATGGCGCGCCGGATGTACTCGGCCCGCGGGATGCCGAGCGCTCGCGCGCAGCGGTCGCTTGTTTTTAGCAGGTCCTCAGGCAGTTTCAGAGAAATGGCTTCCACGGATATTTACCAGCGATATCTGTCAAGATATCCCCGGATAGTATCCAGCCACGCCTCGGCAGACAAGGTTCGCCGGCGGATAGGCCAACAGCGCTGGTCGGCGCGTGTGTCAGTCTTCGCTTTGCATCAGGCGGATGATCTCGGCGCGGCCCCATTCGACTTCGTGCCGATGATGGTTGGCCATCCGCTGCAAGAAATCATGAATCGAGCCGCTGGGCGGAGCCAGATCCAGCGCAGCCTCGATCTTCTGCGCTACCCACGCCTGCCCGCGCGCGAGCAGGTTGAGCCGATCGCGCACCGACTCGAGCGCCGCCATCTTGGCCGCAAAGGGTCCGATCTGGTCCGATGGCGTGCCGCCCGCCTCGCGGATCAGGCTCTCCAGATGCGCGATGTTGTCGGCCTCATCGTCACGCGATGCGAGCAGGAATTCCTTGAGTTCATCCTGCTCGGCCTTGGCGGCGAGATCCTTGAGCGCAACGAGGCCGGCGCGTTCGGACTCGAGCAGCAGATTGAGCATCTGCTCAAGTGGCGCATCCATGGGCGAAATCTAGTTGTCCCCGATATCGGGCGCAAGCAGCGCGATCCCGGCGCGCTCAGTGCGGCTTCCGCATAACGTAGAAGACGTAGTGTGATCTGTGCGGCGACGCCTGCCTCGATCGCATTCTCCATCAGCTCGTCGAGGCGTCGCTGCCGGATATTGACCGCGGTCGCCGCATTTGAGCCGGGGTCCTGGCGTGGCAGCCCTGCGGTCAGCTCGTCAACGACACTCATCGCGCGATGAGGGTCAATCGAGACCCGTCACTTCATCAGTAGCCGCACTGCGATGAAGAGCATGAAAATCGCGAAGGCACGGCGCAGCACCAGCCCCGATACCTGATTGGCCCAGACCGCGCCGAAGTATGCGCCGATCAGCAGCCCGAGCCCGAGCCACAGCGCCCAAGCGATGTTGATGTTGCCATGGCGGTAGTATTCGTATGCGCCGAGCACTCCGACCGGCGGCAGTAGCGCGCCGAGTGATGTGCCGACCGCGGTATGCTGCGAGACGCCGAGCAGCAGCACAAGTGCGGGCACGATCAAGACGCCGCCGCCCACGCCGATGAAGCCGCCGAGCACGCCGGCTGCCAGCCCGATTGCGAGGGTGATGAGAATCTCCGACATGTGATGGCTCCTGCGAGTCGAGTTGGGTGTGCGAGACGGCGGAGCGTAGCAGATCACGCGTGATCGCGGCGAGCGACGGGAAATCTCACCCTCACCCTAGCCCTCTCCCTGAACAGGGAGAGGGAACTTGGAAGCGCTGGGGAACGGGAACGCTGTCGGGTTCAGTCGATCGCGTGGCGGTCGGGGGCCGTCTCAGGCTCGACCAGGCGCAGCCTGGCCGGGCGCTTGAACGTGCGCCGCATCCAGAGCTCGGCGTCATCGAAGAGCGAATACGCAATCGGCGTGATCAGCAGCGTAATCAGCAGGCAGAGCGTCTGGCCGCCGATCACCACGATCGCAATCGCGCGCGTCGAGCCGGCACCGATGCCGGTGCCGATCGCGACCGGAATCATGCCGGCGACCAGCGCCACCGTCGTCATCAGGATCGGGCGCAGCCGCTCGCGGTTGGCGCGCAGGATGGCCGCGCGGCGCGGAATGCCCGCGCGCACGTAGTTGAGCGTCTGGTCGAGTTGCAGGATGGAGTTCTTTTTGACGATGCCAAACAGCAGCAGGATGCCCAGCGTCGAATAGAGCATCATTCGCTCATGGAATACGAGCAGTGAGACGAGCGCAAAGGGTATCGCCAGCGGCAGCGAAAGCATGATCGTGATCGGATGGATGAAGCTTTCGAACTGCGCCGCCAGCACCATGTACATGAAGATGATCGAGAGCAGGAAGGCGATCGCGAAGCCCGAAGCCATCTCGCGATAAAACTTGCTCTGCCCGCCGAGGCCGACCTGGTAGCCGGGCTCCATCTTGACCTCTTTTTTGGCGCGGGCGGTGATCTTGTCGACGATGGTGTTCATCGCCTTGCCGGCGCCGATGTTGAACACCAGCGCGATCTGGCGCAGCCGGTCCTGGCGGTTGATCTGCACCGGGCCGGTCTGCGGGACCAGCGATGCGACGTTGTCCAGGCGCATCTGGCCGACGGTCGCCGACGGCACGGTCAGCGACGCGATGGTGTCGGCATTTGAGCGATCCGCCTCGGCCAGTTGCAGGCGGACGTCGTAGGTGTTGTCGCCTTCGCGGTAGCGCGTGACGACGTCGCCCTGCACCATGGTGCGCATCGTCTGCGCGATGTCGGAAACGCTGACCCCCAGGTCGGCGGCCTTTTGCCGATCGATCCGCACGGCCACCTCGGGCAGGCCGCCTTCGTAAGTCGAATCGAGATCGACCACGCCGGGCACGCTCTCTAGGATCTTGCGCGTCAGCGCGGTGTACTGCTGAATCTTTTCCAGTTCGGGGCCGCGGATATCATATTCGACGGCGACCTCGCGGAACCCGCCCTGCTCCCATGGCTTGATGGTATCGACGCTGATACGCAACGCTGGGAACTTCGAGACCAGCCGGCGCGCATCGACCATCACCTGCTCCTCCGACCGCCGCCGCTGATTTGAGGGCGTGAGCTTGACGATAACCTGCGCGACCGTGACGCGGCCGCCGCCGTTGGTGTCGCCAACGGTCGTGAAGAGATGGCGCACCTCGGGAATCGTGCGGATCGACTGCTCGATTTGCGCGACGACCGAGTCGGTATGCGCGATCGAATAGCCAGGCTGGGTGCGGATGTTGATCGCAAACTCGCCGGAGTCGTCATCGGGCATGAACGTGGAGCCCACCATCCGCGCCAGCACCGGAATCGAGCAGACCAACGCGATCGCGGCGGTGACGATTATCCAGCGATGGTCCAGCGACCATTCCAGTACCCGTTCGTAATAGCTCTCCAGCCAGCGGTAGTAATGCTCGGTCCACTCGATGATTTTCCATTCGCCCGAGTGCTTCTTCGCCGCATCGGGACGCGGCAGGAAGCGCGAACAGAGCATCGGGGTCAGCGTGAACGCGACCAGCAGCGAGACCAAGATCGAGAAGGCCATGGTCAGCCCGAAGGAGTTCAGGAAGCGGCCGATCACACCATGCATGAAGGCAACCGGCACGAAGATCACCACCAGCGACAACGTGGTGGCGCTGACCGCGAGCCCGACCTCGGCAGTCGCCGCTTTGGCGGCGGCGATCGGGTCCATCCCCTTTTCTTCCACGAAGCGAAAGATATTTTCGAGCACGACGATCGCGTCGTCGATCACGATGCCGACGGCGAGCGTCAGCGCCAGCAACGTCATCCGATTGAGCGTGAAGCCCATCCACAGCAGCAGCGAGTAGGTCGAGATGATCGAGACTGGAATCGCGATCGCCGCGATAATCGTCGAACGAATCGAGCCGAGGAAGAAAAAAACCACTATCGACGCGCAGATACCGCCCAGCACCAGATGCTCCTCGACGGTGCGGACCGCGTCGCGGATGAAGGCCGAAGAGTCGCGCGTGACCAGCACATCGACGCCGGGCGGCAGCGAGCCCTTGAGTTCCTTGAAGCGTTCCATCACGCGATCGACGACCGCGATGGTGTTCTGGCCCGATTGCTTGCGAATCACCAGCGAGACCGCGTTGCGATTGTCCCAGCGCGAGAGCGTGCGCACTTCCTTGACCGAATCCTCCACCGTCGCAAGGTCGCCGATCGTGATCGGGCGGCCCTCCTGCTGGGCGACGATCACTTTGCGGAAATCGTCCACCCGCGTGACACGGCCCAGCGTGCGCAACATCTGCTCGGAGAAGCCTTCCTTGATGCGTCCGCCGGGGTATTCGACGTTCTGCAGCGACAGCGCGTTGGCCACCTGCTTCATCGAGACGCCGGTGGCGCGCAGCCGATTGGCGTCGATCGAGACATGAATCTCGCGTTCGCGGCCGCCCACAATCCATACTGAGCCCACGCCATCGACAGATTCGAGCGGCTCCTTGATTAGCTTGCGCGCGATCTCGGTCAGCTCCTTGGGGCTCTGGTAGCCGGTGAGCCCGAGGGTCAGGACCGGAATCGCGTCCATGTCCATCTTCTGGACGACCGGCTGCTTGGTGTCCTCGGGCAGCTGGTCCATCGCGAGGTTGACCTTGTCGCGCACGTCCTGCATCGCGGCGCCGAGGTCAACGTCGAGCTTGAACTGGATCATGATCTGCGAGATGCCCTCGAGGGTCACCGAACGCAGCTCGTCGATTCCGCTGACGGTGTTGACGGCCTCCTCCAGCGGCTTGGTGACGCGCGCCTCCATCTCTTCGGGCGCCGCGCCCTCCAGGATGGTGCGCACCATGACCATCGGGACGTCAACTTTGGGAAAGAGATCGACGCCGAGCCGGTTGTAGGAGAACAGGCCGAGCACGACGAGCACGCCCACGAACATGGTCGCGAAGACCGGCCGGCGCACGCAGAGGTCGGCAAGGATCATGAGTGTATCCTGGAGACGACCGGGGCGCCGTCGGCCAGCCGGTCGATGTCGGAAATCGCAACCTGCTCGCCCGATGCCAGCCCCTTGACGATCTCGATCTGGTCTCCGAGCTGCACGCCGGTGGCGACTTCGCGGCTGCGCGCAATCCCGTTCTTAATCACGAAGACGCGCTCGACACCCGCATAGCGGGCCACCGCGCTTTCGGGGACGAACAGGCCGCGTCCCTGCCCGAGACTCACCCGCACATGTGCAAAATAGCCCGGTTTGAGCGAGCCATCGGGGTTGGGAACCTCGGCCTCGACCAGCAGCGTGCGTGAGGCTTCATCGAGAGCGGGCGCGATCCGGGTAACATGGCCACTGTAGTTGCGGCCTTGGGCCGCCTCGACCGTGAGCGACAGCTCAAGCCCAACATGGGCAAGCGGAACGAAGCGCTCCGGGATCGGCGCACGCAGCTTCATCGGGTCGATCGCGATGAACTCGTAAAGCTTGTCGCCCGGATTGACGTATTCACCGAGCGAAACCATCCGCTTCTGGACGAATCCCTTAAAAGGCGCGCGTACGATGCAATCGCCGAGCTTCTTGTTCGCCAGCCCCAACGCCTTGTCGGCCGCCTCGGCATCGGCTTGGGCGACTTTGAGCCCCGCCGAGAGCTGGTCGAATTGGGAAGTGGCCATCATTTTTTCGGTGTGCAGCTCCCGCCCGCGGTCGTAATCGGCTTGGGCGTGCGCCACTCGTGCATTGGCCTGCTCGAAGCTGGCGCGGGCGGATTCAGACTTGAGGCGGTACTCTCGTGGATCGATTTTGAGCAGCGGCTGTCCAGCCTCGACAGCGTCGCCGAAATCGGCGAGCACCTCGGCGACCGGCCCGGTGATCTCCGATGCGATAATCGTATGCTCCCTCGGGAACAGGGCGCCCTGCACATCGACCGCGCGCGTAACCTCGCGCTCGCCAGCGGCCACGACCTCGACCTGCAGCCGCTCCGGTTGGGCCGCCGCGGCCTCGGCTCGCGCGGCCGCCTCCGTGTGGCATCCGGTTGTCGTCGCGGCGAGCGTCGCGGCCAAGGCGATCGATATGAGCTGGCGCTTCATCACTTCGGCGCGCTCCCGTTTCTGGCCGCGATACCATTTAGGAACAAGTCAAGAACCGCGTCCGCGTCAGCTTCGACTGCGGTCGTGGCCAGCTCGAGCATCCGGCGGCGCAACGAGCCCACCACCATTTCATCGAGCATGAAGGCCGCCAGGTGCGGATCGACATTGCGGATTTCACCGCATGCAGCCGCCTTTTGAATGACTCCAGCCAAGTAGTCGAGGTAGGCGGCGAAGACGCGCCGGAGTTCCTCAGCCCGGGGGTTGCCTTGTTTGAGATTGGCGAAGCTCGGCTCCATGATCAGGGCCTTGAGGAAGTCCTGGTTCGAATCGAGGACGCGGAACAACTGCCCCACCATCCGTTTCAACTGCTGCAGAGGCGAGGACAGGCCTTCCGCCGCTTTTATCACTTGCTCATTCATGCCGCGGACCCCATCCACTACCGCAGTGAACATCAGGTCGTCCTTGTTGGTGAAGTAGAGGTAGATGGTGCCCTTGGCGACTTTGGCTTCGTCAGCCACGCGATCGATGGTTGCGCCTTGGAAGCCATAGCGCCCGATCACCCTGCGCGCTGCCTCGAGGAGTTCGCGGACGCGAAACTCTTTGAGGATCTCTTCGCGAGAGGCGCGATGAGTTGTGGATGAACCGTCGTTCATTAGGATGACTGAACGTTCAGTCTCTACAACAATCTATGCAGAAGTAGGCGAGAATGCAAGAGATGGGAAGTCAACCGCCACTCTCGTCGCCAAGTACCTTCGACTTCCGAGCCGTGGGCCACCTACGCCCAAGTTTGGCAACGAAATGGCGCAGTTCTTAACGAGCTTCCGCAGGATCAAAAAAGGCCGCTCAGCCTCGCCCCGAGAACCTCGGAGAGCTCCTCGGCGGGAGCCCGGCGTAGAGCTTCCATAAAGAAACCGGCTGCAGCTGCATGGCCGCCCCCGCCCAATGATCGCGCCAGCGTGGACAGATCAACCTCGCAATCGGTGCTACGGCGCAGGCTGACGCCTTGGCTGCGCAGGTCGAACAAGGCGATTACGGTGCGATGCTCGGCCGCGTAGAGGTCTGCGGCGACCTCGCTGCTGTATCCGAAACAACATGCCGTCCGCAGCTTGAGGCCGCCGGAAAGCTCTCGATCGACGATTGTGGCACGCGCGATGTCGCGGCTTCGGGCCATCGCGGCCCGTCCCTCTCCGAGCGCGCGCATGAGCTTGCGGCTCAGCACCGGCTCGCGCATCCGTAAAATCTCGCGGTATGAATCGATTGAGCCCAAGGTTTGCACGGCGAGCGCCCAGTCGGGAGAGTCTTTGAGCTTGTGGACCCATCGATCATGGTCGTCGGCGAGCGCCGCGATCCGGGAAAAATCAGTGAATGCGCGCGCTTTGGCGGCCGACAGGTTGGCGACACGGTGTGCGAGATAGTTGAAGGTCAGGCGCGCGGCAGAGAAGCGCTCGGAGAGCACCCGTCCGGCAAACGTGACCTTGAACTCGGGCGCATCGGCGCGCGACACTGCGCTTCGATGGTGATCGATCCAGTAGACGCGGGCGCCCATCTTCGCGAGCTCGTTCAGATGCTCGCCGGTGGAGGTCGAGTTCCACGACAGATCGGTGATCCAGATCTCGTCGCCATCGCCATGCGTACGGAGCGCAAGGCGATGGATCGTATCGTCGCTGTCGCCATTGGCGGCGAAGGTCGGAATTATGCGATGGCCATCGAAGAAGCGCGCGACGGTCGCAGCCGCAACGACCCCATCGAGGCATCCGGGGCCGTGGCTTACGATCTGTATGGTGAGCCGCGATGGACGGGACATGAGCACCTAACTCTACGGCAAAGGGTATCGCGGAGGAACCGATAGCGAGCATTCACGGCCGGTCCGGACTGATACGCGCGCAGGCCGCCAATGCGCTGAGCGCGCTGCGATTCGTTGCCGCGGCGGGCTGGATAGTCGCCCTTAGGGCGGGTGCCGGCGCGGCGCTGCTTCCGATCGCACTAGCCGCCGCAGGCAGCGATTTCATCGACGGCCGCGTTGCGCGCAAGGCCGGTTCGCAGAGCCCCTTCGGCGGATGGCTCGACGCGATCGCGGATATCACCTTCATTCTCGCCGCGATGGCCTCCGCGGCCGCAGCTGGCTGGCTACCGTGGTACGTGCCGGAGCTCGTGGCGACGCTGTTCGCGCAGTACGCCATCGATTCCGTCTTGCGCCGGGGACAGCCAATCGCGAGCAAGCTCGGGCATCTGTGTGGAATCGCCAACTATGCGCTGGTGCTGACGCTGGCGGCCGAGCCGATCATCCGGGAGGCGCGGCTGATCATCGATTACGGCGCGCCGCTCATGGCCGTCTTTTACCTCGCGGCGATGGGCGAACGGATACGAGGCTATCTCCGCTGATGGCAGGGAGGCCCGGCAGGGACGAGATGTACCAGCGCCGCCCGCGTGCTAGCTTGAAGCGAGGATTCAACCAGCAATAGCGAAACAGCCGACCCGATTAGTGGAACCTCGCGTCCTCGAGCGTCACGCGCATCCCATCTCGCGCCGCCATATCGACTCTGATGTTCTCAAGGTTCTCTATCGCCTGATTAACGGCAACTTCGTCGCCTACCTGGTGGGTGGCGGTGTGCGCGACCTGATGCTCGCGCGCCGGCCGAAGGATTTCGACATTGGCACCTCGGCCCATCCACATCAGGTGCGCGCGCTGTTTCGCAACTCGCGGTTGATTGGGCGCCGCTTCCGGCTGGTTCATGTCTTCTTCGGCCCGCGCAATATCGAGGTCGCCACTTTCCGCTGCCGGGGCGAAGAACCGCTGGATGGCGAGGCGCTGATTCGCCAGGACAACACCTTTGGTACGCCCGAAGACGATGCGCTGCGGCGCGACTTCACCGTCAACGCGCTGTTTTACGATCCGCAAGCTTTTCACGTAATCGACTACGTCGGCGGACTCGAAGATCTGCAAGCGCGTCTGATCCGCACGGTGGGAGAGCCGGAAGTCCGGATGCGCGAGGATCCGGTGCGGATGATGCGCGCGGTGCGCTTCGCGGCCAAGCTCGGCTTCACGATCGAGCCGGCGACGCGCGAAGCGATCCTCAAGCATCGCTGCGAGCTGCTCAAGGCCTCGGTGCCGCGGCTGGTGGAGGAGATCTTCCGTACGCTCAGCTCCAGCAACGCGGAGCAAGCACTGATCCTGATGGAGGAGTTGGGCCTGCTCGAAGTGGTGCTGCCGCAGTTGTCGGCTCATCTGCGGTCGGGACCAGCGCCGCTTGAAGCCACTCGCACAGTGCGCAATCTTGCCGCACTCAGTCGGCACAACACCGATCGCGATCCGCTCTCGCACGCGCTGACGCTCGCCGCGCTTTTCCTCGATCAAGAGATGGGGCGCAAGCAGCGCACAGAGGGGCGCCGCGACGGCGAGGACGGGCTGATCGATGATCTGCGCGCCCGCGGCTTCGCGCGCGGCGACACCGAGCATATGCGGCTATTGATCGAGGCATTCCCGCGGATGCTCGAACCCGGACGCAAGACTCGCAGCCTGATTCGCCGGCCCTACTTCGCCCAAGCGCGGATGCTCTACGAACTTGCTGCTCCGCACTACACCGAGGATTCCGGTGTGCTCGATCGCTTCCTCGCTGACCCGGACAACTATCTGGCGAGTCTTTCAGGATCGGGATCCGCTGAAACGCGCCCTGTCCCCTCGCAGCGTCGCCGCCGACGGCGCAGTCGGCGCGGCCGCCGCCGCTCTGGTCATGGTGCCGGTAACGGAGCTGCATCGGGTGCCGAGGACCATCGGCAGACCGCAGCCAAAACGCCGAGTTCACAATCAGGCGTCTGAAGCCATCAAACCTGAGCGGTTTCGAGAGACCTGGGTTGGCGTCCCGATGCAGCCACGATCGGCGCCTTGTTAGATTTCGGACCCTCGATTAGCTTAGACGATCCGGCTGATCGGGCCGCGCGCGCGTCCGAATGAATCGCTCGGCGTTGAGCGAGCTTGGTTGGGTGACGAAATGAGCCAAAGCCTGCGTACCGAAAAGATCTGGATGGACGGCGAGCTGGTGCCCTACGACGAGGCCAAGGTCCATGTTCTCACCCACAGCCTTCATTACGGACTCGGCGTGTTCGAGGGGATGCGCTGCTACAAGGCCGAGGGTGGACGCCCGGCGATGTTCCGCGCGCGCGAGCATATCCGCCGCCTGTTTGACTCGGCACACATCTGCGAAATCCGCATCCCGTTCAGCCAGGAAGAGACCCTCAAGGCCTGCTCCGATGTAGTCCGTGTCAATCGGCTCGACGAATGTTATATCCGGCCGCTGGTGTTTCTCGGCGAAGGCGAGATGGGGTTGGGCGCGCGCGGCAACAAGGTGCGGATGGCGGTTGCGGCGTGGAAATGGGGCGCCTATCTGGGCGACGATTCGGCGGCCAAGGGCGTGCGGCTCAAAACCTCGTCGTTCGTGCGGTTCCATCACAACTCGCTGATGCCGAACGCGAAGGCCACCGGCCATTACGTTAACTCAATTTTGGCGGCCTACGAGGCGCGCCGATGCGGCTACGATGAGGCGCTGCTGCTCGATGTCGAAGGTTTCGTGGCCGAGGGCAGCGGCGAGAATGTCTTCGTGATCCGGGACGGCGTAGTGAAAAGCCCGCCGCTGACCTCATCGTTGCCGGGTATCACGCGCGACGCGGTGATCAGGATTCTCGCCGATCAGGGCGTGCGGTTCGTCGAGCAGCATTTCCCGCGCGATGCGGTCTATATCGCCGACGAAGCCTTCATGACAGGAACGGCGGCCGAGGTCACGCCCGTGCGCGAACTCGATGATCGCCAGATCGGCGACGGTAAGCCCGGCCCCATCACGCTCAAGGTGCAGGAAGCCTTCCATGCCGCGCTGCATGGGCGCGAACCGCGCTATCGCGACTGGCTATACTACGTCTGACGTTTGATGTTGCGGTCAGCCGGCGCTGTTCGCATCGCACAACATTCCGCAGGAGTCACAGATGGCGAGGATGAGCATCCTTGTACTTGTGGTTGGGGCCGTGATCGTCGGTCTGATCCTCTCCTCGCGCTCAGCGCGGGCGGACATGCCGAAGGAGGGCGACGCAGCGCCCGCGTTTGAAACCGAGATGGTGGTCGGCGACCAGGTAAAGCCGATCAAGCTCTCCGACTATGCCGGCAGGCGGGTCGTGCTCTACTTTTATCCCAAGGACCAGACCCCCGGATGCACGAAAGAAGCATGCGCGTTCCGCGACGGTTATGCGGAACTGGCCAAAGCCGGAGTTGAAGTGCTCGGATGCAGCGTCGACAGCGCGAAGGCGCACAAGGACTTCATCAAGAAATACGGGCTGCCCTTTCCCCTGCTGCTCGACCCGGATAAGAAGATCGCGACGCTGTACGGCGCCGCCAACGGCATCCCGGTGCTGGGCCTCAATCGCAGGATCACTTATGTGATCGACGAGAAGGGCTCGATCATCAAGGTCTACCCGCAGGTCGACCCGGCGCTCCACGCCGGGGAGATCCTGCAGGTGCTGAATGGCCTGCCGCCACTCGCGACTCCGACGGCTTCGGCCAGCGCCGCGCCGCTTGCCAAGCCGAAGTGAGCCCATCGCCGGCTGCCGCGCGCGCTGCCAACTGCACCTGCCAGTCGGGAAGGATCTCGGTGGGCGGATAGCCGAGGCTGACGGCGAGCATCGTCCCCGCCGCTGCTACCAAGCCAGCATTGGTCTCGCGCTCGACCATCGATCGCAATCCCGTGACGTGGCGCGCCACGATCCCCTCGCCGGAGTCCGCGATACCGCGGGATACGCTGTCGGCGTCGAACAGCGCGTCGATCAGCGGATTCGGATCGTAGCCCAACTCGGCCATCGCTTCGCGTATCGCACAGCGCCTGAACTCGGCGGGTTCGATGCGCTCGAAATCGACCAGCTCGGCAATCCGATCATGAAAGGCGGCAAACAGTTCGCGATAGCTTTCCAGTGCGGCGAGATAAGGCTGAACATCCTGCCCCTGCAGGAACGACGCGACCGTTCCGTCGCTGCCATAGATTCCGGTCGAACCTCGAGCCGGCTCCAGAGCCACGAACTCGGGTTCGTTCTTACTCGACGGTTGCCACTGTATGCCCAGAGGGTAGACCCGGCATGCCAGCGGCCGTCCTGCGTGGATCGAGCATCGTAAGCCGTCCAGCGCTGCGCAGCGGCCGTCCTCACGGAACCGCAGCATCATGCCGCGCCGAACGGTGAAGCGCTGCAATGCTTCGCCGGTGCTGATGCCGCAGGCGCGCGCGATCCGAATCACGTCATAAGGCGAGAGGGTAATTACCTTGTCGCGACAGCACTGTCCGCATTGCTGGCACTGGTAGGAAAAAGCGCTGTCCAAGAGCATTTGCGAGCACGGGGGCGCGAGAAACTCACCGTCCCCTCCCCTCAATCTCTGGATGTATCACGGGGCAACTCACGTAGAAAGTGGAGCACCGTAGTTCTCCACAATGACTCTGAGAGCGAGATTGCCCCGCGATTCGCGTTCACGTCCGCTCTTCGACGGGCATCTTAGCTCGGCTGGCTGCCCTTGCGGTCAGGTTTGAATTATTGGAGCGGCGGTCATATCGTCTGGGCAGCCAGACACCGGGCGTGGAAGCCAATATGGGGCTGACAACCGCGGATGTGGTTTTCAACCAACTCCAGGAGCATCGCTGATCGATGGATTTCAACTATACGCCTGAACAGGAAGCGTATCGGGCAAAAGTCAGATCGTGGCTCGAAGCGAATCAGCCCGCGACGCTGACCAAGGCCGAAAAGGAAAACGCCGACGACGACGCAATGTGGCGTCGGCTCAAGCAATGGCACACCCGCCTGTACGAGGGCGGATGGGCTGGCATCAGTTGGCCCAAGGAGTACGGCGGGCGCGGCGCAAGCTTCGTCGAGCAACTGATCTTTGGGCAGGAGCTCGGGCGCCTCAACCTGCCGATGGGATGCAATGTGCTCGGCACCATCATGACCGGGCCAGCCCTGATGCAATGGGGGACCGAGGAGCAGAAGCAGCGCTATTTGCCGAAGATCCTCAACGGCGAAGAGATTTGGTGCGAAGGCATGTCGGAGCCCGGCGCGGGTTCGGACCTCGCCGCGTTGCAGACCCGGGCGGCGCTCGACGGGGATAACTTCGTCGTCACAGGGCAGAAGGTTTGGACCACGGGCGCCCATCGCTCGCAATACTGCCAGCTTTTCGTCCGGACCGATCCGGTTGCGCCCAAGCACAAAGGGCTCAGCACCCTGCTGGTCGACATGAAGAGCCCCGGCGTCACCGTCAAGCCGCTGAAGCAGATTACCGGCGAAGCGGAGTTCACGGAGATTTTCTTCGAGGACGTACGGGTACCCAAAGAAAATCTCCTCGGCCCGCTCAACGGCGGATGGCAGGTGCTGGTCTCGACGCTGATGCATGAGCGGGTCGGCATCGGCGAGACGTTAGGCGGCACCGAGCAGACACTCGCGCAACTCCTCGAGATCGCCCGGGCTGTGAAGATAAATGGCCGTCCCGCGAGCGAGGATCGATCGATCCGGCAGCAGCTCGCGCAATTCGCGATCGAGGTCGCGGCAAAGAAATACGGTGGGCTGCGCGGTCTGACCAAGCGGCTCAAAGGACTGCCGCCGGGCCCGGAAGCATCAATCAGCAAACTCGTCTCAACCGAGCTTACTCAACGGATGGTGAAATTCGCCAGCCGTCTGCTCGGACCATATGCGCTGCTCGAACGCCGCACGCCTTACGCTCCGGAAGGCGACTGGGCGCGTCGGATTCTCGGCTCGGAATCGCTCACGATCGCGGGCGGCACCTCACCGGTGCAGAAGAACATGATCGGCGAGCGCATCCTGCAACTACCCAAGGGGTGATCGCGGCAGCGCGGTCAGCTCTGCATCGCCTGGAAGATCAGCGGGCCGGCTTCGGCCATCAGCTCCCGAACGACCTCCGAGAGCGGCTTGCCCGGCATTTCGAGTTTCGCCGTCAGCGAGACCAGAATTGCGAGATAGTGCCCCTTGGTGTCGGACGCCAGCGTCGTGAGACGCTGCTCCTCCATCACCTTGACGAAGCGGCGGTGGGCGTCGCGGATCTGTGTGTCTCTCAGGTCAGATGATTTACGCGCCGGCATTGGATGCGAACTCCTGAGGTTATTGCGCCACGCGGAAATGCGTTATCGTCACACAACGCAATCTAGCAAGCGCTGCCGCATCGCTTAAGCGAAGCGATCCCGCAGGCGAAGCAATTGCGGACCTTGCCAGGTCATCGGACAGAACTTAGAATTGTTCTAGAAAAGGCTTTCCAGTCGGCGCGCGAAATTCCAGTGTCGATCATTGTGACCGCCGTTTTCGCGCCCGGCGCGATCGAGAGGAGACCCCAAAATGCACAAGACCAAGAACGATCTTTCAGAAAACGTACGCATCAAAGTGATCGAGGTCCTCAGCGCGCGTCTTGCCGACAGCGCCGATCTGATGCTGCAGGCGAAGCAGGCCCATTGGAACGTCAAGGGGCCCAACTTTATCGCGCTGCATGAGCTGTTCGACAAGATTGTGGACAGCGCCGAGGACTACATGGACCTGATCGCGGAGCGCGTGATGCAACTGGGCGGCGCGGTCGAAGGCACCGTGCGCGCCGTCGCGAAGAAGTCCTCGCTCGACGAGTATCCGCTGCATATCTCGGATGGCCGCGATCATGTCGACGCGCTTTCGTCAGCACTGGCGAAGTATGGCAAGGCGATTCGCCGCGGCATCGACCAGGCCGATGAACTGGGCGACAAGGACACCGCCGACCTCTTCACCGAAGTTTCGCGCGGCGTCGACAAGTATCTGTGGTTCGTCGAAGCCCACCTCGGCTAGGCAAAGGGCGAACGGCGGAGCGCCATCCGATGTGGGTGGGGCGCCGCCGGGTTCGCGGGACAGTCAGAACAGGTAGCGGCGGGTGTTGATGCTGATCAGCAGGCCCATCGCGGCCATCAGGACGATCAGCGACGAGCCGCCGTAACTAAACAGCGGCAACGGAATTCCGACCACCGGCAGCATCCCGGTCGCCATTCCGATGTTGATCGCGACTTGCCAGAAGATCACCGAGGTCAAGCCCAGCGCGAGCAGGCCGCCGAAACGATCCCGCGCATGGCGCGCGATCCATACGCCGCGCGCGACCAGGCCCGCGTAGAGCGAAAGCAGCAGGATCGATCCCGCAAAGCCAAACTCTTCGGCAAACGCCGAGAAAATGAAATCGGTGGTTTGCTCGGGCAGGAAGTTAAGCCGCGCCTGGGTGCCCTTGAGGAAGCCCTTGCCCCACTCGCCGCCGGAGCCCACCGCGATCTCCGATTGTATGATGTGATAGCCCGCGCCGAGCGGATCGGATTCCGGATTGACGAAGGTCACCACGCGCTGCCGCTGATAGGGTTTGAGGTAGTGCCACGCCACCGGCATCGCCAGCGCGGCGCCGAGCGCCAACAGCCCCAGCGTCCGCAGGTTGATGCCGCCGGCGAAGATCAGCGTGCCCGCGACCAGCACGAGGATCAGCATCGTGCCAAGGTCAGGTTGCTTAAGCACCAGCGCGGCGGGCACGGCCAGCAGCGCCGCCGGAATGAGAATATGCGGGATGCGCAGGCCGCCCGGGGGCGGTTCCTCGCGCATGTAGCGTACTAGCACAAGGATCACCGCGAGTTTGGCCAGTTCCGAGGGCTCCAGCTTGAAGACGCCAAAGTTGATCCAGCGCCGCGCGCCGCCGCTGGAATGTCCCAGCGCCGCGACCAGAATCAGCAGGCCGAGCGCGCCGGCATATAGTGCATACGCGTAGGTGCCGAGCGTGCGGTAGTCGAACAGCACCACCGCCACCATCAGGGCCGCTCCTGCCGCAATCCACAGCAGCTGACGCAGTACCAGCGGATGCAGCGGCCGCTGCGGACCGGCGTAGGAAGCGCTGATCAGGCTGAGCACCCCGACCAGGGCGATTGCCATCGTCAGGGCGAACACAGTCCAGTCGAAATGGTAAAATAGGCGTCGATCGATCCCGGTCATCGTGATGTATCCGCAACCGCTCCAGCGGTTTCCGCGCGCGCGATAGTGCCGGGTGCGCGGACGCTTGCGGGAGCTGGCTTGGCGTCTTCCTTGTGCCCATCGGCGGGCTTAGCACCGCCGTAAACCTCGAAATACTTCTGCATCACGTCGTGCACGACTGGCGCCGCGGCGCTACCACCATGGCCGCCGTGTTCGATGATGCATGCGATCGCGATACGCGGGTTCTCTTTGGGTGCGAACGCGATGAAGAGCGCGTTGTCGCGCTCCTGCTCGGGCATCTTGTTGGTGTCGGAGCGCGCGCCCTGCGCCATCTTGATTACCTGGGCGGTGCCGGTCTTGCCGCATACCGTAATGCCGTCGAGGCGAGCTTTGCGCGCTGTGCCATTGGGTGCATTGACGACGTCGGCCATCGCGTCGCGCACGACACGCAGCGTTTCAGGATCCAAGCTGGCGTGATGCTCAAGATTGGGCGGGTAGGTCTTGAGCATGCGGCCCTCGGGCGTCTCGATCTGTTTGACAAAATGCGGCGTATAGCGGTCGCCGCCGGTGCCGATCTGGGCGGCTAGTTGTACCAACTCGATCGGGGTCACGTTCAGATATCCCTGGCCAATCGCGACCGACAGCGTTTCGGCCGGATACCAGCGCTCATTGAAACGCTTGAGCTTCCATGAACTGGACGGGACGGTGCCCGCCCGCTCGTTGTCCAGCGCGATGCCGGTTTTTGCGCCCAGCCCCAGTTCGTTGGCCCAGTGTGCGAGCCGGTCGATGCCGACCTTCTGGCCGACCTGGTAGAAAAACACGTCGCAGGACTCGACGATCGCGCGATGGAGCGCGATGCCGCCGTGGCCCTGATGCCGCCAACATCGATATTCGCGGCCGCCGTAATACAGTCCGCCGTGGCAGTAGAATGAGGTCTGCTCGGAAATCGCCTTGTCCTGTAATCCGGCGATCGTGTCGACCAGCTTGAAGGTCGAACCCGGCGGATAGATGCCCGAGATCACGCGGTCCTGCAACGGATGGCCCGGATCGACGGCCAGCTTGCGCCATCGCTCGCCGTTGATTCCTGAGGCGAAAACGTTGGGGTCGAAGGCCGGATGGCTGACCATTGCGATCACTTCTCCGCTGGTGGGATCGATCGCCACCAGCGCGCCGGCTTGATTGGCCATCGCCTTCTCGGCGACCTGCTGCACATCGAGGTCGAGCGTCAGCACGGTGCTTTGACCGGGCGCCTCGGGAACTTCTTTCAGCAGCCGGAGGCGGCGGCCCACCGCGTCGACCTCGATCTGCTGGCCGCCGGCCTGCCCGCGCAGGAATTGCTCCCATCCGCGCTCGAGGCCGTACTTGCCGATCTCGTCGCCGAGTCGGTAGGTGGCCAGCCGCTGCAGCTCGCTGCTGTTGACCTCGCCCACATAGCCGAGCAGATGTGCCGCAATCGGGCCGTAAATGTATCGGCGGCGCGGCGTGACTTGCAGGCTTACGCCGGGCAATTCGAGCTGATGAGCTTCGAGCGCGACGACCTGCTCCCATTTCAAGCGTTCTTCAACCGTGACCGGTTCGAACGCCGGTCGGCCATCATCCTGCGCTTGCGAGAGCCTTTCGCCGATATGATCCTCGCCGAGGTAGTGCTCGAGACCTTCGATCGTTGCGGAGAGATCGCCAGAGTCCTCCGGAACCACCACCGCGTCGAAGGACGGGCGCGTATCGACCAGCGGGCGATGGAGCCGATCGAAGACTAGGCCGCGGGGTGCGGGCATGCGACGAATCCTGATGCGATTGCGTTCGGCGAGATTTTGCAGCTGTTCGCTGCGGACGACCTGTAGGTAGTAGAGCCGCACTGACACAGTCGCGAACGCAAAGGTCATCAGGAGCGAAAGCGCGACAAGCCGCGCTTCGAGCCTCGGGACGGCTCTGGTGTAACGGCGGCGGCTGAGAATCGGCACTCGTAGGGCTCCCTGAGTATCTATTCACGCGCCTTGCGCTGAGGCAATCCAAGGGCCTTCTTGCCGCGCGAAAGTAGCGAAAACACCGTCGGAGCCAGCAGCGCGGTGACCACAGCCTGAATCATGGCGAGCTCCAGTATTTCTGTCCCACCCCGGCGTATGCCCGGCAGACCGCTTGTCATCGCGAACGTCCCGACATCATTGATCAGAACGGCCAGAAACACGGTTATCGATCCGACCAGGTCCCCGGCCGCCATCAGCTGACGTGCGATTTGGTAGGAAATCACGAAGACGAGCGTCAACATGAAGGCGTTCAAACCCATTTGCGAACCTGAGAACGCGTCGGTCGCGTAGCCAAGCGCGAAGGCGATCACCGCGCCCAGTACGCTGGCGTGTCGCATCCCTAGGTCGACGGCCAGAATCAACATCAAATCGGGGACCAGGCCGCCGAGCGGCAACCAGTGCAATGCGCCGGTCTGGAGGCTCAGCGCAATCAGTCCGGCGCCGAAGAAGAGCAGGACCAGTCGCACGCCGCTAGGAGCTCTGGCCCGAATCGTCCAGACGCGGCGGCTGCTCGGTCAGTACCAGCACCTGTTCGAGGCGGCGGAAATCCACCGCCGGCGCAGCCGCGACGGTCAGAAACAGGCCAGGTCCCTCGCGAACGACGCTGGTCACGTGGCCGATCAGCAGACCGCGCGGGAAGCTTCCGTCCAGCCCGTCGGTTACCAATGGATCGCCGGGGCGGATGTCCTCCTTGCGCTCGACATAGATCATGCTGAGTCCGCCCTCGACGTTCCCGAAAACCATGCCGCGCGCGCGGCTGCGCTGGTCAAAAACGTCCACCGCCGAATTGTGATCGTCGATCAACAGGACGCGAGCGGCGTTCGGGCTGGTCGTGATCACCTTGCCGACCACGCCCTCGTTCGACAACACCGCCATCCCGGGTTTGAGACCGTTACGTTCGCCGCGCCCCAGGACGAGGGTATGCGCGAGGCCGGTCGCGTCGCTGCCGATGATGTCGGCGGCGACCGCTTTGAACCCCATCACGTCGCGCAGCTCGAGCAACTCGGCGAGCCGCCGGTTCTCGCGATCCAGCTCGGCGGTACGGGCGCGTTCGGTCTGGATGCGGGCCAGCTCAGCCCTGAGACGATCGTTCTCCTGGCGAACGCCAACCAGCGCGAAGTAATTGCGCACCATCGCCGATGCGCCCTGCGCCATCCGTGCGGTCGCGGTCTGCGGCAGCCTCAGCACTTCCATCAACAGCGTAGCTGGCGCGGCGAGCGGCCCGCTGAGGCGGACCCCGGTCGAGAGCAAATGCAATGAGAGCAGCAGCAAGGCTCCGCTGCTCAACGCGATCCGGTAGCGCCAGAAAAGTGAACTTTTCATGCCCGCGCTCCGGGCCGGTCAGCGAAGAGGTGTGGCGCGGGGCGAATCAATCCACGGTTACGTCGCGCAGCAGCGACAGTTCGTCGAGCACCTTGCCCGCGCCCATCACGACCGCGGTCAGGGGATCGTCGGCCAGCGTCACCGGCAATCCAGTCTCCTCACGCAGCAGGACATCGAGGTTGCGCAGCAGCGCGCCACCGCCCGCCAGCACGATACCCTTGTCGACGATATCAGAGGCAAGCTCCGGCGGGGTGCGTTCGAGCGCGATGCGCACCGACTCGACGACCTGATGGACCGGTTCCATCAGCGCCTCGCGAATCTCCTCGTCGGTGATCTCGATGGTCTTAGGCACGCCGGCCACTAGGTCGCGGCCCTTGATCTCCATCGTCTGGATCTCGTTGCCGGGATAGGCGGAGCCGATCGTGATCTTGATCAGCTCGGCGGTGCGCTCGCCGATCAGCAGATTGTACTTGCGCTTGATGTGCTGGATTATCGCCTCGTCCATCTTGTCGCCGGCCACCCGCACCGAGCGCGAGAAGACCACGCCCGAGAGCGAAATCACCGCTACCTCGGTCGTGCCCCCTCCGATATCAACGATCATGTTGCCGGTAGGCTCGGTGATCGGCAATCCCGCGCCGATCGCCGCCGCCATCGGCTCCTCGATCAGATGGACTTCGCGCGCGCCGGCCGATTCAGCCGACTCGCGCACCGCGCGCTTTTCAACCGCGGTGATCCCGAACGGCACGCAGATCACGATGCGCGGCCGCACCAGCGTCTTGCGGTTATGAATTTTCTGGATGAAGTAGCGCAGCATGTTCTCGGTGATCTCGAAATCTGCGATCACGCCGTCTTTCAATGGCCGGATCGCGATGATCGAGCCGGGCGTGCGCCCCAGCATTTTCTTGGCCTCGGCGCCGATCGCCAGCACGCGGCGGGATCCGCGCGAATCCTTTTGGACCGCGACCACCGACGGCTCGTTGCATACGATGCCTTCGCCCTTAACGTAGATGAGCGTGTTGGCAGTGCCGAGATCGATCGCAAGATCGTTGGAGAACCATCCTAATATCGATTTGAAAACCACTTAATCTACGCCTCTGTTCGCGGGGCCCTGAGGTGCGGCGAGCCGCACTCCGCCGGGCTCTGGGGCCGCCGCGACGCTTCCGGAAATCCGGTGTTGTCTAGTGAAATGAGCACACTCAGCCACCCCCGCAATACCCCGCTACCGCGCCCGGCTACGAAGCTAACAAACCGTTCAGAGGCCAAGCAAGGTGGTGAGGCGAATTGCGCCTCTAAACGGCCCTCAAGTATCATGAATGGCGATGCTGAGCGCGATGCGAAAGTATGCGTACTCCTGGGCGATACGCATCATCCTGGGCTTCATCACCTTCATCTTCATGTTCTGGGGGCTCAGCACCGGTTTCTTCCAGCAAGTCCACCCGGTCGGCACGATCAACGGCGACAAGATCCTCTCCGATGACGTCGACCGCGAGGCCGACCGGTTGCGCCGCACGCTGCAGAACGTGTACGGGCCGGCCGCCGCCCAAGTGCTCAAGGGCATCAATTTGCGCCAGGAGGCCTTCGATCGAATCGTTGAGAACCACCTGGTCCGCGCCGAGGCGCGACGGTTGGGCATCGAGATCAGCGACGAGGATCAGCAAAAGGCAATTTCCGAAGATCGTGCGTTCCGGTCATCGGACGGGCGATTCGATGTTCGCACCTATCAGGAAGTGCTGCGCACCAACAATTACCTGCCCGCGCAGTACGAGGAGCAGCAACGCGCAGGTATGGCGGCCGACCTGCTGCAGAAAATGATCGGCGAGACGGTGCGGGTCAGCGATGATGAAGCGCGCAGACTCTACGATCAGCGCCATCAGCGGCTCGCACTCGCCTATCTGGAGCTCGGCTACCAGCAGTTCACGGCACAGATCGATCCGACCGAGCAGCAGATTGCCGCCTACTACCAGAGCAGCCGCGAGCAATTCCGCGAGCCCGAACGGATCAAGGTGGTCTTCGTTCGCTACGATCCGCTCGTGCTGGCCGCACGGACCACCCCATCAGACAAGGAGATCGGCGAGTATTACGACCACAACCTGAAGAAGCTTTTCACCCATCCCGACCAGGTTCATGCGCGCCACATCCTGATTGGCGTCATCGACGGCGCCAGCGACCCCGAGAAAGCCGCCGCGAAGGCGAAGGCCGAGGGAATCCTGGGGCAGCTCAAGAAGGGCGCTGATTTCGCGAAGCTGGCACGCGACCACTCCGCCGATTCGGGCAACAAGTTCAAGGGCGGCGACTTGGGTTTCTTCGGGCGCGGTACGATGGTCAAGCCATTCGAAGAAGCGGCCTTCCGGCTCAAGCCGGGCCAGATGGAGGTGGTCGAAACCAGTTTCGGCTATCACGTAATCAAGGTCGAAGAGAGTAAGGCGGCGCATGTCGATACGCTTGCCGAAGCGCGTCCCCAAATAATCGAAGCGCTGCGGAAAAAGGCCGGCGCCGAGCTCGCTCGCAACGAGATGCGCGAGGACCTCGGGGCGGCTTTGAATGGTGCGGCGCTTAAGGAAATCGCAGGGAAGCGGGGGCTGCAGGCGATTGAGACCCCGATGTTCTCCCAGAACGACGAAGTCGCCGGCGTCACGCGCAGCGGGGATTTCGTGCGCGCGGCCTTCAAGCTCGAAGCCGGCCAGACACGCACTATCGCCAGCCCCGGCGCAGATCCCTACCTGGTCAAGCTCGTCCAGCGGCAGGCGGCTTACATTCCGCCGCTGAAGGAAATTCATGATCGCGTCCGCGCGGCGCTGGTAAAATCGAAGGCCGAGGAGGCGGCGCATGACGCCGCCGGGAAGCTGCTCGAGAAGATCAAGGGGCCGCTGGAATTCGATCAAGTCGCGGCTGCTGGCAAGCTCGAAATCCATCGCACAGGCGAATTCGACCGGGCTTCGCGCGGGGTGCCGACGATTGGAGACTTCCCCGAAGTCACCGACGCCGCTGGCGCCGTCCCTACGCTCCCGGCCGTCATCGAGCAGGTCATGGATCACGGCGGAAATTCGTACATCTTCGAGGTGCTCTCGCGCACTGCTCCTGACGAGAAGGAATGGAAGGCCGCGGAGCCGAGCTTCAAGGAGGAACTGCTGCATGCCCGCCGCGGGCAAGCGTGGACGGCGTTCCTGGAGCGGCTGCGGCGCGGCGCGCGAATTACGATCGATCCCGCCCAGTTCGGCGAGAACGCGCCCCAACCCTCGATGTGATGGAACCACGCGCGCATTGCCAATGAGTTCCTCGGGCGACAGCGACCCTCCGCCGGCAGTTTCGACGGTCGATACTGGCGAATTTTTCTTCGATGGCGCGGCGCCCAGCACCCTGCTGATCCACGGGCTGACCGGTACGCCATACGAGATGCGCTACCTGGGCGAACAGTTGGCGGCGCGCGGGATGCGCACGCTGGGCGTGAAGCTCGCGGGACATGCGGGCGCGCCCGAAGAGCTGGGCGCCGCCGATCACAATGCCTGGTACCAGAGCGTCGTGGACGGTTTCGAGCGGCTGCGCGGCCATGGCGATCCGGTTGTCGCGGTCGGGCTTTCCGCAGGGGCGGTGCTGGCGGCGCGGCTCGCCGCTGATCAGGGCGATGGAGTTGCGGGACTGGCGATGCTGGCGCCGGCGTTTTTTCTCAGTCGCGTAATCCAGATGATGCTGGGGCCGTTGCGCATATTGGGTCCCCTCGCCAATCGGATCTATCTGCGCAACTCGGGAGCCGATATCCACGACGCCGATGCGCGCCGGATTCATCCCAGCGCGCATCTGATGCCGCTGAGCGCTCCGATCAACCTCTACGAGTTGTCCGCGAGCGTGCGGCCGCGGCTGGGGCACGTAACGCAGCCAGTGCTGATCATTCATAGCCGCCGCGATCATACTTGTCCGTTGCGCAACGTCGATTTCCTGCTGGAGCATCTGGGCTCGCGATCGAAGCGCGCCGTGATTCTCGAGGAGAGCTTCCACGTGATCACCGTGGACAGCGAGAAGGAGCGCGTGGCGGCGGAAGTCGCCGCCTTCATCGGCGAGCTGGGGCTGGGCGGCGCGCATCGCCGCGCAACCGGATGATCGTCATTCTGAGCGAAGGCTGCCGGAGCGAAGAATCCGGGAGTGTGTACTTGACGCAAAGCGGAACTAGCTCCGGAATGTCCTGAGATCGGGATATTAGCCCTTCTGCTTCTTAGTCCGTTCAGGTTTTGGGAAGCCGCCCAGCGGATGCTGTTTCTGAAATGACCGCTTGATCGCGTCCTTCCAGTTGACACCCTCGATTTTGAGGAAGTCTGGCTTTGGACCAGGTGTCTTTTTTTTCGTGTCTTGTTTCATCTAGAATCGGCAGTTTCCGCTGATGCCGGGGTGGCGAAATTGGTAAACGCAGGCGGTCTGGGGCCGCTCGGCGATTTTATTCCGCCTTGGGGGTTCGAGTCCCCTCCCCGGCACCATTTTCAGCATCTGCGGTTGTATATAGACGAATCCAAGCCGCAAACGAATTCATCGGCAACCGATACACACCCTTGTGGCCGTCTTTGGAGATGATAATGTGGCGCTTTCTTAGTGCGGTTAGCGCGTTCGTGAGAGTTGTTTCTTTGATCTTCAGCGCCTTCCGCATGTCCTCTTTCGAAACCCAATTTGTGAAATGCTCCGACATGAACCTGAGCACGCCACGATATTGATCCGAAAAAATCTGCTCGAAATACAACTCATGAAAGTACTTCACGCCGAGTTGCCGGAGCGCTCCATTTCCGCCGAACACCCCCGCCTGCACATCTTCGATTGTTATATTGTTGTCTTGATCGTGTTCGCACGCAGAGTAGGCGACCTGTTGAATGAAATGGGGATAGCCCTCGGAAAAGTCCGATATTGCTGCTTCGGCCTCTGCTGTGATCGCGACTTTGGTTCCGGTTTTGGTCTCTATCTCAGCAAGACCTTTCCGGACCACATCTATGCTCTCCGAGCGGGCTAGGGGTTCGAGGGGCAACATCTCAAAAATGCGTGGCGAAGATTCGTGACTGTCTCGCAACTTGTCGATAAGTTCTGGGAGCCCGGCCAGACCAAGCGCGACTCGATTACAACCCCGCTTACTCAGTCGCTCTGTGAATAGCTTAGCGAACTCACCAAGACCTGCTTGTGGCGGGGGAGCGCTGGCCTCGTCGATCAGGATAAGGGCGCCATCGGTGTGCTCGCCAATGCCCTGAAGTGTCGTATGAACCGTATGAACGAGATCGTCGAGTAGTTCGTGCGGTTCTAGAGCGTTGGTTCTGTTATTTGAGTATTTCACACCCATGACTTCCCAACGTTTCAAGAATTCCCACGCGTTCTTGGCAAGTTCCTTGATACGTTGTTGGGAAGTGACCACACGCTGAAATTCGGCACCAATCTTTCTGATGAGATCGACATAGGTCGTTGTTGGTTCGAGTTCGACAGTCACCGTAAGGAAGGAAAACTTATCACCGTCGATGGGAGCGATATCGCCGTTAGCGACGTATTGTAGATACAGCAGTAACGAAGACTTTCCGATCCCGCGCTCGCCATGAAGCAAGAAGTGTTTGGGGTTGTCGTGTTTTGTTTGAAACAGCGCTCGCTCCAAGGCGAGAAGTGCATCCCCTCGACCTGAAAACATGCCAGGAGTCACGATGCTGCCAGGTCTAAATGGATTGTAGCGTGGCATCGGATACCATTTAGCAACGCGGATCGCTGGATACCGCGACTGGTTCTCTGTACCGCAGCCGTTTGCCCGCAGCTTGTCGAATCGCCAACGCGGTGCGCGCGCCGTCATCGATCTTCCGGCTGTTGTATCGGAAATCGAATTCGGCGACGTACCGATGCAGGTGTTTGCGGCTGACACTGTGGAACGTGCCGTAGATGCCGCGTTTCAACAGCGAGAAGACGCCTTCAACCGTGTTGCTGTACACGTTGCCTCGCACATATTCGCCGGACCTGTGATCCGTAACTTCATGGCTCGCAAATGGTTTCCCCACATTGCGATAGACCCATGCGTTGTCTGTCATCAGGTGCGAACCCTCAGCGACGTTCTCAACCAGCAACTTGGTCAGATTCGCCGCTGTGACTCGCGGTGTTACGAATGAGCGGACTTTGCCGCCGCGTTCAACCAGCGAGACGACCGGCAACTTGTGATCGAGCCAACCGACCGCTGGTCCTTTGTGCGGCTGCTTGTGGCGCGGCTTGCCGCCGACGTAGGTCTCGTCTGCCTCAATCGTTCCGCTCATTTTCGGCTGCGCGGAATAATCTTCGGCCATCGCAAAGCGGACCCGATGCATCAGAAAAAGGGCTGACTTATATGTGAGCCCAGTCTGCCGTTGAATCTGCATCGCCGACACACCCTTCTTGCTGGCGCACGCGGCCCAGAACGCATACGCCCAGTGGCGCATGGGAATCGGCGAATCTTCATAGACGCTTGCGACGCGAACCGTGAACTGCTTGCCGCAACCCTTACAGCGCCAGAGGAATCGCCGATTGCGCTGGCCCGTCTTGCGATCACGCATCTGGTAAATTGCGGTATCTCCGCAGTGCGGACAGTTCGGCTCACCGCGCCAGCGCATCGCCTCGAACAGTTCGACGGCGGCGGTCTCGTCCTGACAGGCGCGTGGTAGCGCCGCCACAATCGCCGACTTCGCGGAAGCAACCTTGCCTTGTTCCTTTGCCATGATCAGAGATTAGCAGAATATTATCTTTGCGTCAAATGCCAGAGTTAATCATTTGGTATCTTTGCCTGGCTGTGCAGCCTGTTGGCGACGATCCTGAAAAGCTGCGGCCTGCTTGGCGAGTACATAAATGTGCTCTAGAAACTGGTTGGTCATCGTCAACATTTCCGCCGCATCATCTTTGCCAATATTGTCCAGACCATCGTCCTGTGGATGAGCGCCAAAGCCACCGAAATGTCGAATTTCATGAGCCGCATCAAACAACGGCTTTGTGATGAGGCCCGCGTCGTACATGTTCTTGATCGTCGTCTTGATTGTCTCGCCTTCCAGTTTTTTTTCTTGCGCGATATCCTGAACTACTCGGCGGCACATAACGACAGTGGCCTTGTAAGCACTTGCGAAGAAGCACCGCGACCCTTCAGCAAAGTCCTCGCGGATATTGCTCGGTATAGAATCCGAAAAGGTCGATGCCGACGCGCTAGTATAGGGATACACCTCTTTGATCTGGCGGGCCGACCCCACAGGTTCCGCGATAACAAAGACAATCGCCCTGCAAGACGTTCTCGGGCATTGGCAGATGAGCCAACTTCGCTGTGCTCCCTCGATGCCAGCCATTGGACTCCCCATCTCATCATGGGTCCAAGCACTATCCAGAGTGTTCAAGTTCACCACTACTCCGCAGCGAGGGCAGTCCCAGTCCATGTGTCGATATTTCGAGCGGTCGCGTATCATCCATTCGCCTCTTTCGCGAATCGGCGTTTGATCAACTATGAAGCGATCTAATCCAAGCCGCTCAGCTAACGTGCGCTGCTGCGTGAAACAGACCATAGCGATTCCTCCGGCTTTGCGTCAAGTACATACTTCCGGAAGAATCCCGGACCAGCGCAATCGGGCTCGTATGGCCTAGTTAAGCAACAGAATGTCGTGTTGACCACACCCTACTTGTGGTCTGTTTAGTTGACATTAGCCTACATGTGTGAAAGTTGTGCATGACAAAGTTCTCCAAATGGGCAGATTTCCAGTCAGCCGGGAAGGTCGACGATGAGACTGCACAAACTAGTTGCATGGCTTAGATTCGAAGCGAGGCAGAATATTCGCAAGTCGAATTCGGGGGGGGCGCTCGTCGGCGCCGCTATTGTTCTTGCGATAGTCGCTGGCGCTCTATTCCTTGACCTCGCAATTGTTTCTCCGGTCGGGTCACGACACCACGCAATTGGCTTGGCTCCCGCGTCCGCTGCGCTGAACACGCCCACCTGGGGCAAAGTGCTGGTCGCGGGAGGGGCTCCCGCCTTCGGCCTCGGAGTTTCGACCGAGCTCTACGACCCGGCGACCAACACTTTCGCCCCCGCCGCCGATACCGCGAGCATGAACGCCGCTCGCCTCTATGTAACCGCGACACTTCTGCCTTCCGGAAAGGTGCTAATCGCGGGAGGCTTTAGCTTCCCTAGCAGCAGCCCCCTGTCTTCGACTGAACTCTACGATCCGGCGACGAACAGCTTCGCCGCCGCCGCCGACACCGCGAGCATGAACGCCGCTCGCATCTCTGCGACCGCGACGCATTTGCCTTCCGGAAAAGTGCTAATCGCGGGAGGCTCTAACGGCGGAGCGACGACTGAGCTATACGACCCGGCGACGAACAGCTTCGCCGCCGCCGCCGATACTGCGAGAATGAACGCCGCTCGCTTCTATGCGACCGAGACGCTTTTGCCTTCCGGCAAGGCTCTAATCGCGGGAGGCATTGGCGCCGACTTCCTGTCTTCGACTGAACTATACGACCCGGCGACCAACACCTTCGCTGCCGCCGCCGATACCGCGAGCATGAACGTCGCTCGCTACTATGCGACGGCGACGCGGTTGCCTTCCGGAAAGGTGCTAATCGCGGGAGGCCACGACACTTTCTCCTCCATCCTGTCTTCGACTGAACTCTACGATCCGGCGACCAACAGCTTCGCCGCCGCCGCCGATACCGCGAGCATGAACGTCGCTCGCTCCCAAGCGGTCGCGACGCGGTTGCCTTCGGGAAAGGTGCTAATCGCGGGAGGTGCCGACGCTAGTGGCTCCTCTGTCCTGTCTTCGACTGAACTTTACGACCCAGCGACCAACAGCTTCGCCGCCGCTGCCGATACCGCGAGCATGAACGTTGGTCGCGAGTTTGCGACCGCGACGCTTTTGCCTTCCGGAAAGGTGCTAATCGCAGGAATCGGCGCCAGCTACCTGTCTTCGACTGAACTCTACGATCCGGCGACCAACACCTTCGCCGCCGCTGCCGATACCGCGAGCATGAACGAGTCAAGATTTTTCGCCGCGGCGATACTGCTGCCATTCACGAAGAATGCTTGCAAGAAAGGCGGCTGGAGCCGCTTCAAAAGCCCTTCGTTCAAGAACGAGGGACAGTGCGTCAGTTTCGCAAATCATTAACCATGGCGATCGAAGCGCGCCGTGATTCTCGAGGAGAGCTTCCACGTGATCACCGTGGACAGCGAGAAGGAGCGCGTGGCGGCGGAGGTCGCCGCCTTCATCGGCGAGCTGGGGCTGGGCGGCGAGCATCGCCGCGCAACCGGATGATCACTTAGGCTGCGGCGCCGGGTAGTATTCTTCGAGCAGGTATTTGATGTCGGGGCGCGCGAGCACCTCGATGAAGCAGATCTGGTCGGCGGCGTCGAGGTCGACGATCAGATGACCCTCCGTCGCGTCGAGCTCGATCGTCCGATGCACTTTGACCTCATCGGCGGTGGCGAAGCTCGAGCATGAATCATCCCCGCAATCGCAGATCGATTCGATCCTGAGCGCGCGAAGCTGCCCTGCGATTGGGGCCGCGCCGCTCTGGCCGAGCAGATAGGCGACTTCTTCGACGAAGTCGGGCAACACGTCGGAAATCAGCGGTGCGGGCATCTCGGCGAACCTAGCGGAAAGCGCGATCGCCGGTCAAAGCGTGCCGCGTCGTGGAACGATGCGGCGCAACGATGCTACGTGGAGTTTTCATCGCAAGCTGGAGCTTCACTCTATCGTGGTCCGGGATTTCCTTCGGCGGCTCTCAGGACAGGCTCTCGCTCCGGCAGCCTACGCTCGGAATGACATCCAATGCCGAGCCGCCCGCCGTCGTCATTCTGAGCGAAGG
The DNA here is from genome assembly GCA_041491005.1 of Binataceae bacterium (SeqCode). Lineage (GTDB taxonomy): Bacteria > Desulfobacterota > Binatia > Binatales > Binataceae > JBGPUE01. The sequence goes on along the minus strand of JBGPUE010000007.1, from coordinate 17,489 downwards.
CTGCCGGAGCGAAGAATCCCGGACCACCGCAATCTGCAAAGCACATGATCTTCGCTTCAGTGCGCGACCCCGAGACCTATCGAAGCGCGAAATCTGGAAAGGAGGGCTTGGTGGCCGCGTCACACGCCGCGCGTGTCGGGCGGCCAGATGTACTTGTGGATTTGCAACTGAAAACGCGCCGACAGCCGATCAGCCAGCATCCATGCCGCGAGACTCGCCGGCTCGAGCAGGCCGAACGCACAGCTCATCAGCACCGCGCCGGTGCGCGCGGCCAGCGCATGCTTCACGGTTACATCGCGGGCCCATTCGTAGTCGGCCCGATCGCTGATCACGAACTTTACCTCGTCGCGCGGCGTCAGGTGATCGAGGTTGCTCCACAAATTGCGCGCCGACTCGCCGCTGCCGGGACATTTGATGTCCATGATCCGGATCACGCGTGGATCCAGCCGCGAGATGTCGGCGGCGCCCGAGGTTTCGATCATCACGGTTTGTCCGGACGCGAGCAGCCCACCGATCAGCGTGTGCACCGCGGGCTGCAGCAGCGGTTCGCCGCCGGTGACTTCGACCAGTTGGCATCGATGCGCCGCGACCTGCGCCATGACTTCCGCCACGTCCATCTTATGGCCCTCATGGAACGCGTACGCCGTGTCGCACCATACGCATCGCAGGTTGCACCCGGTCAGCCGCACAAACACGCATGGCAGGCCCGCGCGAGTCGACTCACCCTGTACGCTCAGGAAGATCTCGTTGACCAGCAGCGCGTCGGAAGACATCTCAAGGAGGTTGCGCAGCGGCCCGAATCGTTGCCGCATCGCACTTCAACTTTACACCGTAGCAGGGCAAACGTATGATCGTAAATCCTGCATCCTTCGCGGGCTTCGGCGAGGGAAAGTATGAGGCAGAGAGAGCTCAAATTTTTCCGCAGCCTGCTCGGCGATCGCCGCCAGGAGATTCTGGCCGAGGCGCATCGCGCAGTGGGCGATATGAACGGCAAGAGCGAGCCCGGCTACGCCGATCCGGCCGATCGGGCGTCGCTCGAATCGGATCGCGCGTTCCTGCTGCGGATGCGCGATCGGGAGCGCAAGCTGCTGGCCAAAATCGACGAGGCGGTGGCGCGGATTGACGGCGGCAGCTACGGCGTATGCGAGGAATGCGGCGACGAGATCGCGATCGTCCGGCTGAGGGCCCGCCCTGTGACTACACTATGCATCGCCTGCAAATCGCAGCAGGAAGAGCGCGAAAAGCAGGGCTCGGCGCACTAGCAGGTTGTGAAAAAGGGCATGCATCGCAGAATGAGACTGACTTCGCACTCAACACCCTGCTAGGACCCCGGACAGCGGACATCAGATGAGAGTGCGCAAGGCGGTGATCCTGGCGGCGGGCTTCGGCACGCGCATGCTGCCGGCCACGCGCGTGATCCCCAAGGAAATCCTGCCGGTGGTGGACACGCCCGCGATTCAGGTCGTGGTCGAGGAGATCGTCCGCTCAGGCATCCGCGATATCGTGATCGTCGTCAGCCCCGGCAAGGAGACCGTACTCAAGCAGTTCGCCCCGGCGCCAGAACTCGAAAGCTATCTAGAAGAACGCAACAAGCGCGAACTGCTGGAACAAGTCCGCGCGGGCGCGAGACTGGCGAACATCAGCAGCGTCGAGCAGGCCTCGCCACTGGGTATCGGCCATGCCGTGATGCAGGCGCGCAAGGCAATCGGGAACGAGCCATTCGCGGTGCTGCTGCCCGACGATATTTTCGACAGCGATCCGCCCTGCCTGCGCCAGTTGCTGGATGCGGCCGAGCGCCAGGACGGTCCGGTGGTCGCATTGCTCAAGGTGCCGCGTTCGGAGCTCTCGAAATACGGCATCTGCGAATCGAAGCAGGTTGCGCCGCGGCTGCATCAACTGACCGGGATGGTCGAGAAACCGCCGCCGGACAAGGCGCCCGGCGGGTTCGCGATCATGGGACGTTACGTGCTGCCGCCGGAGATCTTCGAGGTCATTGAACAGGTCAAGCCCGGCGCGGGCGGCGAGATCCAGCTGACTGACGCGTTGCTGGGACTGAGTAAGCGGCGCCCGTTGTATGGTTACGAGTTCGAGGGCACGCGCTATGATCTCGGCGATCGCTTCGGCTTCCTCACCGCGCAAATCGGATTCGGGTTGAAACGGCCAGATCTGGCTGATAGGTTGCGGACTTACCTGAAGACCATCCGCTAGCGTCCCATCATTGGTCCGGCCGCGTGGGGCAGTAGCTCAGTTGGGAGAGCATCACGTTCGCAACGTGAGGGTCGAGGGTTCAAATCCCTTCTGCTCCACCAATCGACTTAGTTCGTGGCCAGCCGCGCTTCGCGCAGAAACCTCCTCGTTCGCGCGGTAACGGCAACGTCCAGTAGTGCGAAAGGAGCCGCGCCCAATGCCTGGCGCGAAGCGACGAGCTTGTGCTCGGACATCTAGGTAACCGCCGGATTCAATCGCCGTGGTTCCCATGCCAGTTGCTCGCCAAGTTTGGAGAGCGCTATAAAACCTTCGGGCTGACCCACCGTCGCCCCGCTTCGAGCCACTAGTCCATCTTGAGGGTCTCGCCCATCGTTATGACCGTCGTGAGGCGGCCTTTCGCGGGCAGTCTCGCCGACACGTCAGCCCGGCGTGGAGAGGGGCGGGATTAGCCGTAAGCCGGCACGGGGATGCGCATGGAAGGTCTTGTGACATCGGACGGGAATGTCCGCGCAATCATGCTTCCCCAGAAGTGGCACTGGGAGGCCGCCGAGTTCACCGCCATAGCGGCGGACTTGGGTGTCTCGGCAATCATGCAGAAGCGGCAATGGGAGTGGGTGATGATGGGCGCGGCCCTCAAGGCGCTCGCACCCTCCGGCTCGGGTACTGCGCTGGGAATCGCGGTTGGAAGCGAGCCTCTCATCGGGCTCGCCGAGAAGCTCTTCGCGAGGGTCTATTGCTCCGATTTATGGCGCGAGGACTGGGTCCGCTCAACCGGCATGCCCGAAGCCTCCGGCAGGAGGCTGTTGGTATGCGCGGATGGCAGATCTCTGCCCATCCGCGACGCGCAGATCGATTTCGTATGGTCATGCTCGTCAATAGAGCACTTTGGTCACAGCTACAGCCTGACGGGAAAGCTCGCCAGGCGCGGAACCAGAGTACTCGCACAGGCCGGCCTGCGGCTGCCCACGAATCGGAAGGGGGCGGCGCTCGGCCTGGCGGAAATCGCCCGCGTGCTTAAACCGGCTGGCACCGCGATCGTTTCCACGGAGATAGTGCTCAACGACGCGAGCGACCCGGAGTTCTTCGGCCTTCACGAGTTCCTTACGCTGATCGCGCGGGCGGGGCTTCATCTGGTATCTGATCGGTGCACGCTGGCGCCCGACAGTTATTTTCTCGATCACATACTGCCCCGCAAGCGCATGCGGGCGTGGAACGATCCGCTTCCGCATGTGTACCTCAAATGGGAAGGCGCGATTTTCACTTCCGCCGTGTTTGTGGTGGAAAAGTCTTGAAGGTCGAGGGTTCAAATCCCTTCTGCTCCACTATTTTTCTCCATTCCCGCCGCCACCTCCGCGCTCTCAATCATCCACCCAAGCGCCAAGCCACCACCAACTTCACACTTCGGCTCTTGGATATTTCTATAGATAGAGCCCTAGACGACTCGCAATCTTTCGATGGTTAACCCGGATCGGGAACGAACATGTTACGATGATAAGCTAAGCTTAGCCGCTATAAACAGCTTTAGATGTGTCACAACCACTGGCTTGCCGAGGCAACTTTCAAATCCAGATCACTCGGTCTTGTTCTGTGTTGAGAACGATCGCAGATTGACACGGCGCACTCCGTAGAGCACATTCGTCCTATACAGGAGGCTTTGAAACCATGGACAGCACCGGGAAGGCACTAGTCGATCATTGGCAGTGGGCAGCGGATAAGGGGTTGATGAATACCACCACGGCCCGTTTGATCCGGAACTCTTGCTTTCAGGTCCTGAGCGCACAAGAGGGATGGGAGAATCTACCCGTTCAGGATATGGATGGAGAAGAGGCCTTCCGGAGTTTCCAAAATCTGCACGGACGAAATCTAACGCCAGGCAGTCTTAAGGATTATCGACGCAGGTTCGTGCAGGGTCTGAAGTCGTTTTTGGATTACCTGCGAGACCCGTCGAATTGGAAGGGACCCGTCACCGAAAAGCCTGGGAGGCCCGATCACTCAACAAATGGCTCCGCGAAAGTTAGGCCAAGAAAGCAGCAACAGATTATCTCAGAGCAGAAAAAAATAGCGCGCGCTTCTCAACCTGAGGAGCTCATAGCGTACCCGTTCCCAATTCGGTCTGGTCTGACCGCTCAGCTTTCTCTGCCTTCGGACCTCACGCTCTCAGAGGCTAAGCGCCTAGGCAATTTTATAGCTAGCTTGGCGATAGATTGTGCGGCAGATTCTCAGACAGAGGAAACGACGGTGCCTGCAACGGAATTTCTCTCTAGGTGACGAGCGGCGAAGCACATCCTGGCGCGCGACAAGTGGTCGAGTGGATGCTCCGTGAGGGGCGCCATGAGACCGCGATGCACAAGTTCGGCGACGAGACGTGCCGGCGGATCGCCGAAACGGGCATTCACATTGTGGCGCGGGTTTTGTGCTGTCTCCACGCTCCATCCGCTGGTTTATGGCACTGCCTACGTCTGGAAGCGCGGTGAGCAGGGCGCGGTCCGCGTCACCGCCGCGGATTCGTCCGCCAGCTTCGCGACCGCCTGCGAGGAGCCGCTTGATTGCCTCGGAGCCCGGCAGCTCAGGGGCGTCGCAGAGCCGCAGATGGTCTTCGCTGCGCGCCTGAATGAAAGCAAGACCACCGGCTAGGCGAGGCTCGCGGCAAAATCGCGCGCTATCGCGACCGCCTGATCCAGATTCTGTGATTCGGTGCGACCCGAGCGCGCCGCAGGTTTCAGAGAATGATCGCCACCTTCGATCCATTCGATCCTGATCCGCGCTGAGAGCCGGTAGCGCTCTACTTCCTCGCGCTTGCCGAACTGATCGCGCGTGCCCTGCACGATCAGCGCGGGCGTGCGCAGCGATTCGAGATGATCGGTACGCAGGCGCTCGGGCCGGCCCGGCGGATGGAACGGATAGCCGAGGCATACCAAGCCGCGCGCGCCGACCTCGTCGGCAACCATGCTCGCGATACGCCCGCCCATTGATTTGCCGCCGATGATTAGCTGGCTGCCGCCGCCGAGCGCGGCTATCACATCGCGCCAAGCCTGGAGCAGCACCGGCTCACGATCTGGCGCCGAGCGGCGCTTGGTCTCGCGGGTCGCACGCATGTATGGAAACTCGAAACGCACGACACGAATGCCCGCCGCAGCGACGCCTGCGGCGATCACGTTCATGAAGCGGGAATCCATCGCCGCGCCGGCGCCATGCGCGAGAACCAGCGTATGCGCGGCGCGCGCGGGCCCGTCGATCAACAGTTCGGAGGTATCCAAGAGTGGAAAAGAAAAAACGGCCGCCGACGCTCGCGCCTGATCGCCAGCGGCCGTGCGAGTACTAGCGGCGCTGTAACGCAGCCATCGCCTCGCCCATCTCGCCCATCGCCTTCTTCACGGAGGGCCGCGTCTGGACGTGATTCCAATAGGCCGCAATTTTCGGACGGCCGTCCAGCGCTTTCAAGCCGAAAGCCGGCAGCAGGTTGGTCGCGAAAAACAGTGTCGGCGCGAGCGCGCAATCGGCGAGCGAGAAGTCGCCGCTCGCAAAGCCGCTCGCGGGAAGCATCGCCTCGACCTGATCGAGCCGGGTCTTGATATCGGCGAGCTTCTCGTCGACCAGCTTCTGGTCGCGTGTCTTGGGATTCATCTGGCCGAACAGCGCGCGGATCGGCGGCTCGAGGTAGAGATCGTGAAAACGGGTGAAGCCGCGGGTCTTGGCGCGCGCCTCGGGCGACTTGGGTAGTAGCGGCGGATTGGGGAACTTCTCTTCGAGGTATTCGTTGATCACCTCGGACTCGCCGATCATCGTGCCGTCGGCATCCAGCGACGGCGTTTTGCCAAACGGGTAGATCTTCAGATACTCGGGCGACTTCAGGTCGTTGCCGGGGACCGGCGTGATATCGACCTTGCATCCTTTGTCGTAGATCGCGATACGGCACTTGGTCGCGAAGTTGGAAAGGTTCATGTTGTAAAGCTTCATCGTTGGGCGCTCCTCGTGATCGGGATTGGCACGTCCGCTTATCGCAAAGCGCGGCGGATATCGCAAGGCAGAAAAGTACGAGTTCGAACTATCAGGTGGCGGACCAGCCAGTCCCAGACCCGAAGACACCGATCGGCAGGCCAGCGCGCATCCAGCCTAGCGCCCGCCCTCGCTCTGCTTGAAGAAAAACAGCGCGGTGTCGACGAACTCGGCGGGATGCTCGAGCTGCGGCTCGTGGCCGCTGGTCTTGAAGATCGCAGTGGCCGAACCGGGGAGCAGATCATGGATCGCATCGGCGATGCGCGGCGATACGACCTGGTCTTTCGCGCCCCACACGATCAAGGTCAGCGTGTTGAAGATCTGATCGATCTTCGCGCGGATGTGCCCCTCGTCGCGCGCCAGCGAATCGAGCATCCCGCTCTGCGCGGGCAAGTCGGCGGCGACATCGAGCATCATGCGCTCGTACATGAACTCCGGCATCGGCGGCAGCCCTTCGAAACTGATCGCGGCTTGCGCGCGCAGCGCCTCGACGCTGGCGGGAATCAAGTTGGCGCGGAGGCTTGCCGCGCCGCGGGCGCCGACCAATCCGCCCGAAATCAGCATCAGGCGTTCGACCTTGTCCGGATGATCGACTGCGTAATAGAGCGCGACATCAGCGCCGACTCCATGGCCGATGACGTTGACGTGATCGAGCTTGAGCGCATCGATAAGCTGCGCGACCGCAGTGGCCTGGTAGGCGATCGTGTAGTTGACCTGCTTGTGCTCGGATGATGCGAACCCGTAGAGGTTGGGCGCGATCACCTTGTAGTGCGCCTCGGCGATTCCGGGCATCACGCCACGCCAGGTAAGCGCGGCGCTGGGGCCCAGCCCGTGAATCATCACGACCGGCTCCATGTCCTGATAGCCGCCCGTGACGAGGTAGGTCATCAGGCCGTCATTGAGTGCGATTTCGTTCTGCGCAACGCCCGACCAGCCGAGCTGGGTTTGCTGAACCCATCGCAGCACACCGACCGGATGCAAATAGAACGACGCGCCGATTATGCCGAGCGCGATCGCGCCGAGCGGACCGGCGATGCGAATCCACGTGCCGCGCCGGACGCGCTGGGTGCTCAATTCGCCGCGGATTTGAGCTTCGGATGGAGCTTCGCCTGGTAGAGCCACGATCTGCGACCTCGGATGCGGCTATCCAGCTGATTACGCCGTGGTGCGAATTGCAAGATGGCCCGCTTAGCGCGCGGCTGGGGACCGTGCTGGAGATGCGGTGGGCGAAGCGGCCGTACGGCGAGGTTTGCGCCGACGCAGCTGCGCCAGGCGCATAGCGTCGATCCGGTCCGCGACGGCATTGATCTCTCGCGTCGCGTCGGCGACCGACGCCGCGGCGTGGTCGGCCGCGATGGTCGCGGCCTGCGCCGCTTGCTGGGCGGCATTGGCCGCAGCCTCGGCGCGCGCGGCCATCTGTTCTGCATGCGCGGCGGCCGCATCAGCCTGCGCCGCGCGTTCCAGATCCCGTTGGCTCGACCCACAGGCGCTGACGACGAGGATCATGGCCAGACCCATTGCGATGAGCGCGCGTGCGCGCATGCGATGGGGCGCGGCCGATATCCAAGGCGCGTTGATCATGGTGTTTGCGGCAGCATAGAGTCCGCCTCTGATTCGGAGCAAGCGATGAACGTCGGTATCAAGGAGCGCATCCAGGCGCTCGATTGGGACGCGATCGCGCGTTCGCTCGACGAGCGGGGCTATGCGACGACGCGTCCGCTTCTGAAGGCCGCTGAATGCCGCGGGCTCATCGCCATGTACGCGGACCGCGCAAAGTTCCGCAGCCGGGTCGACATGGCGCGCCATCGCTTCGGCGAGGGCGAATACAAGTACTTCGCCGATCCGATACCGCCGCTGGTGCGTGAGATGCGCGGCGCGCTCTATGCGAAGCTTGCCCCGATCGCGAATCGATGGGCGGATGCGATGCGCAGCGAGGCCCGTTATCCGCCGACGCTCGGTGAATTCCTCGCGCTATGCCACGAGCAAGGACAGCGCAAACCGACGCCGCTGATCCTGCGCTACAAGGCGGGTGGCTACAACTGCATGCATCAGGACTTGTACGGCGCGATCGCGTTTCCGCTGCAATTCACATGCGTGCTCAGCCGGCGCGGAGAAGACTTCGAGGGCGGCGAGTTCCTGTTGCTCGAGCAGCGCCCGCGCGCCCAATCCAGGGGCGAGGCGATCACGCTCGATCGCGGAGAAGCGATCATCTTCCCCAACCGCTATCGGCCGGTGCGCGGCGCGCGCGGGCATTACCGCGTAAATGTGCGCCATGGAGTGAGCCGGCTGCGCTCGGGCGAGCGCTACAGCCTCGGCATCATCTTCCACGACGCGAATTGAATCAGTGCGGGGCGAAGGCCTCCACGGCACGCGGGTCGGGAAGCGGCGCGCCGTCGGCGCGCAGCGGCAGGATGCATACATGCGTCGCGCCGGCCTTAAGATGCGCGTCGATGCGCTCGCGGATTTTCTGCTCGGTTCCCCACGCGACGATCGCGTCGACCAGCCGATCGCTACATCCGTTCTCGAACTCAGCATCGGCCCAGCCCAGCGCCTTGAGATTGTTGGTGTAGTTCGGCAGGCGCGGAACGTAGGTCTTCATGTAGTCGCGCGCGGCCTTGCGCGCCTTGGCGGCATCGGTTTCGAGGATCACGGCCTGCGCCGCACAGATCCATGGATCTTTGCCTATGGCGGCGCGCGCCTTCGCGGTATGCTCGGGCGGCACGAAGTAGGTATGCGTGCCGCGGGTCTGCTCGGCCGCGAATGCGAGCATCTTGGGATGCAGTGCAGCGATCACGACCGGCACCTCTTCTTTGGGAGCCGGGGCCATGTAGAGCGCGGATTTCATCTTGGGAACGTACTCGCGCATGTAGCTGTACGGCTTGTCGTAGCTATGGCCGCGCAGGTTGGTGACCAGCGGCTTGTGGCTGACGCCGATTCCGAGAATGAAACGGCCACCCGACAATTCCGCGACGGTCTTGGATGCGGACGCCATTGTGATCGGATCGCGCGCGTAGATGTTTGCGATGCCGGTGGCGAGGTTGAGCCGATCGGTCTTGCTCAGCAGGTAGGCCGCATGCGCGAACGGCTCGCGGCCGACCGCTTCGGGAATCCAGAGCGCTCGATAGCCGAGTTTCTCGACCTTTCGCGCGAACTCCGCCGAATCCGGCGCGCTCATACCGTCGAGAAAGAACCACATTCCAACTTTGCCGATATCCATGCGACTTTCTTAGCCCGAGTCGGGCCGTATGACAACGGGACGAGCATTTCCCATCGGAGCGCGAGTAACGCTAGAAATGCGGCAGCATCCAGCGAGGAGAGTCTCAAATGAAACTTGGCCTGATGTTCGTCAATTCGGGACCTTATGCTGACCCGCAACTGTTCACGCATCTCGTGCAGACCGCCGAGCAATGTGGCTTCGAGTCGCTATGGACGGTCGAGCACGTGGTCATCCCGCAGGACTACAAGTCGCCGTATCCGTATTCGCCAAGCGGCCGGATTCCCGGAGGCGAGGATGTGGCGATTCCCGACCCGCTGATGCATCTGGGATTCGCCGCCGCGATCACGAAGAAGATCAAACTCGCGACGGGTGTGATGATCCTGCCGCAGCGGCATCCGCTGTACGTCGCAAAGGAGATCGCGAGCCTCGACGTGTTGTCGGGAGGCCGGATGATTCTTGGAATCGGCAGCGGCTGGCTGGCCGAGGAGTTCAGCTCGCTCGGGCTGGATTTTCATACCCGCGGCAAACGGACCGACGAAGCGATCCAGTCATTGCGCGTGCTGTGGCGCGACAATCCATCGAGCTTCCACGGGATTCACTTCAACTTCGGGCCGGTTAAGAGCCTCCCCAAGCCGGTGCAAAAGGGCGGCGTGCCGATCCTGATCGGCGGCCATTCGCCCGCGGCGGCGCGGCGCGCGGCAAGGTTGGGCGATGGTTTCTTCCCGGCGCTCGGCGACCCGGCCAAGCTCAAGGAACTGTTCGATCTGATGAGGTCCGAATGCGCCAAAATCGGCCGCAATCCGGCCGAAATCGAGCTTTCATGCATGGGGCGACCTCGACCCGACGCGCTCAAAGCGCTGGCAGACGTGGGCGTGACGCGGACAGTAATCGCGCCGCCGGCCAATGATCGCGAGGGCCTCACACGCGGGCTGGAGAAGATCGCCAACGAAGTGATCGCAAAGCCCTAATGCCCACTGTCGCCGGGCCTGAGGAGAATCTGTGACTGAAGGTACGTCGGCTATCCTGGGCGCACTCGTAGGCGCGGCGGCGGGACTCGCGGGCGGCGGATTTGCGGCTCTCGCTTCTCTACGCGCGAGCCAACTGGCGGCACGGGCTCCCTTGGGCCCAGTTTTGCACGAAATTAGCAACGCGCTGATAGGGATGCACGCGACGAAAGGCACAAGTGAGTACTGGCGAAGGGAGTTCGAGCGGAGATGGAACGAATTCTCCATCCAACAGCGAATACTTTGCCCGAGCGAGAGGATCGCGAACCTTATGGACCTCGTTCGGGCAATCGGGAGAAACGAGTCAGATCCGCCTGAGGCGCTTTTGAATTTGGCCGGTCAGACCATGGAAAAGATTACGCAGATGGTCGGAGCTCATGTCAATTCCATCTTTCGATTTCGAGCTCGGAGAGAAGAAGCCCGAATCATTCGGCGTTGGCTCGAAAGCGAGCCAGCCAAGTTGCTCAGCGAGGCAGTCCGAACAAAACTCGCAGCGTTAGTATGAGGAACGCCGACTCGGCCGGATCAGTGAGCGGCGGGCGGGGCCACATGCACCTGCGCGAGCGCGGCTTTGAGTCCTGCTCCGACCTCGGCTGGTGAGCCGAGCGCCCAATAATGAATGAAGAACAAATGCGGCGTGTCATCCAGCATATGACTGTGCACCGCCGTGACCGCGATATGATGCTGCTGGAGCGCCGCGATTACCGGGTTGACCTCGCTTGCGATCAGTACGAGATCACCGGTGCTGGCGACCTCGCCGCGCGCCATCGTGAAGTTCATCGAATTCGCCAGCCCCATCGCGGCCGGAATCTCGGCATCACCCATCCTGATCTGATCCGCACGCGGCACTGAGACACCAAGGACCTCGCCGTTGAGCTTGCCGTAGTAGCCGAGCGCGTGAACCAAGTCATCCGTCCACTTGGGAGCGGGCGTGGCCGCAGCTACGGCCGCGGCGGGTTGGAGCGGCGTGGTCGTCCTTTGAAGGGCAGCCTTGATACCAGCGGCGACATCGGCAGCCGGGCCGGAGCCCATGAAGTGGACATAAATGATTCGTGGCGACTCACCGAGCAGATGGTTGTGGATCGCGGTTACGGCGACGCCATACACCTTGAGCTCGCGGACGACGGAGTCCACCTCCAGCTCTCGCAACGCGAGGTCACCCATGGCGACCACGGCACCGCCCTTCGACGGCATGAATCCCGCCCACGAGACGAGCGCGAGCTGCGACGGCATCGGGGCCCCGCCGACCTCGAGCTTGATGTCGCTCCTTGGCCAGCTGAACTTGTAGACCGAGTCCGGCAATTGCTGCCCCCGACGCTCGAAGACGTGATCCAGTTCGGCGATCGGCAGCTCCTGTGCCGAGGCCGTACGCGGTGCGGCGAGAACTACAAGTCCGAACGCCAAACTAACTACAGTCGCGATTCCTGGCTGCATAGAGATTCCCCACGGTTGGTGCGGCTGGACATCACCACTCATGATGCGCTTGCATCGACATGTCGACAGCGAAAGTTAGCTGTGAGTCTAAGGGGCGAGGAGGCGCGCATGAAGTGGGTCACGCGCGAGAAGGCCAAGGTCGATCGGATCGCATGCCCGTGGCTAATCCGCCGGTTCGTCGACCCCGACGCCGAGTTTGCATTTCTGCGTCACGACACCGACTGGAGCGCGATCAGCGATGCAATCCCGTTCGATGTCCCCGGTGCGGAGCTGGGCCATCATGGCGAGCAGTGCTCATTCGATGCCATAATCGCCCGCTATCATCTGGAAGCCGACGCAGCGCTGGCGGAGATGGCCAGGATCGTCCGCGCCGCGGATACGCCGCGCAAAGACTGGGCCCCGGAAGGAATCGGTCTGGAGGCAATCGCCGAGGGCTTCCGCCAGATCAGCGTGGACGACTTCGACAATATGCGCCGCCAGTTTGCGGTATATGATGCACTTTACGCCTGGTGCCGGGTGCGCATCACGGCCCGGTGCGCCTGACGTTCAAAGTGGCTGCCGAAGCCGCGCTGCGAAGGAGACCCGGAAGATCAAGATGAAGTTGAGTCTGTCGCTGTTCGCGATTCTCGCCGCGATTGCCGCGCCACGCGCGCTGCCTGCGGGCGCTCCTCCCCTGCCTGTGGCGCCGCTGTTCGACTCGCGTGCGCCGCTGGCGCCGCTGATGGCCAAACTGCGCGAAGTGGGCGGCGACCCGGCGCGAATCGTGCGTCCCAAGAACGTTGGCGAACTCGCGTCGCTCAAGAGCGGGGCAAGGTACAAATTCGTGCTTGCACGCGATGGCAGGCTGGCGATCGCTCCATCGCCGGACGATCCTGCCAACCCTTACACGCATCCGATCCTCGCCGGCGGCGAGCCGGTACGTACCGCCGGCGGGATCCGCGTCCAGCGCAGCGGCGGCGCGATTACCAAAGTGATCGTTGATCCTGACAGTCGCGCCTACTGCCCGACCGCTGACAGCCTTCGTGAAGCGCTCGATGCGCTGGCGGCGCTGGGTGTCGCAGGCGATGCGCTGAGAGTCGAGAATCGTCCCGTCAATTGTTATGCCGTTGGCGGCAGCGTCTCTGCGTCGGAAACCCCCATGATGCAAGCGCCATCAGCGGCGCCGGTGCGCTTCGGTGCGCTTATGGTTGAGGTCGGCCATCATTTCGAGTTGATCGGCGCGGCGGGCAAGGCACAGCGTTTCGATTTGGCGGCCTACGAGCTGCACGAGTTGTCAGAATTGTTCGACGAGATTCCCAACGCCGAGCCGCCGAAAGATACGCACGATACCAATGTCGCCGGGCTCGCAGATGCCTTCGGTCGCACGAGCATCCCGGAGCTGACCGTGGCCGTCAGGGCGCATGATGAGGCCGAGTTTGCGAAGGCCTACGCCAATGCGGCCCTGACCTGCAACGGATGCCATCAGAGCACCGGCCGCGGCTTCATCGAAGTGCCGGCCGCTCCGGGAGAGCATGTGCCGCGCGTCGATCCGGCACATTAGGCGGTCTGCGGATCCGCCGAATAGCGATGGCCGATAGCGCAGCCCGATCGCGGGTGCCGGTCGGCGACGTCGCCCGGCTGTTTCTGAAGCTCGGCCTTACCGCCTTCGGCGGTCCGGCGGCGCATGTTGCGCTGATGGAAGAGGAGGTCGTCAGGCGGCGCGGATGGATCACGCACGCCGAGTTCGTCGATCTCCTGGGCGCGGCCAACCTGATTCCCGGACCCAATTCCACCGAGCTCGCGATTCATCTTGGCTACCGGATGGCGGGCGCCGCCGGCCTGATCGCTGCCGGGGTCTGCTTCATCGGGCCGGCTGTGCTGATCACCCTCGCGTTCGCCTGGTCATATGCGCGCTTTGGCGCGACCCATGCGGCGGACATCCTGCTCTACGGAATCAAGCCTGCGGTGATCGCGGTCGTGCTTGGCGCCGTGGCACGGCTGGCACGGGTGGCCGTGCGTCGGCCGCTGACCGCCGCAATCGCGATCATTGCAGCGGCTGCGAGCCTGGCGGGCGGCGATGAAGTCCTGGTGTTGCTTGCGGCCGGCGCGGTCGCCGCGGTTGCCGCTCATCCGCGCCGGAGCGATGCGGCTTTGGGCGGGATTCAGCTGATCGCGCCATTTGCGCCGCTGGCGGCGGGCGCCATCGCCGCGACATCGGCTTCTGAAGCGGGGCTGGTCGGGCTCGGGCTATTCTTTCTCAAGGTTGGAAGCGTGCTGTACGGCAGCGGATACGTTCTGATTGCTTTTCTGCGCGGCGGCCTGGTTGCCGACCGCCATTGGCTCACCGAGCGCCAACTGCTCGATGCGATCGCGATCGGCCAGTTCACTCCCGGTCCCGTCCTGAGCACCGCGACCTTCGTCGGTTACCTGATTCACGGGCTGGGTGGCGCCGCAGTCGCTACGCTGGCGATCTTCATGCCCTCGTTTGTACTCGTCGCGCTGACCAACCCGTTGATCCCGCGGCTGCGATCGATGCCGCTGATGGCCGGGTTCCTGGACGGGGTCAATGCGGCCTCGATCGGACTGATCGCGGCGGTCGTGATTCAGCTCGGGCGCGAGGCGCTAATCGGATGGCCCTCGTGGGTGATTGGCGCGGTGGGAGTCATGGCAGCGTTGACGCGTCTCAATCCAACCTGGGTCATCTTGGGTGGTGCGGCGTTGGGTGCGATGGCAGCGGCGGCGGGCGCCGGCCGCTGACGATTCCGTGGCGCATCCAGATGTGCCAAATCTTGTGCAGCGGCTTCAGAGCCGCCCCATACCCCGATGAGGTTCCGCTCAGATGGCCGCTGAAACCGACAAGCAACCGCTCCTCGTTCGCCGCGAAGCGCCACTGGGATGGCTGGTGCTCAATCGACCCGAAGTTCGCAATGCGCTCAACATGCGGACTTGGGAGCGGATCGCGGAGGGCGTTGCGGAGCTGGAAGCTGACCCCGAGGTGCGCGTGATCGTGATGCGTGGGGCCACCGACGAGGCGTTCATCTCGGGCGCGGACATCTCGGAGTTCCCGAAGCTGCGCGCCGATGCTGCGCAGGCGCGCGCTTATCGCGATGCACCGGGCCGCGCCGTCGGAGCGCTGGTCAACTGCACCAAGCCCGTAATCGCGATGCTGGCCGGCGTGTGCATCGGCGGCGGCGTGCAGGTCGCGCTGTCATGCGATATCCGCATCGCGGCGCGCGGCACCCGGATGGGAGTTCCGGCTGCGCGGCTTGGGCTTGCCTATCCGCTCGACGGCGTATTGGCACTCGCGCAAGTCGTGGGACCCGCCAACGCCCGCGACATCCTTCTATCGGCGCGGTTGTTCGACGCCGATGAGGCGCTGGCGATGGGCCTTGTGAACAAGGTGGTCGAGCCCACTGAAATCGAGAGCTTTACCCGCGACTACGCGTCGCGGATGGCCACCAACGCGCCGCTGACGATGAGCGCGGCGAAGGCGGCGATCCGCGAGGGTTTCAAGGATCGGGAGGATCGCGACCGCAAGCTCATCGATCAGTTGGTCGCGAAATGCTTCGACAGCGAAGACTACCGTGAGGGCGTGCAGGCATTTCTTGAGAAGCGCCGTCCGAAGTTTTCAGGCCGCTAAATCAGGAAAAGTGCTGATAAATCCGCACTTGCGCCATCCGCGTCCAGGATTCACTGCATGCAGGAACCAACCGGCGGTGCGCGCGCGTGCAACGACCGCGGCATTCGCGCCACAATCTGGTGGCATCACGATTGCTGACAATACCGGAGGAGCGAGGCCTCTCCTTGATCTCCCGAACCCGACCGCGCACAGGAGGCGCTGAGACGCCATGAGCCACCCACAAATCGATTCAGCAACAGCGGCCAAGACGGCCGAGATCTATTTCAATCCGTGGGATCCCGAATTCCGCGCGAATCCGTATCCGCACTACCGGCCGCTGCTGGTCGGGCCGCCCCGGCTGATCGACCTGTTCGGGCCGGCCGCGCTGGTGGCGCGTTACGCTGACGTGATGGCGGTGCTCAAGGATCACGGCCGCTTCTCAAGCGAGCAGCCGCCGCTGCCACCCGATGTCCAGGATCTCGGTGTTTTCGGCAAAGCGCGAGTGATGCTCTTTTCCGATCCGCCCGAACACACCCGTCTGCGCAGGCTCATCCTCAAGGCCTTCACGCCGCGGCGAATCAGGGAATTCGAACCGCGCATCCGCGAAATCATGACCAGCCTGCTCGACAGCGCCGCCGCGAAAGGCGAACTCGAGGTGATGGGCGATGTCGCAAACGCCCTGCCCGTGATGGTCATCTCGCAGATGCTCGGAGTGCCGCCGGAGTTATACAAGACCTTCAAGCACTGGTCCGACACGATCATCGCGTCAGACAACACCCTGCCCGGGATGCCGATGCCGGAGGAGGCGCTGCGATCCACCAACGATCTTCGCGCATACTTCACCGCGGCGATCGAGCAGCGCCGGCAGCATCCTACCGATGACCTGGTAGGTGCGTTGGTTGCCGCCCGCGACGAAAACGAGGCGGCGCTGACGGAGGGCGAGCTGCTTGCTTTCGTGATTCTGTTGCTGCTGGCAGGCAACGAGACCACAACCAACCTGATCGGCAACGGGATGCTGGCCTTGGGGCGCAATCCTGACCAGCTCGCGCTGCTGCGCGCGAAGCCCGGCTTGATGCCGCAGGCGGTCGACGAGATTTTGCGCTACGACGGGCCCGTGCAATCCACGGTCCGTTTCGTGAAGGAAGCCGGTGACATTAGCGGCACTGCGGTCACGCCCGGGATGCAACTGTTCGTGATGGTTGCCGCGGCGAATCGCGACCCGGCCCAGTTCGAAAACCCCGAGAGGTTCGACATCACGCGCCAGCCCAACGAGCATGTCGCCTTCGGCGAGGGCATCCACTATTGCATCGGCTCGGCGCTGGCGCGGCTGGAGGGCGCGATCGCGATCGAATCGATGCTCGCGCGTTTCCCGCGACTCAGGCTGGCGAATCCCGATGCGCATCTCACATACAAGGGTAGCTATTTCCTGCGCGGGCTGGCGGAACTCAGGATGGCGATCGATTAGCGCGCCGGCGCGCCGACCGAAATCGCATCCGCCAATTCATTAGTCGTCGCCGGAGGCTATCCTTGAGCCAGGCTGAAGCCCCCATCGAGGCCGCCGCCGAAGAACTGGAGCGCCGCAGCGTCAACTTGGGGCTCTTCGGCCGCCTACCTCCTTTCACTCAGCGGCAGCTTAGGGTCTTCTGGCTGGTCACCACAGCCGGCTTCTTCAACAACTACGACGGCGCGCTGCTGGGGCTCGCGCTCAAGCAGATCCAGCAAGCGTTCAAGATGGCCGAGGCGTCGCTGGGTTCGATGCTCTCGATCATCAAGCTCGGTTTCATCCCGTCCCTGCTGCTGACTCCGCTCGCCGACCGCTATGGGCGCAAGCGGCTGCTGCTTTACACGGTCGTCGGCTACACAATCTTCACCGCGCTAACGGCTCTGGCTTGGAACAGCACGAGCTTTATCGCGATGCGCTTTGCCGCGATCGCCTTCTCGGCTGCGGAAGGCTCGGTCGCGCTGGTGATTCTCGTCGAGGAGGTGGACGCGGGCGTTCGCGGATGGGCAGTGGGGTTGCTCGGAGCGCTTG